>PBKJ01000008.1 GCA_002722135.1 Methanobacteriota archaeon | reverse complement strand
GCCACCGCTTGTTTCGTCCGGTAGGGTGTATTGTGTAGGATGGCAGAACGTCGAGGCTGGTTCCGCTTGGCCGTTGCAATATCCATACCAGTCGGCTGCGTAGCCTCCAGTACCATCCCCGTTTTCGATGTCGCCTCCTTGAATCATGAAATCGTCAATGACCCTGTGCATCGTGGTGTTGTCGAAGCATCCGTTTCTTGCGTGCTGCAGGAAGCTGTCAACATGGCTTGGCGCGGCTGAAGCGTTCAGTGAGAGAATCATGGTAGAGGTGTTTGAAGACCCACCGCCTGTTGTGTTGTATTCGAACGTCATTGACAACAACGGGCCCCAACCTCCTTGGAATTGCGTGCACTTTTGACCAAGGATTCCATTTGTCGGCCCTATGGTGGATGTCGATGCAGCGACATTGACTGGTGGAACTGAATTGATTTCCGTGACCGTCCCTGTTACCGAGACGGAAAACCCGCTCATCTCGTAATATGAGTTGAATGAAGGATATGTGCCGTTGACCGTGAAACTCACGTCCTGGCCTGCACCGACCTCAAAGTCGCTCTGATGGTATATGAGGGCGCCATTACTATCCACTCGAATGTTCACTTTCTCGATGTAGGTTGTCGGATTGGTCGCTGTACATTCAATCGAGAAATTCCCTCCGTCGGTAGCAGATTCAGACTCATTACAATCGATAGCTATGGCAGCAGCAGGGATCTGTGCGGACGTGGCCGGGACGAGCAACATGGCCACAAAGAGGGCGACGATGAGGCGCTTCATGGACGCAAATTCGTGACCTGTTTATTGAAAATTTAGCCAACATGAACTAGTGGCTGAGCGAAGTCAACTTGATGGCGTACACCCCGTCCTCGATGCATGGACGAGACTTCGATGTGGATTGGCGGCGCCTGGACCGGCGCTTCAGACGGTGCAACCGGCGAGGTGCTCGACCCTTCGAGCGGCGAGGTCATCGCCAAGGTCCCCAAGGCGACCTTGGCCGACGTGGACGCGGCCGTGGCCGCAAGCCGCGCGGCCTTCGAAGACCGGTCATGGGGCGCCATGGACCCTGCTCAGCGCGGACGCATCCTGCAAAAGATGGCTGCGGTCACCTATGCTGAAGCGAAGAACCTCGCCACCATCGAGAGCCGCAACAACGGGAAGACCTTCCGCGAGGCGCTCTCTGAAATCCGCTACGGTGCGTGGACCCTCGAGTACTTCGCAGGCGCTTCGGACAAAATCGAAGGCTCGACGATTCCCGTGCCCGGCAACCGCCTCAACTACAGCCTCCGTCAACCCCTGGGGGTCACCGCCCACATCGTGCCCTGGAACTTCCCCCTGCAACTCGCTCTGCGCTCCATCGCTCCGGCCTTGGCCGCAGGGTGCACGGTCATCGCCAAGCCGGCCTCATGGACGCCGCTCTCGCTCCTTGCGTGGGCCAAGGCCATCGACGAGGCCGAGACCGGGCTGCCCTCGGGCGTGCTTCAGGTCATCACCGGCTCTGGCGGCCTCATCGGCGATGCTCTGGCCGGCCACGCCGGTGTGGACGGCATCGTCCTGACCGGTGGCGTCCCCACCGGCAAGGCCGTGATGGCCAAGGCCAGCGAGCGCCTGACGCCGGTCACCCTCGAACTCGGCGGCAAGGGCGCTCACCTCGTGTTCCCCGACGCCGACCTTCGCACCGCCGCCAAGGCGGTGTGCTTTGGCATCTTCATGAATGCCGGCCAGATGTGTTGGGCCGGCTCCCGTCTCATCGTGCACGAGGACGTCCACGACGATCTCGTCGAGGCCATCGTCGCCGAGATCGGCAAGTGGCCGGTCGGCCCCGGCCTCTCCGAAGGCGTGCGCATGGGCTCGCTGGTGCACACCTCCCACCGCGACGAGGTGCTCGAGAAGCTCAACGCCGGCCTCGCCATGGGCGGCAAAGTGGTGCTTGGCGGCGCCGCCATGACCGACGACCATCCTGATGGTGCCTTCATGCAACCCACCGTGGTGACTGGCGTGACCGAGGACAACCTCCTCTTCACCGAGGAATTGTTCGGACCCGTGCTCGCCGTGACCACCTTCTCCGAAGAATCGGAAGCCCTCCGACTGGCCAACGCCACGGAATTCGGCCTCCTCAACGGCGTCTGGACCCAGCACCTGGGCCGCGCGCACCGTCTTGCCCGCGACCTGCAGTGCGGCATGGTCAGCATCAACGAGTATCCCATCACCTTCCCACAAACGGCCTTCACCGGTTGGAAGATGTCGGGTATCGGTGTGGAGCAGAGCCTTGACGCCCTCCGCTTCTACACGCGCGTCAAGAACGTCAACGTGAAGATTTGAGGTGAGTGAATGACCGTCGAGCGTACGTCCCCACAACCCGGCGTTGTGATGCTTCGTCTGACCGGAGCCGCCGCAAGCGCCTCCTTCTCCCGAGATTCCATGCCCGTCATCGCCAAGGCGATTGACGAGGTGTTGAACGACACCGAGGTCCACGCCCTGGTCATCACCGGAGAGGGTCGCTTCTTCTCTGCCGGCGCAGACATCGATGCGTTCGCCGCTTCCATCGAAGCAGGTGAAGCGCCTGCACTGATTCGCGATTTGACCGGCCACCTCCATCCGCTCTTGCTGCGCATGCGGACCTCGTCCACCATCTGCGTGGCCGCCATCAACGGTGCTGCCGCGGGCGGAGGCCTCGGCCTCGCCTTGGCGTGCGACGCACGCGTGGCGTCCACCGAGGCGCGCTTTGCCGCGTCCTATGCCGGCATGGGCCTCTCGCCGGACGGTGGTTCGACGTGGCTCTTGCCGCGTTTGGTCGGCACGCAAGTGGCCCGCCGCTTCTTCTTCGACAACACGATCTGGTCGGCCAAGGAAGCCCATGAGCACGGCGCGGTGGATTACCTCGTCCCGGCCGAGAGCCTGATCGACACGGCGGTGGGCGTTGCGGTCGCATGGAGCGGCTGGAGCGAGCACGTCCGTGAAGCCACCAAGCACCTCCTTCACGTGGAGACCGACAACGACCTTGCCACCCATCTTGATCACGAGCGCACGCTCATCGAAGCGGCCGGCACGACGCAGGCCTTCGAGGAAGGCGTGGCCGGTTTCCTTGCCCGGCGCCGTCCAAAATCGGACTAAGCGGTACCGCCATCACTTCACGTCGGGCAGGTCGCAAGGCTCTGGCGAGCCGCTGGACCAATCGTAGATGCCTTTGCCCGTTTTCTTGCCGAGCCGGCCTTCGGCCACGAGGGCCTCAAGCAAGGGATGCGGCGCATAGGCGTCGTCGTTGAAGGAGGCCTGCAGGTTCAGCAAAATGTCACGGCGCACGTCAAGACCGACCAGGTCGGTCAGGGCGAGCGGTCCCATCGGATGGCGGTAGCCCAGCGTCATCGCGGTGTCGATGTCCTTCGCGCTGGCCACGCCATCGGCCAACATGCGGATCGCTTCGTTGCCCAAGACCACCCCAAGGCGGCTGGTGGCGAATCCAGGCACGTCGTTGACGAGGATGGCCGTCTTGCCCATGGCTGCGCCGGCGTCCAAGGCCAGCGCGACCGTGGATTCGCTGGTGCCCTCATGCTTCACGACCTCGAGCAGGGACATGATGGGGACGGGATTGAAGAAATGCATCCCGATGAGCCGTTCTGGATGCTTCAGCACCGATGCGATGGTGCCGATGGAGAGGCTCGAGGTGTTGGTGCCCAACACGGCCTCGGGCCGCGCCAAGGCTTCGACCTGCTGGAAGATGGATTGCTTCAGGTCCATGATTTCCGGCACCGCCTCGACGACGAGATCGGCTGTGGCGACGGCCTCGCCGAGGTCGCTGACCGCATGCAGGTGGGCAGACCATGCCGCCTTCTGTTCCTCCGTGGTCTTGCCACGGGCGATGCCCTTGTCCCAAAACGCGCTGATGCGCTCCATGCCTGCAGCAAGGCCGTCGGGGTGGGCGTCATGCAGGTGAGTGCGCCACCCTGCTTGGGCGCACACTTGCGCGATGCCGGCGCCCATGGTTCCGGCTCCGATGACGGCGACGGTGGAGATCTCCATGCCCTCTCGGGTCATGCGACGCCCCATCAGGCCTTCGTTGCCCGCTGGGCGAGGCTGACACCACTCAGGATGAGCACCAGCGCAAGGACCAAGCTCCAACCAAGCTGCTCGCCGAGCAGCAGGTAGCCGCTCAGGATGCCAAAGACTGGAACGAGGTAGATGTAGGTCGACGTCCGACTTGGCCCGATGCGTTTGACGCCCTCAGCAAACCAGACGTAGGCCACCACGGTGGACAGCAGCGCGAGGAAGACGATCGACACGAGGCTCCACAGGTCGACCACCGGCCAACCGTTGTTGGCCACCTCAAACCCAGACCAGGGCGTCAAAAACAGCAGCCCGACGGCTGAGGACCACACCGTGATGTGCAGCGGACTCATCGGGCCATCGTTCTCGGTTTCTTCGACGTCCATCGCTCGGCGCATCAGCAGGCTGGCGGTCGCCCACGCCAGCGCGGAAGCCGCGATGAAGGCGTTGCCCAACCACCGCTCAGCCACGGGCAGGTCCACGTTCGGTGAGGCCACAAAGAGGACGACGATGCCCATGAGGCCGAGGGTCACGCCTCCGGCGAGTTCTTTGGTCATCGCGTGGCCAAGCACGAGCACCGCCAAGGTGCTCGTGAAGAGGGGATTCAGGGTGATCACCAGCGAAGCATCCCCTGCCGCTGTCCACCCCATGCCGTACATGAACAGCACTTGGTAGAGGAAGGTGGAGAAGGCCCCGATCCAGAAGAGACGCCGCCACTGCGGCCACGTCGGGATGGACCAGCCTTCGGACACCTTCAGCCAGACGAGGAAGGTGGGGACGGCGATGAGGTAGCGCAGCCATGCGCCGAACACCGGCCAGTCGTTCATCTCGGTGGCCACGACGCGACCGGCGGTCCAGGCAACGCCCCAGAAGGCAGCGACGAGCCAGAGCTTGACGTGCAAACCGAGGTGGTTCATTCGAAGCGCTCCAGGCCAAGCTGGAGAACGCGGGCCCGTGGAAGCCCAATCTCCGGCAGCCCGGCGGCGGGAGCGTGCTTCTTTAGCCCCTCGATGCGGGAAACGTAGACCCCGTACGATGCGATGTCGTCGGGGCGGAACGGCGTGGAGAGCCCCATGTCTTCCAGCGCCTCGCAGGCCTCGGCGCTGTAGATGGGATACACGCGTGCCACGAAGTGAGCCCACCGGGAGATGCGAACCGCATCCACGCCGTCCAGCGTCATGAGGTGCTCGAAGAGCCCCACGTCCGGGTAGCGCGCGCTGCGCAGGGCCATTTCAACCTCCATCGCGACGTCGTCCGGCCAAGCAAAGGGTGTTGCGTCAGCCCACGCGTCTGCGCGCTCGACGGTGTTCAGGATGTTGCTTTCTTCAGCAGCATAGAGGACTTCACCGTAGGCGGTGTCGTCCTTCATGTCGTCCACCAAGGCTGGCAGCGCCTCATAGAGGCGCTCGCAGCGTTCGGCGTTGACGCCGTAGAGCTCGACCGGAATCATCGTGATTCCACCTTGGTGATGTTTCAGGCGGACGCGCCGATGCCCGTCGCACGCTGGCGTGCGGAGAGGGGCTTCTCGCTGATCCACTGCTGCTCGAAAATGTCGGGCAGAGCGGCCTCGTCCTCGGCCGTGGGGAGGACGGAGCGGATGTAGGCCTCCCATGCTGCATCGTCGCCCTCGAAGAGCGTGCCTTCGACCGTGTAGCGGCCCTTGGCGAAGGCGCCGATGTCGCGGTTGAAGTTCTCGTGGGGCACGTACAGGTTCGCAGCCCCCTCTGGGAGGTAGCCGCACAGGGCCTTGACCGCGTCCACGATCTCCTGATGGTAGTGGCCACGTGCCTCTTCGTTGAGGTGGTCGCGGTCGAGGGGCACACCCGCTTCCTGCTTCTTGCGCTCGTCCCAGCGGCCCTTGATGCCCCAAACGTACGCCCACTCAGCGGACGACGACTCGTCCACGCCGAAGAGGTCGTGTGCCGTGGAGACCCACTTGTTGATGTAGCGCTGGAGCATGTCCAAAGGCACCACGCCAGCGGTGATGATGCGGCGCAGGCCGTTGGATCCGGTGCCGAGGTGGAAAGATTCCTCCTTCAGCATCGGGCCCATGGAGGCCGCGAGGGGCTTGAAGCCGGACGTGGACAGCATGCCGAGTTGGAACTTGCCGTCGCGGTCGACAAACATCGTGTAGCAGAAGAAGTCGAGCCAGTGCGGCATGGGGCGGTTGAAGGCACCAAGCAGGCGGTCGCCGTCCTGGGCGTTGCGCTCGAGGAGCTTCTGCGCCTCGCGGCGTCCTTGCTGACCGAAGTAGGTCATGAGGAGGTAGGCCATCTGCCAACCGTGGCGCTGTTCCTCGGCCATGATGCGGGCCGCGGCGTAGCGGTCGTACTCGGTGGGAGCACTGGCCAAGAGGTGGCGCTGTTGTTCGACGGAGGCGAATTCGGTGTCGCCTTGAACGGTGATCATGGTGATCATCGCGTCACGCATGTTCTGCTGGGGCACCTGCATGGCGCGTTCCCACTTGGGGCGGCCGGCCAAGTCACCGAATTCGATGACGTCGCCTGCGCGGTCCCAATCAAAAAGCACGTCGAGGTTGAAGTCACCGAGCCACGCGCGCTCAAAACCAACGCGGTCTTGCCAGTCTTCGAAGTTTGCAATCCAGTCGTCCCACGTCTCCGGTAGGTTGTCCATGGCCTTTGGAAGGCGGGGTCTCCCTTGGGGTCATGGCGAACATGTTCGTATGGACATGTTCGGTGGGCTCACCGCTGCTTGCGTATCTCTTCCGCGAAGGTGCTCATGACGGCCGCTTCCATCCTGTGCATCTGAGCCGACAGCGTCGACTTGGCCACGCCGAGGAGACGTGCCATTTCGGTGATGCTGGTGCGTCGTGGCACGTCGTAGTACCCCTCGCGCAAGGCCAGTTCGAACACCTGCCGCTGTTTGGGGGTCAGCAATTCCGTGCTGCTGCTCCGCGTGGAAAGCAAACGGTGAGGCAACCCGTCCTCGCGGAAGCGCTGAATCAGGTTCTTCGCTTTGATTTGGGTGCATTCGATGGTCCACTCCACCCAGCCGTCCCGAACTTCGAAGGGGGTGTTGGGAATCACGCCAACGTCGATCAGCGGTCGAAGGAATCCCCCTCCCCCCGCGCTGATGTCCACCGATGGGTGCCGCTGGTCCAGCTCCCGCAAGGCTTCGATCTTCGGGTGAGCATCGATGGAGGTGTACAGCGATGGGCCGCCAGAAATTCTAGCTGTTCCACGTCCACGCCCCAGCGGCATGTGTTTCTCAATGCGAAGCACTTCGGTGGGGTTTGCACGCGTGACGTCGCCCGCCCAGTGCCCGTCAGGAAGCCGAACTTCGATGCGGAGCCGGTGGTTGCCCATGCAGTGGAACCCGAACATGTTCGGTTAAGGCTGCCGTTGGCGCCACGCGCTCAGCCAAGCAGGTCGGGGTGCTCCTCGATGTATCGGATGGTGATGTCCCGGGCGATGAAGTCCTCTTCATCCATGATGCGGCGGTGCAGCGGGATGAGGTGCTCCACCCCGGTGATGACGGTCTCGTCCAAGGCCGTTCGCATGCGGCGGACCGCGTCTTCACGGTCGTGGCCCCAGGTCAGGAGTTTGGCCAGCAAGGAATCGAAACATCCCGGCATTTCGTAGCCTGGATGTGCGTGGGTGTCGCAGCGGATGCCAAATCCAGAGGGGAAGTGACAGTCCCAGAGTCGGCCTGGGGAGGGAATGAATTGCTTCGGATCCTCAGCGTTGAGGCGGCACTGAATGGCGTGGCCGCGCCACGTGATGTCCTCTTGCGCCAGCGGCAGGGCTTCGCCTTGGGCCACACGGATGCCGAGTTCGACCAAGTTGTATCCCGTGATCAGTTCAGTGACCGTGTGCTCGACCTGAACGCGTGGGTTGACTTCGAGGAAGTAGAAGTCCCCGTTGGCGTCGCGCAGGAATTCGAAGGTCGCCAAGCCTTTGTAGCCCACAGATTCTGCTCCGGCGCACACCAGCGCTCCGATTTCGGCGCGCTTCTCATCGGTCAACCAAGGGCCTTCTTCGACCAATTTCTGGTGGCGGCGCTGAATGGAGCAGAAGCGCTCGCCGAAGTGGATGGCCTTCTCGCCGTCGGCCAGCACCTGGAATTCGACGTGCTGGGCGCCCTGGATGTACTTCTCCACGAAGACGCGGTCGTCGCCAAAGGCTGATTTCGCGCGGCTCTGGCACAAGCGAAGCGCGCCTTCGAATTCGTCGGCAGCGTTGACGATCTGCATCCCGATGCCGCCGCCGCCCGCGGCCGCCTTGATGATGACCGGATATCCGATGTCGTCGGCAAGGGCCGCGGCCACGCTGGCTTCGCTGATGGGCTCGCTGCTGCCTTTGGCGGTGGGAAGGCCCGCCGCCTCCATGGCGGCGCGCGCCTCGATCTTGTCTCCGAGCAGGGTGATGACCTCCGCTGCCGGTCCAATGAAGGTGATGCCCTCTTCTTCCAAGCGATGGACGAAGGCGGCGTTCTCGGCCAGGAAACCGTACCCAGGATGGACCGCATCGCATTCGAGGTCCTTCGCCGCCTGCACGACAGCCTCGATGTCGAGGTAGCTGTCGAGGGGGTTGGTTCGGACGATTTCATGCGCCACGTCTGCAAGCCGAACGGGCAGCGACAAGCGGTCTTCGCGGCCGTGGATGATGGCCGCTTCAATGCCGAGGTCGCGTAGGGTTCGGAGGATGCGCAGCGCAATCTCGCCGCGGTTGGCAATGAGCACCCGCTTGAAGGCCATGGGCCATGGGAGGAACATACCGTCTATGATGCACACGGTCGTTGGCCCACGTTCTTGGGGCCCGCAACATGCGAATCATGGGACCGAAACAGCGATACCGGCTGACGTGGATGGGCCAACATGAGCGAGGGTGAGTTGGGACGAGGGCGAGCGAGGGCCGAGGAAATTGCAGGGCGAGACCTGAACAACGACGGCGTGGTGACGAATCTGATCATTTGTGGGGACAGCAGATTTTACGACTATGGGTGGTTGGAATCTGAACTCGAGACGTGGATTGAGTACAACTGCTGGCCGGACGTCATCATCTGCGGCGGAGCCTCGGGAATCGATGCTTTAGCGGAGCGGTGGGCCACGAACAACAAGATCCACTTTGCCGCGTTTGAGGAGGCCTGGGAGGCCCCGCGTACAGGTGTTGAAGACACGGGTCGCTCAGAGGCCTCACCGGAGTTGGTGGATACCCTGTTGGGCTATGCAACCCACGTGTTGGCTTGCCCGGGACCATTGTCGGTGTGGACCCATCGCATGGTGGAAGCAGCGAGGGCCAGAGGCATCCACGTGTTGGTCCGGCCGGTTCCTTCTGACGATCAGTAAACGTCGCGGAGGTAGCGCTTCTCGTCCTTCATCATCGTCTTCTCGATGAAATGGGTGGCGTCCGCTTCGGACATGCCGCCGTGTTCCATCGCGATCTCGATGAGCGCGCGGTGCACGTCTTTGGCCATGCGGGACTTGTCGCCACAGATGTAGAAGTACGCGCCGTTGTCGAACCATTCCCAAATTTCTGCGCCGTGCTCTTTGAGCCGGTGCTGAACGTAGATCTTCTCTTCTTGGTCACGGGACCAAGCCGTCGTGAACCTGTAGAGGTCGCCGCTGTCCATCCAGCCTTCGATCTGTTCCTTGTAGTAGTACTCGGTGTGTTGCGATTGGTCGCCAAAGAAAAGCCAGTTTCGGCCCTTCGACTTGTCGTGAACACGCTGTTCCATGAAGGCACGGAAGGGCGCAATGCCGGTGCCGGGCCCAACCATGATGATGTCAACATCACCGTCGTCAGGGAGGAGGAAACTCTTGGTCGGGGACATGAAGACGTTGATCGGTGCGCCGCTGGTGTCGATTTCATCGGCCATGTACAGCGTGCACAGACCGCCTCGCTTGCGTCCGTGGTACTCGAAACGGACGATGCCCACGGTGAGTTCGACCAGTCCTGGATGTGCGTCGGGTGACGACGAGATGCTGTAGAGGCGAGGCTTGACCTTTCCAGCGAGCGCGAGGAATTCTTCGGGGCTGTACTTGAGGTCGAATTCGCGCATGATGTCCACGTAATCACGCGTCCAGAGGTAATCCGCAATCGATTCCTTGGAGGCGTTGATGGTCTCAACGCGCGAGCGCGGGTCCTCTCGCGGCTTGCTGGCGGCAGGTGCGTCGGGCTCAGGCCCGGACCGCTCGCGCTGAACGAAGGACAAACTGACGCGGAGCCCGCTCGGCTTGACGCGTTCCAGCAAATCGGAGACAAAGTTTGAGCTCGCCATGTGGACTTCGTAGTCCTTCTTGAGCGCGTCACGAAGCGTGCGCTCGCCGGCGTGGGTGGTCACGGGGTGCTCTGGGTCCCAACCCTGCAGTTCGATCATCTCGTCGACGATGTGTGGGGGGTTCTCCGCGATGACGCCAAGTGCATCCCCTGCCCTGTAGGTCATCCCCGAGTCGCCGAGTTCAAAGGCGATGTGACGTGTTTCTTTGCGCGAGCCTTCTCCGTTGAGAATGTAGTTGTCCACAATCTTCGACGGGTAGGGGTTCTTCAGCGACCATGTTTCGCTCATCTGACTCACCGACGCAAGCGTCGGTTCCGCCTCGGAAAGGGTCCTTATCATCCTTGTCAAACGCCGACCTCGACCTCGCCGATGGGTCCATGTGGGCATCGCGTTCTCGGTGGTCACATGGACCCACGCGTTGAGCTGCTTGGGACCGGGAACGCCTTCCTTCCAAGAGGGCGTCTCCATTCGATGGCGCTGTTGGACGGGCGGCACCTGATCGATGCGTCACCCACGGCCCTCATCGCCCTGCGCCGTGCGGGCCGTTCGCCTGCTGAGCTCCGCACAATCCTAATCACTCACCTTCATGGAGACCATGTGTTCGGTTTGCCGTTCCTGCTCCTTGAGCGGAAGTACATCTCGGACCGTGAGGGTGCTCTTCCGCTGCGTATCGTGTGCGCCCCAGGGGCCTTCGACCGCGTTCGGCACTTGTGCAACCTTGCCTACCCAGGCAGCCTCGAGCCCATGCTGGACGCGGTTGAGGTTGTGGAGGCCACAGAAGGGAGGCTCGAAGGGGGGTGGTCGTATGCCCGCTTCGAGGTTCACCATGACGATGCTGTTGATCCACACGGCTACCGTTTCGTGCATGACGACGGGGCTGAATGGTTGCACAGCGGGGACAGCGGACCGTGCGACACACTCGAGTCGGAAATCGGGGGTGTCGGCTTGGCCGTGGTCGAGATGGGCGTGCCCGATTGGGTCGACACCGACCACCATCATACCCCGAAGGATGTCGTTGCACTGGCCAACCGCCATCCTGCGGTCAGGTTCGTCATCACCCACACCTTCGCCGACGATGAGGGGCCGGGGCCTGACATCGTCTCTGCACCAATTCCCGACATGCCGAGCAACGTCCACCTCGCGCGCGACGGTGAGGCATGGTCGTGGACGGGCGGAACGTGGGTCGCTCATCTGAAAGATTCCGCCCAAAACCCGATGGCATAAGACCCTCCAATTGGGGGCATATAAACGGCCAAAAGATGGGTCGATGGTGGTTTCATTTTCCTCGCGGTGGGCAGGCTTATGAGGGGGACTCGGACTCACGTGAGACATGCTGTGCGTGGCCTCCGCGATTCCCGGGGGACACGTTATGAAGGGGTGCTCCCAATGAGTGGGAACATCTTCGACAAGGCCCTTGGCAGGGCCACGTTGTTCCGCAACAAGGAGCACCTTCGTCACAGCCATCAGCCCACCACTTTGCCCCACAGGGACAGGGAGATTGAGCAACTGACCTTCAACCTCGTTGAAGCGCTCAACGGGCAAATTCCCTCCAACATGATCCTGTACGGTGTGACCGGGGCCGGAAAGACGGCCGTGACCTCCTTTGTCTGCAATCAGCTCGTCGAGAAGGGACGACAAATCGATCGCGACGTGTTTGCCATCACCGTCAACTGCCGACAAATCGACACCCAATACCGCGTCTTGACGCACCTTGGAAACTCCATGCTCGAGGCCCATGAGGTGGATGAGATTCCTTTCACGGGCTGGCCCACCGACCGGGTGCTTGGCGAGCTCGTCCGTCGCATGGAAAAGCGAGCGGGCGTCTACATCCTCGTCCTCGACGAGATCGACCACCTCGTTCGCAAAGCAGGCGACGACCTCCTCTACAACCTCACGAACCTCAACAGTTCCCTAAATTCGGCCCGATGCTGTGTCATCGGCATCTCGAACGACCTGAAGTTCACCGACTTCCTTGACCCGCGTGTCCGGTCTCGTCTTGGTCAGCAGGACGTTGTGTTCAACCCCTATGATGCGGACCAACTGCGTGACATCCTCGTTCAGCGCTCCTCGAGCGCCCTCCACCCGGAGGCCTTGGAAGACGGCGTGATTGGCCTCTGCGCCGCCCTCGCTGCGCAAGAGCACGGCGATGCCCGGTGCGCTTTGGACCTGCTTCGCGTCTCGGCGGAAAAGGCGGAGCACGAAGGCACCAACACGGTGGCCATCCGCCACGTCCGCACGGCACAATCTCAGATTGAAGCCGACCAGATCACGCCTGTTGTTCACTCGCTGCCGACGCAACAGAAACTCGTCCTCTCCGCTGTACTCCTCACCGAGCGCACGGGGGCACGAGGTGTGCAGACCGGTGAAGTGTACGACGTCTACGACCAAGCGTGCCACCACGTGGGCAAAACACCCCTCACCGCCCGCCGGGTGTCCATGCTCATCTCAAACCTCGACATGCTTGGACTGATCACCGCCCGAACCGTCAGCCGCGGTCGCTACGGGCGAACGAAGGAGATTCACTCGAGCCTCCCTCCCAACGTCGATGCCGCGGCCATCATCCAAGCTTCTGAGCCCGATTTGGAACCCATCTTCTCTTCGAAGTACCGTCATCAGAGCAGGCTGTGAGCCACGTCGTTGACTGCGACGCCGTTATAACAAGAGGGCAGGTGGCGAGCGACATGACCGAGACGTCCAGCGAAGGCCGCGGCCTGGTCCAGATGGTCATCGAACCTTCCTCCTCGACCGCCCGTTGGTTCGTCGGCCTCGGAGCTTGGGGCCTCCTCCTTGCTCTGCTCAACCTCCTCGGCATGGCACATCCCACCCAACGCATCTCGTGGGCTGGCGTGCTCAGCATGGGTCGACTGAACGAAGCCTTCGAAGCCCACGCCACCGCGCCTGCCTTCGTCGCCAGCGATGCTGTGTTCATCGCCCTCTGCGGCGGCCTTGTCGCCCTCGGCTTCCGGTCCATCGCCAACGAAGACGGGAGCGTTGCTGGGTTCTTCCGCAGCCTCGTGGACAACTCCACCTGGCGCGCCCTTGGTTCGGCCTCCGATGGCTTGAGCCACACCGTGGGGGCTTGGTGCCTTTTGATTGGGCTCGTCTTCTACGTGGTTCGTGGCATCATGCACACCAACTGGTTTGACCCCGGCGTGTACGCGGTCAGCGCGGTGCTCGTGGCCTTCGGATTTGCCTTGCGTGCCCTCGCGATGAGCGAATCCGAAGCGTGATCAGCGACGCCGGTGGCCGTTCCGGCCGGTGACCGCATCCCACCCTCCGAGCACCAGCCCACGCCACAGCGCCCAAGACCAACTCAACAGCAGCATCCTGAGCGCGAAGGACTCGCGCGAGATCAACCATGTGAGCCGCTTCCGGCGTCGCACGTCCGACAGGACTTCCCGCGTGACGGCACCAAGGGCGCTGAACCACATGGTCGCTTCCGCAAGGAGCACTGCGCCCACCCAGAAGGTGGAGGCGATGGCGAATGATGCCGCAGGGTCAGGCGGTAGAATGCCGTCAGTGCCGCCTGTGCCGTTCTGCGTCCACCACAACACGGCCGGGCCAATTGCAGCAATGAAACACGCCCACGTCGCCAATCGGAGCGGCATCATGGCCAAGACCAGAAGCGGTGTGCCAAGAAAATCGAACCGCATGCCCTTCCTGGCCCGTCGTGGCCATCGACGCGCGATACGAACATGGGCGCGGGCATCCCTGCGCCGCTTGGCGGCAAAGCGCTGACGCCCTTCCTCGGGGACGTGGCGCACCATGGCTTCAGGTGTGTAAACGATGGTACCTCCTGCGGCGACCATGTTGAGGCTGACCTCCATGTCTTCGGCGTGGTACCAGGCGGGTTCGAAACCACCTACCTCGAGCAGGGCGTCCGCCCTGAACATGGAACATGGTCCGTTGGCGAGGCTCGTTCGCCGCGGACGGCTTCGGTACTTCCGTTCAATTTCGATGGAGCGCAATCGAGAGACAAGATCGTCCCCCTCTTCGAATATGGTGCGGCCTGTGACGGCCATGACGTCTTCGTTTTCGAGACCATTTCTCGCGGCCATCAGTGCCTCAATCCAGTCCGGCATGGGCCGAACGTCGATGTCTGTGATGGCGATCCAGGTTCCTCTTGCTGCTCGAGCAGCAGCGTTTCGGGCGGCCGCTAAGCCTTCGGCTGGGCGTCGAAGAACGCGCACGGGGACCTCTCCGTCAGGGTCATGAAAGGCCTGAAGGCGTTCGTCAGAACCGTCGGACGAACCGTCGTCGACGGCGACGATTTCCAAAGGCCGCCACGTTTGCTCCAGCAGGGATTGCATGCACCCTTCGACCCAATCCGCACCGTTGCGTACGCAAACGGTGATCGTGACAAGCGGTGCATCCTCGCCCATCACTTCACCTCAAAGGCGTTGAGAATGGTTCTGCACCGCGCCTTCATCGCAAGGGTGGTGCGCTGCACCATCAGGCCCCAGCCCGGCATGCCAAACACGATAACGGTCCCCAACGGGGCAAGCAAGTGCAGGTACAACGGCGCCATGTCCTCCTCTCCGTCCACCGTCATCACGCACGCTTCCTCCGCATGGAGGGCCCGTTCAAGTTGCTCGAGCAAGTTCGGGGTCAGGACACCCGCTGGTGAGGACGCCGTCATTCGTACCGGGAAGTGAGACGTGTCGACGGTTTCGTCCTCGTTCAGGGCCATCCGTTTCGTTTGGCCGTCAATAAGGGCCAGGTCCGGCACCATGTCAAGTTCGAGCATGACCCGAGCGGTCACGTCCCCTACGGCGATGAGGGGGCCATCCAGCGAGGTCAGGTCGTCCAAGACAGCGGCCATGGCCACTTCAGGTGTTGCCTCCGGCCCCTTGTATGGCGTTCCAGATGGGGTTTTCAGATGCGCTTCTGCATCCGGGCTCATCGCCATGACATGGGTGCGCCACGACGGGTTGATCCACGCTTCACCGGTGACGTCCATGCTCCCGTTTCGAATGGCGGTCGAGGAAAGAATGGTTCCCGCGGCGTTTCGTCGATGGGGAACTTCGATGAGCACGAGGGGCGCAAGTCCTGATTCACTGCGCTTTCGATTGATGGCCTCCCCCCCTGTTCGGGTTTCGGGACTGACCACCAACGCATCGGCGGTGGTGTGCGTCGGCGCGGGCCCGAAGGCGTCCTCCAGCATGTGCAAGCTCCACCCCGTTTCCCGTACGCTCCGCAGTGCTGCCTCAACGGCGGCCATGCGGTCCTCCATCGATTGGATGCGGTGGTCCTTGGCGAAGGCCATGCTGTCTGTGGTCACGTGCACCTCCAGATGGGAAGCAGCTTCCAATCCCGCACGCAAGAGGTCTTCGTGGCCGTGGTGCAATCGGTCAAAGGTTCCACCAAGGAGGCATCGGGTGTGCCCTCCGTTGGAGGTCATGCATCGAGGCGCGCCGCAGAGCCCTTCAGGGCATCGGCGGCACCCGGTGAGAAAGGGGGGGTCTGTCCCCCCGCACGAACGGCCCGCATCATCACCTCACAGCTCCGGGGCCTGACCCATGTGCAGGGGTTGTCTGTGCAATCGGTTGGTTGGCTCGGAGTCATCCGTTCGTCGTCCGAGGACCCATGTCCGATCACGGTACCGCTGTTGCTCCGCTGATCATCCCCGAGGGTCACAGCGGTCTTCGAAGCGGGCCACGGCCTTGGTATCGAACGTCATCGCCTGTTTGCACAGTGGCTCGGCCCGATGTTGCAGGTGTGGCGATTTGTCCTCTGACGGTTCACCTATCAAGACGTCGCTTGCTCAACGCCATCCCTACAGGCCCGTCTGGAAGGCCTAAACCGACGAACGTCGGCCATGTGTGTGGGGGCGAGACCAGCCAACATGCCTCTGGGTGGGTTCGGCCAACCGGCGTTGGTCGCCCTTCTTGTGCGGCCATGACGCCCTCAGCCACATCAAAGAGGGCCGCTGTGCTCTGTCTTTCTTCGACCAGATGCACGTCTGAAAGGTCACGCCCTTCGAAACTCAAGGCTGGTGTTGGCGGAGCGAGGCCCGGAGGGCCATCGCTGTCCATGGCGGCGACCACCACGGGCCACACGATGTTGCAGTCCGACAACCATCGTCGCCCGCGTGCCGAAGCAAGCAGGTAGGGGAGCCACTCCGGTAACCAAGGCGCCCACCATTCGCACGGGAGGTCCTCACACCTCCTGATGATGGCGTCGATGCTTGGGGGTGCGTTTGGTGCAGTGATCCATGTATGCCACGTCAGCAGTGGTGCGTTGGGGAGGTCCGTTGGCGTAGGTTCGAGGGCATCCCATACCCTTGGAAGCACGGCTGAAAAATGCAAGGGGTCGGCGGTCCATGTGGTCACGTCGGAGGCGTCAGGGACCTGCCCTTCACGCAAGGTCAACAACCGCGCTGTGCTCGCAACAGGCTGAAGAAGAGGCGCTGTGGGACGAGGGCGTGGTTGCTGTTCGTAGCGACGGGCGAGTTCCAGCGCGTACGCTTCCCGTTCCTCAAACGCTGCTCGATTCGCAGCCTCGCTCAGCCATTCATCCGAGGCGTTCTGTGGGGCGTGTAAGCCCACCCATGCGTCCGGGACACGATCACCGATGCGGCGCCACCGGCGTCCGCGTTCCTTCTCGCTTGACGCAATCCATGCTGCAAGCGGGTGTTCGTGCTCAAGCGTGTCTGCGAGATTGTCGTCTCCATCAGGCCACGCCGAAAGCGCGCGTCTCAGTTCTCGCTCCATGGCCGTCGTGTTTCGTGCAGTAGTCTCGTCGACTGCTGCGCGTTCATGTGCCAACAACGAGGCAGCCGAGGCCGGTATGGGCTGTTGCCACATTGCTTGACTTGGAGACTGCTGATGATCTCTGGTCAGTCGGAGCCGCGTGACTTCGTTCAGGTGAACCCAGCGTTCGCCCTTGATGTCCACCAGCCACGTGCCTTGTTTGTGCTCACGCAAGCGCGCATCACCGGCGAGCAGAAGCTGGCATCGCCCGTCCGCGATAACCCGTTTGAGGAGTTTCTTGTGGGTGGCGCCAAGGGTCCATTCGCCCTGGACGGCCCCCTTCGCATGTTCAAGCGCCCATTCCCAGATCGCGCGTGCCCCTTCCTCGTTGGATCGGGCCAGTTCGTGGAAGGTGGTCTCGTGTTCGACCCACGTGCTCGGTCCAAAAGCCGCCAGCGCAGCGTGAGCCACAGCACTCGGACGTCCGCGACGGTCGCCCCGCAGGCGTTCGAGCAACCTCTGTGTCCGGCGGTCCAATTCGGCGCCTCGCAAACGCGGGTGCCTGTGGCGCATCCAAAGATGGAGCAGGGACACTGGACGCTCTGCAATTGCGTCTGGGCGGGAGGACCGTAGAACGATCAGGCCTTTTTGTCCACCCAGCAACGATTCACGCCGCCAGGCCTCGCCAACCTGCCCAAGGATGGGTGTTGAAGGCCTGCAAGGCACCTCCGTGCCTTGGACCGTGCCAAGGTCCACTCCACTTCGGTTCAGGGCCGCAGGTGGGCTCTCGTCTGCTCCTTCGGTCTCGAACCATGTCCCCGGCGGCATCGTCCATCGGTCTTGCCCGCTCATCACCCGGGCTCGAACCAAAGCCAACTTCCGCCCATCTTGTGTCCATGTGCGAATGTCGCTGAGGGGCATTTCTGGGGGTGGCGGGTCACATGGCTCCAAGGTGTCCAGGTCGAACCACTGCGGTGCGCTACGCACCGCACACCACGCGCCCCCCCGTGCGTTTCCACTGGAAGACAGCAGTGGCGCCCCCTCGACGCTCAAGCGGCGTGGAGGCAACCAAATCAGGTCTGAAGGGATGCGTTCTCCGTAAGCAAGCACCACCAGAGGCCCATCGCGCGTCAAGAGGACGTTGGTCCCTTCTGGTCGCGATGCCCTCGTGGCGTCCCGCAGGCGCTCAAGGGCGTCCTCTTGCAGGCGAATCAGCCCCTGGGGGCTGAGGTGGTGGGGTGCTCCACGTACACCCTCACGCTCATCGCGCGTGACGAGTCCTTGCTGCCGCAAGGTGCGGAGGGTGGAGGACGTGTGCGACGTTGCGAGGCTCAACCGTGCCGCGAGCGCCGTCACGGTTGCAGGCCCATCGAGCAGTTCGTCGAGGATCCTGCGTTGATACCCGCTGCGGATGCGTGAAGTTGCCATGTGTCTGCTCCAATCCCTGAGACTAGGGGGTGATTAATGAAGACAACCTCTAACTCCTGATTTTGTTACAAGATGTTACATATTTCCAATGGAGAACCATCGGGTCGTGCATTTTTGAACGGAGAGACCTCCCTTTCGTCCATCAGAATGCGTAGTTCCGTGTAACAATGGAACCACTTCAGTCGCTAATATGATATAGGCGTCCGCGTCCCTGTGAGCCAAGGCCTCGGATGACCGGGGCCGTGGAGACTGAGAGCATGAAGACCGTCCGCATCCGAGAGAAGATCAAGAAGTTCCTAGGCGACCGCCCACGCAACACCGCGGAAATCCTGGAACACATCAACAGCACCATGCGTCACGGCACCACCAGCCAACAGCTTGGCAACGTGCTCTCGAAGGACAAAGACATCGTCAAGGTCGGTTACATCAAGCGCTCGGGAATCCTCTCTGGCGGCTACGACATTTGCGAATGGGCCACCCGCAACTGGGTCGCTGAACACTGCCCCGAATGGACGGAAGGGCAGCCCATCATCCTCAATGAAGAGGGTGACTTCACCCTCGGACCTCTCCCCGAGTGATACCACTCGCGCCGCTTTGGTGATGGGGCATGGCTCTGAGCCTTACCAACAGGTTGTGGATGTCCAACCATGCCACGTCATTCCATTACCGACAGGGCGCCCTTGATCTGCTCGAGAGCGGGAAGATTCAGATCACCAAGGCCTTCAAGCCAACTGGATTTGACGTGTCTAGCATCGATTGGACCATGGACCCAATTTCTTCCAAGTCATGGCGTTTGTACCTTCATAGTCTGGATTGGTTGCATGCCATACGCTATTCTGCACAGATGAATGGATGCATGGACGACCTTCACCGGGGATTGGACATCATTCGTGATTGGTGGGGCTTCAATGAGGCTCGAACGCAGCCAGAGACGATGGCTTGGGATGATCACGCGACATCAAACCGCTTGGCCAACCTGTGTTTTTGGCTCACGCTGTCGGAGGAACACGGACTGGATGGTTCTTGGTTGAAACCAATCATTGCGCACCATGTGGACGTCGTGAACGGATTTTTCGAAAACGGACACTGGATCCCTACAAATCATGCAATTTTTCACATCGCATCGCTCGTGAACGTACGCATTGCGTGCCCTGATGTGATGGCCGGTACGCCACACGAGGATCTGACGCAACGGTACCTCCAGGCCTCGATGGAATCGATGCTCCATACGGATTCTGGATTTTCAGTCGAGCAGTCCCTCTTTTACCATCAATTTGTTTTGGATGAACTGGTCCCTCTGCAACAGGTCCTTTCCCATGACGAAGGAATCGATGGTGGGCCGCTGAATGAAATGATGGATCGCATGACATCCTTCATCCATTTGATTTCGACAGCAGCAGGATGCGTGCCTGCGTTGGGTGATACCACGTACGGTTTTGAAATCAAACCGATGCATCGACCTACGGCGGTGCGTCCAAACGGGACCTACAACTTCCCTCAGACAGGCCTCGCAGTCCTTCGAGGTGGCGAGGAGCGCGGAGAACACGTGGCCACGTTCTCTTACCCGACGAGCCGTGCCTCTCACGGGCATTTCAGCCCACTGCATGCAACACTCATCCACGGGGGTCGGAAGATCGTCGTCGATTCAGGCGGTTCGTATGCCTACGGCGAGCCATTCCGTTTTTCCTACATCGTAAGCCAATCTGCGCACAACGTCCCGCTACTTTTCGGCAAAAATTCGAAACAAATGGCAGAGGGACACGAGGAGAACTCACGCACCAGCGGCCTTGTTTCGGCTCGTATCGCTCGAGAGGATGGCGATGTACGCCGTGCAGTGTGGATGCTGGAGGACGAATGCTTCTTCGTTTTTGATCGTATTTCTCTTCCGGAAAAAGCAAGCGTGCACATCCCCTGGCACCTTGCGGATGACATCGGCATCCGTCCGACCAATGCCCTAGACCTCAATTATGGTACAAATGGGGTTCTGCTGACGGACGCCAGTGACCATGCAGAGCTGTTGCTCTCCTCGGATGGTCATCAGGTGTCCATGGGTTGGAGGCACTCAGAACCGTGTCAGACAAGAATTGTTTCAGGGATGCTTGAGCCTTCACCGCAAGGGTGGGTGACCAAAGGACACCGTCAACGCACCCCCGCTCCTGTTGTGGTGCATGAGTTTGAGGTTGATCGGGTGCTGAGTTTGTCATGGTGGGGTCCAGCAGGGTTTGTTGAGCGCGTGGCTCACACATCGGATGCTGTGTTTGAAATTGAAACGAAAACCGGCGCAAAACACATCGTTCGCTGGGATGGAGAGGAACCGACGTTTTCCTAGAACCTCGAGAACGAGGCTGGTCCTACGAAGCGTTCAGATGGCGTGCAGGCGCTCACTCTTGCTCATGTGAGGCGCCACGCCATCCACCAGGATCATGTGCGGGACGGTCAAGGCCGCGAGGCCGATGAAGACCACCTGCAGAACAGCCTCACTGAGTGCAAGGTCGCTTGAACGCGCGGCGAGCGCGACGATTCC
Organism: Methanobacteriota archaeon; assembly: GCA_002722135.1. GTDB lineage: Archaea > Thermoplasmatota > Poseidoniia > Poseidoniales > Poseidoniaceae > MGIIa-L3. Next base: position 83,008 of record PBKJ01000008.1, on the reverse strand, counting down.
AGACCCCCACGTAATGAGCGTGAGCACAACCGTTGGCTTGGCGATGTCAAGGGCTGCCAAAGCCTCCCCGAAGATACGCCGCATGCTCAGGAAATGCCGTGCGGAATGAACCAGGCAGAAGTACACCGCGAAGCCGACCAAAGGCGGCGTGACGGCAAACAGGGTGGCCAAACCGATGGTTTCGAGGACGTAGGACCGACGGGCGTCGCCCGTTGTCCTGACAACAACGAGCAGGATGCATGCAGCCACAACAACGGAGGCGGCGTCCAAACAGAGCCATACGAATTCGGTGTCCGAACCTACGAGGGTCTGGAAGACAAGGTCGGTCTCCAGACGATGGAACTGACTGATGCCCGCGATCACCAAACCGCCTCGGGCGAAACTTTCGAGCAGCCACATGCTGGCATCTTCGTCGTCCACGTCTCCCCGTCCAAAGTGCAGCAGGCTGATCGCCAAAAAGAGGGTGAAAGTGAGGACAGGGGCCAAGAACCAGGCCAACACCACCGCCGCAGCGAGGCCAACGTACGCCAACAAGAACACCGCTGCCTTGGTGCGTTGCCGCATCCATCCGAGGTGAAGGGCCAGTGCACCGTCCATCGCGCCGTGGGGCAATCCGATGAACACAATGCACGCCAACGCGAGCAGGTTCAATCCGCCAAGCGACGTTGCAAGATCGAGTGGGGTCATGCCACCACCTTACGAGGCCGTTGAAACATCAGCTTCGAAACGCCCCGGATGAACGGCCATTTTGGCATCGTCATCATCACTTTGAGTCGGAGTCGCCATGATGCTTGGCCGCTCATGAAACGGATGAACTCCTCTCCGGTAAGCCCTGAGGCCATCCTTGAGAACATCGAAGGGCCATGTTGAGGCCAGTGTTTGAGCACCACCAGCAAAACGGTGTCCATCCACACGTCAATGCCCTTGTGCGGTCGCTTGAACCGAAGTGGCTTGCCGGAATTCACGTCCTCGATGGCGCGCTTGATCTGCTCTTGAATGAACACGAAGGTGTAGCCGCTGGCCGGACGAATGGCCCCAGCGTTGGCCCCGAGGCCGGGGATGGATGGGTCGTGAGGGGCAAGGGTGCCCATGGGGATGATGCCCTTCTCTTCGTGGTGCACCTTCACCACCCTTGTGTGGTGCTGTTCCATCAGGTAAGCATGGATGGCGTCGACGTAGTATGCCTCTGGCATGGGTTGAGGGCTGAAGATGGTTGATTCAACGAGCGCTCGGGTTTTGGAAAAGGGGAGCAGATAGATGAAATGCATGCCTTGACTTTGATCCACTCGGAAATCCATCAAAATCGCCGTGCTGTCGTCGAACGCAGGTCGGTCAATTTCCACTTCCAATCCATGGAAATGTTGCAACATCGCGTTTTGGCTGGAGCGTGGTGGACGGGAATCAAACACGAGGTCTGCATCAGTACGGTCTGTTTCGGTTTCGAACGCGACGTTGTGGGTTGCTGCAACGGTTTTGCAGCGGTCGAGGTAGGCCAACTTGTGCATCACGTGATAGGCGTGCTCGGTCGAGGAAAGCACCGCTGTGTCTTCGTGGGTGACGATGGACCATTTTGACCACGATGCGCGGGCGCCAGATGCAGCGAAATTCAGGCCTTCCGTGTTCCAGAACCCGAGCATGTGATCATGGGGCTCAGGCGCCCCTTCGGGTTGCATCACCGTGAAGGAATGAGTCGGAAGTTGGTCAGCCACAGACGCCAAGCTCATCGCGGCGACGCCATCGCCAAGCAGCACGGTCTCGACGGTCATCATCGGCTGCCCCCTGGCAACATGGTCGGCGACAGCAATGCGTGCAGGGTCGCATCATGGCCCGGACGCGGGTGGGGGAGCCTTCGAACAAGCCCGAAGGAGGCCTTGAGGGTGCAGAAGGCCTTGGTGGGCTTGCTTGTGACGTGCTTTGGGCCAAACCAAAGATGCTCAGATTGGAGGAGTTGGACGCCAATTTGTCGGTAAATTTTGGCGGCCACGCCAATGGAGAAATGCGCTCTGAACGGCAGGTACGCAAGCCCCGCCCGTCCGCTTGCATAATATTCCTCAGCCAAGGCCAGGAGCCGACGCACCGCTGCTGTAACGATGGCGGCGTCGTCACATGAGGGGTTTTCCGCAGCACGAAGGATGTCCTCAGGCGCCATGCCCCATGTCCACGAGGCGGGCAGGTAGCGCCGCCCCATCTTGGCGTCTTCAACCACGTCCCGAGCGATGTTGGTCAGTTGCATGGCGATGCCAAGGTCGATGGCATGTGCTTCGGCGAGTGGGTTCCGAACGTTCAGCACCCTGCACATGAGAAGGCCAACCGTGCCCGCGACCTTGTAGGCGTACTGGATGAGTTCCTGTTCATCACGAATCAGAACCTCAGGGCGTTGATCGTCCATCAGGCCTTCCACCAGCGAGCAAATCACTTCGGTCGGCAAGGCGTGATCTTCAACCAAATCCCGGAATTGGTTGAGGACAGGATGGTCGTTCCACACGCCTCGTTCAAGATCGGATTGGATGACCTCAAGGTGTGCAGGTCCGTTCGGGATGTCCCCGTCTGCCATGTCGTCAAGGACCCGACAGAAGGAGTACAGGCGGGCGGCGTTGTGACCGATGGTCGGCCCGAGGAATCGGCGCGCCCAAAAGAAACTCTCGCCGCTGGTGGCCAACACCTGCTCTGGGTCGCCGAGCCTCAATTCGGCGTCCTTCATGCGCGGAAATGACGTTTGAGAGAATATAACTGGTTGTCTTTTTGCGAGATATTTCTCGAGGCAAAAAAGCGAATATTCTCATACCGAGAAATTGGACAGCACGCATGGCCACCGGTCAGTCAAGCGACCGCAAGGCGGCGGTCATCGGGAGCGGCTTTGGAGGCCTGGGTGCGGCCATCAGGCTCCAAAGCGCGGGCATCCAAACGGTCCTCTACGAAGCGAGGGATCTTCCGGGAGGGAGGGCATACGTCTACCACGATGACGGTTTCACCTTTGACGCGGGGCCGACGGTCATCACCGCTCCACACACGCTCACAGATTTGTTCGAACTGACGGACCGACGCTTGGAGGATTACATCCGACTCATCGAAGTCACACCGATGTACCGTCTGATCTGGAGCGATGGGGACCGCTTCGATTACGTGCGGGATGAAGCCACCATGGTGGAACAAATCCGGGCACGGAGTCCACGCGATGCCGAAGGGTACCAGAAGTTCTTCCAATACGCCAAGAAGGTCTTCGATAAGGGGTACACAGGCCTCGCAGACCGTCCCTTCCTTCGTTTCTCGGACATGCTTGCAGTGTCTCCTTCACTGATGCGTTTGCGGGCAGATCGCTCCGTCTACAACACCGTGGCGAAGTACGTCAAGGACGACCATTTGAGGCAGGCGTTGAGTTTCCACTCCTTGTTGGTGGGCGGGAACCCCTTCCAGACCTCATCCATCTACACCCTGATTCACTTCCTTGAACGAGAATGGGGCGTCTATTTCCCCGAGGGTGGAACGCACGCTCTGGTCCGGACCTTGGTTCAACTGTACGAAGAATTGGGAGGCGAACTTCGGCTCTCGACGCCCGTGAAGGTCGTTGATCTCATCGAGGAGGGAGGGCGCACCAAGCACTGCATCACCGACGGAAACGGTGTGCAGGAAACCTTCGACATGGTGGTGTCCAATGCGGACGTTCACCACACGTACAGCCGGTTGTATGCGTCATCGCCGGTCGCTCAGCGTCGAACGCGGAAGCTGGAGAAGGCCGACTGGTCGATGTCCCTGTTCGTGCTGTACTTTGGTACGGACATCGCGTACGACGACGTGGCCCACCACACGATTTTGTTCGGGCCTCGCTACAAAGGCCTCCTCGATGACATCTTCAAGGGGAGTGAACTTCCTGACGATTTCAGCCTCTATCTGCACGTACCAACGGTGACCGACAAGAGCCTCGCTCCTGAAGGTTGCAGCGCAGCCTACGTTCTTGCGCCGGTCCCTCACCTTGGACGTGCAGACGTCGACTGGGACGCCATCGCCGAAGCATACGGCGATCGCATCATCGAGGCCTTGGAAGTGGAGATGCCCGATCTGAGCAAGCACATCGTGACGCGTCGCCACATCACCCCTAAGACGTTTGAAACCGATCTCGCGGCGTTCAAGGGCTCGGCCTTCTCGGTGGCTCCAAAATTGACGCAGAGTGCATACTTCCGACCCTCCAACAAGGACTCAGGCATTCCAGGCTTGTACCTCGTTGGCGCCGGCACGCATCCTGGAGCAGGCTTGCCCGGTGTGTTGAACTCTGCAAAGGCCACCGTGGACCTCATCCTCTCAAATGAGCGATGAAATCGGACCGATCCGAGCCTCAGCCTTGGTACAGGGCCAGCGCTTCGTCGACCGACGCGCCTTCGCAGATGATGGCGTGGCAGGCCGCCGCCATGCGCACGGCTTCCTCGGTGCCCTTCTGGTGGATGTTTCGACCTGTGGCCGCGCCGCGGCATCCGGACACGTGAATTTGGTCATGCAAGCGCTGGAGGAACTCCTTGGGCGGCATGGAGCCTCCACCGGAGCAGATGATGCCGGTGCGACCGGCCGCTTCGACGGCGATGCCGAGGCTCTCCGGAGCGGTCATGCCCTCGAAGGCGCGCGGGTAGTTCACCTTCGCAAAGTCCGCACCAATGCAGGCGGCGACACCGGCTGCACCGGCGATCAGTTGTGGGTCCTTCTCGTCCGCGACGGCCTGGCCACGGGGGTACATCCAGACCACAGCGAGCATGCCAAGTTCGTGCGCTTGGCGGATGAAGGTGGCCGCTTCAGTAAGCATCTCATGTTCGTGCTCGCTGCCGAGGTAGACCGTGTAGCCGATGCCCACGACGTTGATGCCGTTGTGGACCAAGGACATCACGTCGTCCATGTCCCACATCGCCATGCTCACGGGGTCACGCTGGGCCGTCTTGACAAGGTTCGTCTTTGAGTTGAGTTTGACCAGGTAAGGCAGGTCTGGGGCGTCTCGAGCGTACTGTGCGATGAGGCCGAGTTGACCGGCGAGCACGCCGAGCGTGCCTTCAGCGAAGGAGAGGTCACCGATTTCGAACAAGTGAGCAGGGTCGTTGGAGCTGAGCGGGATGCCTTCGCCGTAGAAATCGTCGTTGAGGTGCTCGATCTTTTGGTCGCACGCGAAGAGGTTCATCGAACCCGTGCCCGCGGTGGCGTTGAGGTAATTCTCGACGTAGGTGTCGATGAGTTCGTCGGGCACGTCGGCGGGCACCATGACATCGCTGGGGTCCATGGTGGTGGCCCGCCGTGACGGGACTTCAACGCTCCGTTGGGCGCTTCTGGGCGAATCGAGCGCAGTGACCCGTGTTGGTACCTCAGCCGGTACAAGCGACGCCCTGCCGCGGCGGCGGCAAATCGTTGCGTCCTTCTCCTTCACTGACCGGTGAAGGAAGGAATGCGCTTCTCGACGTAAGCCGCGATGCCTTCCTTGGCGTCGTCGCTGAAGAAGAGGGCCGCCTGGAGTTCACGCTCGAGCGCAAGGTGGTACTCGAAGGGAATCTCCGGGCCGGTCTGGCAGGAGCGCTTGATGTTGCCCACGGCCTTCGCGGCCTTGTTGGGCAGGGTGAATTGAGCGCTGACCCAGTCGAGCATCATCTCGCGGAATTCGGTCGCGTTCCCTTCCCAAATCTGGTTGATCAGGGTGTGGTTCTTGGCGTCTTCAAAGGACATGAGTTCGCCGGTCACCATCATCTCGAGGGCCTTGGCCTTGCCGATGAGGCGGGTCAGGCGAGCGGTGCCGCCGGTTCCGGCGAGCACACCGAGGTTGATCTCAGGCAAACCGACCTTGCCGCTGTTCTTGCGGGCGATGCGGATGTCCGCGGCCATGGCGATCTCGAGACCGCCGCCGACAGCGTGGCCGTTGATGGCCGCGATGACGATCTTCGGCGTTTGCTCCAGGCGAGAGAGGGTTTCGTTGGCGTGAAGGCAGAAGTTGTACTTGAAGCCGGGCGAGACGCTGTTGAGCATCTTGATGGACGCACCGGCGGAGAAGAACTTCTCACCGGCGCCGGTGATGACGATGGCCGTGACCTTGTCGTCGAAGCGGGCGCGGATGATGGCCTCGTCGAAGTCACGGAACATGCCGTGCGTGTAGGTGTTCACCGCGGTCTCGTCGCCTTGAAGGGGTTCGCCGCCGGAGTCGGAGGCGAGTTCGATGACGGCGATGCCGTTGTCGGTGGTGCCGTAGTTCACGAGGTTGTTGGGCATCGCTTCGAAGGTCAGGCCGTAGAGGTCGGACATGACCCGCCCAATGGAAGGGCGCTAATGAAGCAACCGCAGCGGCTCAGGCGAGCGTCGCTTCGGTTTCGTGGGCTTCTCCGTCTCGACTTTCAAAGGAGGTGTGGCCGCCGCTGCGCCGCGCGGCTTCCCACCGGGCCTTCACGGCTAGCGCAGCCTCGCTCTGTTCCCATGTGTCCCGCGGCTTGGCCGCGCGGAAGGGCAGGCGCTTCGGTTTCGTTGGCCCGCTGCCGCGTTCAAGCATGAACGGGGAGGTCGTTGCATACACGAGCCGCTTCAGCAGGCTTGGACGGAAGAGGCGACCGATCCATCGCAGGCCGTCACCAGACCGATTTTGGTCCTTCATCCAGCGCACGCACATGCGCTTGAACATGCGGTCGCCCACCCTGTTCATCAGCCAGCGGTTCGCCACACTGGTCTGCACGTAGGGCAGGAGTTGCCGTCGGACTTCCTTGTCGTACGATGGACCACCAAGCATCTCTTGAGCCGCCAACACGCCCGACCATACGGCCATTCGCATTCCGAACCCCCACATGAAGTCCTGAAGGCCGCCCGACTCCCCGACAAAGTGCTGGCCCGTTTCAGGAACGGTGTAGAAGCCGTTGAGCGTGAAATCGCCCTTCCCACCGACGCGCTTGATCGGTTCCATGTCGATGTCTGGATAGAGCCGCTGGTAGGTGGCGATGCATTCGTTGAGGAAGCGCTCGCTCTTCTTCTGCTTGCGCCAGAGGCAGGTGCAAATGAGGCCAACGCCGTCGATGATGATGAGGTAGCTGTATGCGCCGGGCGCGAGTTTGTCGTTCAATTGGAACGCGATGTGGTTTGGGTGACTGGTCCGGAAAATCTCGCCGAGGGCAAGCGCGGATGTGTCCTTTGGACCGCAGGCCACGATGTCGGCGTCCTTCTCGTCAATGCGCGACTTGTAATGCAGCGTTGCTCCGGCTTCGATGGCCATCCGCTTGAACGCCTGGTCGATGGTGTGGTCAGACATGCCGCGCTCGACGATGCGGTACGCCACGCCGTCGGTTTTTGCTTGGGTGACCTCGTCGTCTGGATGAATGAGGTCCACCACGGAAAAGGAGGTGGATTTGAACGAAGTGGAATCAAAGCCCCACGTTTCGAGTTGGTCGAAGAAATCGGCATCCATGCTCCAATTTTCGAGCGCCTGAAAGTCTCCGTCAAATCGCGCACCGGAATCGGCCCGGATGTCGTGGACGTGGACTTCGCGGCCCGCCCGGGCGAGCAGCGTGGCGGCGGCCAAGCCCGAGAGCCCGGCTCCCATCACGGTGACGGGGCCCTCGCCTTCCATGACAGGACATCGGCGCGGAGGGTTTGAAGGATGCGCTGCCCGAGCATCGTCCATGTCCACCCCCTTCGAGGTGATCGTGGACACCCCCTCGGCCCGTCTCGAGCCTGATGCGCTGCTTCAACGCCTGCCCGTGGACGGCGTTGGGGCTGTGGTCAGTTTTGTTGGCCTGACGCGAGGGACTGAAGGTGACGCAAAGGTGCTCCGATTGGAGTTCGACGCGTGGCAAGAACAGTTGCCAAAGGTGCTTCACGACCTTGCGGTGCAAGCCGGCGAAACCCACGGCCTTCGAGCCGTGGCCATCGCGCACCGCATCGGCAGCGTGGAGCCCGAGGAACCCATCGTCGCCATCCACGTGGGTTCTGCCCACCGTGGTGCCGCTTTCGAGGCCTGCCGTTGGCTCATCGATGAACTCAAGCAGCAGGCCCCCCTGTGGAAAAAGGAGGTGACCGATCATGGAGCCACGTGGAAAGCAGGACTCGGTTGAAATTGAGGGCATCGTCGACATCGGTCGGAAACCGGCCGTGGACCGTCGAGCGGTGGCCGAAGGCTGGGTGACGCTGCGGCCCGAGACCCTCGCGGCCATCGTCGAGGGCCGCGTCGCCAAGGGCGACGTCAGGGAAGCGTCGACCATCGCCGCCATTCAGGCGGTGAAGGACACGCCGCGCATGATTCCTCATTGCCATCCTGTGCCCATCGAGTCGTGCAAGGTGCGTTGGCACGTGGAAGACACGCGCCTTGGTTGCGAGGTTGAGGTCGGTGCGCATTACCGGACTGGAATCGAAATGGAAGCTTTGGCCGGCGTCACCGCGGGTTTGCTCTGCGCGTTTGACATGGTCAAATCGCTGGAAAAAGACGCGTCAGGCCAGTATCCCGTCGCGCAGATCGACGGTGTGCGGGTCCTCGAGAAGCACAAGGGCACGGCCTGAGTTCTGTTCCGGTGTGTTCATCACCCCTCTTTCGTTCGCGGACCATGCGCGTCGGCGACGTCTGGCCCCACCTGCTCGAAGCCGTCGATATGGCGGCGCTGGCCAGCGCTGAATGGCGTGGCCTTGGCGACAAGGATGCAGCCGACGGCGCCGCCGTGGAAGCGATGCGTCGCTCCTTTGACCACGCCCCCTTCGACGGCCGCGTGGCCATCGGCGAAGGCGAGCGCGACGATGCCCCCATGCTCTACATCGGTGAGCCGATTGGCGCCGAGGTCGGTCGCGAAGGGGCCCTCCAACTCGACATCGCCGTGGATCCGTTGGAGTGCACCAACAACTGCGCCGACAATCTTCCGAACTCAATTGCCGTCCTCGCTGCTGCACCCCGTGGCGCGCTGCTGCACGCTCCGGATTGCTACATGGACAAGATTGCCGCCGGCCCAGCCCTCGCCGGTCATGTCGATCTCGACGGTGAGGTGGCCTGGAACCTTGAGCAGGCTGCACATGCCCTTGACCGGGAGGTCTCCGACGTTCGCGTCGTCGCCCTTGACCGCGACCGGCACGCCGACCTCATCCGCGAGGTGAAGGATGCGGGCGCACAGCTCGAATTGATGTCCGACGGTGACGTCAGTGCGGCCATCTGGGCCGCCCGAGATGACGGCCCGTTCGACCTGTTGTTGGGCATCGGTGCGGCGCCGGAGGGCGTCATCACCGCAGCGGCCATTCGCGGACTTGGTGGCGTGTTCCAAGGCCGTCTCGTGCTCCGCAACGACGAGGAAGCTGCCCGTGCAGCCACGATGGTGGGGGATGACCTCGACCGTCGATGGGAAGCAGAGGACCTCTGTGCGTCCAAAGATGCGGTGTTCATCGCTGCTGGAGTGTGCGACGGTTACCTTCCCGGTGTGGTCATGGACGACCACCGCACGGTCACCACCAGCGAAATCATCGACGTCGCTTCCGGCACGCGACGCACGATGGTGACCGAGCGTCGTCGATGACAAGGGTTCTTCATTCGGAAGGCCCGCGGCGTGTCATGGACGTGATGGTGGTCGGTAGCCTCGCCTACGATTCGATTCAAACTCCTGCTGCACAAGGCGAGCGGCTCTTGGGTGGCTCGGCCACCTATGCCGGACTGGCCTCCGCAGCAAACGATGCCTCCTGTGGTCTCGTGGGTGTGGTTGGTGAGGACTTCCGCGACGAAGACCGTGCTTTGCTCGCCAGCGCGGGCCTTCACTTGGACGGCGTCGTGACCGCAGAAGGGCGCACCTTCCACTGGGAAGGCGAGTATTCCGGCGCGATGGGCGAAGCGTCAACCCTGAACACGGAACTCAACGTGTTCGAAGCATTTGATCCTGAAGTTCCCGCAGCATGGACCGCACCGACCGTGTTGTTCTGCGCCAACCTCCATCCCGCGCTTCAGAGCAAGGTTCTGAATCAGTGCACACCCACTCGGCTGCGCATGCTGGATTCGATGAACCTCTGGATCGACATTGCGCGCCCCCTCCTGGTTGACGTGCTGCGCCGTGTCGACCTCGTGGTGCTCAACGACGGTGAGGTGCGGATGCTCGCCGACGATGCCAACTTGGTTCGCGCCGCACAATGGCTTCACGGTGAACTGCAGCCGGACGCCATTCTGGTGGTCAAGCGAGGCGAGCACGGCGTGCTTGCCATCCATTCCAGTGGATTGCTCCACGTCCCATCCGTGCCTTCGCCCGGTCTTGTGGACCCCACAGGATGCGGGGACAGTTTTGCAGGCACGCTCGCCGCTCACCTCTCCAAGGGAGAGGGCCCTGTGGGGCGAGAGGAGTTGCGGATTGGGCTCGAGCACGCGGCCGTGGTGGCGAGTTTCACCCTGCAAGGCCTTGGCGTGAGCGGCCTCGTGGCCATGGAGCAAAGTGACCGGGATGAACGGCTGGCGGCGCTCCGTGCCTTGACGCGTTGATCAACCGTCAAGCCGGTCCAGGTCGATGAACGGCCGTCCTGCCGCAGGTTCTGTGTGGACCTCGATCATGTCGCTGAACGATGAAGCAATCTGTCCTTGACGCTCACCGGTCAAGGTCTCTTCAGAAGCTGGAAGCGGAGCAACAGAGATGTCGTCAAGCAAGTTGCGGAGTCGATCATCGGCCCGTTCTCCACCGCTGGAGCCGGCATGAATGCGGTTGTGTTCGTCAACAATCGCTTGCGATGAGGCGTCGGTTCGTAGACGTGTGTGCTGCCAGGTGCTCATCGGTGCAACGTCCTCCGCAGCGACGGCCTGTCCGTCCTCGTCGCCATACATGGCGGCGTAGTCCTGCTCCTGCGGCGAGGGCGCAGGTGGTCGGAGGGCGGCATCGAACAGCCCACCGAGGGCTCGACGCCGGGGGCGAACTCCGCTTGCGGGCCGTGGAATGAGGTGACGAGGCGCGACGGTCCCCGTCTTCGGTTGCAGGTTGACCGGTTGTCCCGCAGGAGCGACGGCTCGCTCATTTTCAGAACGGCGCGAGGTGCCCACAATGCCGCGTAGCGGCGGAGCAGGAGGTTCAGGGGCCGTCTCGACGGATGCCGTGTCTGGCATGGGCTCTTGCAATCCCATGACGGGGAACATGGGCGCAGGCTCAGGCGCAAGGGCTGGCCGTGAATGGCCCGTTGGGCCGACGAAGCTGGGCAGGTACGGCTCTGCACCGGGATCGAAGGCAGGAAGCGGAGGCTCAACCCGTGGCGCAGGCAGAGCACGCTGCTCCTGATGCACGGCTTGCCAGCCTGTTCCGCTCACTGCGAAAGGAGAGCTTGCCTCCTCGCGGGCTTGTTGCGCCTCCTCCCGATCAACGGGCGTGCGAGGGTTGAGGGCATCGTGTGAAGGACTCGGGAGCGTTTCACGCTGTTCGATCATCATCTGTTGAGCTCGCGCGTGCAGGCCGTCTCGTGGAGGGGTCACCGGCACCGGCACATGGACCGGTGCGAGGTAAGCGTCGGATTGCATGGGCGCCCGCCGGTCCTCGATGGTGATGTTGACCGCAGGAGCGGGAGAAGCAATGCTTGGCGCCGGCGTTGACGGCTCGTCAAAGAAGTCGGCCATGATGGCCTCATCTGGAGCCGCCCGCGGTACAATTTCCCCCTCGAGAAGGCCGGTGATTGGCGTCGGGACCACCAGTGCTTCAGGTGTCGAGCGGGGTTGCATGAGGTCGTTCAGCCCCACGCGTGCTTCAGCCAGCGGCTGGCCCGCCATGAGCCGCCCCATCAGGTAAGCGAGCATCATCAACTTGCCATCTGCACCGGTGATGACGTGACATTCGCCGTTGTGCAAGTCGACCGTCAGGGTTGGGCGACGCGTGAGCGCCCATGCACCCACAAGGATGCACCCAACGGTCATGACCACGTTACGCACGGCGACCATTTCGATGGTCCAGCCCGCCATGCCGATCAGGATGAGGCCAAACAGGTGGCTGTACGGGGGCATCAGGTGCGTTTGGTGGTGGTTGAAGGAACTGATGGACGACAGGGGAAGGGTCGTGGTTTTCCCCTCCTTTGCGCGGATGAGGAGGGCGGAAGGATCGACCTCAACGGCCACCCTTCCACGCATCCCGGCCAGATGCAGCCCGTCGAGGACCTCACGGTCCAACTGCATCGGGCCGGCAGACGCCGGCACGATTTCTCCCATCCGCGCGCACTTGGTGGAGAGGAATATGAATGCTCCCTCATCCTTCCTCTTCCGCAATGAGGTTGCAGGGGGCGGCTTCGTTCGCCGAATCACGCCTCAAATTCGAGCCGTCCAGAGCCGATGATGCGGGGTTTGGAATCAAGCTGTGCGATGATGGCTTGAGGCGGGGATTGGGCTCGAATGAGCGCGGGGTGGTCCCACTCAACGGTGAGGACGTTCGCTTCGGCGCCGGTCACTCGGCCGACAATGAATTGCAAATCGACCGAGAGGTGAATCACGTCTCCTGTTTGCAAGGTTCGGCGCTGAAACGGGGATGGCGTCAGGTGAACGGTCGAGCGAGCATGTGCCACCATGGCGGGAGGTCGGTGTGTGCCCGTGCGTGCATCGTCGATTGGCGGATGCACAATGAGCGTTCCACCGGTCAAATGCGCCTCCTGGGCGTTGCGCAGTGCGAGGCCCACGCGATCGCCGGCCGTGGCCGTCGGCACGTCATCGTCCATCACCTGCAGGGATTTCGCCGTGCCTCCACCCTCAGCGGGAAGGAGCAGGAGTTCGTCGTGCTGTTGAACGGTCCCCGCCTGCACGTATCCAATGGCGACGAGTCCAATGCCGCGGACGTTGAAGTGCTGGTCGACAGGGATGACCAGGGGCTGTTGCGAGGCTTCTGCGAGTTCGTCCGCCAAATCGTCCATCAGCGCGTAGAGGCGTTCCCTGAGGTGAGGACCGTCCTCTTGCTCAAAGGACCACGCCGCAAGGCCGGCTTGTTGGAAAAGCCCCTTGACTTGGTCTTCGTCAATCCAACCGCCGTCCGTTGGACGAATCACGGCAAGGCCTCGCGTGAGGCCTGCGCTGGCGAAGGCCACGAGGGCTTCTCCGAGTGTGGCGTCAACGGCTTGCACCTCGATGAGCCCCACCCGTGCGGCGGAAAGGGCGTTCAGCAGCGGGCGCAGACGCTCGGGATATTTGGCCGGACGAATGATGGAGAGGATTCGGGCGCCTGAATCGCCCATTTCCTTGTGGACGTAGGTGTGGACGTCACGCTGGTCGCTCGGTTTGGCGATCAACCGCGCAAGGTCGTCGGTACACACCGCCGCGATGTTGAGGACCGGCATGGGGTGGCCTCGGGATGCTCCACATCAAGCCTTGGACGCTGCACGGTTGCGAAGCATGTTCGCTCGGAGTTCCTCAGCATGCGCCCACTCACGCTCAGCGGCTTCGCCTTCCGGCGTCAGTTGAGGAATCGGGATGGGACGCATCATGGAGTCGATGGCGACGAAGAAGAAGTATCCCTCGCAGATGGGGCGGCGTTCCCAATCCGACTTGCTCATCGATTGAGCGGTGACCTTCACGCAGGCGGTGTGGGTGGACGTGAACACGACCTGGCCGGTCACTTCGAGAAGGTCGCCTTGACGGGCTGGAGCGATGAAGGTCAAGGTGTCGATCGAGATGGTCACGAATTCGCGATGTGCGAACTTGGCACAAGCGATGCCTCCGGCTTTGTCCATCAAGGAGAGCAACCGTCCGCCAAACAGCGTGTCGTAGGCGTTGGTGTCCTGAGGGAAGACTTCCTCGATGAGGGTCACGGGTTCAACAGAGAACGGTTGCACAATTGCCCCTCGCGTCCGACGGTCATGAAGCCTCGCCATCGGGGAAGGCTCATGACGTGACTTCGTCGGCTTGTTGGTCATGGGGGTGTGTGTCGGCCTGATGTCGGGCGGCATCGATTCTCCCGTGGCGGCCGCGCGGGCCATGCGCGCCGGTTGGGATCTCCATCCGCTGCATTTCAGCATGGAGCCCGTCACCGGCCCGGAGGCGCAAGAACGCACCATGGCCAGCCTGCAACACCTTGGTGCGATGGACGGCGCGCTTGGAGTTGACGTGAGCACACGGCTCAATCCAACGCTCGTGGTCGTCCCTGTCGCAGAGGTCATGGCCAAGTTCACCGAATCATGGTGCCATTCGGAGTACTTCATCCACATGAAGCGGGTGTTCAACACCGTGGCGACGCTGCACGCCAACGAGGTTGGTGCAAGCCATGTGTTGACCGGAGAAAACCTCGGTCAGGTCTCCAGTCAAACCCTGGGCAACCTTGGTGCTGTCGAGGAAGCCACCAAACTTGAGATCCTCAGGCCCTTGCTCGGGTTCGACAAATCAGCCATCACCGACATGGCCCGTGCGCTGGGCACCTACGAACTGAGCATTGGACCTGAGGTCTGTGACGCGCTCGGGCCCAAGCACACCACCACCGTTGGCAACCGGGAATGGCTCGAGCGAAGCGAGGCTCGCGTGGGCGGTTTGTTGGACCTCGCGAAGCACGCTTGGTCACAGCGCGTGAGCGTGCCCCTCTGAGGCACGTCGAAGCACCCTCACGGGGACTCTTTTAGGCAGGCTTGCTGTCGCGCAGACGCCGGTGTCGCCATGAACGCAAATGCCCCCCGCCGCTTGCCCGCCCTCTTGATGATGGCCATGCTTCTCCTCGTCCCTCTCGCGTCCTCCATCAACGTCACCACGTTTAGCGGTGGAGATGCCGAGGCCGTGGTCGATGTTCGCGACCCTGCGACGTGGTTGGACCTCGATGATGCGTCCGTGACGCTCCCTGCCGGTGAGACCGTGACGTCGGCCTCGATGACCGTGGGCACGGCCATGGCCGAGCACGATGCTTTCGTGAGGATCGACACCGAGACCCTCCCGAAGACGTGGAGCCCCGACGCCAACGGGCAGCTGACCTCCTTCTCGGCCAAGTCCTCTTTCCAGTTCGAAGACGGGTCAGATGCCACGCCTGTTCGCCTGACGTCGAACGGTTTCCTTAGCGATTTTGAGGGCACCACGAAGAACTTCACCGACGGCACGCAGCCGCCCATGAGCCCCATGTCGTGGGGTCACGGCAGCATTTCCTCCTCGCTCGGCATCCTCCCAACCGGCTGCAAGTCTGGTGAGATGTGCTGGGGCACCAACCCCTTCGACGACGATTACCGTGACGACAACAACGGAAACGCGTTCGACAGCAGTTTGTTGTCGCCTGCGATTTTCGTTGACCCCGCGATGGGGGGGACCACCTTCCGCTTTTCCTCCTTCCACGCCTTGAACTACCTCGAGTCCGGAACGGGCGGCGTTCAGAAGTACTACCGCGACTGTGCGTACATCGAAATTCGAGAGCGCAACGACGAGTTCTTCCCTCCCGACACCAGCGGTCCAAACGCGTTCAACTACATCCCTGTCGACCAAGCCAACTCCTCCAACATTGGCTTTGGAAACGGGCTGTACACGAAGGGCAACAACCAGGGTCAAATCCAGAGCGGCTGCCAGGGCGTTGGTTCGACCCAATCCGCCCTTGGTGGCACGTCCGTGAGCACCAACAACCCCAGCGGGTGGGCAGACATCGCCATCGATTTGACCGATTACGTGGGTCAGTGGGTGCAACTCCGCTTCGTCATGGAGCACAACAACGTGGGCGGCAACGGCAACACGCCGACGAACTACACCATGCCTGGCTGGTACATCGACAACGTTCGCTTGGGCCAACTCCTGCCTGCAAACGGCTGGATGAAGGTCCGCGGCTTCCTTCCTTCTGTGAACGGAGGAGACCCACAACCCAACGGCTACGGGCTGCTCAACATGGAGCTCGAGACCACCCAGACGGGGACCCTCAACGTGGACGTCTACAACACCCAGACCGGGCTGTTGGTCAACGACCTTGACGGCAACCCGATGTCGGGCTTGACCGGGGACATCATCGAGCTATGGAACATCGACGCCAACGTCCACAAGTCACTGGACTTCATGTTCAATTTCGACTCAGGCCCGGATCGACTTTCCACGGCCGTGCTGCACGGGTTCAACATTGGAACGCGTATCGGAACCGGATTCAACCAAACCGATTTGGCCAATCCGGAAATCTACGGAGGCGCGTGGAACGCGATGGCCGGCCCCTACGCTTACCAGCCGACCTTGGTGGACACCGGATTCTCACCTTCCATCGAGCGCATCAACTTCGATCATCCCATCGTGGCCATCAAGCCCACCGTCAACCGAGAGTGTTCGGAAGCCCCAGACATCCAGTTGTCCACCATCGAGCAAGATCTTCCTGAGGACATTGTTGTGGACCAGTGGAATCAACTCAGCAGCCCAATGTTCGGTTTCGAGGCCTTGATCAGTTTCAACTTCGACCCCGCGAACAATTTCTTTGATTGTAGGGTCTCAGAAATTTGGTTCGACCTCCGCTTTGGACACCACGCCAACGACGTTCGCGTGGACCTGGCCAACGACGGTGACATCGACTGGGCCTTTGACCAGCCCGCCTTCGGTGCGCTTGGTCGTCAGACCATGTTCTACAACGCCAAGATTGGCGATGTGCACACCGGTGTGGACAGCAAAACGATGACGCTGAACCTTGCTGCGCAAGCGGTCGGCGGCGGCTTCGTGCTGCCCTACGGTGCGACCGTCACGGCCGCGGACATCGTCTTCGATCAGAACACCATTTACTCCACGACCGACGCAGGTGAGGGCTTCGACCTGATGCTCGCCGTCGGTGGTTTGAGCGAAGACCTCGGCGCCATGCCGAACGCGACGCGCATCATGCCCACCATCGGAGGGACGCCGATCGGCTTGGCCGACGCCATCAACAACCTCCTGAACGACCCGCAAGTGCCCTTCGCCTTCGAGGACGACTACGGCAACCAGTGGGTGTCCTTCCGCTTCGAACTTGAGAGCCTCAACGCCTCGACGGGCAGTTCGCTTGTGGTCCGTGACCTCGACATCCTGTACGACTGGGAGCGCACCTTCGACGAGTCCGACGGCTTCGACCGCGAACTGAATCAGGGCGTGGCGCTGGCCCAAGGCACGGGTACGGCGGACATCCCCTTCGCGGTGTACACCAGCAACGGTGGTGCGGTGCGCTTTGCCGACCTCAGCGTCAGCACCGCGTCGGGATACGACAGCACGATGACCGTCACCGGCAGTCCTGTTGGTCTCTACCCCTCGGGCGAGATCTACGAGGTGACCAGCACCCACGCGGTCGACGGCGCCACGGGCACCACGCTCGCTGAGGCCGTGTTGCTCTTCGAATCCTCGACCGGAACCGTCGAAGTGGCGTGGTCCGAAGTGACCGGGTTCGAGAAGCGCGCTGACCCGGGCAACTACCTGACGTTGGAAACCTCCACCGTGGTGGACACCACGAGCCCTGCGGGCAAGGACATCACCTGGCGCTTCCGCGTGAACCCCGCTTGGGAAGACGCGGACACCCTGCGCCTCTACGCCTTCAGCGTCGGTGCGAACGGCGTCGATGGCCTCCCCGCTGCGGTCCTCTTTGACCCCAGCGAAGGCAACGCCATCGAGAACGACGCCAGCATCACCAGTTTGCAGGTGCTCAACGCCAACGCCGAGGTTCAGGACCTCGACGACGCGGTTTCCACCCGCTACATGACCATCGACATGAGCGTCCGCTTGCAGGACCTTGACGTCGCACCCGATCCCTCCGCCTACAACCTCGTGCTGGAACAGCAGACCGTGGACAACATCGACGGGAACATCACCATCGGATGGACCGAGATCGACAACATCAGTGGCCCCATCGGTGGGGACATTTCGTGGCCCATCGACCTTGGCCAGGGCGCTGCTGGGGACGAAATCCTCCGTGTTCGCATGGCCGGCTACGAGGGTGGCGACACGCTTTGTCCCGGTGCTGAATTGCGACCGGACGACGATTGCGCGGTGCCGTTCAACCTCTCCATCGACACCTACGAGCCCAACCTCCTTTCCATGTCGGTCTTCCTTGGCGGAGCCGACCTGCCAGAGAACTGGCGTCGCGTGTACGACGACACTTGGGTGATTCCTTCTGCAACCCAGCAGATGCGCCTTATCGCGCAGGACCTGCCCTCGCCGCCGGAGACCATGACGATGCACCTTTGGGTGGAGTACGAACACGACACCGACGGTGACGGCGAAGCCGATCCCCAAGAATACACGATGGTGACCCTGAACAGCGACGGTGGTGCTCCAAACGCCTCTTACATCGCCCAATTCAACGACGAAGCCAACCTCGGGCGCGATCCCGTGGGCAAGGTGAGCGTTTGGATTGAGGGCTTTGACCTCGCAGGCAACTCCATCGATGGGGGCTCAGCTGGCTTCGAGAACGACTACGTGACCTACGTCTCCATGAGTTCGGCCACGCCGGTCATCAACAACGTCTACATCGAGGACGCCAATGGGCTGCGCTTCATGCGTTCGACCGACCCCGGTTATCAGGGCCTTGAGAACAAGACGGTCTATGCAGGCAACACCTACCACGTGATCGTCGAGGCCCAGGACGGCAACGGCTGGCGTGACCTCGACACCATCCGCGTGAACCTCGACGGAGCCTCCTCGGAAGACATGGTCATCAACTTCCACCCGCGAAACGGCACGGCGTGGACCACGTCGCCCTACCTGACCATCGTCGACGACGACGAGCTCTCGCCGAGCCTGCGCCGCATGGACGGTGGTGCGCTGATCGATCCGTTCGAGAGCACCTTCTACCTCGACCTCCCAGTTCGCCTGGCATGGGGCATTCCTGGCCACGTCGGTGCCAGCACGCCAAAGGTGAGCATCCAGGACTTCGACAACGTCATCCAGAATTACCTCGGTCTCTCTGGACACCTCCAAGACTGGATGTATGCCGACGGCGTGAGGCTTGACTTCCGCGCAGACCTCAACGCTGGCATCATGGAAATTCCCTACATCTCTGACCAGACCGAACCCGTGACCAACGACGTCCAGGTCGGCTTTGTGGGCCCTGGCGACACCATCCGCTTCGAAGGCCGCTACGCTTACGTGGCCGGTTTGGCAAACGGCGTCTCGATTCAGCCTGAGATCCCCCTCACGATGGAAATCACCCGCCAGGCTGCGGCCAAGGTCAGTGAACCCGGGAAGGATTACATCCCATACCAAGGTGAGGTGTGGACCGAGACCTTCACCGGCGGCGTGTTCGATTTCAACATCACCGCACCGCCCGTGACCAACGAATTCGTGTACACCTTCCGCCTCATTGACATGCCCACGGGAGCGACGGACGCGACGGACGCGTATTGTGGTGACTTCGACGGCTACGGTTGCGCTGAGTTCACGCTCAAGGTGGACTTCAACGCCCCCAAGGTGGCCAGCAACAGCTGGGAGTTGACCAAGGGCGGAACCGAAGACGCCCTTGGCGAAGACCTGCCCTCCTCGGTGCTCCACTGCGTTGACGCGGTCGTGACCATCGAAGAGCCTGAGAAGTTGCTCGAGGACGAAGTGGAGATCCGCTGGCAGTTCTACGCCGACCCAAGCACGGGGCTTACCTGGCCCGTCTACGGTCAGGCCTTCGGAGCCGGCCCCCTCTCGACCCCGGTGAGCCTCGTGAAAGGTGTCGGTGAATACTACGCTTCGGCGGATTGCATCGACCTTTGGCCTGACCCCGTTGAGCCCTCGGCCGCTCAAATGGCCGGTGTCCGCGTCATCTTCTGGGTGTACGGCACCGATTCCGCAGGATCCTCAATCCTCGGTGGTGGCCCCACCTCTGACGGCAACGTGGTTCCAATCAACGGCAATTCCGATGAGGCCACGTCGCAGTACAACCTGATCAACGAAGAAGCGGTCTTCACCGTCGGCACGGTGCGCTTTGACCCTGCGCAGCCCGAGGTCGGACAGCAAATGACCCTCGAGGTCTACTTGCAAAACACCGGCAGCCTTGCTGGAACCGTTGACCTGCGCGTGATGGGCGTCTACGACGGCATCGCTTCCCGTGAAACCGTGCACACCTCGCAAGAGTTGGGCATCGGTGCTACCGCTTGGGAATCCATCACCCTCGAAGCCTACCTGACCCCAACAACCGGTCTGTATTACCTCATCTATGACGAGGTCAGCGGTGAACTGCTCTACAACGGAAGCGAAACCGCGGGCGGCCTCATCAACGTCAAGGTCCAGAGCGACGAAGGCCAAGGCGGGGCCATGGCCCTCTTGCTCGTCGGTTTGGTCGGTGTGGTCGCCGTGTTGGCCACCCTTGTGATGGTGCTCCTCCGCCGAGGCGGTGGCGGCTCGGTCGTGGACGACGATGACGAATACGACGATTACGAGGAACAAGACACCAAGCAAGTCGTGAACATCCCGGCCAGCGCGCCTGCTGCTGACGTCAGTCCGCAAATGGCGGAAGCGATGAAGACCTTCCCACAATGGACGCAAGAGCAAATCCAGGGGTACTTCGACCAAGGTTGGGACATTCCCTCCCTGCTTGAGTGGGTCAACAGCCAGGAGTGAGCCTGACCATGACCCGTGGCTGGTCCACGGCTTCGTGGGAAGATCCTGACGGAGGGACGATCCTCCTGCACGGGACCTTCCCCACGGTGGTCCTGCCGCGCAGCCTCTGGCCAAACCCGAAGGCGTGGGACGGTCTTGCGCTGCTCGACGATGCTGGAGCGCCGGAGGCGTGGTTGCAAGAGGAGGAGGACGAGCGAGCCTCTCCCGGCGTCAACCTCGAAGCGGCTCGATTTGGCATCGGGCATGAAGCGCATCTTCTCGATGCCCTCACCAGCATCGACGGTCCCCTGACCGGTCGGTTTCCTGACCCTGAGCCGCTTCGCTTGTTCCGCGAGGCACAGCGTTCTGACCGATCAGTGTATTTCCTCGAGCCGAACCTGGACGACGAGGCGTGGTCCGATCACCTCTCGCTTGAGGCGAAGGAACGGACGGATTGGCGCCGGCTCATTCGAAGGGTGCGCAGCCGTCGTGCGTGGCGAAAGGCACTGTCGGACGCTGCATCAGGGGTCACGTCCGGTCCAGAGGACGGCATGGCCGAAGTCATGGTCTCCACGCGCGCGTGGTGGCAGATGTGGGACGCAGACCTGACGGTGACCACCCGTCTTTCTCGCGACCGTCGCTTTGCCGCTCGGGCCCGAGGTGCCTTGGCCGAGGTGCGGAAGGCGGGGGGTTCCACGCTCCTTCTCGTGCTGGTCGAACCGAGGGTGGACGCCCTGGTGAAGGCGCTCAATGAGGGCCCTCCGGCCGAGGTCATCGTTTCATATGACGACCTCGTCGCGTCGTTTGAGGAGGCCTAACATGAGCGAAGGAATCGACGTTCGTGTGGAAAACCGCCTCATTCGGTTCATTCCTGCGACGCCTGTTGACCAGGCCCGAGTCGAGGCTGACCTCGGCGGTGTCCGAGCAGGCGAGCTTGTGGTCGTGGCCCTGACCCGCCCGTCGGCGACGGTCATCGTTGATGCGGAGGGACGTCTCATCGTTCACGGCACGCACCGTGTGGAAGCGGCTCAAGCGGCGGCCAAAGAAATCCTGATTCGGCTTGGTGCAAGTGACGCCTCACTGAGCATGGAATTTGGCCCAATCATCGCCTCCTTCCAATACCGTCGAGCCGTGCACATCGAGCGCCTTGCTGGCGATCTCGGGGCAGGGCAAGGCGAAGTGGACGAACGGCTTGGCTGCGTGTGCATCAACGACGAGCGACACGGCCTGACCATTCACCTGTGGAGCAACGGTAAGGCCGTGGCCACCGAAGCTCGTCATCCGAACATGGTGGCGATGGCCGCCGTCCACTGGCGAACGCAAATCGAGAGCCGTCAAGCCTTCGTGAGCGAGGCCTGAGGATGTCGTCGTACCAAGGGCCGGTGACCGACGACCACTTCCACCTGCGTCGCGACGGCCGCTGCATCGCTGCAGCTGAGGACTTTGCTCGTGCAGGTGGCACCGATCTGGTCCTCGTTCATTGCCCCGATTTTGCTGCCCCGCCCACGGACGAGGCCGGACATCGCGCGGCGTACGCTGACACGATTGCCATGGCAGAAGAGGTGCGAGCTTCGGTGGGCCTTGGCGTGCGTGTGGTCCTCGGGCCACACCCGGCCGCCTTCGCCCATCAATTCGAGGCGTGGTCGGTCGACGGCGAGGCCGGCCGTGCTCGCGCCGTCGAAGCCTACACCGCGAGCATCGATGCTGCCGTGGCCTTCATTGACGAAGGGAAGGCCCACGCTGTGGGCGAGGTGGGTCGCCCTCATTGGCCGGTCAGCGAGGACATTTGGGACCTCTCGAACGAGTTGTTGGCGTGGACCATGCGTCGAGCCGGCCGCGAGGGCTTTGCGCTTCAGCTGCACGTCGAAGGTGAGCAAGCCTCCACCTATCCTGAACTCGCTGACATGGCCGACCGGGAAGGTTGTCCTCGTGATCGCATCGTTCGTCACTACGCTCCTCCAGACGTCAGCGCATCGTCCACGCATGGTCTCATCCCCAGCGTTTTGTGCGGAAAGGGGGCCCTGCCGGTGCTGTTGGAGACGATGGACGATGCCCGTCAAGGGTTCATGCTCGAGACGGACCACATGGACGACCCGGCTCGTCCCGGAGCGGTGCTTGGACCAAAGACGGTTCCAAAGCGGACCCGACAACTCAGCGAAGCCGGTGTGGACGACGAGGTGCTCTATCGCGCACACGTGGACCTTCCTGAGCGCCTGTACGGGCCCTCCATCAGGGCCTGATTCTGTGCTCTACAGGGCGTCATCTTCATGGCGGAGTCGCATCACCCGCAACCAATGAGCCGCCCCTCACGAGCTGTGTGGACCGTTGGGTTGCTGCTGGCTTCCCTGCTGCTCGTAGCGGCCCCGAGCGCCCAGGCCCAAATCGGCATCGGCGTCCAAATCGACTGTGACGGCGACCCAGAGCTCAACGTCGCGCCCTCAGAAAACGAGGATGTGGTCATCACGTGCACCGTGTCAAATTCAGGCCAACTGGAATCCACCATCTCGGTGGATTACGAGTGGCAGGACGATGACCCTCGTGTGGACATGTCGCTTTCGGAGGACGAATTCACCCTCGCCGCAGGTGCAGAAGAGGAGTTTGAGGCGACCTTCTCTGGCTCGCCGAGGATCGAGGCCGACCTCTCCCTTGACTTCGACATCACCGCTTCCATTACCTCGGTGATGGTGCTCCCAGTGGACCAGCTGAACCAATCTGCGACCTACTCCGGTGAGTTGACGATTGCAACGTTCGGCCAGGTTGACTTGACCCTCACCGACCGTTCCACCCGGAACCTCGAAGTCAGCGAGGAGGTCAGCATCGGCTTCACCATGGGCAACGACGGCAACGCCGAAGACAAAATCGAGGTGAACATCGCCAACCTTGCCGAACTGGAAGGCGCCGGTTTCAGCTTCCCCGAGGGCAGTTTTGTTGCCGAGACCGTCATGGTCGAGGGGACCTCAGCCGAGCGCACCATTGTGCTGCGCACGCCGTCTGAGGTGACCGAAGAGGTCCGCGTCCAAGTGGTCTTTGAAGCGACGAGCACCAACGATGCCACGGCCGAGCCGATGCAATCCACCGTCACCGTGGTCGTTCAGCCCGCCACCACCAACGCCGCGTTGGTGGGAGGTGGCCTTGAGGAACTCAGTCAAGACCAGATTCAGCTCTATGCCGCCATTGGCGGGGGCGTGGTCGTGTTCTTCCTGCTCATCTTCGTGGTCGGCCGTTTGGTGCGCCGTTCCAGTGGCCCTGAACTCGAGGAAGTGACCGAACTCGACGAGCCGGACGTGCCCGTTGCTGCTGCTCCCGTTGCCGCCGCCGCCCCAGTCGACGAGTTTGACGGCATGTTTGACGATCTTGACGGCCCTGACGAGTTTGATTTTGACGGACTGTGACGGAAGGTCCTGTTCGGGTCACGTCCCCGCATTTTCCGGGCCTCTTCAGGGGGAATGGTCAAAGGCCGGTGTGCCCGGCTACACCGATGGAGGGTGTGCGTATGCTGGACCTCAAGGGAAAGACAGCCTTCGTCTTCGGTGTGGCCAGCGAGGATTCCATCGCGTGGGCCATTTGCCAACAACTGGCCGCGGCAGGCTGCACGCTGTACCTCGGCTATCAGAAGCGCTTCATGAGCCGGATCTTCAAACTGAAGGACCAACTTCCTTCCATCGGTGGCTTCTACCCCTTGGATGTCGCTGAAGATGCCTCCACCAAGGAATTCTTCGACGCCTTCGCCGCAGAACACCCGGGCAAGAAGGCCGACATCTTGGTCCACGCCATCGGCTTCGCGCCGCGAACCTGCTTCGATCGCCCGATCCTCTTCGTCGAGGATGCCGACATCAACACCGCGATGACCATCTCCGCCAACAGCCTGCAGCGGTGCCTCAAGCACGCACTCCCATACCTGTCCGAGGGTTCATCGACGATCACCCTGACCTATGCTGCCTCCACCCGATATGTGCCGTCCTACGGCATCATGAGCATGGCCAAGGCCGCCCTTGAGTGCTGGACGCGGGAATTGGCCTGTCACCTTGGGCCGGAGGGCCACCGCGTGAACGCGATTTCCTCAGGTCCAATCCGAACGATCGCTGCCTCGGGCATCCCCGGGTTCGACAACATCCTGAATCACGTGGCGTCCAACGCGCCGCTTCGAAGAAACGTCACGCAATCGGACGTGGCAGGGACCACCTTGTGGTTGGCAAGTCCGCTTTCGGCAGGGGTCACCGGGCAGGTGATTCACGTTGATGCAGGCTATTCGATCACGATGGTGCCGGAGACCATCATGGAGTGAGGTGAGGGCATGACGATCACCACAGCGGACGGAAAAGAGGTCGGCGGGACCGACCAGGGCCCCTTCGAACCCATCGCCATCATCGGTTGCTCGGCCCTGATGCCCGATGCAGCGGATGCCGCGACGTTTTGGCAGAACATCATCGACGCACACGTCAGCATCCGTGACCTGCCCGAGGGCCGATGGCCGGGCCCAATCGAACACTTCTGGGCCGAGGGTTCACCTGGAAACGTTGAGCAAAACCGCACCTATGCGAAAATCGGCGCCTTCGTCGAAGGCTTCGAATTCGATTGGCGCCGATGGCGGCAACCGCCGGGAACCCTGGCTCAGATCGATCCTTGTCAGCTGTGGGCGGTCGAAGTGGCTGCGTCAGCCTTGGAGCACGCAGGTTACGGCGACGAAGGCCGCCCGCTCGACCGCAGCCGAGTTGGCGTGGTCTTTGCCAACGCCCTCGGCGGTGAAAACCGCAACGAATCCAACCAGCGGGTCTGGGCAGAACACAACCGAGCCTTGGCCATCGAAGCAGGCCTTGCCGCCTCCGCGAGCGACGCTTTCGTGGACGCCATGGTCGAAGGCGCTCCGAAAATCACCGAGGACACCATGCCGGGTGAGCTTGCCAACGTCGTGTCAGGCCGCGTCGCCAACCTGCTCGATCTGCAGGGGCCCAACCATGCCATGGACGCCGCATGTGCGTCCTCGCTTGCGGCCTTGCTCGACGCCTGCCGTTTGCTGCACGCGCGCCAAGTCGACGCGATGATCTGCGGTGCTTCGGACCGGACGATGGACCCTGCCACCTACGCCAAGTTCAGCGCCATTGGGGCGCTGTCTCCGAGCCACTCCACGCCGTTCGATGCGCGTGCCAACGGCTTCGTCATGGGCGAGGGTGCAGGAGCCATGGTGCTCAAGCGCCTGAGCGATGCGGTCCGAGACGGCGACGAAGTCTTCGCGGTCATCCGTGGCATCGGCGGTTCATCCGATGGCCGTGGCAAGGGCATCACTGCCCCGTCGCAGCGCGGCCAGATTCAGGCGATTGCTCGTGCCTACAACCAGGCGGGTTATGCCCCGTCCTCTGTGGAATTGGTCGAGGCCCACGGGACGTCCACCAAGGTCGGCGACGCCACTGAATTGTCCACCCTCGGCACCTTGTGGACGGACATCGAGGCCGGCGACAACGTTGCTGTGGGCTCCATCAAGAGCCAAATTGGCCACCTCAAAGCAGCCGCCGGCATGGCGGGGCTGCTCAAAGTCACGATGGCCCTGCACCATGCGACCATTCCGCCGAGTGCGGGCTTTGAAACACCGAACCCAACGGTGGACTGGTCGACCAATCCCTTCTTTGTGCCCACGGAGCCCATGGCTTGGCCTCAACCTGCGGGCCATCCGCGCCGTGCTGGCGTCAGCGCCTTCGGTTTTGGCGGCACCAACTTCCACGTCGCCCTCGAGGCCTACGACCCCGAGGTTCACGCGGCCATGGGCGAGACGTGGTCGTCCCGTTGGGACGCCTACGCTGGCGCGCCTTCGGCGCCCGAAGCGGCGTCCATCCTCGACGCCACCGCCACCCCTTCGCTGGGCCACGCGGCCCTCAAGTCCGTCGAAGGTGGCGTCCTGCTGCTCTCTGGCGACAGCGTCGAAGCCGTCGCGGCTCGCCTCGCGGCACTCAGCGTCGACGGTCCGACCTTCGACGAGGACCCTCGGGGGCATCGGCTGTCCGCCGTCTTCCCGACGTGGTCCACAGGTTTCGACGTGAACGCGGCCGTTCGGCTCGCGGTCGTGGCCACGTCGTGGGCCGAATTCGAAAAGCGAAAGGGCCTCGCCGCTTCATCCCTGTCCGATCCCGCCCGTTGGGGCTTCCTTGGGGCCCAAGGCGTGATGATCACCGACCAACCCGCCATGCCCCCCCAAGCCAAAGTCGCCCACATGTACCCCGGTCAAGGCAGCCAATACGTTGGGATGACCCACGACCTCTGGCAGCGCTTCACGGCGGTTCAGGACGTCTGGCGTTTGGCTGACGAGACCATGGTTGATGTGCTGGACGGCGAGACGCTCTCTTCCTTTGTGCTGCGAAGCAACTTGTCCAAGGAAGAAATCCAGGACGCTGAAGCGAAGCTCAAGCGGACCGAATACACCCAACCTGCCATGTTGACGGCCGATCTGGCCATCGAGCGTGCCCTCAACGATCACGGCCTCAAACCCGACATGGTCGCAGGCCATTCGCTTGGCGAATACGCGGCCCTGATGTCGGCCGGCATCATGGACATGGACAGCGCCCTTCGCGCGGCCGCTGCCCGTGGAACGGAAATGGGCTCGGTTGAAATTGACGATCAGGGCCTGATGGCTTCGGTCAGCGCACCGCTCGCTGACGTTGAGCGCATCCTTGAGGCCACGGACGGTTACGTCATCTCCGCCAACAAGAACTCGCCGAAGATGACCGTCATCGCCGGCGAAACCGAGCCGGTGAAGGCCGCTATGGCCGCGTTTGAAGCAGAAAGCATGCCGTGCACCGTTCTGCAAACCTCCCACGCGTTCCATTCCAAAATCGTCGCACCTGCGAACGCACCGCTCCGCGCCTTCCTCGAGGAACTCGATCTCCAGTGGCCCACCATCCCCATCACGGCCAACGTTGACGGGACCTTCTACGCGATGGAAGGCGACAACGCCAAGGCGGCCGTGCTGGAAAAGCTCGCACCACAAATGGCCTCATCGGTCGAGTGGACCGCTCAAATCGAGACCATGGCGGCTGCCGGTGCGGGTGCCTTCGTCGAGGTCGGTCCAAAGCGAGCGCTGACGGTGTTCGCCACGCAAATCCTCGAAGGCAAGCCGCACGTTGCGGTGATGACCAACCATCCGAAGCAAGGCGGCATCGCCAGCTTCCTTTCCGCATTGGGCATGTTGGCTCTGGCCGGGCGTGTCGCCACGATGCCTGACGGCGCAAGCCCGGCGCTCACCGAAGCCTTCCGCGCCGGACCGTTGGAAGCGTGGTCCTCGTCGCCCTTGCAACCCGCTCGCTCGTCACAGGAACACGAGGACCTGCGCACCCGCGCTCGTCCGTTGCCTTCCAGCGGCGGTACGCCCGTCGCCGCGCAGGCCGTCGTTGCTCCCGCCGCGACGCCTTCCGACCCTGCTGAGGCCATTGCCGCCTACGTCGGTGATCGTCTTGCTGCGGTGTGCGGCTACCCTGCCCGCTTCTGCCGCGGAGCCGTGGACCTACGGACAGGACTCGGTCTGGACGATGCCAAGGTGGCTTCCGTCGTGCAACGCCTTCGGGCAGAGGCCCCGCTGGACGGCGAAGTGGACATCGCGTCCGCACGGACGCCGGCCGAATTGGTCCGAGCGGTCCGCGCTCCGCCGTCGAGCTGGAGCCCCGCTGCGCCCGCAACCCGTCGCCCAGTGGAGGCGGTCACGGGTGCAACCGTCGTGCACGATGCGATGGCCGACCGGAGAGCCAACCCCTACGTGATCACCGGTGTGTCCCTCGGCCTCCCCGGCGGAGAACGCGTCTTCGATGAGGACGTGTTTGAGCGCTTGGTGCGAGGCGAGACCTGCATCGAAGAAGTGTCGGACGCCTACAAGCAGGCGCTGCTCGATCGGAACATCGTGCGGCTCGTCAAGGGCCGTGACGGTTCAGTGGACATGTCTCCCGCAGAAACCTTCGGCGACATCCCTCAACTGGCCGGTGTGGCTCACGCCTTCGATCTCGCTGAGGAATTCGGCGTGGATCCGAAGGCCGTGCTGGCATGGGACATCACCACGCAACTGGCCGTGGCGTCCGGCTTGCTCGCTTTGCGGGACGCCGCCATCCCGCTCACGCCCGAGGAGCAGGTGGGCAAAGGTGGTCTTCGGCTCATCCGTGGCTGGCAAGTTCCACAACACCAGCGTGAGCGGACCGGTGTGGTGTTTGCCTCATGTTTCCCAGGCACCACGGCCTCGTTCGGACATGCACGAAACAACGGTGCAGATGCCGACGGTCGCTTCGACCGTCGTTTCCTCTTCCAAGTGCTCAACATGGGCCATGCCCAGTTCGCCCAGCATACCGGTATCCGAGGGCCCAACTCCACCATCAACGTCGCCTGTGCCTCCGCAACGGCGGCGTTCAGCATCGCAGAGGATTGGTTGGCCAACGACCGCGCGGACCGCGTGGTCATCATCTCTTCAGACAACGTGACCAGTCCAGAACTCTGGTCGTGGATCGGAGCTGGTTTTGCCGCCTCTGGGGCCGCATCCTCAAGCAACGTCATCGAAGAAGCAGCCCTGCCGTTCGACCGGCGACGCAACGGCTTGATCCTCGGCATGGGAGCCGCCGCCTTCGTGGTGGAGCGAAACGCCGAAGCGGCGGAGCGTGGCGTTCAGCCCTATGCTGAATTGCTCGGGACCCGAATGGCGAATTCCGCCTTCCACGGGACCCGTCTCGACGTTGAACACGTGGCGCAAACCGTCGATGGATTCGTCGGTCAGATGGAGCGCACGTGGGGTCTTGATCGGCATACGATGGCACCGAACACGGTCTTCTTCTCGCATGAAACCTACACACCCGCACGCGGTGGTTCGGCTCAGTCGGAGGTCAAAGCGCTCAGAACGACCTTTGGCGAAAGCACGGACAAGATCCTGATTGCCAACACCAAGGGCTTCACGGGGCATCCGATGGGCGTCGGCATTGAAGATGCGAGCATGATTCATGGCCTCCATCACCGCCGCTTCCCACCCATTGCCAACCACAAAGAAGTGGATCCAGAGCTGGGCAACCTCAACCTCAGCAAGGGTGGAGACGTTGACGGCATCGAGTACGGCATCCGCTTCGGTGCTGGATTTGGTTCACAAATTGCCCTCTCGCTGGTGCGACGCTGGCCGGTCGAAGGTGAGCGCGTGAACGGTCGGGCCGTGCTGGCATGGAACCGGCGTCTTGCAGGCACGAACGACGTCGTGCTGCGCATCAAGAACAACACCTTGGTCGCGTATGTCGACGGGGAAAGCAACCTCCATGGCGGGGTGCAAGGCGAGGCATGGGGTCCAAGCGCTCCCTTCGAAGGCGTGGTCGAGGAACCGGAAGCCCCACCTGCTCCTGAGCCTGCACCGCAAGCCGCCCCCGAGCCTGCAGCCACCGCCGCCCCGACAGCCCAGGTTACCATGAACGCAAGCGACGAAGAGGTCGCTGCTGCCATGATTGAAGTGGTCGTCGAACACACAGGCTACCCTGCAGAGTTCATCGAAATGGACCAGGACCTCGAGGGTGAACTTGGCATTGACACGGTCAAGCAAGCCGAAATCATGGCGGCGCTTCGGGACCGGTTCTCGCTGCCCGTTGATGAGGACTTCGTGCTCTCCGACCATCCGACGCTCAACCACATGCTGGCGTACCTGACGCGCATGCAAGGCGGCGCTCCGGCCCCAGCAGCCGAAGCGGCTGTGGACCGTCCTGCTCCGGCTCCAGAGCCCGCTCCTGCGGCAACGGTCGAGGCTGCACCTGCGGCGACTTCGGCACCTTCCCCAACCCCAGCACCAGCCGCTGCCGTTCCCACGGCCGATGCAGGTGACCTCGTGGACACCGTGGTGGCGGTCGTGGTGGAGCACACCGGCTACCCGGCCGACTTCATCGAAATGGACCAGGACCTCGAAGGCGAATTGGGCATTGACACGGTCAAGCAGGCCGAGATCATGGCCGACATCCGAGCGCGCTTCTCGCTGCCCGTTGACGAGGACTTCCTGCTCTCAGACCGCCCGACGCTCAACCACATGGTGGGTTACATCCAGCGGATGACGGGCGGAGAAAGCGGGTCTGCACCTCCAGCGCCGGCACCTGGCCCTGCGCCGGCTGCAGCACCTGCGCCAGAAACCGCTCCTGCGGCTGCCCCTGCCCCAACTCCTGCACCCCCATCCGGCGACGACGGGAGCATTGCAGCACGTTTGGTCGAGGTCGTGGTCAAGCACACCGGGTACCCAGAGGATTTCATCGAACTCGACCAGGACCTCGAAGGCGAATTGGGCATTGACACGGTCAAGCAGGCCGAGATCATGGCCGACGTTCGCGCCATCTTCGACCTCCCAGTGGACGAAGATTTCCTGCTGTCCGACCACCCAACGCTCAATCATTTCGTGGCCTACGTCGCCAAGTATTCCTCCGGTGGGGGCGAAGCAAGCACGACTGCCCCAACGTCGACGGCACCCGCCGAGGCGCCATCAGCCGTCGATGCTCCTTCCTCGATGGTGGCGGTTGGCAACAGGCGCTGGCAGGTCGAGGTTGAACCCTGCTCAGGTCAAGAGGCTCCTCTGAGCCTCACCGGCCGTATTCTCGTCACGGAGGACGATTGGGGCGTTTCCGCCGCGGTCGCCCACGTCCTTTCCGAGAAGGGCTTCGATGTCGTGCACATTGGGCTCGAGCCCGGAGCGAAATCACATCGCATCCAAGAGGAGGGTGAACGCATCGTCCACCGGGTCGATCCAGCCTCCTCCGAGCAAATGGACGCCTTTGTGGACGCCATCGGAGAAGGCCCACTGGCGGGCATGATTCACTTGGCTCCGTTGCGGCTGGCCAGCATGGCGTGGTCTGAAGAATCCGGACCAAGCCAGCAGGTGGTGTTGTCCGGTCAAGCGTGGTTCGGACTCTTGAAATCCCTCGATTCGAAACTCGGAGCCCTCGAGTCTGGCATCGTGGCTTCGGTGAGCGCCATGGACGGGCGCCACGGCAACCGCGGGGACCGCTTCAACGCGCTTCAAGCCGCGGCTGCGGGCGTGACCAAATCCTACGCCCATGAGCGGCCTGCCTTGCGCTGCCGTGCCTATGACGTGCATCCGGACATGTTGATGGATGCCGAGGCCACGGCAGAGCGCCTCGTGGACGACTTGCTCAACGTTGGAGGCGAAGTCGAAATTGGCCTCGACCGTGCTGGCGAGCGCTGGACGCTGGTCTGTTTCGCCGAGGATTTGGTTGAGGAGCGAACTCCGCTGGAAGAAACCGACGTGTGGCTGGTCTCTGGCGGTGGATCTGGCGTCACGGCGGCCGCCGTCATTGGCGTGGCTGCTGCATCGAAGGATGCCGGTGCTTCCTTCCATCTCCTGGGTCGAACCCCGCTGATGGAGGTCACCGAGGCTTGGCTCGACCATGACGATGCGACCCTCGAATCTGAGAAGATGGCGCTCCGCGAGCGCATGATTGAGGCGTCCTCTTCGGGTAAGGTCACCATGGTGGAGTGGAACCGTGCTTGGGACCGCATGATGCGTTCACGTGACGTACAACAGACCCTCGCCAGCATTCAGGCCACGGGCAATCTGGCCCAATACCATGCCGTGGACGTCATGGACGGGAAAGCGCTGACCAAACTTGGCGCGAACCTTGGCCACGCCATCACCGGCGTCGTCCATGGTGCCGGGCTCGAGGAGAGCAAACTTGTGGGCGACAAGACCCACGAAGCCTTCGATCGCGTGGTGCGGGTCAAGGTCGACGGATGGTCCGCGCTGATGGGCGCCGTGGAGGCTTCTGGTGTGCGTCATCCAGCCTTTGCAGCCTGCTTCACCTCGGTCGCCGGGCGCTTCGGAAACGGTGGTCAAACGGATTACGCCGCGGCCAATTCAGTCCTGGATGCCGAAATGGCTCGCCTGACGGCAAGCGGTGCATGCCGCGCCGTGGCCATCGGGTGGACCGGTTGGCGCGATGTCGGCATGGCGACCCGAGGCTCCATTGAAGCGGTGTTTGAGGCTGCTGGCATCGAGACGCTGCCGGTCGACGTCGGCGTGGACCTGTTTGTGGACGAGGCTCTGGCCGGTGGAAAGCGCCGCGTGCTCGGTTGCGGCAGCCTCGGTGCGATGGACACCTTCAGCGCCTTCCGCGAAGCGCCGCTCAAGCTGCCTCCGGGCATGGCGGGACTGATCGCCGATCCTCAGCGCTTCCCCTTCATCGACAAGGTCGTCGCCTTCGATGAGGACGCCCGCATCATCACGCAGACTACGCTTTCAACTGAAATGCATCCCTTCCTTGTGGATCACGCCATCGACGGCGTGCCGTACCACCCCGGAGTGATGGCGCTCGAGATGTTTGCGCAAAACGCGCTCCTCCTCAAGCCCGGGACGGCCTTGGCCGGATTCAGGGACGTGACCTTTGGCTTGCCCGTGAAGATCATGCGGGAGAGCATGACGGTGCGTGTTGAAGCCTCGCTGAGCGATGCAAGCGATGGGGCCCATGACGTCCAGTGTCGGCTCGTGTCCGACCTTGTGTCATCGAGCGGCGAGGTGTTCGGTGAACGCGAACACCACACGGCCGTTGTGCGCCTTGTCGAACAAGCCGAGGACCTGAGTGCCTTTTTCGCCAACGAACTTGCGGACATGCCCGACACGGGTCTGGCCCCAGCGCCCGGCGATCTCCTGCATCACCCGTCCTTCATCTACCTGCGATACTTCCACGGTCCGCGTTTCCAGAGCCACGGTGGCGTGCTCCGAGGTGTACAGCAAGACGAACACCTCGGCGTGGATGGATTGGCGCTGATGCGCCACCAACTGCCTGCGAAGGATCAGTTCGCCATCGAGGCTGAAGGCGAGGCTGTGCTGCTTGAGGCCTTGCCGATGCTCATCGAAGCCGGCTTCCAGAACGCCGGCTTGGTTGCGATGGAGTCTGAAGGGCTCAGCAGCCTGCCGGTCGGGATTGAATGGTCCACGGTGCTTCGGGTGCCCGATGAGGGTGAATCCCTCCGCATGCGCTCGCTGTGCACTGGAAAGGAAGACGGTGGCATCACCGTGCACGATGTGGTCATCTTCGGTGAGGAGGACGACCCGGTGTTGGCCCTCCGAGGGCTGCGCTTGAAGGGCATGGCTCCGGTTCCAGAGGACCTCGCGGTGTCCATCGACCGGTGATGCAGATGCGAAGGGTCGTGCCGGAGTGGTCCGGCTTCGATGCCCCAGAGCACATGGTCCACCTCTCCTCGCTCCCCGAGCGCCTTCCAGGGGTCGATGACCCGTTACCGCCTTTGGTGGACTCGACCGAGTGGCTGACGTTCAAAACCGACAAGCGTCGAAGGGAGCATCTTGGTGGGCGCCTTTTGCTGGCCAACGCCGTCGAAGCGTGGTGGAAGGAGCGCGCCTCACTTGGCCGCACGGACGAACTGGACGTGGTGCGCGATGAGCACCGTGCCCCCTACCTCCGCTGGCGGCCTGGCCTCTGGCGGCAAGCTCCCTTGCCGGGTGTGTCCATTGGCCACAGCGCTGGGCAAGCCGTCGTCGGTTTGGTCGATACAGGATGGAGCATTGGGGTCGATGCAGAACCGCTTGACCGAGCCATCGCCGAGGGTGCATGGGACATGTTTGCCTCCGCCGAAGAGCGTGCCTCCTTCCAGGGCAAGCCAGCGTCAGCCCTCCGTGCATGGGTGACGAAAGAAGCCGTGCAGAAGGCGCTGGGTTTGGGGATGCATCTGAACCCACGTCACATCGTGGCGGAGGGTGATCGCTACGTCCACAACGGCGCTGTCGTGCACCTGAGTTGGATGGAGGTGGACGGGATGCTGATGTGCGTCGCCTTAGCCCCAGGCCGCGCTCCTCCTCAGACGCCAGAGGACACCGTGCTCGATGCGACGCGAGCGGCCATGCAGCTCAACCCAGACTGGGGCGTGGGGTGCAAAACCACCCGCAACATGTCGTGATCAACCGACGTTGCGGATTTCCGGAGTTTGATCGGCAAACAGGAATTCGAGCAAAGCGGCCCACATCACGAACTCGATGCTTTCTTCCAGCTTGTCTTGGCCACCCACCACGTCCATCATGTTCTCCAACGTATCCGAGGGCGAGTGGTACGCATCGTAGTCGTCGTCGTATGCACCAAGGTGGAAGATGGTCTGTGCGCCAAGGTCGCGGAAGGTAACGTGGTCGGATCGACCGAAGGTGTCCTCGTGGACGTCCATCACAAGATCGGCGTGGTCTTCCCAATGCTGGTCGCACCCTGCGCCGTAGGTCCCGTCGATGCGGAGGTCCATCGGGGCCTTCAGGACGTTCCGATGCACGTGGTCAAGGATGCTGGTGATGGCAACGTCTTGCTCATCGGGGTCGATGTCGGGGCCAGACCATGCGTGGTAGGGGTACGGTTCACCGGTGGGCTTGATGGCCGGCCATGAGATGCCCATCATGTCCATGTTGATGTAAAACCGGAGTTCCTTGTCTTGGGGGAGGCAGTAGCCGCAATCGTTGTTGGCGAACGCGTTGGAGCCGCGCAGCCCCTCTTCTTCGGAGGACCAAAGCGCAAGGAAGGTGTCGCATTCCACCTCCAAATCGGCCAGCACCTTGGCGTAGAGCATCATCGTGACCGTGCCAGCGGTGTTGTCGTACGCGCCTTCGTGGGTACCGCCGCCGGGGGGTCCGGCCGGGGGCATGATGTCCATGTGGCCGCCCATGCCCTGAACGCAGGAGTCGTCGCGCCCCTCTTTCCAGGCGATGACGTTCAGTGATTCAGGTTGCGTGGGGTTGAGGTGGTCGGTGACGCGGAGCATGTAGGTGCGGTAACCGAGGCTCTCAAAGTGTCCTTGGAAATAGGCCGCAGCTCGCTCATAGGCGGGGTTTGCCGCACCCATCCACCGATCGTTGTAGCCCCCGCATTCGGCGGAGGGACGTCCGTCAATCACCGGATCGCAGGTGATGTAATCCATCTTCTCGAACCATTCCTGGCCGTTGATGATTGGTGTCCCGTTTTCGATGGGCAGGGAGAACATGGTCTTCCGGCCATTTTGATCGTAGATCGTCAGTTCGACCACCTCAGTGTAGGGCGTGGTCAGCAAGCGGAAGGACAAGCGGTCACCGTCGACCGGCACGGAACTGTCCAAATCCATCGACCCGTTCACGAACAGGAACACGTCGTGGGCGGGAGCAGAAAGGCGGAGTCCCTCGCCGATGAGCAGCAGGTCATGCCACTCGCCAAGGCGGACGGTGGCTTCGGTGGCGGGGAGCCCATCGATGGTCAGGGTCGCATCGGCGTCGATGACCTCTTCCTCAGGGGTGCCACCGATGCAGCCCGACATTGGAGCCAGCATCATGAGCACCATGAGCAGCAATGCGGTGCGCATCTTCGCCAGCATCATGGGTTGGTCGAATGCCCGGTTCCTAAGGACTTCGCCATGTCGTCTGGCCGGCCGATGACCTCAAGACAGGATGGCCACACGCCGAGTCAACACGCCAGCGGATATGGTGAAGTGGTTATCATCTGAGGTTTCCAACCTTATGTCGTGGGTTCGACTCCCGCTATCCGCACCTCGGCGTGGTGTTCACCTTCAGGCGGTGGCGGACGCGTCGCAGCTTCAGGGGTTTGGCGGTCGCTGCTGCAGGCTCGGGATGCCCTGCGGTGGGGGCGGTGTCGAGGACATCGGTGGTGCCGTTCGTCGACGTTCCACCAGCGCCATGGCGAGGGCCTCTCGTTCCTCTTCCCACCGCGTTCGTCGCCGACGGCCTTGCACCAACAAGCCGAGCAGGAGGACGATCAAGAGCACCTGGCCGAGGGCCACCTGTCCACGTTCGTCGTCCACCCACCATGACATGTCGGTCCATTCCATTCGCGTCGGTTCGTCCACCTCGAACAAGCGACTGTCGACCACGTTCACCTTCAGCGTGACTTCGTCCATGGCGACGCTGCCGCCTGGTTCGAGCACGGTGATGACCAAATCGATGGGCACCATGCGTGCCACCTCGGTTTGGAACCACAGCGTGGCGTTGTCCGCCTCGGGTGCGATGACGACGGTTTGTGAGCGAGCGCCACCGAACAAGTCCGAGCCGCCGTCCCACGTGACACGGGCCGTAACGGGGACGTCCATGCTGTGGGTGACGGTGCACGTGAAGGCGAACTTTGGCCCCACCGCCAAATCGACCTCTGGATCGACCAGCTGGCATTCGAGGGTCGCTTCCGCCACGTTACGTGAGGCATCCTGCGGCCAATGGTCCGGCGACTCGGCACCGATGCTGTTGTTGTCACCGTATCCGTCACCGTCGCTGTCCACCTGTTGTGTGGAAAGGTCTGGGAAGGCGTCTTCGTCATCCGACCAGCCGTCTTCATCCCGGTCTTCACAACCCCGTGCACTCGAGTGCGTGGAGGTTCCTGCCACCGACGGGCAATCGTCTGAAACCGACGTTCCACCTTGGTCAGCGTAGCCGTCACCGTCCCCATCCGACCACACGGCTCCATCGCTTGGCCAAGGGTCGTTGAGGTCGCTTTGGCCGTCGCCGTCGCTGTCCGGACAACCGAAGCGGTCGAGCGTGGACGTTCCTGCTGTGCCCGGACAAGCATCGGGTTGTTCACCCGACGCGAGATCGCCGTAGCCGTCGTTGTCGGTGTCACCGATCTGGGAGGGGTCGTTCGGGAATTCATCTCCTTCGTCCGAGGCGCCGTCACCGTCTGAATCAGGACAGCCGAATCGGTCGAAGGTCGAATTCCCTGCCACGCTTGGACAGGCGTCGCCTTCGGTGCCCGAGGCGTTGTTGCCGTAGCCGTCGCCGTCCGAATCGGCCGATTGTGTCGGGTCGTTGGGGAAAGGATCGGCACCTTGGTCGATGCGCACTTCACCGATGCCGTCGACACCGGGCTGAGCATCGGCCACGCCGTCTCCGTCCGTGTCCGGGCATCCGGTCACGGGGCTGGTTGACGTGCCCGCCAAGGCAGGGCACCCATCGCTTGGGTCGTCGATGCCGTCGCCGTCAGCGTCCGCAGTGCGGCTCGGGTCGTCAGGGAAGGCGTCACCGAGGTCTGAGACACCGTCGTTGTCCGCGTCGGGGCAGCCAAAGCGGTCAACGGTAGAGGTGCCGGCTTCTCCGGGACACGCATCATGTTGCGGACCCGTGGCGTTGTCGCCGTATCCGTCACCGTCTTGATCAGCCCACTGCGAGGGCAGGTTCGGAAGCACGTCGATGGCGTCGTCCCAGCCGTCACCGTCGGTGTCCGGACATCCGTATCGGTTGGCCGCCGTGGAATTGCCCTGAACGTTCGGGCATGCATCTGGCATGGTTCCCCCGGAGTTGTCGAAGTATCCGTCTCCGTCGGTGTCCACCCACTGCGTGCCGTCGTTGGGAGCCTGATCTTCGGCGTCGGCCCAACCGTCACCGTCCGAGTCTGGGCAACCAAGGGTGCCGTTTTGCCACGAGGAGCCGGCCTGTGTCGGGCAGGCATCGGCCAAGGTGCCGGTGCTGTTGTCGCCGTATCCGTCACCGTCCTGGTCGGCCCACTGGGTGCCGTCCATCACAAAGGCATCCGCGCCATCAGCGACGGTCCACACCCCGTCCGGGTCCGACCAGCCGTCGCTGTCTCGGTCGGGGCACCCTTGGCGGTCCAGTGAAGACGTGCCCGCAGCGTTGGGACAGGCGTCATCGATGGTGTCGTCGTAGCCGTCGCCATCGCTGTCCGCCCAGCGAGAAGCGTCGCTTGGGAAGGCGTCGGCACCGTTGAGGACGGTCCAACTGCCGTCGGCGTCCGAGTACCCGTCGCCGTCTGCGTCTGGGCAACCGTAACGATCCACCGACGAGCCGCCCGTCACGCCTGGACAGGCGTCACCCATCGTTCCGGCCGGATTGTCCCCGTAACCGTCGGCGTCAGCGTCCACCCATTGGGTGGCGTCGGAGGGCCATTCGTCCGCCCCTTGCGCGGTGGTCCATCCGGCGTCTGGGTCCGAATAGCCGTCTCCGTCGCTGTCCGCGCACCCAAGGCGGTCGTTGGTTGAGGTGCCTGCCGTGGAGGGACAAGCGTCGGGATTCGCCCCCATCGCGTTGTCCCCGTAGCCGTCCATGTCCGTGTCGTTCCACTGCGTGGATTCGAAGGGGAAAGCGTCGTCCACGTCGGCCCAACCGTCACCGTCACCGTCTGGGCAACCCAGACGGTTGGCTTCCGTGGACGTGCCGGGCACGGTGGGGCATGCATCCGGCTGCGTGCCCGTGGCGTTGTCGCCGTAGCCATCGCCGTCTTGATCGGCCCACTGTGAGGCTTCGTTGGGGAAGGCATCCGCGCCGTGAGCGGCGGTAAACCCTGAATCAGGGTCTGAGTAGGTGTCACCGTCGGTGTCCGGGCAACCCAGCCGGTCGGCCGTCGAGTCTCCGAACTGCGTTGGGCAGCCGTCCGGGTCCGTGGCTGGCGCAGGATTGTCGCCGTATCCGTCCCCGTCGGTGTCCACCCACTGCGTGTCGTCGCCGAGGAAGGCGTCTGCACCCTCCGTGACGCCCCAAGCGCTACCGTTGGACGACGAGGCGCCGGTGGGGTCTGGGTCGGAGGCTCCGTCGCCGTCCTCATCGGTGCAACCGTTGCGGTCACGCCAAGACGTGCCGAGGACGTCATCACAGGCGTCGCCGCCGCTTTCGACGGTGTATCCTCCGACGGGGTCCGACCATCCGTCGCCGTCGCTGTCGATGCAGCCAAACCGGTCTTGAGTGGAGTTGCCCGCCACGGACGTACATGCGTCCGGCTGGAAGCCCACGGCGTTGTCGCCGTAGCCGTCATAATCGCTGTCCGCCCATTGCGTGGGTTCAGCGGGGAAGGCGTCAGCGCCGTTGGCCAGCGTCCAGTTGGCGTCCTGATTGGAATAGCCGTCGTTGTCCGTGTCAGGACAACCGACACGATCGACGGTCGATCGGCCGTAGTCGTTGGGACAATCGTCGTCGTCGTCCTCAACACCGTCCAAATCAGCATCCTGTGTGAGGTTGGTCAGGGTCCAATTTTCGCTCAGCGTCATCGCAAACATCTGCGGCCCACCCTGCGGGACGCTCGTGCCGATGACGTGGACCTCCCACGTCCCTTGCGCGGGGGATGTGAAGGTCAGACCGCGAAGGTTGTCTTCGTCGTTGGACAGGTTTGTCCACGTCCCACTTGGGTCTTTCACGGCCAGGTCCAGGTCGTTGACCAGATTCGTCGAAGCGGCAGGTGTCGAGGCGGGGTCGGTCCAAGCGAGCATCACGCGGAAGTCGTCGGCTCCGTTGGGGACGTTGAAACTCCAACCACGCTCGTCGTTGGTGCTGACGCTCTCGTTGTCGACAAAGGAGGCATTCACCGCCGTCCACATGTCCACACGACCCCAGCCTTCGTGGTCGTTGGGGGCTGTTTCACCGGCGCCGTTGGTCGAGGAGCTGTATTGGCCTGCCATGTCGGTGGACGAGGCGGCAAGGATGGCTTTCACCAGCGCGGAGGAGGGTTGGCTGTGGCCGAGGTTATCGTCGAGGTGCTGAATGAGCAAGGCCGTGGCGCCGGCCGTGAGAGGCGTGGCCATGCTCGTGCCGCCCATGTAGGTGTACGAGGTGTTGTAGGCGCCCCAACCGACGCTCGTGGTGTCCCGGGACTTTGTGCTCAGGATCCACGCGCCCGGTGCAGAGACGTCCGGTTTGAGACGTGAGTCGTCGGTAGGGCCCCGACTGGAAAACGCCGCCATGCCGTCGATGTTGTCCGCATGGCGGTCGTCCTTGACGGGGTTGGTCGGGTAATCACCAGGCCACCATCCCCCCCACGTGGAGGTGACCGAGGAACGATCGTTCTCTGTCGCGCCGACCGTGATGACGTTCTTTGCGGTGCCCGGTGAGGACATGCTGTCCAAATCCACTTCACCGTCGCTGTTGCCGTCCGTGCCTTCGTTCCCGGCAGCGAACAAAATCGCCATGTCCCAGAGAATCTGTGCGCTGGCGTCGGCTTGTGCAGAGGACGTGGTGTACTGACCGTTGACCGCTGAACCCCACGAGTTGGTGTGCACACGAGAACCGTTGTCGTATGCGGGCTCAAACAAATCGTAGAGGTTGTTTGGGATGCCAAGGAGGTAGCCGTCTGTGGTTCCTGAGATGGTCGCCTCCGTCTCGATGGCTTGGAAATACAGCCGGGCTTCCGGCGCTGCGCCTTGGATGGCGCCGTTGCTGTGGGTACCGTCACCAAGCACGGAGCCTGCCACGTGCGTTCCGTGGCCCGACCACTCGTCGGCCGCACCGTCGTTGCAGGTCGGGAGGCTGTAGTACGAACATGTGCCAGAGGGGACGCCGAAGGACACCACATCGACGATGTGATCGGCAAAATCAGGGTGCATGTTCGAGTTGTTGACCCCGTTGTCGAGGCCGGTGTCGGCCACGGTCACGATGACGCCCGATCCGTCAAGTCCGGTCCAACCCGTCGACGTCGCTCCCATGGAGCTGGTGGAGGAGACGCCGGTGACGTTCATGATGTGGCGGGCTTCGTCGTTGAAGTTCACGAACCACGGACGAGGCTCCACCCACTCAAGGGCAGGCTCGTGTGCGAGCGTGCTCAGCCCTTCACTGCTGAGCAGGAAATCTGCGAACCGTCCGCTGTGGCTGAGGACCTCAACGCCATGAGGCAGGGTCTCAGGGAGCCTCTCACCAGCGAGCATCGCGCTGGCCAAGACGGGTTCGTCCTGTCCATACAGCGATTCAAGCAGCCCTTCTCGGACACGGTCCGAAGGCGCGAGTCGCTGCATGCCGGTGACGCCCAAGGCTTCGAGGTCGTTCGGCAGGAGCCCGTTCACCTCGCAATGGAAGGCAGCCGGTGGAAGGAAGGATCCACACGCGATGCCGGCCTCTGCAAGTTCGCCTTCCCAAGGCGTTGGCACCGGCCACGTGGTTCCAAGGACGAACCAGCCGTCAAGCAGGCCCTGCTCACCGGTCCATGACGCCCAATCCGATGGGGCCACAAGCGCGGACGTGCGGTGAACGAGGTTGACATGGCCAGCCTCGGTTGGAGCGAACCATCCTTCGGCGAGGTCGCCGCTTGGTTGCATGCCGAAGGCGTCAAGCAACGTCAGGTCGACGTCCGTGTCGAGCACGCGTTCTGGCCCGTTCGTTGGCGTTCCGGCAGCCAACGGAGCCGTGATTTGGATGAGCATCAGCGCGCTGAAGAACAAGGCATGCGCAGCACGTCGGGTCATGTGGTCTGGTTCTGCTGAACCCTCATCAAGCATTGGTTGATTCAGGCCGGGT
This sequence comes from Methanobacteriota archaeon, assembly GCA_002722135.1. Lineage (GTDB taxonomy): Archaea > Thermoplasmatota > Poseidoniia > Poseidoniales > Poseidoniaceae > MGIIa-L3. The sequence continues at coordinate 41,456 of PBKJ01000008.1, read as the reverse complement.
GAACACGAGCGTTCAAAGGCCACTTGACGAGCGCAAACCATGCGTCGCGGGACGAGTGGAGACATGATGGCTCCCGAGGACATCAATGACCGCGTCGCTGTCATGGGCCGTCAGTTGTGGCGCGTTGTGCCCTATGCGACCGCATATCCGCGTCGCTTGGTCACCGGTATGCTTGCGAACGCTTGTGCACGAGCCGCCGACCTTCTGCCCTTCATCGCCATCGGTTGGGCGGTCGATCACTTCACCTCAGGGGCTATCGCAGGATTCGGCCCTGTGGTTGACTTTGTCACGGCGTTCAATCAGCCCGCTGTTGGTTACGGCCTCATCATTTTCGTCTCCTTCGTCATGCTCGCGGTCTTCCAAGGCATTTCCGAATACTCGTGGCAAACCTTGGGCTACAAAATTCAGCACGACCTTCGCATGGACGCCACCAAGTCACTCATCGCGATGGAAGCGTCCTACTACGATTTGCGGCAAACCGGTCAAATCATGTCGGTCTTGTCCTCTGACGTCAACCAATTGGAAGACGTGGTCGCGGACTCATCCACCTCCATCATCCGTATTGTGGTGACCTTCGGCTTCGCCTTCCTCATTCTCCTCTCCATGTCGTGGAAATTGGCGGCCGTCATTTTCGGGCCGCTGACCTTCATCATCCCGCTCGTGTATTGGTTTTCCACGCGCGTCCAGCGCCGGTACAGGAAGCAGCGCGAATCCACGGGAGGCATCACGTCGGTGCTCGAGAACCTCATTTCGGGCATTGCGGTGGTGCAGGCCTACAACGCCCAGACGTGGGAGGCGGACCGCGTTCAGCGTGAGTCCGGTGAATACCGCGATCAGGCCATTGGTGCAAGCCAAGACCGCAACCGCTTCCTCCCTGGCATATACGCCATTGCCGGTGTCGCCTTCGGTTTGCTGACCGTGGCCGGCGGTCGCTTGGCCCAAGCCGGTGAAATCACCACTGGTGAACTGGTGACCTTCCTGCTCATCTCCACGCGGATGACCATGCCGCTGTTCATCTTTGGAATCCTTGTGAACCAACTTCAGCGCGGCGAAGCCGCGGCTCGGCGGGTCTTTGCTGCGGTGGACCTCGAGCCGACCATCGTTGACGAGCCGGGAGCCGTGCCCCTTGAGGGCGGCATCACGTCCGTTGAATTCCGCAACGTCACCTTCGCCTACCCCTCGACCACCCAACCCGTCTTGTCCCGGATTTCGTTCAAGGTTGAAGCCGGAGATTTCCTCGGTGTCATGGGCCACACGGGGGCCGGCAAAACCACCATCCTGAAGCTCCTCATGCGGTACTACACGCCAGACGAGGGCGAGGTGCTCATCAACGGCCAACCGGTTTCGGCCTTCACCTTGGATTCCGTTCGTGATGCCATTGGCTTCGTCTCGCAAGAGCCGTTCCTCTTCCACGGGACCGTGGAGGACAACGTCCGCTACAACATCGACACCGATGCAGCGGGGATTGAGGCTGCCCTCAAGACGGCCGGAGCGTGGGATTTCGTTCAGGACCTCGAAGAAGGCCTCAACACCATGGTCGGGGACCGAGGCAGCAAGTTGTCCGGTGGACAGCGTGCACGCGTCAGCCTCGCTCGCGCGGTGCTGAAGGCCCCAAGCTTGCTCATTCTCGACGAGGCCAGCAGCGCTTTGGACGCAGAAACCGAGCGACGCATTCAGGAAAACCTGCTGGCGACCAACGCCCAGCGTGCGACCATCGCCGTCGCTCATCGCCTGTCGACCATCCGCAACGCCGACGAAATTCTGGCGATGGTGGACGGCGCCATCGTCGAGCGTGGCCAGCACGATGCCCTCTTGGACATCAATGGCGTGTACGCCAGCCAGTGGACGATCCAGACCGGTGACATGGGCGCGGTCATTGGCGATGATTCCGAAGGATGATTCGGTCGCCAAAGAGCGTCAGCGCGCTCAAAAGAGCGAAGATAGGCACGCCGATGACGATGGCCCATACCGAGACGCTCATGCCCTGCCACGTGCGTTCTTCCATGGCTTCTGAGACGATGATCATCGTCACCAGATCGAGCACAGCAAGGCCGCCGATGGCCGTTCGAAGGGCGCTCCAGATTTCCTCCTCGTCGGTCAACAAGGGGCGGTCGTCCTCGGGCATTGATGGTGTTGGGGTGCCTGCAGACCAACAGGATTGCGTCAGATGGTCCGTGTGCGGTCGTCGATTTGCCGGCCAACGCCAGCGGCCCCGCCGGTTCTACGGATTTCCCGCCATGCTTTGTTGACGCCCTGACCGTACGCCCAGTGCGCGAGGAAGACGAACAGCGGTGCCAAGGCCACGGTGCCGATGGAGCGGTGCGGACTGGTGCCCGTGGCCGCTCCGAGCCAGGCGATGGCCACGTAGAGTGAAGCAAGGCCCAGCGTGCCATGGAAGGCGACGCGGGACAGGTCCCACTCGCCCTCAAGGGTGAACCACAGATCAGGCGCTGCGCCACCCGTGCTGGCACCGGCCAGCATGGCCAATGTGGCCGCGATCACAAGCCATGGGAAGAGGCCGACGGCGGTGTGCGACCACGCTGCGATTTCCGGCCAGCGCTTGTTGGCCACCATGCGGGTGTAGCCGTAGTTCCGCATTTGCTTCATGTACGGCTTGAACGGGCGTCGTCGTCGGTGGGGCATGACGTTGGACGGATCCATGAACAACTTGTGTCCAGCGCGCTGAATTTTTGCGTCCAAAACGACGTCTTCTGCACCGATGCAACCCGATTCAAAGAAACCGACTTCTCGGAGGTTGGCCATCCGGTGGGCACAATTCACGCCCGGATTGTGGCTGATGGGCACGAGCTCTCCTTTCGGGCGTGCCCCGTAGCGCGTGCCGGCGGTCATGAAGCGAGTACAGAAGGCCACGTCTGCGCACTTTGCGCCAAAGGGATCGTGATCGGGAGCAAAGTTGGGGCCTCCGACGCCACCGACCTCAGGGTCGGCAAACCAGCGCACGAGGTTCTCGACCCAGTCGATGGGCGGGACGGTGTCGTCGTCGGTGAACAGGACGAGGTCGTGGTCCATGGTCTGCAGGACGTTGGTGCACGCGTCGGCTCGGTTGGTTGAATCGTCGTCAAACCACGTTACACCGTGCTTTTCGCAGACCGCACGCGTGTGGTCCTTGGACTTCGAATCGGACACGATGACCTCGTAGGACGGGTAAGTTTGGCGCATGAGGCGCGCCAACACACCGTCCAATTCATCGGCGTTGTTGATGGTCGGCACCAGCACGGCCACGCGGTAGGGTTGACCGTCAGGCCCGAGCACCGGCTCCGCGGTGCCGACGCGCTCATCGCTCTCGTCCACGCTTCTCCGTGGCGGCTCTCCTCTTAGAATTGCGGCTCGCTTCGCAGCACTCCGCCGCTCCGTCCGGTGATGTTCATAAGCCGTCGAAGGGGCAGACAAATCGGGTCCTCATATGCTGAACGTCACCGCTCGACAGGAGCTTCTCTCTCGCATTGCCGATACCATCAGCATCGTCGTGGAAGAAGCGCGCTTCGACTTCAGCGAGAACGGGCTCAACGTCCGTGTTGTCGACCCATCCCACGTGGCGATGGTCAAGCTCGACGTCGACGCTGTGGCCTTCGAAACCTGGGAGGTTGAGGAAGCGATGGTGGGCCTCGAGATGAAGAAACTCAAGGAGCTCATCAGCCTCGGTGGCGCGGACGACATCATCTCGATGACCTACGATGGAAAGGGCGACGTGCTGATGAACCTCGGCAAGATTGACCGGAGTTCGCGTCCCCTCGACAACAACACCCTGAACCCCCCCAACCTCCCCAACCTGGACCTGCCGTGCAGCGTGACGATCCGCGGTTCGGAACTGGCACAAGCGTTCCGCGCTGCCCGCCAGGTGGGCGACTTGGTGACCCTCTCGATTGACCCGGAGAAGTTCACCATCCACGTGTCCGGACCGAACGACTCGGTGACCGTGGTCTACGGCCACGACGAACTTCAGGGCATCACCTGCGACAGTCCCGCGAAGTCCCAATACAGCCTGACCTACCTCGTCCCTCTCGGAAAGGTGTTCAGCAGCATCGAGAGCGTGACCATCGCCTTTGGTGAGAACTTCCCTCTGGCGATGGACTTCACCTTCAGCGACGGCAGCGGCTCAGTCAAGTACTTCCTTGCACCACGTGTCGAGCAAGAAGGATACTGAAGCACGAAACCTTCTTCCCCGACCCGGGAGAACTTTCCACTGTGAAAGGAAGGGTCCCCTGTGAGTGAGGGCTTCTTTCTCATTGATGCCGGCCATTGGTTGACGCGTCCTGTCGCGGTGTTGGTTGGTATCTTGCTCATCACCATGCCGTACTACACCCGCGTTCGGGTCCACACACGTATGTCGGACGAGGCCTTCCGCAACGTGCGGCGCACGTCGTTGTGGGCTCAAACCATCGGCATCGGTGTGCTGGTGGCCTTGTTCGGCGTTTTTCTGGCTGTCTTGATCGATCTCATCGTGTACTACGGTGATGATCCGCAACTCCTGACCTTGGCCGTGGTGCTTAGCGTGGTCGAGTTTCATCTCTTGGCGCGCTGGCTTCAGTCGGTCGCTCTCGGGTCTCGATGGCGTCGATTGAGACGCGGACAGCAGTGGCGGCCTGCTCAGATGACGCAATACATCCTCGCCTATCCTGCGGTCTTCACGCAAGGTGCTGTCGCCCCTCCCTCCTCCTCTGCGGTGGTTGAGGGTCGCGGGTTGAATGCCGGGCTCGACCCGTTGCCCCCTGTTCAGGCCGGCTCTGCCCCCGCCTCCTTCCAGCAGGTTCTGGACGCCGTCCATCGGCAAGTTGCCGAAGCCAACGCACGGGCTGCTGCTCTGGAGGAGGAGTTGTCCGAAACACGCCGGCACGTGACGCGATTGGAGCACGATCTTGTGGAACGGCGTGCTGAAATCGTGCTGCTTGAGGCCGCACAGTCGCGCTTCGAGGGCGATATGGAGCGGCAGGCTTCCAGGGAGGATGGAAAGGGCCTCTCCATGCAAGACTCCGTTGTGGCCGGCGATGCTTTCGTGGGCTCCACGGTCATCGATCGCCAAATCGTGAACGATCCAGAAGCCATCGCCCGCGCTGTGCTTGAGGCCTACCGCTCTGGAAGGAGCGAGGCGTGATCAGTACTCACGCCAGCCGTGGTCGCATTCCTTGCAGGTGAGCATTCGCGTTTCGGGCTCATCAGACGAACGCGTTTGCTCAAGGTAGGAATACACCTGGTCACAATCGCACTTGGGGCACAGGTAGCTTCCGCTGGTCAGCACGCCCCGTGCCTTGTCGGAGTCCTTGATGACCTCGTATTCTCGGTCGACCGCCTCGGTTTTCGATTTCGCCTTGGACAGGTCGACCTTCTTCCCGTCCGCGCCTTTCACGACCAACTTTGCAGGTCCGGTGTAGCCGCACTTGTAGTTCGTGCAAGCAATGTCACCGGACGGAGAAGGGAAGGACAAGGTCCCACACTTCGGGCAGAACATGGGTCTTGCCCGTCGTGACGTCACTTAGACGCTTCGGACGCTCGTCCTTCAGAGCGAAGGGTCTTGGCCCATGGCCCGTTCGTCACGATGTGCGCCTCTTCCATGACTGGTACGTCGCGGTCCTCGTCAACGAGGACGGCGTGCAGGTGGACCGCCTCAGGTGGACCGGTGGTGGCGGCGTGCAAGGGGCCGTTGAGCGCCTCGAGCGCGTCGCGCAAGCACGCCTGACCCCCGAAGCAGCGCAACTGCTTGAGCGATTCCCAGAAGCCAACGTTGAACCCGTGGGTGAGGGCGAGCTGCCCGAGGTCACGGCCGAGGACCTCGCCTTCTTGGATCAGGCTGCCCTCAGACTTGCAGAGCGGGGCGTCGCCGACGCTGCAGGCGACCTCGATCGGCGCCTCGAACACCTGCATCGAGCGATGGAGGAAGTGCGTCAAGCGAGCAACGTGCGCCTCTCCCGTCTTGTGGAATGGCTCGGCCTCTTCTTGCCAGACCTGGACCTGGACAAGGATCGTTTGGGCACCGCTCGAGCCCTTGGCGAAGCCGACGATTTGGGGGGCTTGGCTCGGCACCTGGGGCTTCAAACCCCGCTGCACCTGCCCGCTCGTTCGGAGTGGAGGAGCCTCCGCGATCATGGGGCTGCGGCCGTTGACGTTCAAGCGAGGTTGGATCGGCTGGAGGCCGCCTTGCGCACCCTCGCTGAAGCGCACCTTCCGAGCCTCAGCGCTTTGGTTGGTCCCATGTTGGCTGCCCGGCTGTGCGTGGGCGCAGGAGGGCGCGCTCGCTTGGCCAAATTGCCCTCCTCCACCGTCCAAGTGCTTGGGGCGGAGAAGGCCTTCTTTGCCCATCTCAAAACCGGCTCCCCACCACCGAAGCACGGCTTCCTCTTCGCCCACCCGTGGGTGATGCGTTCCCCTCTGTGGGTGCGGGGGAAAGTCGCGCGCACCCTCGCCGGTCGGTGCAGCATCGCCGCGCGGCTTGACGCCTACGAGGGCACGCCGATGACCGCTGAAGACGTGGCTGAGGTCGAGGCCAAGGTGCTCGCCATCCGTGCTGCCCACCCACGCCCTCCCTCTCGCAAGGGGGGGCGCTGACCATGGGTCGTGCCTCGGGAAAGCCACCCGGGCGCCCACTCAGCGATGCCGTGCGGATGGACGTCCATGCGCCGTGGACGTGGTCCGCCAATCCCGGGGCTACAGTCTACGGAGAGACGCTGCGGAAGGCCAAGCAGGGCGAGTGGCGGCGGTGGGACCCTCGTCGCTCCAAGGTCGCCTCCGGACTGCTCCGCACCTCCGGCGCTGCGGAGCGTCTCCTCCCCGCGCCCGGCGATCATGTGCTCTACCTGGGGGCCGGTCACGGCACCACTGTGAGCCACATCCACGACGTGGTCTGCCACGGAGGAGCACCGGGTCGTGTGGTCGCCGTGGACCTTTCGCCACGGTGTTTGCGTGACTTGACGCGCTTGTCGCATGCACGACCCGGCTTGGTGCCGGTCTTGGGGGATGCGCGGCGGCCTGAAGCATGGCGCGCGTGGTTGCCCCGACGTGCGTCGTGGGTGTTTCAGGACGTGGCACAAGCCCACCAAGCCTCGATTTTCACCTCGGCCTGTGAGCGCTTTTTGGTACCGGGAGGGCGCGGTTTGCTCTCGCTGAAGGTCGAAAGTGACCGTGGCACGGATGCTGATGGCTTGCGCGTGAAGGTCGAGCACGAACTTGCTGATGCAGGGCTCATCCTCGAAGAGGTCATCGACCTCGAGGGGTTCGAAGACAAGCATCTGCTCTTCGTTGTGGGGAGGCCGCCACGTGCCTGAGTTGCCTGAGGTCGAGACCGTTCGTCGTGGCCTCGCGGAGGCATGGACCGGTCGTCGTGTGGTCACCGTCGATCAGCGTCGACCTGACCTCCGTTTTCCTTTCCCTGAAGGCCTCGAGTCCCGGCTTGTCGGTTCGACGGTGCGTGCCGTTCAACGTCGTGCCAAGCACCTTGTGGTGCAGATGGAGGACGGCCAAGTGCTGCTGTCGCATCTTGGTATGTCCGGGCGGTGGACCCTTCATCGGGCGACCGAGGGTCAAACCCTCGGTGTCTACCATCGAAGCGTCAAGGCGCCCGAGGCGCACGATGCGCTCGGGAGGCACGACCACCTCGTGCTCGGTTTTGACGACGGCCACGTGGCGGTGTACACCGACCCGCGCCGGTTTGGTTGGATTGAACTTCATGCCACGATGGACGAGGTGCTTGCAGGCATGGAGCACATTGGCCCTGAGCCTTTGGCGCTCGAGGGTGTGATGGACGGCGCTCCCCTGTGGAGCCCTCAGGTGCTGGCGAAAGCGCTCGCCGGGCGCCGAACGCCACTGAAGTCGGCCTTGCTCGATCAACGCATCGTTGCGGGTTTGGGCAACATCTACGTCTGCGAAGCCCTTCATCGGGCGGGCCTTTCACCGCGTCGCCGGAGCGACACCCTGGTGCGTGGTGCCGACCAACCCACGGAGCGCCTCGAAGCCTTGTGGGAGGCCTGCTGCGAGGTGTTGACGGAAGCGATTCAAGCTGGGGGGTCAACGCTCTCCGATTTCCGTGGTGTTGAGGGTGATCTCGGCTACTTCCCGCACCAGTTTCGGGTGTACGATCGCGAAGGACAACCGTGTGCAGGGCAAGGTGGACGGTTCTGTGGCCAGACGATTCAGCGGATCGTTCAGTCCGGTCGTTCGACCTTCTTTTGCTCCGCCTGTCAGCGCTGAGCCAGCGCACCTTGGCTCAGGCTTCTGCGCCAGCCAGCGTCGCGAGGTTGGCCACCATCCAACATGATGCGGCCCCCAATTGCAACCAGTCGCCCGTCGAGGAGATGCCGTACACAAACACGCTGACGATCCAGCATGCACTGGCCATGGTTTGCCCCAACCATTCGAAACTCATCGCCACAGATTTTCGTGACTTGGTCGGACCAGTGAGCGGGCTTCCTTGTTCGTTTAGCACGTCAAGCACTCCTGTCCGCAGCACGAGAGGTCGTCGAGGTACATGCCCCACCCGCGGTAGGCTTCCACGAAGTCGTCGGTCTCATGGCCAAGCGAGGAGGCGATGGCTTGGGCCACCACAGCAAAGCGCTGGCGGTATTTGTAGATGAAACAGAAGTTCTCGTTTCCATGACGGATGGCTGGACCGCAGAGGAACATGCCCGGGTGCGTGGTCGATTCATCTCGGTCGGTCAATTCGGGAAATCCATCGTCCCGCGATTCGAACAGGTGTGACACAAAGGTGTGGCTGCCTTCGAATCCGCCGGCGAAGAGGGGTTGAGTGGCCGTTTGGAAGGTGTCTCCGTTGCTGGTCGTGAGTTCGTACATGCCGTCGGAGAAGGTCACACGCTCAACGCCGTTGTTGGCGTGCAGCGTGACGTGTTCGGAGAAACATGCATGGCGTGTTCGTTCAATGGTGAAGGTTGCGAGGGCGATGCTGGGGTTTGAGCTGCCCTCGCCCCACGGGTCTGCACGGTCAAAGACGTGTACCTTTTTCCCGTTGTCAGCGAGGTGGTATGCTGCATCCACGCCGCTTTCGTATCCGCCGATGACCAGGAAATCGTCGCCGTCAAGTTCAGCGTAGGAGGGAACGGTCGCAGTGTGGCGGCACAGTTCAGCACCCTCGAACGCATCCGTCTTCGGATATTGGAATTCACCTGCGGCCCAAATGACGTTCTTGGTCATGAAACTCCCTTCATCGAAGTGGAGGTGGTACAGACCGTCGTGCTTCTCGATGGCGTTGACGTTCGTGTGTTCCAAGATGGGAATCTCGAAGAACGTGGCCAAGTTGTTCAGGTGTTGAGCATATTGTTGGCCAGTGGGGTGTTCCACCTTCATGCTAAACGCCGGTGAAACGCCCACGGCAATCGAATTCAAATCCAGCATGCCGATGGAGTTGCTTGGGAAAGAGGGCGTGATGAAACGGGTCTCAGCGGGCCATTTGGCGAAGGAAGCACCAACGGTTTCGCGATCGACGACGAAGAATTTCTCAACGCCAGCGTGCATGAGGGCGATGGCAGCCCCAATGCCTGCCGCACCGGCTCCAATGACGATGGTGTCGTATTCTTGAGAGGGATCGAGGGGGATGATTTCCTCAATGACTTCCGTGGACTCGTTGGCCATCACCATGACCGGCCGCCCGCTAATAAGAATTTAAGAGATTCTATTAACGCAGAGTTGCCCTTGTTTAGCGAAGGATGACTTGCGCCATCGTCCACACGGCCAATCCAGCCAAGGCCACCGCTAAGCCTCGGTTCAGGGCGCCGCTTCTGCGCTCAAGCACATCCTCGAGCCGCTTGCTCGACAGGAAGAGGGCGACGATGAGGTACCATGTCGTGTCGATCACCATCCCGAGCCCACCGATGGCGGCCTTGGTCCACAGCGACATGCCGGGTTCGAGGACCTGCGAAAGCACGGCGACCATGAAGACCGCGATTTTGGGGTTCAGGAAGGCGATGGCAGCGCCCTCGGCAAAGCCGGTTCGGCCCGATGCGCGCTGTTGCTCATGCTGCACAGCCGGAGGTGAATCGGCCGAGGTCCACGTCCATCGAGCGAACATCAACAGGACCAACGCACCAAGGACACGCAACACCGGAAGGGCCTGCTCGGCCGCCTCCAAGAGTGCGATGAGGCTGAACACCGCCACAAGGGCGTACACGCCAAAGCCGAGGCCGTGGCCCAAGGCGCAGGCCACGCCACCGCGCCGCCCCCCCGTCAACGTGTTGCGCAGCACGACAGCAAGGCTCGGTCCTGGGCTCATGGCGCCCAAGACAAAGACCGTGCCTGCGCCCAAAAGCGCTGGAAAGATTGCGCCGTCCACGCGCTTGGTTGAACGTGTGCGGCTTCACGCTGTCGCATCATTCGGCGTACAAACGGTCCCATGCTTGCTGAGCTCGAAGCACGCGCGGCCGATCGGCCACCGCTGCAGCCATCGCTTTGGCCAGCGGGGTGGTCGCTCCTTCCAGGAGATGCATCAGCAGCGCCGTCTGTGGGTCACGTTGCGTCATGAACAGGAGAACGCCGTATTCCCTCTTGAATGTTCGTCATCCTGCATCATGCGCGCATCAATTGCTTCAAATTCGACTTAGAAGCGGATTTTATCGCCTCTTTTCGGCGAATAATGCGATAGCGCTCAGGCGGCGGAAGCACCGGATGCGTTCGCTCTGGAGGCCTGCCTGGTCCCAGGAGGATGCGATGACGTTGCGCCGCCTGACGTTGGCTGAGGGCTGGTTGCGGTGGCGGTGGAGATGCTGCCGCCCGAAGCCGTCGCCACGTCGTGGGCGTCAGTTCGTTGGCGGCGATGGCGGCCTGGGATTCCGCCCACGAACGGCATGAACCGTCCCTTGGTAGCACCACGCCAGCAGTTCTGGCGTAGCCGCTGGAGCGTGGCCGCACCCGGCGGTCACGTCGGGATTCAAGCGCGCGCAGGCCGAAGAAGTCACTGACTGGAGCCTCCTTTCGGTCCGGCGCATCGAACCAACGCTCGGAGCGGAGGGTTTGCTGACGCTGGATACGCATCGATCTCAGGTCAACGGCAGCGAGTCCTGGGTCGACGTGGTTGTAGGCGCCGATGTCCATGGCCAACCACGATGGCCGACCGTCAGGAAGGCGGACGTCGCTGAAGGCCACATCGCCCGGTCTTGAACCGAATTTGGTGGTGGTCGAGTGACCGAAGATGACCGTGCGACGTGCGTCAAGCGGTGCGTCATGGCGGTAAAAGCGACGACGGATCCAGAGCAGTTCGTGTTCCGTTTGTGCGTCGAGCGGTTTTCTTGGATCGTAGCCCGCGTGCACCAAACGAACGTCGTCGAGGACGATTTCAGTCGGCAAGGCGTCCATCCACAGAAGGTCATCGGCGAAGGTCTGCTTGGCCACGTGCAGGTCGCCCTCCGCTCGAACGACGTACGAACCCCACGTGGCGGCCCCCCCACGCTGCATCCATGGCGGCCAGAGCTCGATGTTCCCGTCGTCCTGCAAGCACTTCGTCGCCATGCGCTCATGATTTCCGAGCAGCGTCAACAGCCGTGGGTCATCGCGAATGTAGGCCACAACCCCGGCCGCATCCGGACCGCGGTCAATCGCGTCGCCGAGGAGGACAAGCCGATCTTCGTGCCCCAAACGGAGCCGATGCACCAGCGCTCTGAGGGTTGCGAAGTGGCCGTGTACGTCACCGACGGCAAAGACACGGTGGCCAGCATCAAGGCGACCTTGGAGGTCGGCTTCCAGCGCATGATCCCTTCGACCGAGGTACGAAGGGAGCTCTTTTTTGCACGACAAGGCTTCATTCACCAGGGCGAAGATTCTCCCTGACCCATGCTTCTTCCTGAGGTTATAGTGGCTTCCTCATGAGATGACCCGATACAGGCCGATTTTGCGACCTTGCTCGCTTCATGCGAACAATTGCGACGGCGGCGAACCGTGGGTGGAAGCGTTGCGACGCCCTTCGGTGGCCACCTTGCGCGAACCCACGACGTCCGAGACGGCCGCTTCCATGTCCACGACATCGATGGAGGTCTGGCCTCGCTGGCGGGCACGGATGAAGGCCGATTTCACCACTTCGTTGAGGTAAGCACCGGTGAGGCCTTCGGTTTCGCGGACCAGCCATCGCAGGTCGAGGCCTTCAGGACGGCCACCGAAGATGTCCATCTGTCGCGTCAGCATGGCTCGGCGCACGTCCGAAGCCGGGGCTTCCACCGCAATCACGCGGTCGAAGCGTCCAGGGCGGGCTCGAATGGCCCCGTCGAGAAGGTTCAGGTTGTTGGTCGTCGCCACGGCGAGGACGCCAGAGTTCCCGTCTGTGCCGTCCATGGCGACAAGCAGTTCGCCAAGGATGGGGTGCTGCGCGATGTCGCGGGAGATGGCCCCGACGTTGTCGAGGTCCTCCAAGACCACCACGCAGGGCGACATGCGGCGCGCGTGCTCGAAAATTCGGCGGATGGAGCCTCGACCCAGCTCGTCAGGGGTGACGATGATGATGCTCAGGTCGGCCAGGCTGCGAACGATGTGCTTGACGATCATCGTCTTGCCCGTGCCCGGTTCACCGACGAGCAGCACGCCACGAGACGAGGGAACGCCGAGGCCTTCGAGTTCGCCCATCAGCGGCACGTACTGAATCACCTCGCGGTCGATGGCCTCCTCGATGTCCTTCGAGAGGGTCAGGCGCTCGTCGTGGTAGGCGTCACGGTCGAGGACCCGGTAGGTGCTCGTCATCACCAGGCCCTTGAGCAGGGTCGTGAACACGGCCTCTTCCAACTCTTCGAGGAAGCGGTCGGCTTCGGCACGCTGGGTCTTGGGGACGCCGACGTGGAAGCGTCGGTCGCCATCGTGGTCGTGGGTCATGTAGAGCACGGCACCATGCGTCCCAAGGTTGAGATGAACTTCTGCGTCCACGCCGACTTCGAAGACCCCGCGTGGACCGAGGTCAACGCGGCAGTAGTCCGGTGGAACCTCCATGCTCGAGTCGTCTTTGTGGAACTCACGAATCATCGACCAAGGGTGATCTTCGTCCTTGCAGCGCTGTTGCAACATGACCAGCATGAGGTTGCCGAGGTGACCAGGGAAATACCGCGAGTGGTTGTGCAACTCCTCGCCGTTGAGAATCTCTTTCCGCGCTCGGTCTCGAGGCGTGACGGTGGCGCGACGGAGGGCGGACAACGCTCCCTTGTTGATGCGGTGGAAGTCGAACAAATCGACGGCGATGGGCGTCTCACCGAGTTCAAGCATCGCGATGAAATCCTCCGTCTCAAGGTCCATCTGTTGTTCATCGTCCTGCGCCTGCTCCTCCGTAAATCCGTCCATGCGGACCAGATTTGCTTGAGAGCATATGAAGGTCAGACGTCGTCACATGTTGCGACGGTACTGACCGCCGACCTCGAACAGGGCGTTGGAGATCTGACCGAGGCTCGCGACTTTGACGGTCTCCATCAATTCCTCAAACACGTTCCCGCCGGAGCGCGCCACGCCTTGCAGGCGGGTCAGCGCTTCGTTGGTCGCGTCCATATCGCGCTGTTGCAGGGCCGTAGTGCGCTCAAGGCACGCCGCCTTCTCCTCGGGCGTCGCGCGCGCCAATTCCATGTCAAAGGCGTCTGCAGAAGATTCGTCGAAGGCCTCGGCGTTGGGGTTCTGGAAGGTGTTGACGCCGATGATCGGCAGGGTGCCGTCATGTTTCAGGTGCTCGTANTNCATCGATTCGTCCTGNATCTTCCCNCGCTGGTACATCGTTTCCATCGCNCCGAGCACCCCGCCNCGNCGGCTNANGGCTTCGAANTCCTTGCAGGACGGCTTCCTCNACCANATCNGTGAGNTCGTCNACGATGTANGCGCCTTGGAGCGGNTTCTCGGTCTTCGCCCANCCGCTNTCNTTGTTCACGATNAGTTGGATGGCGAGGGCGCGGCGNACGCTNTCNTCGGTGGGCGTGGTGATCGCCTCGTCGTAGGCGTTGGTGTGCAGCGAATTGGCGTTGTCCTGGATGGCCAGCAGCGCTTGCAGCGTGGTTCGAATGTCGTTGAAGTCGATTTCCTGGGCGTGCAGCGAGCGGCCGCTGGTCTGGATGTGGTACTTCAGCTTCTGACTGCGGTCGTCAGCGCCGTAGAGGTCGCGCATGGTGACCGCCCAAATGCGGCGGGCCACCCGTCCAATCACGGTGTACTCTGGGTCGAGTCCGTTGCTGAAGAAAAAGGACAAATTTGGTGCAAAGGCGTTGATGTCCATGCCGCGTGAGCGGTAGTACTCGACGTAGGTGAAGCCGTTGGCGAGGGTGAAGGCCAGTTGCGTGATGGGGTTCGCACCCGCTTCGGCGATGTGGTAGCCGGAGATGCTGACCGAGTAGTGGTTGCGCACGCCGTGGTCGATGTAGTACTGCTGCACGTCGCCCATCAGGCGCAGCGCAAAGGGCGTCGAGAAGATGCACGTGTTCTGGGCTTGGTCTTCCTTCAGGATGTCCGCTTGCACCGTGCCACGCACCGTTTGCAGGGTCTCCGCCTTGATCCGCGCGTAGGTCGCTGCGTCCACGAGTGCGTCCCCACGACGGCCGACGGTCGCGAGGCCGAAGCCGTCGTGCCCCTCGGGCAAATCGCCGCGGTAGGCCCCGTCTTCGAGGGTCAGCGCCTCGCCCTGCTCGGCGAGGTGCCGCTCGATCTGTTGGTCGATGGCGGCGTTGAGGAAGAAGGCGAGGATGATGGGCGCGGGGCCGTTGATCGTCATGCTGACGCTCGTGTTGCGGTCGCACAGGTCGAAGCCCGAGTAGAGCCGCTTTGCGTCGTCCACGGACGCGATGGAGACGCCAGAGTTGCCGACCTTGCCCCACACGTCCGGCCGCTCGGCCGGGTCACGGCCGTACAGGGTGACGGAGTCGAAAGCGGTGGAGAGGCGGACGTACGGCGCGCCGCTTGAGAGGAGGTGGAAGCGCCGGTTGGTGCGTTCGGCTTCGCCCTCGCCGGCAAACATCCGCGCGCTCAACTCGTCTTGGCGCTTGAAGGGGAACACGCCCGCAGTGTACGGGAAGCGACCGGGCATGTTCTCGCGCGCGATGTACCGGTAGAGGTCGCCGTCGTCCTTGGTGCGCGGCAAGGCGACCTTCGGGATGGCGCTGTGGGCCAGGGATTCGGTCGTGGTCGGGACGGTGAAGGGCTTGCCGCGCACGTGGTAGGTGTACTCCCCGCTGCGGTAGGCCTCCGCCGTTTCGCGGAAGTCGGCGAGGGCCGCAGCGCCGTGTTGGAGCGTTTCGTCGGCCATCAGTTCCTCGATTTGGGCCTCGAGGTCGTCGGCGGTCGCCGTCGCGTTGCGCGCGCGCGCCTGTGCGGCCGCGGTGCGGAGGTGCTGGACCAGGCGCAACCGTTCGGCGACGTCGTCCTGAGCGGCATGGTGGTCGCGGACGGTGGCCGCAATCTCGGACAGGTANTGCACGCGCTCGGGCGGGATGACGCCAGAGCCTCGCCGCGCTTCGTCGGTCGGGGCGGAAGCGTGGAAGGTGGCGGCTTCGCGGCCCTCGAGCAGGGCAGCCAAGCGCTGCCACAGGCGATCCACGCCTGGGTCGGCGAACTGGCTGGCCACCGTGGCGATGACGGGCAGGTCTTCATCCGGAGCATCGAACACGTTCCGGTTGCGGCGCACCTGCTTGCGGATGGCTCGCAGTGCATCTTCGCTGCCACGCTTCTCAAACTTGTTCAGCACGACGAGGTCGGCGACGTCGAGCATCTCGATCTTCTCCAACTGCGTGTGCGCGCCGAATTCCGCGGTCATCACGTAGAGGGAGTGGTCGGCCACGGACGTGATGGCGTCACTGCCCTGGCCGATGCCGCTGGTCTCGCAGAAGATGAGGTCGAAGCCGACCGCCTTCGCCACCTCGATGGCGCGGTCGAGGTGGTCGGAAATTTCGGAGCCAGAACCGCGACTGGCCAGCGAACGCATGAACAGGTTGTTGTTGGACAAGGCGTTCATGCGGATGCGGTCGCCCAACAGGGCGCCTCCGGTGCGTTTTCGCGTCGGGTCCACGCACAGCAGGCAGACCTTGAGCTCCGGATTGTCGCGCAGAATACGCAGCATCAACTCGTCAAGAAGGCTTGATTTTCCAGCCCCACCGGTGCCGGTGAATCCGATGACCGGAACGTCGCGCTCGGCCGGAGCNGAACGGGCGGCTTCGAGGTGAGCACGGAAGGTAGCGTCGTCGGCGCATTCTGAGAGGGTCAACAAAAGGCCAACGAGGTCCATGTCGTCGGCATTGACCGGTCCATTGAGACGGGCCAAACGCGCCTCATCGAGCAGGTCCACGTCTTGGGCGATGCCCATGAGGTGGTGGATCATGCCGAACAAGCCCATTGTGCGCCCGTCATCTGGTGAGTAAATCTTCGAGATGCCCGCTTCGTGCAGCGTTTTGATTTCAGGTGGCGTGATGGTGCCTCCACCACCACCAAAGATGCGCACGTGCTCGCAACCGGCCTCGTCAAGCAACTGCCGGATGTAGGTGAAGTACTCCACGTGGCCGCCCTGATAAGACGTCAAGGCCACGGCGTGTGCGTCTTCTTGCACCGCACAGTCGACGACGTCCTTGGCCGAGCGGTCGTGACCGAGGTGAATGACTTCTGCACCTGCGGACTGAATCAACCGTCGCATGACGTTGATGGCTGCGTCATGGCCATCAAAAAGCGATGCGGCGGTGATGACGCGCACGGGCCCCGTGCTCGTCGTGAAGGTGGGCTCGCCACCCTCTTCTTCGCCCATGGCCTGTCGTGGGACTTCCGGTTCATCAAGTGCGCCCTGCCTTGGCGGGCAAGGAGGGTTTGAGCCTCATGAGCGCGCACACATGGGCGCAATCACCCGTTCCGCATCACTGCCAGAACGCGTCCTGATAGAACGGGGCCACCACCTCGCCGTGCAAATCTTTGTCGTACACGAGGTACGTTTCGTCGTCGGACTCGAACCGCGACATGGTCCCAATCCGTCGGTGGCGTACGATTTTGCCGGTGGTGATCCTTCGGGTGAAGTTGTTCCGATGGTCTTGGACCAATCCCTTGAGGCGCTCGTCCTTGTATTCAGCGTCCTGCATCCACACTTCCGGCTTGTCGTCCTCTTGGAGTTCGAAATCGACGCGCTCGTGCAACGTGTATCCATTGTCCGAAAAGACGCGTATGCTCCATGCGCCCTTGGCTTGGCCGGGCAAAGAGGCGTCGTTGACGTCGATGTCTTTGAGCCGACGCCAGCGGTCGCCGTGGTCGCGGTCGTCAGCATTTGACGGGTAGAGGCCCACCCATGCTTGCTTGTCCAGTGGAGGATTGTTGATCTTGAAGCGTATTGGTTGATGGTGGTTGAACGACAGGACCTCGATGTTGGTCAAAGCGCTCTCCACCGCCTTCAGGTCTGTCATGACGGATGAGCGATCCTCTGTCAACCCCCTCCTCATGAGCGATCCAAGGGCAAAGCCGCCAACGCTCACCAAAACCGCACCTGGAATCAACATGGCGAGTCTGCCCTCGGCCGTGGATATCGATCCTAGAATGAGAAGAGGTACACCAGGAAGCATCAAGAATATACCAACGAAAGTCGCGAAGCCTATGCTTGTCGCGAAGCCTGTGCTTCCTCGTCTTGGCTTTTCGGCCGTCTCAACAACGAAGTCTTTCCTTGCGTGAAGCGTGTATCCTCCGTCAGAGAACACCCGTATGCTACGAGGGCCTGCTGCTCCACGACTGAACGACGCATTGTTCGTATCGATGTCGCGAAGCCACTTCCACCGATTGTTCTGNGC
Source organism: Methanobacteriota archaeon (assembly GCA_002722135.1). Lineage (GTDB taxonomy): Archaea > Thermoplasmatota > Poseidoniia > Poseidoniales > Poseidoniaceae > MGIIa-L3. Next base: position 23,745 of record PBKJ01000008.1, on the reverse strand, counting down.
TCCGTGGTCCTGGTCGCTCACATTTGGTGGGTAGATGCCGACCCAAGCATCGTTGTGGATTGGTGGATGATTGAGTTTGAAACGAATGGGCTTGCCGGTGACAGCCTCTAAAATTTCAATGGACGCGTGCTGCTTGAGGCGTGCTTGTTCTTGGTTTTGAGTGCCCTGTGGCACGAACTGGATGTCTTCCCAGCCGCCAGGTGGTGCATGATCCCGATTCCACTGTACCGTGCCATCTGCCTGCGCGCTCAGGTATTTTCCGTGAACGGACTTCAGACGGAGAACGTCATGCGCATCTCCCGGGGTTGGACCAGGCCGGGTTTCAACAGTAAACTCCTCCCAGCCGCCGGGCGGCGCATGATCACGATTGATCTGCACGGCACCATCGGGTTGAGCTGAAACGTACTTGCCGTGCGTGCTTCTGAGCGTAATTTTTCGCCCATCCCGCTCACCCAATTCGAAAAATTCCCAGTCGCACGCGACGTCACGGTTCCACTCAGCACGACCATCGGGCTGCGCGCTGAGGTATTTGCCGTGGACGCTCTTGAGGGCTATTCTTCCGACATCATTGTGGATGGATTGTTCCCCTGTTGAAGGATCTCTAACGTTTCCTTCGTACATGGCCTTGTTGCCGTCACGACCCCACGTGATGTTTCCGTCTGCCTGAATTTTTCCAGTGCTGCCAAACTGCGGGACGTTCACTGTGTTGCCTTCCACGTACCACGTTACATCCCCTGTAAAGTCGCCCGTCGCTGTGAATTCGTTGGTGGCACCTGTCTTCCGTTCATCTCGGTGAACCCTTACGCGCTCAACCAAGCTCCCGTCCGCGTGCTCTATCCGGTACCACCCTGTCCGGAAAGGGGTGACTGCTCGAGCNTCTTCTGTGATTTCGCGTGAATCAACTCTGATTGAATTCTCGCCCTTCTTGCGAGAGGGGTATGGGCTCGCCGTGCCCTCGCGGCGCGAGACGTACTTCCAGTCGTCGATGTCCCAGTGGAGCTCGCCGCTGGGCAGCATCTTGCTGGTCGGCCCGGTTGTGTGGCGGCCGATGGTCCCGTCAAACGTGATGTAGTCGCCCTCGTTGATGGCGCCGCCGGGTGGGCGAACGATGTAGTAGCGCTCCCCGTCGCGGCGGAACTCATACCGGTCGAGGGGGCCGGCGTTCGTCGCGTACTCGAACGACTGCCAGATGCCCGAGAGGTCGCCTCCGCCGCCGCCCTTGGCAGCGCCGCCGTCAGAGAGCTTCCTCGAGGGTTGAGCGAGAGTGGTGGAATCATCATCTTCCAACTCAACCAGTTTTTCGCGAATGTGGGCTGGAATGTCAGGGTCGTACCTGTTCCATGGGCGGTACTTCTCAGATTCATGCGGCATCGTGAGACGATCTCTTTCGCTTCCACCGGTGCCAAAATAGGCAATACCGTTGTACTGGCCTGACCGGTACGCATAGAGCCCCTTGGTGGCCCAGTCGCCGACGAACGGATAGCCCGCTCCGCCGACCTGTAAGCCCAACGCACGAGCGAATTCCTCCGCTGCGGCAGGGTGGTGGATGTGCCGCTGGTCACCCGCCATGGTCGATGATAGCGGATGCGATTAACCAATCCTTTGGGTCAAAAAATTTCACAAAACGTAACACTGTGGCGTTGATGCAGCCGTGAGCATCTTCGTCCTTGCGAAACAACGCATTAAGTCAGGTAAGCCGAGGACGTGGGTTACATGAGAAACGTCGGAGGCACGGAGCGGGCCATACGGGCCGTCTTGGGGTCCTCTGTGGTTGTGCTTGACTTCCTTGCTTCGGTGCAGATCGAGTTGGTCTTCCTCGTCATTGGCTTGTGGGGCGTTTTCACGTCCGCCTTCGGGTATTGCCCCTTCAACGGCCTGCTCAACCGCAACACGTGCCAAATCGACCCGTCTTCGTCGAAGGCCTGAAGCGGGAAACGCTCAGTTCTCGTCGTCTGCGTCATCGTTGGCCATGGCTTCCCGCTCTTCATCGGTGAGCGGTGGCAGGCCCTTCTTCGCGCGAACGTAATCGGTGTAGTTGCCGTAATACACGGTAACCTTGCCTTCGTTGACTTCCCAGATCCTGTTGACGACCTGATCGAGGAACCACCGGTCGTGGCTGACGGTCACCAGCGAGCCTTCGTAGGCCTGGAGGGCTTCTTCCAACGTGTCCTTGGACTCCATGTCGAGGTGGTTGGTCGGCTCGTCCATCAGCAGGAGGTTGTTGTCTTCAAGCAGCAACTTGAGCAGCGCAACGCGGGCTCGCTCGCCTCCGGAAAGTGCCTTGAGCGGCGTTTTGACCTTGTCGCTGGTGAACTGGAAGCGGCCCAGCGCGCCACGGATGTCACCGTACTGCAGGTCGGGTCGCAACGCCTCGATCTGCTCGACCGGATTCAGGTCGAAGTCGAGGGTCGCGTGGTCCTGATGGAAGTAGCCGATGACCACGCCTGGGCTGACTTCGATGCTGCCGGAGGTCAGTTTCTCGTCGCCCACGATGAGCTTCAGCAGGGTCGTCTTGCCCTGTCCGTTTCCGCCGACGATGCCGATGCGGTCGCCCTTTCGAATCTCGAGGTCCTGCGCATCAAGGATGGCGCGGTCAAGCCCGTCGAAGCGCTTGGTGGCCTTNTTGAGGTCCACCATGTCCTTGCTTGCCTTGTCGATGGCGTCGAAACGGAGGCGGAGGGGCTTCCGCTTCTTTGGCACACGGGCCTTGAGGGCCTTGAGTTCCTGCTGAAGCCGCTCGATCATCTTGTGCTTCGCGGAGATCGACTTGTCGTACTTGTTCGCCCGCTTCATTTGGGCCATGGCGCCCATGGTCGACTTGATCTTCTTCTCCGTGGTCGCGATGCGGTCGGCCAAGGAAGCCTCGAAGGCGTTCTTTTGCCGGATGTAGCGGGAGAAATTCCCGTTGTAGGGCCACGCATGGAGGTCCTGAATCTCGACGATGCGGTTGCAGACCTGATCGAGGAAGTAACGGTCGTGGCTGACGATGAGCTGGGCGCCGTCGAAGTCCCGAAGGAAATCCTCCAACCATTCCGTGGTCTGAATGTCAAGGTGGTTGGTCGGCTCGTCAAGGAAAATGACGTCCACGCCGGCAAGACCCACGAGCTGCCGAGCGAGGGCCAATTTGGCCTTCTCGCCACCGGACAGGGACGCGACTTGCATGTCCATAGGGTGCTGGTCCAGTCCGAGACGGGTGAGGATGCCCTTGGCGATGCCCGCCACGTTGCCACCTCCCGACTGGGCGAGCGTTTGCTGGAGCTCGGTGTAGCGCTCCATGATCGGTTCCCAGTCGCTTTCGTAGAAGGCCGGGTCCACCATCTGCGCCTCGATCGCGGCGATCTCCTCCTCAAGTTCCTGGAACTGCCGTCCCTTGCGGGAGAGTTCCTCTTCGATGGTCCGGTCGCTCTCAAGGTCCCGAATCTGGGTCAGGTAAGCGATGCGAAGCCCGGGGGCGAAGTCGACGTCGCCGACGTCCTGCTTCTGGTCCGAGATGGTGTTGAGCAGCGTGGTTTTCCCCGCGCCGTTGTGCCCGACGATGCCGATGCGCTCGCCGTGGTTGACGACGAGGTTGACGTCTTGGAGGACGTCCACAGGGCCGAAGGAGCGGTCCACGCCTTCGACGGTGATGAGTTGACGCGCCATGCTCTTCCCCCAAACCGTCCGCCACGCCGTTTGCACTTGGCCTTGACGGTANGGGGCGGCAGGCTTGAGGCCCATGGGCCGTGGTCAGGGCCATGGCGGAGGACGGTGCACCCCGCTGGCTCGTGGTGGACGGCTACGAGGACGAGCCCGCCGCCTTCGGGGTTCCACCCTACGTCGGATTCCACGTGCGCTACCTCTGCGGCGTGCTCGAAGCCCACGGTCAGCCCTACGACTACCTGACCGTGGACGCGTGGCGCGCCCTCGGCCGCCAAGGTGAGGACGCGCAACGCGCGATGCTGCAAGGCCGTGCTGGTCTGGCCTTGCTTGCGGGCGCGGTCGTCCCCGGCAAATACCTCCGCGCCACACCGATCTCGCTGCCCGAAACCAAGTCCCTGCTTCGTATGCTGCCGGCCGAGGTGCCGGCGGTGCTTGGCGGCTGGGCCATCCGCGGCTGGCGGCATCAAGGCTGGTCGCCGCTGCGCCGCGGTCTTTTCCTTGCGCTGCAGGACGCCGACGCCACGCTGCATCATTTCCTCTGTTCCGGCCGGTGGGAGCACAAGCGACGGACGGCCGAACAGTGGACGTCATGGGCGCATGCCGGCGCCACGTCGAAGGCGGTGCTGGACCACCCAGACCTTCGGCACCCGGACCACGAGCAGGCCGGTCCGCTGACCTACGAGGTGGAAGTGTACCANGGCTGCGTCCGGTACAAGCGCGGGTGCCGCTTTTGCATCGAGCCGAAGAAGGGCACGCCGGTCTGGCGCACGCCCGACGACGTCATCGCAGAAGTGCGCCTTGCGCTCGATGCCGGGGTCCGTCATGTTCGACTTGGCGGGATGACGGACACCTACACCTACCTCGCTGATGGCGTCGGTGAGTTGGAGTATCCACGTCCAAATCCAGAACCGATTGCCCGCTTGCTCCACGGATTGCGTGAGGACGAACGGCTTGGCGTCCTGCACACCGACAACGGCAATCCGAGCATCATCGCCGAGCACCTCGAGGAAGCGGAGGAGATCACGAAAACCCTCGTGGCCACCTTGAGCGATGGCGCCGTGCTGTCCTTTGGCGTGGAATCTGCAGACCCCGCCGTTCACGAAGCCAACTGGCTGAACTGCGACCCGGCTCAACTCAAGGCCGCTGTGAACCTGATCAACCGCTACGGCCGCGAGCGCGGGGCGCGTGGTCTGCCGAAACTGNTGCCTGGACTCAACTTCATCGCCGGCCTGAACGGTGAGACCGACGCCACCTACGGTCTCAACATGGACCTGCTGAACGGTCTTCGTTCCGAGGGCCACTGGCTGCGGAGGATCAACCTCAGGCAGGTCGAGGGCGAGGGCTTCCAAGACGTGGATTCCGATGCCTTTGCCGCCTTCAAGCGACGCGTCCGTGATGAGATTGACGCGCCCCTGCTCGCCGAAATGATGCCCATCGGCGNCGTCCTTCGTGACGTGCACTGGGAAGCCCATGGCGGCCGAACACGCCTGCCTGCACACGACTCATCCGCGCACCGTGACGGCTCGATGTGGGGCGGCGCCGGCGTCTCGTTCGGCCGGCAAATCGGCGCCTACCCCATCCTCATTGGCGCGTCGTACCTGACCACCCTGGAAGCCTCGACGGACGTCATGGTGACCGCGCACGGCCAACGCTCGATCACCGGCATTGAAGTCGACATGGACCCCGATCTCGTGACACCTGCCGTGTTGGAGGCCATCCCTGGCGTCGGCGCGAAGGCGGCCTGGGCGCTGGTCACCGAGCGCGCGAAACGGGCGAGAAAGCGGAGCGGCGGAGCTCCGCTCATCAACGACGTCGAAGCGTGGTTCACGGCGGCAGGACAGCGCCTGCCGGACGCCGTTGACGTGCATCAGATCCTCCGTCCAAAGGAGGCCTGAGGCATGGCCAACCAAGGCATTGTGGACGGGCTGCTCGACGCAGCACGCCGGCTCTCGGACCGCTGTGACGACCTGCTCTCCAGCCTGGTTGGACAAGGAGGCGTGGCGCACGCCACGAACACGCTGGATTACGCGTGGCCCCTGCACGAAGCGTGGATCCGCACCTGGGGCGGCCACGGCGCCACTACCCTTCTGCTCGGCATGAACCCTGGTCCATGGGGCATGGCCCAGAGCGGCGTGCCCTTCGGGGCCACGGGCATCGTTCGAGGGGACCTTGCCATCCCCGATCTTCCGCTCCAAACGCCAGCCGGCGCCCATCCGAAGCGGCCGATTGTTGGGTTGTCCCAAGAACGGCAAGAGGTCAGCGGGCAGCGCATCTGGTCCTTGCTCTTCGAGGTGTACGGTTCACCGCAATCCGCCATGGAGCAAGTCTTCCTCGTCAACCATTGCCCTCTGCTTTTGCTCAACGAACGCGGTGCCAACGTCACGCCTGACAAGCTCCCTGCGGCCGTTGTTGCACCTCTGTTCGAGGCATGCGACGAGCACCTTCGTGAGGTCGTTGACGTCCTTGGTGCCACCCGCATCGTCGGCGTTGGGGCCTACGCTTCGAACCGCGCGAAGCGGGCGCTCAACGGTGCTGAGGGGATCGGNATCAGTCCCTCGGGGCGGAGCGTGCGTCTTGATTCGTGCTGGCACCCAAGCCCGGCCTCCCCACTGGCGAATCGAAACGGGGGCGCGGATTGGCGTCAACAGGTCCGCGAGGTCCTCCTCGGCGAACAGGAGATGGATTGAAAGGCCGTTATCCGTGTGGCCGAANTATGGCCGAGCACCAGCGTGCGTGGGAGCGACAACCAAACGACCGACAGTGGGAGAAGCCCGAGGGCGACGACCCCCGCACCCTCTATCGGATGATGAAGACCAGCGTCGAGCGCTTTTCCGACCAGCCGCTCTTCGGCTACATCCCCGCTGAAGGCATGCCTCGCAGCCATCTCTCGTACGGCGAATTTGCCGACCTCGTCGACGCCGTGGCCAGCGGCATGGTCTCCCGTGGCGTCGTCGCCGGCGACCGCATTGCGCTCATCGTCGACAACTCCGTCGAGTGGGCCGCAACGGCCGTTGCGGCCAACGCTGTGGGTGCGCTGTACACCGCGATGTACACCCAGCAGCACGGCAAGGAATGGGCCTACATCCTCGGCGATTCGATGCCTTCCATGGTCGTGGTCGCCAGCACCGCCGTGCTCGACAAGCTCGTGGCTTCGATGCCGGACGACGCCTCCGCATGGCCGGCCAACGGCATCGTTCTCCTTGGTGAGGACGAGGCCAACGAGGTGCCGCCCGAGGGCATTGAGGTCGTCAACTGGGCGGACTTTGTTCAAGCCGGTCGTGCAGCGGACGCACTTGGCGAGCCCGCCGACGATCCGATGGCGCTTGCGACCCTCATCTACACCTCCGGGACCACCGGGAATCCGAAGGGTGTCATGCTGACCAACTGGAACATCCTGTCCAACATCCTCAGNGTGCAAAGCGTGTTCCCGATCTACATCGGTGACAAGTCCGCCTCGTTCCTTCCATGGGCGCACGTCTTCGGTTCGACCGTCGACCTGTTCTACATGATTCGAAGCGGTGTCCACGTCAATCTGATCTCCGACCTGACCCGCATCGCGGACGAGTTGACCGAAATCAAGCCCGCCGTCATGTGCGCCGTGCCNCGCGTGTGGAACCGCTTCTACGACCGCGTGAACGCCCAACTCGATTCGAGCGGCGTCAAGCGATTCCTTGCCGGCAAGGCCCGCAAGCACGCCGCCAAGCGCATCGCCAAGGCCGGCGTGGTCTGCGACGCCGTCGCGCCCACGACCTTCTGGGACAAGCGCTTTGACGGCCTCATTTGGGGCAAGGTCCGCGACCGCTTCGGTGGCAACCTGCGCTTCGCCATCTCCGGTGCTTCGGCCCTCTCGCCTGACGTGGCGAAGTTCATCCAGATGGTCGGCATCTCTTGCTTCGAAGGCTACGGNCTCTCCGAAACCTCCCCGATGGTGTCCGCCAACGGATGGATGGGTTACGGCGAGTCGCGCTTGAACTCGGTCGGCAAGGTCCTCAACGGCATTGAGGTGACCATCGACACCTCGGCCTGGGACGATCCCGACCGCCCCGACGAGGGCGAGATCATCGTGACCGGCCCCAACGTCATGCAGGGCTACTGGAACAAGCCCGAGGAGACCGAGAAGGTCATCGTCGAGCCCGGTACCTTCCGCACCGGCGACCTCGGGAAGTTGTCCAAGGACGGCTATCTGACCATCACCGGTCGCGTGAAGAGCCAATTCAAGCTGGAGAACGGCAAGTACGTCTCCCCCGCTCCGCTCGAGGAGAACCTGAAGNTGGACGCGGTCATCGAGCAGGCTGCCTTGGACGGCCGCAACCGCCGCAACACCTTCCTCATCGTGCACCCCAACATGGAGGCTCTGCGCAAGGAACTCAACACCGCGGGCATCGACACCTCCGGCGATGACGCTGCCGTGTGTGCTGACCCCGCCGTCGGCGAGTGGCTGCTCAACCGCGTGGCCACCCACGCCAAGGGTGACACCAACTGGAAGGGCTACGAAATCCCCCGCGACATCATCCTCGACCATGACGAGTGGACGACGGACAACGGCCTGCTGACCCCGACGATGAAGGTCAAGTTGCGCAACCTGTTGACCCGTCACGAAGACGCCATCGCGGCGCTGGACTGATTCAGTCCCCGGAAACAAGCCCGCCCTCCGGGCAGGCTTCGAGGCGTGCACCTGGTGTGCCCAAGGCAGTGATCCANGTCCTTCCTCCGGCCAATTCGATGGCTTCGCTCGTGGCCTTGGGATCGCGGGTCAAGGCGATCATGCAACCACCGCCGCCAGCGCCGGTCAACTTTGCTCCGAGTGCGGTCGGCAAGGCCGCCGAGACCAGGGCCTCCAGTTTCGGGTGCGACACGCCGATGCGGCGCAGGAGGAGATGGTTCTCGGTCATCGTTCGGCCCAAGGCTTCCGAGTCGCCCGTCTTCAGGGCCTCAAGACCGCGATGCACCAGTCCGGCGATGGCCTGCAAGGCCTCGTCGATGCTGGGGTCGCTGGCCCGTCGTGAAGCAACGCCAGCGACCATGTGCGTGGTTGGCGCGTTGATGCCCGTATCACCAACCACGAGGCTCAAACCGTCCTCGAGGCGGAGGTCGCCCAGGTGGTGCAGGTCCCACGTTCGTTGCTCATCGCCCATGGGCATGGTGCGCTTCATGACCCACGTGGATTCGTCTTCCACACGGTTGGACAGCATCACCACTCCTCCGTACGCGGCCGTCATCGTGTCCATCGGGCTTGCCCGCCCCTCCTGCGAAAGCGCCTCGCCGACGTGGCCGAGCAAGGAGGCTTCCTCGGCAGAAACCGTGGCCTGCCCGTGGACGCGAACGCTCGTGTCCGTCCNTTGATGCGCGCGTGATTCGCCTTCGAACAGGCCGACCTCCGAGCCGTCGGAGGGGTAGCCCTCGTGCCACGCTCCGGTGTCGGCATCGACCCATCGGCCGGACGCGGCCCTGAGGGCCGTGGCCGAGGCGACGGCGAAGGCGGCGGAGGAGCCGNGTCCTGCCCCACGCGGGACGTCGCTCTGGACGCTCACGTTCACGCCGTCGGTCATCGCTTCGTCCCACAAGCGATGCATCAGCGACGCCAAGTGAGGATGACGGGCAGGGCTGACCCTCCTCCGGTTGAGGTGAAGGCCGGGCTCGTCCAGTGCTCGGACGGTCACCGTGGTCCGCTGCGAAATGGAGGCTGAGATCGCGGGATGACCGTAGACCACGGCGTGTTCACCGAACAGGACGACTTTGCCCGGCGCGCTGGCCACGACCTCGTCCATGCCGTGGGCTGGGGGACTCCGCTTCAAGCCGTTTCCCTTCGGCGTGGTCATTGACGGTGCATTGAAGGGCCATACCCGCACCGTCCAGAGCGAGGTTCACGCCTCGGTGGTCGTCATGTCCGATTTCGTTCACCCCTTGGCCGACACGTACGCAGGCTTGCCCGGTTGGGTGCTGCTCGTCGCGCTGCTCGGAACCGCCTCTGGATTTTTCATCTACCAGGTCCAGAAGGCGACCCGCTTGGTCCTCAAAGGTGCACCCGAGGACCGCTTTGACTCGTGGGGCCTTCGCTTCAAGGAAGTCCTGACCGGCTGGTTGGGCCAGAAGAAGGTCCTCGCGGACCCCGTGGCCGGTACGATGCACGTGCTGATGTTCTGGGGCTTCCTGATGCTCTCCACCGACATGTTCGATCTGGCCTCAGCCAACCGTTTCTCGGACGGTCTGCTGGAGCCGCTTGGCCTGAAGTGGGCCTGGAACGGGATGGTCGAAGTCGGCTACACCATGGCCTTCTTCGGCTGCACTGCGGCCTTGACGCGCCGTGTGGCCTTCACCCCTGAGAAACTCAAGGGCAAGTCCCAACTGGAAGGCAACGTCATCCTGCTGCTCATCATGACCATCACCCTCACGTCCTACATCGTGGAAGCGGGTGAGGAACTCTCCGGCTCTGAGTTCATCGGCATCTGGGTGCAAGACGTCATGGCGCCGACCCAAGGTGTGGTGAACTTGGCCTACTGGGCCCACATGGTGGCGATTTCCACCTTCCTCTTCCTCATCCCGGTTTCCAAGCACATGCACCTCGTCATGGCGCTGCCCAACGTCTTCTTCCATGACCTTCGACCGATGGGCACGATGCTCCCCATGGCCACCAACGAGGACGGCACGGCGGTCGGTCTTGATGACCTCGATCTCGAGTCCTTTGGCGCGGTGAACTACACCGACTTGACCTGGCGCAGCCTCATCGACGGTTGGGCCTGCACCTCTTGTGCCCGCTGCCAGGACGCATGTCCGGCCTACGCCTCTGGGAAGGCCCTCAACCCGATGCAAATCATCCACGACATCCGCAACTACGCGAACGACCACGCGCCCATTCTGCTCTCGGGCGGCACGCCCGAGGAAGACCTGATCGCACGCATTGGCGAAGACGCCATCTTCGCGTGCACGACCTGCCACGCGTGCGTGGAGGCGTGCCCGATTTACATCGACCACGTCCCCAAGCTGACCGACGCACGTCGTCACCTGATGATGGAGCGGATGGAATTCAACGAGTCGGTCGAGGAAGTCGTGCTCCCGCTGATGTCCACCATCGAGAACATCGAGAACGAAGGCAACCCGTACGGCATTCCCGCCCACGAGCGTGGCGACTGGGCGGAAGGCCTCGACGTCAAGGTGGCCGAGCCCGCCGAGTACATCTACTTCGCAGGCTGCGCGGCGTCCTTTGACGACCGCAACAAGAAGGTCGCCCGTGACACGATTTCCGTGATGAAGGAGGCCGGCCTTGACGTTGGCATCCTCGGCATGATGGAAACCTGCAACGGCGACCCCGCGCGGCGCGCCGGCAACGAGTACCTCTTCCAGATGCTTGCGGAGACCAACCTCGCGACCTTCGAAGAACTCGGCGTCAAGAAAATCGTCTCGTCATGCCCGCACTGCTTCCATACGCTCGGAAAGGAGTACAAGGCGTTCGGCGGCGAGGACATCGAGGTGCTGCACCACAGCCAGTTGATTTCCACCCTCCAGCGTGACGGGAAGCTTCCCGCACCGAAGCACGACGGTGAGGTCACCTACCACGACCCGTGTTACCTCGGTCGCATCGGTGGCGAGACCAAGGCACCTCGCGAGATCATCGGCGGCGTGGACGCCGAGCCCGCCCGCACCGGCGAGCAATCCTTCTGCTGTGGCGCCGGTGGTGCCCAGATGTGGATGGAGGAAATTGTCGACGACGACCACGAGCGCGTGAACGTCATCCGAGCACGTGAGCTGGCCGCGACCGGCGCCGACACCGTGGCCGTGGGCTGCCCCTTCTGTTCCACGATGGTCACCGACGGCCTTGCGGCCATCGACGCCGACATGCAGGTCCAGGACGTGGCCGAGATGGTCTGGGCCCAAATCAAGGCCAACGACGCCGCCATCAAGGCGAACAAGGCAGCCGCTGAGGCGCCTGAGGAAGCTGAGGCTTGAGGCCCGTGAACGTCGAGGCGCTTGCGCGCTGGTACGCGGACGAGGCCCGCGATTTGCCATGGCGTGCGACGTCCGATCCGTGGTCCATCCTGCTTTCCGAAGTGCTGCTCCAACAGACCCAAGTCGCGCGTGGCATCGCGTACTGGCGGCGCCTCCTCGAGCGCTTTCCAACGGTGACCTCGATGGCCGAGGCCGACCTCGACGAGGTGATGCACCTCTGGCAAGGTGCGGGATATTACGCCCGTGGGCGACGTTTGCACGCGCTTGCCGTGGAAGTCTCTGATCCCGAAGGCCCGTGGAACGGCGCCTTGCCCTCACCGTCGACCTCCGAGGACGTGGTCGCCGCGTTCCAGCAGCTGCCCGGCATCGGCCCGTACACCGCCGCTGCCGTTGCCTCCATTGCGCATGAGGTGCCTGCGGCCGTGGCCGACGGCAACGTGCGTCGCGTCGTGGCACGGCAGACGGCAACCCTCCAACCGACGACTGCTGACGTCACGTCCCTGGCTCAAGCATGGATGGACGACGCCCATGGGCGAAACGTGGCCCCGAGCGCGTGGAATCAGGCCGTGATGGAACTCGGCGCCACCGTGTGCACGCCACGTGCGCCTCGGTGCTCTGACTGCCCGGTGCAGCAGGATTGCCTCGCACGTGATCACGCCAGTGGGCCCACTGCTTTCCCCGCCCCCGCCAAACGTCGCGTGATCACGGAACGGCTCGTGGCGCTGGTCGACGTGGACGCACAAGGCCGCCCGCACCTGATTCAACGACCGTCTGAAGCACGTTTTGGCGGCCTATGGGGTCCGCACTATCTGGACGCCGACGGCTCAGGGGTTACGGACGAGTGCGAACGGCGCTCCAAGGCCGGTGAGGTGGTGCACTTGCTCAGCCACCGCCGTCTTGAGGTCGAGGTCTGGGTGGGCCAGGTCGAACACGGCGTGGACCCTGCAAGCAAAGCCATCAGCACGCTCGATGAACGCGTGCTTGAGTTGGCCATCGGCGCTTGGCACCGACCATTCGTTGAATCGGCCAAGGAAGACTAAATGCTCTCAGAATCGCCTCGCCACATGTTTCGTCCGTTCATCACCCTCGAAGGTCAAGCGCAATCGGCCTTGGACCTCTATGCGGAGGCGCCGTTCCACGCCCCAATCCTCTCCAAGTCAAGTTCCATGGCCGCGATGCCCCACCACAGACCGCCCACAAGCAGGTATTCGCCAAGCGCGGCGATGGTCCACCACGGATGGCCCGCGTTGGCCGTGGGAAGCGTCAGGTCAGGATTGACCTGAAGGGCGATGGCGGCCCCGAGAAACTGCGCCACGTAACCGATGCCGACGCACCACAGCGCCCATTTCCGTTGTGCAAGGCCATGTGTGGCGCCCGAGGAACGCAGGCGCCGCTGGACCAGAGCAAGCCACAGCCAACCGAAGGTGAAGATGCCCATGGCGGCGAGGATGTGCGCGTTCAGGTTGGCGTACATCGAGCGGTTGGCCATGGCCACCACGCATCCTGCGGCGAGGAGGCCGACGACGCGTTCCAGTGACCACGGGCGGGGCGCGGCTCGGGTCATCGCCCACACCGTCCACGCTTGCCAGACGCCGCTGAGGGTCAGGCCAAGCGTGAAGATGAGGGCTTCTGGGCCGGGGTAATCGGCTTGCGAAATGAAAATGATCGGCGCGTTGGCCGCGCCCCGAGCGTGGTGAACCGACATGGAGGCAAGGACCGTGACGAGCGGCATGAGCCACGCCGCCCGAACGGTCCACCGGTTCATGCGGCCCGCTCCTCAAAGGCTCGAATGGTATCTTCCACGCAGGCATCGAGGGAACGCCACGTCATGCCGAGCACCCGCTCGGCCTTGGCGCTCGAATACCGAGCATCGCCTCGCATGTAGCCACGCACCACCGCGCGAGTCAGGCGGCGCTCGCCCGTTTTCCTTCCTTTGAGCCAATCAAAGAACACGGCGAGCGGAAGCAGGCGTCGCGGGAGGCCCCGCTTAGGAGCCTTGGCCTGTGGGCGAAGGCGTCGCGCCGTGCGGGCCACGTCAATCATGGTCAGACCGCTGTGCGGGGCGATGACGAAGCGCCCTTCTGCCTCATCGCGCTCGAAGGCCATGCGATGAGCATGGGCCACGTCCTCGACGTGAACGAAGGCCATCGGGATCGCCGGGACAATGGGCCAAGCCCCGGAGAGCAGGTCAGGCATCCAGTCCACGCTCGGCGGCGGTCGCGAGAATCCACCGCCGAGGATCGCGGTCGGGTTGATGACGCGAAGATCGAGGTCGTGCTCCTCTGCGATGCGCCACGCCCTGCGTTCGGATTGGGTCTTCGCCGCGGTGTAGGGCATGCTCGATCCGCTTTGCCAGTCGTTCTCGTCCTTGGCTCGACCTCGCGGCCCGCTGCCGACCGCGGCGGTGCTCGAGGTGTAGACGATGCGCGGCACCCTGGCCGCCGCCGCCGCGTGCAGGAGATGCTCCGTGCCGAGGTTGGCCGTGTTCAGGACGACGTCCGCATCGGCGGTGAGGGAGAACACCGTGGCGGTGTGGAAGAGGCCGTCACAACCCTGCAGCAGGCCTTCCCACGGGTCGGCGTCCAGCACGTCGGCTTCGGCCAGTTCAAGCCGTTCTGGGCAGCCCAGGGCTTCCGCGTGGTCGCGGAGGTGTTCGGTTCGAACTGGGTCACTCAGGTCACGCACGGTGCCGATGACCGTGTAGCCTTCAGCCAGCAGGTCGCGCACGAGGTGATTGGCGAGGAAGCCGTTCGCTCCGGTGACGAGCACGCGTCCTGCCATGGCCCTGCGCTTGCCCGGCCCTACATGAACGTTGAAGTGGCCCCGCCCGCACGAGACGCCGAGCACCATGGCGTTGCGTGTCCACGACACCCGTCGTCGAGAGAAGGTGCCGTTCACCACCATGCGCCCCGGACGGGTGAGCATGTACGTCTGTGGTGTGACGGTGTACGACCGCTGCCATCTCGGACACGCCCGGTGTTACCTCGCGTTTGACCTGATTCACCGGTGGCTGGAGGCCAGCGGCTACGACGTCGATTACGTCCAGAATTTCACCGACGTTGACGACAAAATCATCGCGCGGGCCAACGAAGCACGCGACGGCGACTGGCTCGGTCTGGTCGACGAGATGATCGAGGGCTACTACGAGGACATGGACGCGCTGAACATCCTGCGCGCCGACCATTACCCCCGCTGCACGGAACACGTCGACGGCATGGTCAGCATCATCGAGGATTTGATCGAGCGCGGGCACGCCTACGCGGCTGACGACGGCGTGTACTTCGACGTCTCCTCAGCCCCAGAGAAGTACGGTCAACTGACCGGGCAGAGCTTCGATGCCGTACGCGCAGGAGCAGGTGGACGGGTTGACGGCACGGGCGGCGGCAAGCGGGACCACCGCGATTTTGCTCTTTGGAAAGCGGCGAAGCCGGGCGAGCCAACGTGGTCTTCGCCATGGGGCGAGGGCCGACCCGGTTGGCACATCGAGTGCACCGCGATGAGCCTCGACCGCTTCGGCGGAGCCTTCGACATCCACGGTGGAGGCCACGACCTGCGCTTCCCACACCACGAGGCCGAGATCTTCCAAGGCGAGTGCCATACGGACCATGCCCCGTTGGTGCACCACTGGTTGCACAACGGCTTCGTCAACGTGGACGGCGAGAAGATGAGCAAGTCGCTCGGCAACTTCTGGACCATCCGCGACATCCTCGAGCGGGTGGACCCGCTCGTGCTCCGCTTTGCGCTCATCAACGCGCATTACCGCTCGCCCATCGACATGAACGAGGCCTTGCTCCATGACGCAGAGCGCAACCACGGGCGCCTCATCGAGGCCTACGGCAAGGCCCTGCGCGCTCGAACCTCCGCACATCCAGTTCCCCTGCCGCATCCCGACGTGACCAGCACGGACCCGTTGTCCAAGGGTCTGGGCTTGCTGGAGCGCATGGGCGAAGGCTTCGCATTGGCGATGGACGACGATTTCAACAGCCGCGAGGCCATCGCCAAGGTCCTCGGTGGCGTCCGTGAAGCGACCCGGCTGCTGGACGCTGACCTCGAAGAAGAGGACGCCAACGCTGTGGCGCACTTCTGCGTCGCGTGGTTCGAGGAATTGGCGGGCGACGTTCTGGGCGTCTTGCCCTCGCCCGATGTGCTCCTCGCCGAGCCAGAGGAGGACCCCCGTCGCGCAGAAGTGGCCGACGAGGTCGAAACCCTGCTCCTCCAGCGCGCAGAGGCACGCGCGGCCAAGGACTGGCCTGCAGCAGACGCCATTCGTGACCGCTTGGCCGCGATGGGCGTTGAAGTCACAGACACGGCCGACGGGCCGGTGTGGACCCTGACGTGATCACGCCGGTGGGCCGCCAGGGGGCGGCGGTGCTGGAATGTCAACGACGTCCTTCTCGGCCTCAGCCTCCGGAACGGGCTCATCTTGAGGCTCCTTGGGAGCCTCGGCTTCCTCGAGGTCGTCCTCGTCGAACAAGGCATCCTGTGCGGTGAGGTCAATCTCCTCTTCACGGCGGCGCATGACAAACACGGCCACGCCAATCAACGCCAGCACGCCGAGGCCCAGCAGGCCGAGGGGCGCACCGCCTTCTCCTGCCGCGGTCTCCTCGTCGCTGCTGCCGTCGGTGCCGTCACAGCCCAGCCCAAGGCCGTCCGCACACGGGTCCACGGGCGTGATGGTGTTGCCGTCGTTGTTTCCATCGTCAGGCGTGGTGCCGTCGTCAGGATTCGTGCCCGTGTCGGGGTTGGTGCCGGTGTCCGGCGTTGTGCCAGCACCGGTGGAGGATGACGTGCCCTTGGCCTGCCACGTGGAGGTGTTCGTCAGGTCCACGGTGCTCATCGAGGCACCGCGGTCGTAGTAGCGGTCCCAGACCAGACTGAGGTCGATCTGCGCGTTGCCGCACGTCGATCCGTTCAGCGTCTGGAAGTACTGCGGATCCTCGTAGGTCCACCACGGGTCGAGGCCACCGTGGCCCACGCCCGCGGTGAGGCTGTCGAAGCCGTCCACGTCGCCAAAGGCAGCCTCCATCACGGCCGGGTCGAAGGCCGCGGCTTCGGTGAGGTTCTCGACGATGGACGCCCACGAGCGCAGGCCGTCCTCGACACCGCTCGCAGTCACGTCGATGCGCTTCCCGAACATGCCGGCCGCTTCGTGGTCGTCACCGCGCATGGCCTGCATGAGGTCCGCGTCACCGTAGAGGGCCATGCCGCCGACGACGGTCAGGCGCACGTCAGGGTCGACGGCGTCGATGAGGTTGCGGTACGGGTCGAGCTGGTTCGAATCGATGACCGCCAAGTCGGCCGCCATGCCGGGCGCGATACGGCCGACGTGCTCCTCCCAGTTGGTGGCGTCAGCCGCGTTGGAGGTGACCATGCGCACCATTTCTTCGTCGGTGAAGATGTCCCCGAGGATTTCGTCGTCCCACAGGTCGGCGATCTTGAGTTCATGCAGGGGCGACTTGCTGCCCGAGGGCGACCAGTCCGGCGCCAGCGCGATGTTCACGCCCGCAGCCTTGGCCGCAGCCACGTCGGTGGTGTCACCGTAGAGCAGCAGGTTGGACAAGGGCGACCAGACGAGGCTGGCGCCGACCTCGCCCATCTTCTGGAATTCGGTGGCCGTCAGGGCGGTTCCGTGGATGAGGACCAACTCTCCGACCAGGAGATCGTTGGCCACGAGGATATCGAATTCGGCTCGGCTGGATTCGTCCACGCCCTCGCCGAGGTGAAGGAACCACGCGTCCAGTTCTTGGCTGGCGTTGCCGGTCTTGATGTGGTTCCCAATGTAGTCCGATTCGAGTTCCGTGACCTTGGTGTGGATCTCGTCCCGGCCGAAGTTCCAATCCTCGATGTTGCGCGCCAGCACGCTGGCGTAGGCGTCGTCGGGGTTGGACGGTGCGCCTTGTGAGGCGGTGGTGCCGCCGACGATCACCTTGGCTTCGACGTACTTCATGGCGGCGAATTCGAGGTCGAAGTAGGGGCCTCCGTGCAGGAGCATCTTCGGCTTGGTGACGAATTCGCTGTAGTCGGGGTGGTTCTTCCACTGGTAGCGGTTCTGGTAGCCCCCCCACTCGTTGGGCGAGGACATGTGGTTCTCCACCGGCCAAATCGGGGCGGTGTTGTAGTGCAGGTGGTTGTGCAGGTCAAGCAGGCCAGGGTAGATGGTGGCGTCCGTGTGGTGCACGGGGATGCCTTCGAGGGTCAGTTCGCTGGGCGCATCGCCGTTCCAGACCTGGACGATGACGCCGTCTTCGACAAGGATCGAGCCGTCGTTGTGCACGGTGCCGGCATCGTCCATGGTCACCACGCGGCCCTTGAGCACGTACGACCCAGAGTGGACGTGGTCGAGGTTGGTGTAGCAGCGCAGGCCAGCGATGGGGGCGCTCACGGTGGCGTTTTCGTGAGCGCCGGGTGTCGGTGCGTCGTCCTTCCAAAGGCTGCCGTTGTCCAGCGGGATGTAGGGTCGGTCCCACCAGCTGTCCTTGTCGGGCCAGCTCATCGAATCGACGAGGGCCCCTTCCGCGGTGCGGAGCACCGCACTGTCGCCGCCGTAGTAGTCCAACTCAAGGCCAGAATCGGCACGGAAGATGACGATGCGCTCGTTGGGTTGCAAGACGGTGTCCCACGGCAGGCGGCAGGGCGGCGAGCCGCCGCCTTCCTCGTCGTCGAGCCACCAATCGGAGACGTCGGCAGGGCTGTCTCCGGCGTTCCAAATCTCGATGAATTGATCCGAAACGCTTCCTGTCACACCGTCACCGTTCCAATCCACGCCGTCGTAGTCTTCGGATGAGGCGGAGACGAGCACCTCAGAAATGCGCACATCGGGCACCTCGTCCGCACTGGCCACGAGCGGGGCCGTCGAGAGCACCATCAGGAGGACGAGAAAGGCCGCAGGCAGACGAGGCGTCACGGCTGTCCATCCACAGGCGCCCCAAGAAGGCATCTCTTGGGACATGGAATTTCACGAACATGTTCGCCAACAGGTCAAGGAACCCCCACCGTGAGGAAGGCACATGGCCACCGTGGACCTGACCGAGGCGACCTTCGAAGCCGCCCTCGAAGAGAACACCATCATGCTCATCGATTTCTGGGCCGATTGGTGTGGGCCATGCAAGGCGTTTGGTCCGGTCTACGAGCGCGTTTCAGAGGACCACCCCGACGTGATGTTCGCGAAGGTGGACACCGAGGCCGAGCAGGCGCTTGCAGGCGCCTTTGGCATCCGTTCCATTCCGACCACGGTGGTCTTCAAGGAAGGCATTGGTGTGTTCATGCAACCCGGTGCCCTTCCCGAGGAAGCCCTCCAGGACTTGGTCGGCAAAGTGAAGCAACTCAACATGGACGACGTTCGTGCCAAGATCGCAGAGCAAGAAGCCGCTGCCCAGCAGGACCTCAACATTCGCGCTCCCGACGGCGGGAAGGACGATTCAGGTTGCTGCAGCGACCCGTCATGTTCTAATTGAGCAGGCTTGAGGGAATGCCGTGCGGCACGTCGCGTTCATGCTTGTGTGGCTGATGCTGGCCATGCCCTTGGCCGGCTGCCTCGGCGCTGACGACGACGTGACTCCCGTGGACGAAGGCCCTGAGGCCTATCCAAATCCATGGGAGCGAGGCGACCTCATCTACGACAACAGCGATGTCTTCAGCCGCGTGACGGTGAACGGCACGTACGGCATCCCAGAAGCCATCTCGGTCTTCGTGCCCGTGGACACCATCACCGCTGCCGATGGCGGTGCGGGCTTGACCGGCGACGCCGAGGTTCACCTCGGCCTCTGGCTGCCCGTCATCGAAGGCTGCGACTGGACGCTGGAGAACGTCTCCGAAGACTGCCGCGTGCCGGTCATCGCTGACGTCGGACCTTACTACGACGACGGCGACGTCAGCGCCGTGACCCCAGCAGACCGATTGGGTCGTTTCCTCATCGAGAACTACGTGCCCCACGGCTTTGCCGTGGCCCAGGTGTCGGTGTTCGGCACCGGCGAATCCAACCATTGCATGGACCTCATGGGCACCGACGAGCAACGCGGCATCGACGCTGCGGTGACGTGGCTCGGCACCCAAGGCTGGTCCAACGGTCGTGTCGGTCTTATCGGCAAGTCCTACGACGGCAGCACGCCGTGGCAAGCGGCCACCTTCGGCAACCCACATCTGGCTACGATTGTACCGATGTCCGGTCTGATTGGCGTCCACGATTTGATGTGGCGCAACGGCAGCATGGAGGCGCGTGGCATGATCATGCACAACGGCGTCTACGGCTCCTTCGGTATCGACGGCGACAGCGAGGACAGCCACACGTTGTGCGAAGGTTACCTCGAAGGCTACGCCAATGGCCCCGCCGCCTACCTCTCTGGCGGCATGGTGACCTACGGCGGCAACGACTACTGGACCGAACGCTCCTTCCTTGATCGGGCCCTTCAGAACTACAAGGGCTCGATTTACATCATCCAAGGCATGCAGGATTGGAACGTCGATCCGCATATGGCCTTCCCCGTGCACCAGCAGGTGCACGACGCCGGCATTGAGGTCAAGACGCTCGCCGGACAATGGGCGCACGATTACCCTGACCGCGTCTCAGGACACAGTTCGCAAGGCAGCGGCCGCGGCGCTGAGGCCTACCCGTACACCTTGCGCTGGGATTGGGCCGACGAGATGCTCGTCTGGTTCGACTGGTACCTCCGTGACGAAGGCATCGCACCAATGCTCGGCGTGGAGATGCAAGACAACCGCGGCGGCTGGCGCTTCGAGTCCACCTGGCCCGCCGAAGACACGCAGTACGTCGAGGTCAGCGGCAGCGACCTCGGCCCCACCGGCGCCAGCATCACCGGCACGAACAGCATCACGATGTCTTACGGGCCATTCGAAAACGACACATGGATTGCCGGGATGCCGACCTTCCACATCCCCGTCACGCCACACACGACGAACGGTGCGCACGGCTTCCTCGAGATGACCGACGAGAACGGCATGCACCTTGGGCACGCTGTGATGGATTTCCGCTTCCACGACGGTGGCCGGGATGGCGTTGAAGCCCTGCAACCCTTCGCGGCCGTTACAGGGAAGATGGAGTTCTTTGCGATGGACGTCTTCATCGAAGCGGGCGAATCGATTACCATCACCATGACACAAACCGGAGAAGACTACGTCCCATCGCCCGCATCCGTCGGATGGTACACCATCAACTGGGACGGAGCCCTCCTGACGCTGCCGTTGGTGGAGCGCACGTGCGACGAGTTGTTCCGCGCTCCGATGCAGGAATACGGCGGCGAAACGGGTCGAATCTGCTGATCAGAAGGCGTCAAGGATCGACGCAAAGACCGCCTTCGCCGGTCCTTCGGACCGCTCGACCAAGCGGCGCACGATCAGCTCAGGCGTGCTGCGGGCGAGGTGGTTGCGGCGCGGCGTGCGGTCCACGATGAGTTCGAGGTCTTCGTCCAAGCCGCGTGCTTCGATGCCGTCGATGCGCAGGTCGTCACGTCCTGTGGCTTCGATGATGGCCGGCGCCAAGTGGGTCACGAGGACCATGGAGGTGTCTGGATGGGCCTCGGCCGCGAGCAGCATGCCGGCGATGATGCGAGCACCCGCACCTGGCTCGGTGATCGCTTCCAACTCGTCGGCGAGGATGAGCTTCGAGGTCGGGTCGCTGACGACCTCGGCGAGGTCCACCAGCGTCTGTTCGAGCGCGCCTGCAGACTGGGTGCCTCCGGCCTTCGCGAGCACCTGCAGGTGCTTGACGCGGCCCACGCGGGCTTCGGTCGCTGGCACGGGCAAGCCCATGTGGGCAAGGATGCAGGTGAAGCCGAGCAGTTCGAGCAGGGTGGTTTTGCCACCGCTGTTGGCTCCGGTCAACAGGGCGACGGACTGCTGGTCGCCCTTGTCGGCTGAACGTCCAACGCCGTAGGTCACGGGGTCCGGTTCGATGCCGAGCAGCGGGTGGCGCCCTTCGACGACGACCAAGCCGTGCTCGACCATGGTGGGGCGCACGCAGCGGTGCGCTTCGGACCAGCGGGCGACGGCCAGCCACTGGTCGAGTTCGACCATGGCTTCGATGGCCTCGCCGCAGACTGCGCGTAGAGGCGCAAGGGCGCTTGAGAGGCGCGTCAGTTCCGCCGCTTCGTCCGCGGCGATTCGACGCTCAAGATCCTCAACCAAGAGATCGACTTCCTTGCGGTCGACCTTGAGCGGCCAGCCGTCGATGAACAGCCGCTGCGGCATGCGCAAGCCGGTGCCGTTGAGGAACTCTGACAGGGCGGCGTTGGCTTCCTCAATGGCTTCCTCGATGGCTTCGGTGGTGGCCGCGCGGAGGCGTCGCTGAAGGCCAGCGCCGTTGGCCAGCGCATCGAGCATGTCCGCGCCGGTCAGCGCGAGTTGCGCTTCGGCCATCGCTTCCTCGACGCGCTCACGCACTTGAGTTTCGAGGCCCTTGATGGTCGGCCACAGGCGGTCGGCCACGTCATGCAGCAGGTCAGGGTTGCCGTCGTCGCTCACGTCATGGAGCAGCGCCTCAAGTTCGCCGAGGTCGGTGACCATCGGTGCGAGGCGGTTCAGCACGGGCTGGGCGCCCTTGACGGCGCTAAGGCTCGGCCAACGCTGCACAAGGTCCGCGACCAGGCCGAGCAGGGCGCTGTTGGTGCGGAACCATGCGAGGGTCGCCTCGGGCAGGGCCATGGCATCGACGGCGTCCTCGGGCAGGACGAGCCAGCCGTCTGGTGCGTCAATCGGAGCGCCTTCGCCGATCCAACTGACCTGCTTGAAGACGCGATAGTCGCGCCAGGTCTCGTCAGGACCGGGCGTCAGCACGCGACACTGCTTGGCGAGTTCGGGCCGGTCCTGACGGGTCACGACCACGCGGTCATGACGTCCGGTTGGGCTGCGTGGGCGTGCGAGGCCTTTCCACGCTTCAGCGAGGTCAGCCACGGTGCCAGAGGCGACCAAGGCGCGGGCGGCGTCGACGACCGTCCAGCGGGATTCCGGGTCCTGAATTGGCGTCAGCAAGGCGAGGCGCTCACGCGATGCGGCGCACGCGGCATGCTGGCGCATGGCTTCGATGAGTTGCGCGTGCAACTTCTCCGCCTCACGGGTCGCAAGGAAGCCGCCGTCGTCGCCGCTGGCGGCCCGGGCAAGCGCAAGGGCGCGCTTCGGTGAAACACCGTTGACTGCGGCAATCCGTGAGATGTCACCGGACTGCAGCGCCGCCATCGCGGCGTCTTCGCCGTCGAAGTGCTCGCGGAGCTTGTCGGCCAACTTTTGTCCGAGCCCAGGAACCCGTTCAAGCGCCATCATGCGCGAAAATCCACGTCAACGGTTCTTGAGGTTGCTGTCTCATGAATCGATGAACATTGTACTAACAATCGAGGAGCATCTGTTTTGGGGGCCGCTTTGGGAACTTCTCGGGTTCCTGAATGAAGGCGTCGATCTGACTCTGAATCACATGGATCATGTCCACGTTCACGGCGTTGCCAAGTTGCTTGTACGACTGTTGGTCGCTTTCGCCAAGGAGGTAGGGCGCCCCGTGCTCGCCGTCCACGTCAAAGGACTGAATTCGCGCGCATTCTTTCGGCGTGATGTGGCGACGCAGCCAACCTACCACTGGGATTTGTGCGATGGCCACCAAGGCAGGGAAGTAGTTCCCGCGCTTGACACGAATTCCTGAAGGGCGGAACTGGAAGATGTTTTCCCAGTTAGATCGGCTGTCCGGTCCAGCCTGCCATTCGTACTTTGTTCGGCTGACGGGGATGTTCGGGGTCCCGTCCTCGCGCTTGCCAAGGACGTCCCAGCGGGCGAGCCAATCGTCGATGAAGGGCTGATTGGTCGCGTACAAGAGCCGATTCTTTCGAACGAAATCCTGCTTCCAACCCGGGAGGCTGATGGCGCGAATGAGCTCGTCCTTCCGCATGCTCTTCTTGATGGGACTGACCCATCCGTAGTCCTTCCACTGTTCGTGAATCTCGTACAGTTGGGCCTTGGTGTACGCCGAGAGTTCACCTGGCAAAGGCGCATCGCCCTTGAACGCGTCCGCCCAGATTGGATGCCCTGGCAATTTCGTGTCGACGTTGACGTGGATGAGGAAGTCCTCCCAGATGTTCACCCAATGGGTTTCCTTCTCGGTCAGGGAGTAACGCTCGTGTACGGTCTCGTCGAGCACCTCACGGACGTCCAACTCGACATCGGGGT
>PBKJ01000007.1 GCA_002722135.1 Methanobacteriota archaeon | reverse complement strand
ATTTGGAAGGCTACTTGTGGCGTGTACGCCATCAACGTGATTGGATAGTCTTGCAATGGCGCCGCCGGTGAACAAACCATGGGTGCAAGCAGCATGAACTTCTTTTGCACCTTGGCTGCGAAGTGCGTCTGCCGCTTTGCAAATAGTACCACCAGTTGCGATCATATCGTCAACAATCGCTACCACCTTTCCATCCACATCCAAATCTTTGGCTTTGTGAACGATAGTATGAGCATCGATTCTTGTTTTTTCTAAGTAGGAAAATTCACAACCAATAGCTTCTGCTACACTTTTCGCCCTTTCTATTGCACCTTTATCTGGTGAAAGAATGAAATCTGGCTTAACATCATCTTGCAGTCTCTTTGCTAACTCAGGCATTGCTGAGGTGAAGGCAACTGGAACTGAGAGCCCCTTCAAAACCTCAGGTGCATGAAGGTCCAAAACAGCGATTGCGTCAACCCTACTTGCAATCAAGTTCCCGATTGCTCTCGCACTCACCGCTTCTCCGGGTTTGAATCTTTTATCTTGCCTTGCGTATCCAAAGTAAGGAATTGCTACGATGATTCCTGGACCTACATCTGGAAGTTTTTGTGGTCCTATTTCCCTCAGATTTTCCATATTGCCTGCACGGACATCCTTGACAGCTTCTATCATCAGCAATGTTTCAACGATTCCAGAATCTGGAAATGTATTCGAAACGATCACAACAGGCTCAGACCTGATTGCCTCAATTGTAGGTGTTGGAATTCTAATGTAACCTTCAGTATCTGGAAATCTCCTTGTCTCTAAGGAGTGGTGAGACCAGCCTAAAGACTGAGCAAGTTCTTCTGCAACCGGTCTGGAATTGCTACCAGAAATTACTACCATGGGTCCCCCTCAGGTCATGATAAGGGAATTTGATTCATGTTCTTTTTCATTCATCTTCAAGATATCTAAATTTGTAACAAAGAGCCTATACTAAAAGGACAAAATCTTGGGAAAATCAAATCATCCCATTTAGTGATGCGATTTGGTGCGCAAGGCAGGACTCGAACCTGCGACCTCCCGGTTATCAGCCGGGTGCTCCAACCGACTAAGCTACCCGCGCTTGGGCAGGCCGCCGACCTGACCTGCCATCAAAAGGATGACGGTGAGGCATTCACTCAAATTCAGAGGCGTCCATCTCGTTGAGCGCGATGTAAGACGGCAACTGCATGGCACGTTCGAAGGTGCGGCCCAACACAACCTCGTCCAGGCGGTCGCGCGTGCGGGCGATGGCCGTGAGGGGCAGGCGGATGGTCTCGCCGAGATCAAAGCGTTGTTGCACACCAATGCGCAAGGTGACGATGAACCCCTTGTAGGTCCGCTTGACCTTGAGCAGTCCCGTGATGATGCCCACCTCGTTGCCCTGGTTGTCCAGGACCGCGCGGTCGAGCATTTCGTCAGGCGCGTAGAGTTGTTCGTCGATGCGCACCGTGTTGCGCCAGCGGCGCTGCAGTTCGCGCATGGATTTGGAGAGGCGGACCGAGCCGTCGTCGTTGATGCTGTGGACCAATTCCTTGGGGAGCGGCGCATATTCAGCCGGTTTGCGCATGAATTCGCCAGCCACGTCCGTTTCGACCAGCATGCGCATGGATCGAACGCGCGATTCGTTTGGATGGTGACGCTCACCGATGATGGTGCCCACCTTCGTGTCCTTCACGTAGACATCTCGTTGCATCAGCTCCTGGATGTGGTAGTCTGTTGGTGCCATGTTTTCCCTTCCCGTTGCACGACCTGTGATGAGGGGGACACTTAATGTCTTCGACGGATAATGTAACTGTTCAATTGAGAATACGTCGATAACAAAGCGATTTCAATTGAAGAATCAACATAATCGGCATGTCGCATAATCCATTCTGGTAACTGCGTGAAGGCACGCTTTTGTTTCAATTCGACGGGAATTTCAATTGAAATCAGAATCAAATTCAGCCATCCTGAGCGGCCCCCTTCCGGATCTGCCCGCTGCACCGCATGATTGACGCCTCAAGGGGCGAAATTCGCATAAAATCGTGGTATTTCCAATTGAAAATCGTCAAAAATCGGCACATCACAAAACGGCGCCCTCATATGGGTCAAGCGCCGAGGCTCGCCCATGGAGGCCGTCGATGTTGGTGGCCTGCATCCAAGTCTGTCGGCAACCGTAATCCTGCACGCAGCCCGGAACGGCCAGCCCGTGTCCGGAATCGCCCCTGCCGCACGCCGTCTCGCCGAAGTCCGCGATGCCCTCGGTGCATCGGTCGTGGTCGAATCACCTGAGGCTACGGTCCATCTTTCCGGGCCAGGCGAGCATCATCGGCTTGTGCTTGCGCGAGGCGACGACGTTCTCACGTTGGTTCCACGTGATGTGGTCCCGACCATGAGTTCCAACCTGTGGCCAACCCTGCACCTGGACGATCGGGCCCGCGACGGCTGGTGGGTCGCTGAGCATGATGTTGTGGATGCCCTTCTTGCCTTGGCCAGTGGCCCTTTTCCGACAGCGACGATGGTCCTGAGCGGACGAAGGCTCTGGCAAACGGGGGAATTGCTCCGTGAAGCCGCGATGCTGCATCGTCGCTGGGAGGCCGGGCTGCATGGCGCCTTTTCGGCTGAGGTCCTGGCAGAACCGCAGCGCCCTCCCGTCCAGGTTCGAGCCGCCACGCCAGACGAGGATGAACCAGACCTCGCCCCCTTGCACGACCTGATGCTCACTCGACGGAAGGAGGGGTGGCGCCCCCAAATGACCGTCAGGGAGGCGTTGATGCACCATCTTGCGCTGCTTGAATCGATCAAGCGGACGTGAACAGGTCTGCGCCCAGCAGGGGAAGCAGGACACTCGCATCACCTTCAACGCAAACGTTGGGGGCTTCAGCTCGCATCTTCCCCCACGAAATGGCCTCGCGCAACCGAGCGCCGGACAGCGATCCGTCATGCTCTGGCGCGGTGGTGATGTACACGGCAGCGTCCAGGCCGCCTCTGTATTGGTTCCACCAAATGACGTGATGCTTGGAAATGCCACCGCCCACCATCAGGGCGTTGGAGGTCTCGACGTCCCACGTCAGGTCGCTCATCACCTGCTCGTCGGCCAGGGTGTCGAGGTGGAAATCTCGATACTTCTGCCTGAACATGAACAACTGTGCGCCGATGGAACCGTCGGTGATGCCCGGAATGCACACGGGAATGCGATGCTTGGCCGCCCAGTGGATGAGGGAATCCTCCGTGCCGATTTTTTCGCCCAAAGCCCACACCAAGTGGATGGAACCGAAGCCAAGCCACGCGTCTGCACCGGTCAAACCGGTCTCGGCCAGGCGTTCTGTCCTGATCTCTTCGAGTGCAGGCATGACCACAGCCTCGATGATTTCACCGTACGAGGAGGTGGGGACAATGACGTTCCCCAAGCGCATGAGGTCGTGTTCACCAAGCTCGATGTCGTCCAATTCGAACGCACCGTGGTAATACGCCGCATGGGCCCGGGCGATGTCATGGTCAAGGGTGCCGCAGGTCGTGGACACGACGTTGAACATCTTTCGCTTGAGGGCCTCGACAAAGAAGCCGCGCGTCCCGGTTGCACAGAGGCATGCTGGGAAGGAGATCCAGTTGAGCATCTTCGATGGGTCGTGTTCAACCGCGGTCAAGTCTTGGTGCATGTCCTTCAGAATGTCTCGGGCCATGGCCAACTTCGTTGCCGTGAACCCACCAGCAGAGGCCATCTGGTCGATGAGTCCTCGTGGCGTGGTGGCCGCCGTGAAGTCGTAATCGACGACAGGGACGTCGAACTGGTCGGGGTCAATCGCCATGGCCCGGCCTCGTCCGTGCTCCCCTTCAATCAATCCCTGCGGCATCGAGGCGGTCGTTGATGAGCATCAAGCGGTCACGCAACCGCGCTGCCTCTTCGAAATCGAGGGCCTTCGCGGCATCTTCCATGGCAGACCGGAGTTCTGAGGCCAACTTGGCCAGCGCGTCGTGGCTCGAAGGTAGTTCATTGTCGGTTTCCAATTGAGAATTCGAATATTCAATTGGAATCCGCTGGTCGTTGTCCGCGCCGCTGTTTGAAACCACATAGGTCGCGCCAGCGCCTTCAGCACGCCCGCCGCGGCGGGCCACGAGGCGCTTGCCCCCTCGTCCTGACGCGGTGGTGCCTTCCACGAGACCCTCCGATTCCTGACCCATTTGTGGGAGGGCCTTGACGATGGTTCTCGGCACGATGCCGCGGCGCTGATTGTCCTGTTCCTGCCGTTCACGGCGTTCAAGCGTCTGACGGATGGCTGCACTCATGGATGGCGACACGCTGTCGGCGTACAGCAGCACCGCGCCGTTGGCGTTCCGGGCCGCGCGTCCGATGGTTTGGAGCAGCGATCGTTCGTTGCGCAGGAAGCCCTGCCGATCCGCATCAAAGATGGCGACCAGGCTGACCTCAGGGATGTCCAGCCCTTCACGGAGGAGGTTGATGCCCACGATGACATCGATGAGCCCAAGGCGCAGTGCGTTGATGATTTCCGTCCGCTCGATGGTGTCGATCTCCGAATGCAGGTGGTGGGCCTTGACGCCCATGCGGCTCAGGTACGCCGCGACTTCCTCTGCGAACTTGATGGTCAGCACGGTGACCAAGGTCCGTTCTCCACGCTCGATACGTGCATTGATTTCCGACAACAAATCGGCCACCTGCCCTTCCGTCGGACGGACCTCAATACCTGGATCCAACAGCCCAGTCGGCCGGATTTCCATACGAGGCAGGTGATCGATGCTTTGCAGCATCTCGTACATCGAGGGCGAGCCCTGGATTTTCTTGGCCACGTCTGCAGGGCCGGCTCCGCCTTTGGATGCGACGTGCAACAGGCCCTCGGGCACCGCCTGCCCAGTCACCTCGCACAGGTGCCTCAGTTCTCGCTCACCGGGCGTAGCGGAGACGTACACCATTTGCGGCACGAGGCTCTGAAATTCGGGAAGCTTCAGCGGCCGGTTGTCTGCAGCAGAAGGCAAACGGAAGCCGTGTTCGATGAGGTTCTCCTTGCGCGCCCGGTCGCCGTGGTACATGCCACCGACCTGAGGCAAGGTCACGTGAGATTCGTCCATGATGACGAGGAAGCGGCTGGGATCGCCGTGAAACTGCCTGGCACACGCGGCGAAGAAGTCCAGCAAGCAATACGGGCGTTCTCCTGCTTCACGTCCGTCAAAATGCCGTGAGTAGTTCTCAATCGCGAGGCAATGCCCCACTTCGCGCAGCATTTCGAGGTCGTACTCGGTGCGTTGTTCCAGCCGGTGCCGCTTCACCACTTCCTTCGTGCCGTCGAAGTACTTCAGACGGCCGTTCAACTCGTTCTCGATGCGCTCAAGGGCGATTTCAAAACGCTCCGGGCTGGTCATGAAGAACTCCTTCGGGTGAATCCACGCCTCTTCCAGTTCGTCAAGCACCTCCCAACTGACCGGATCGCACACGGCCACGGCGACAACGCCGTCGAAATCGAAGCGGATACGCAGCGGATCGTCGCGGCTCGGCATCCAGACGTCGAGCACTTCGCCGCGCAACCGGGCTTGGCCCCGTTCAAGGTCGGTGTTGGTGCGCGCATACTGCAGCCCGACCAGGGCCTTCATCAGGTCCTGCGGTTCGATGGCCTGGCCCACGTGCACCCTGAGGTGGTGCTCGAGGAAGGTCTCGGGCGGGTTCAGCCCGTAAATGCACGAAACGGAGGACACGATGACGCAATCCGGACGTGACACCAAACTGGCCACGGCCGAGAAGCGCTCCTGTTCGATGCGCTCGTTGATGGAGAGTTCCTTGTCGATGTACAGGTCCCGCTTTGGCAGGTAGGCTTCAGGCTGGTAGTAGTCGTAATGTGACACGAAGTACTCCACGGCATTTTCCGGGAAGTAGCCCGCCAATTCGTGATGCAACTGTCGCGCAAGCGTCTTGTTGTGCGACATGATCAGCGTGGGAAGGTTCAGCCGTTCGATGACGTTGGCCATGGCGAAAGTCTTGCCTGACCCCGTCACGCCAAGCAGCACGCACCGTTCTTGGCCGCCCTCGATTTGCTTCACCAGTTGTTCGATGGCTTCCGGTTGGTCTCCGGCAGGTGCGTGTTCTGAATGCAGCACAAAGCGGCTGACGTCCGGTCGGAGGTGCTCCATGGAGGCCCCTTCGAGGGCGCGGGACAAGTCGAAGGGGTCCCGCTCTTGCAGGTCCACCTCGCCCACATCGAGGTTGGCACGGGCCTCGAAGGACCCGTCATCGTCCCAGTCATCGACCACGGCTGAGGGCGGTCGGGCGCCGGTTTGAACCCTTGTGGGGCTCAGGGAAGGTAGAGTCCACCGTTCACGTGCAGCACGGCACCGGTCATGTAGGCGCTGTCCTTGCCGACGAGGAAGGAGACCGCGCCGGCCATGTCGTCTGGCGAGCCCAGCCGCCGCAAGGGGACCTCCGCTTCGCGCGTGCTCCGCTTCTCCGGCGTGTCGGCCGACAACAGGTCCGTGTCCACGTAGCCGGGCGCGAGGACGTTGACGCGCTGGCCGCGTGGGCCTGCGTCTTGGGCCAGCGAGCGTGCCCATGCCTGCAGGGCCGCTTTGGACGCGCTGTAATCCGCGCCGTGGGGCGACCCACGCGTGCCCAGTTGTGAGCCGACGACCACGATGCGTGCGCCCTCAGCCAGATGCGGCTGAACCGCGGCCCACACGAGGAAGGCGCCTCGAAAGTTCACGGCCATGGTGCGGTCGAGATGTTCGACCTCCAACTCGCCCGCAGGAACACGGTCGTAACGCCCGTGGTTCAGCACCAAGGCATCCACGGTACGGGCCATCCAAGGATGGCTGGCCAGCAAGGCGACCTCGTCTTCGGCGGCGCAATCGATCTTCACGGCGAGCGCATCGCCGCCGGCTTCTCGGATGGCGTCCACCACAAACTCTGCCGGGCGAGAAGACGTCGTGTAGGTCAGCAGGACGTCGTAGCCGTCCTTGGCCAAGCGCGTGCAAACGGCGGCACCGATGCCCCGGCCTCCGCCGGTGACGAGCGCCACGGGACGACTCACGCCTGCTCCTCCATGTGCTTCGCAAGGATGGCGCCAAGTTCGGGCGGCGTCCAGCCCTCCGGCTTCATGACCTTCCCGTCTTCCCGTCGCAGGACCTTTCCGTCCACCAGTTTGGCCATGTTTGAGCGGTGCACTTCGGCGAAGGCCTCGTCGTAGAGGCCATGCAGGCCGTGGTTGATGACCGAGCCTGCAAGGATGTAGCCGATGTCCGCGAGCGCGTCGAGGACCTCAACAAGATCTCCGTCGGCGAGGGCTTGCGCGTATTCCTCCACTTCTTCACGCAGGAGTTTGACACGCAGTTCGGCCAAGTCGTCCGGGCCGAGCCCGGGCGCGTCCAACTTCGGGATTTCGAAGGCCTGATTGAACTCCAGCAGGGCCGTCAGCATCGGATTCATGCGACGAAGCGGGGCCTTGCGGCACTTGAGCAATCCGCTTCAGGGGTTCATCTCAATCGAGGCTCACCTGGGGTTCGGTTGCGTATCCGAGGGCAAGGGCGGCGAGCAACACCCAGCCGGTCAGCATCGAGACGCGGAACAACGTGGTTTGGAAGTCCTTCAGACGGTCCATCCGCAACACGACGGCGATGTTGGCCAACGCCATGACGCCCGCCGCAGCCAGGAACCAGATGCTCTCGACCGGGTCCGACACGGCAAAACACGCAAACCAGACGAGCGAGAGTTGCACGGTGGTTCGGGTCGTGGCCCGCTCGTCAAAACGTGACGGGAAGGAATGGATGCCCTGCTCCCGGTCGCTTTCCACATCCATTCGGGCGTAGTTGATGTCGAAGGCCGCGATCCAGAGGGCCACGCCCAGAGAGATGGGCAGGACGGTGGGCACCCACAGGGCGTCTGTGATGGCGGCCCAGCCGTGCACGTCGGCGGCCATGGCCACCCAAGCGCCCGCAGGAGCCAGACCCAGACAGAGGCCGAGCCAGAAGTGGCACAGCCACGTGAAGCGCTTCATGTATGGATAGACGACGAAGGTGAGCACCGGCAGCCAGGCCATCATCAGCGCCACCCGGTTCAACAGACCGGCACTGATGAGGAGCATCGCGAGGAAGACGGCTGACAAGATCCACGCCGTTTGCATGCTCATGCTACCCGAGGCCAAGTGACGGCCCTGCGTCCGTGGGTTGGCGGCGTCGATGTCACGGTCAATGATGCGGTTCAGGGCCATCGCAAGGCCTCGTGCACCGACCGCGGCGAGGAGGATCCACATGAGGTCAAGGCCGGGTGCAAGCTCGAATTGCTCGAGGGCGAGCACGTACCCCATGAGCACGAAGGGCAGCGAGAAGAGGGTGTGCTCCACCTTCACGAACTCGAGCACGCTGCGAACGTCGATGTCAGGCCCCTCCGTTTGGGAAACGAAGGTGTGGGGGCCATGAATAGTCCGCCAATTCAGGGTGGGCTGCGACCTTTTCCAAGGTCTCGGGGCTGTGCAGCGTGACCGCAGGCCAGCGGCGCACGCCATGGGATTCAGAGGGGATGGGGGTGGTGGCGTCCCAGCACAACCGTGTTTTTCCTTCATCGAAGGTCAGGCCTCGGCCCACGTCGAAACGGCAAAACAGCTGCCAAAGCATGCGACGTCGAGCCTTTGGCCCGTGCAGGTCAAGGTCATCGTCGGTGATGATGAGCCAGCGCAAGTCTTTGGCTTCTTTCAATTGCCAAATTTGATTTTTCAATTGGAGAATCTTTTCTTGACGGGCCGCCTCAAGCGCATCGCCTTCTGGCGTCACTTCGGATCCCGTGCGGGGCGAGGGCCTGCCTTCGATGGCCACGCTGACCACCAGCATGCTGTTGCGCAGCAGTCGCGCATCCTCAGCACCATCAAGCGCGAGCACGGCTGAGAGGTCCTCACCGGCCCAACCTGGTGCCGCCGCTTCACCCCGGCGCCAATCAGGCGTCGCTTGCTGGAATGAGCCCAGCAGGGGTGTTTCTCCAGAGCGTGGATCCGTCGACGGGATGGACGTCGCGTCGATGATGACCTTGTCGTGGACGTTTTCGTACGGGCTTGCTGCTTCAAGCGCGTCAGCGACCATGCCTTCGAGGACGATGACGTCCTCGGCGGGGTCGACCTTGTCGTTGAGGTCATCGAGGAAGCCCTCGAGGTCCTTCGGATCTCGATCCGGGTCGACGACCACCATCGATTTCAGGAACATCATCTGGCCGGCTCCCATGAGGCCGATGGCCGTCTTTCGCCCTTGCCGGGGATACCGTTGCTTTGACGCAACGATGGCGAGGTTGTGGAAACCGGTCTCCAACGGAAGGTGCACGCTGACCACATCACGGTGTTGGAAACGAAGGACAGGGCTGAACTGCCTGCCGATGGCCTCCCCAAGGAAACCGTCCTCCATGGGCGGAAGTCCCACGATGGTCGCCGGCAGCATCGCGTCGGCGCGTCGGGTCACGGCGGTGACGTTCAGCACGGGGTAGTGGCCGGTCAGGGAGTAGAAGCCGTAGTGGTCACCGAAGGGCCCTTCGACGCGCAGATCGGTCGGGTCGGTCCAGCCCTCGATGACGATGTCCGCTTCTGCAGGAATCCACAGGTCCTGCGTCGCGGCTTTGGTCAACGGAAGACGTCGACGACCGAGGATGCCTGCGAATTGGTACTCCGACAGGTTGTCGGGAAGCGGGGAAATGGCCGAGAAAATCAGCTCGGGCGGACCGCCAAGGCAGATCGCCACCGGCATCTTCAGCCCAGCTGCGGCGTGGTCCGCGCCGTGCTTGTGAACTTGCCAGTGCAACCCCGCTTCCTTTGGCCCAAAAATCTGGGACCTGTACATGCCGAGGTTGTGATCGCCAGAGGCAAGGTCCCTGGTCACCACCAAGGGGAGCGTGATGTAGGCTCCTCCATCCATCGGCCAAGTGGTTGGGATGGGGAGTTTGGTCAAGTCTGGATCCCTGTCGACGATGCGCTGAACGCGGCCACGGCGCTTTCGCTTCGGGGCAAAGGCCAGCGCGTCCATGGCCAGAGGCAAGGCCTCCCACGGGCGCTTGAGGTACCGGGGTACGTCCGGCTTCATCATGGCGACCATGCGGTCGCCGATGGCCGTCTCTGTCTCGACGCCGAGTGCGCGCAAGGTCCTGTCCTCGCTTCCGAAGAGGTTCATCACCAGCGGGACGTCACTGATGCTGCCGTCGGCCAAGCGAGGCTGTTCGAAGATCACGGCCGGGCCGTCGTTCTTGACCAGCAGGTCGGCGATGGCCCCTGCTTCGTGGACGACGTCGACCGGACGAGGGATGCGCAGCACCTCGCCGCGCTGCTCCAGGTGGTCCACCCACCGCTTGAGCGTCCTCCATGCCACGTTCCTCTGTCTGTGGTTTTGCCTTTGGACCTTCGCCGAAGCCCACGCTGTGGTTTAGACGCACCATTGATGGACTCCGTGGGCTCACATGGAAGCATGGCAGATGAGCCGAAGTTCGACGTTGACCTTGTGGTCATCGGCGCCGGCCCCGGCGGTGGCTCCGCCGCGCTTCACGCCTCGAGGCTCGGGATGTCCGTGATGGTCCTCGAAGCCGACCCCGAAATCGGAACGCCGGTCCACTGTGGGGAATGTTTGTCGCACCTCGCCACCGAACAACTCGAACTCGACCTTCCTGAGCACGTGATTGCACTTGCGGTGGACGGTGTGCGCGTCATTTTCCCGGACGGCACCGCGAAGCTTCTGACCGAACCCGGCTATGTGCTCGAAAAGCACCTGTTCGAGCGATGGATCATGGAACAAGCCGAAGAGCGTGGTGCGGACATTCATCTCGGTCATCGCGTGACAAAAATGGAACGGGTTTTCAATAGCGAAAATCAATTTTCCAATTGGATGCTTGACGGTCGAGGCGACGCCTTTCCGATCCGTTGCCGCGGCGTCATCGATGCCTCGGGCGTGCATGGTGCCGCCTCGAAGATCCTCGGCATGCCCGGGGAGGTGGAGGTCATCGCGGGCTTCCAGTACGAACTCAACGACGTGCCGAACGACGGTTACCTGGACTTCTACATTCAGCCAGAATACGCGCCACATGGTTACGTGTGGATGATTCCGAAGGCGGGGGAGCGGGCCAACGTCGGTCTGGTCACCACCGACAAGAAGGGGGCCGTCAAGTACCTCGACCAATTCATTGACGACACCTACCTCAAGGGCAAACCCCACGTCAATCCACCGTGGCGGAAGGAGGGCATCAAGGTCCGACCCTTCGGGGGGACCATCCCCATTTCTGGGCCAAGGCCGAGCACGGTTGAGGACGGCTTGCTCCTTGTCGGTGATGCGGCTGGATTCACCTCTCCGCTCTTCGAGGGCGGCACGCACCTCGCCTTGTGGTCAGGCCGCGCGGCTGCAGAAACCTTTGCAGAAGCCATCGCTGCAGGTTTGCCGACCAAAGACCGTCTGTCGGGCTACCAACGCCGCTGGAAGAACGCCTTCCCTCCCTACCACAAGATCCTGCGGGGCAAGACGGCCTTGTACGACCTGAGCGACGAGGAGATGTCGGCGATGGCCCGATGCCTGCCCGAGGAGCTCGGCTCAATGTCGCCGCTTCAAAAGCTCGGCATCGGCATGAAAATCCTCGTGCGCCGGCCCGCGTTGCTGACCAAGCGCGTCATTTCTGTGCTCCTTTCCTTCGGTTACTCGCGCGCCAAGCACTTCGGTTGGTGAGGGTGCGAGGGAGGCAAGGTTCACGACGTGAGCCTCATCCATCTGACCAATGGGGTGGTTTGCGCTCGGGCTCGGCCTGACGGGTTGCCTCATGGTGCTCCTGCCTTGGGGGCGATGGCAGAAGGGCGACGATTCATCCCCTCTTCCGACGGTGGGCGTGCTCCTCGCGTGGGTGCCGTTCTTGGTGCTGGTGCAGCGCTTCGTGACCAACGATCTCGGCGTGGCTGTTGTCAACGCATCTGGAGGGGGCGACATGCCGCTCATGTACCGCGTGGCGGCCACGTGGTCGGCACGAACCGGACCGCTCTTGCTCTGGGCGGGATTCACCGCGACCCTCGCTTGGTGGTGGCGTCGACCCATGGAACAGGAAAGCGTGGCCATGGCCGAACGCCGTGTTGGGTTGTTGGGCGGTTTCGCTGCCCTGCTGATGCTGCTCGCGACGCATCTCAAGCCCTTTGCAGCCACCCTCCCCGGCTCACTTCCAGGTGAATTGAGCCCCCTGCTCCAAACCGACTTGATGGTGGTCCATCCCCCGCTTGTGTTTCTGGCCTACGCGTATTGCTTGTCCATCGCCGCAACCGCGGTCTCATCGGTCGGCCAGGACGATCCAGGTTTGCTCGAGCGGATGATCCGTCAAGCGCGACCCGGTTTTTTCGTCACGACGCTGGCCATCGGACTTGGCGGTCTCTGGGCGTACCTCATCCTCGATTGGGGCGGGTACTGGGCTTGGGACCCCGTCGAGACGGCCTCTTTCCTGCCATGGCTGGCCTTGGCCGTCCTGTCGCATTTGCGAACCGTGCCTCGCAAGGTGCCCGCCGTCATCCTCCGTGGCGTGGGGCTGATGACCGGGGCGCTCGCCCTGTTCGCCACCTTGGTGACACGTGCCGGTGGCGCCTGGGCGTCGTCGGTGCACACCTTCGTGGTGGACGCTGAAGGCAGCAGCCCACCCGATGCCTTTGGGCGGATCGTGGCGCTGGCCGTTGATGCAGGGCCCGGCATCGAGGTGATGGCCTACCTCCTGGTGTTGCTGACCCTTGTCGGTTGGTGGTTGGCGGACGTGGCCTATGGCGCTGGCCTCCGTCGAATGGGGCGCACGCTCGCGGCGGATCTTGCCGTGCCGTCATTGGTGGCCGTCGCGGTGCTGCTTGAAGCCACCAGCAGTGCTCCTGTGGCTTTGTTGGGGTTGCAGGGCATGCCGTGGCTGTGGATCGTGGTGGTGCTGCTCCCTGTTGCTGTTGCAAGCCGGCACGTGCCCGTGAATGAACGCGATCACGGTCATCCCTTTGGCCATCCGTACGGCCTTCCACTCGACCTGCTGATCGCCGTCCTCCTTGGCGTGGTGGGAGGCGATGTCTTCCTCGCGCTGCTTTGGCTCGTGCTCATCGCGCCGATTTCGCTCTCTACCACACCGACCGAGGCATGGCCGGCCGCCGTGCTGGGGGTCGGTCTTGCCCTGGCGGCCGCGTGGACGGATTTG
This sequence comes from Methanobacteriota archaeon, assembly GCA_002722135.1. Lineage (GTDB taxonomy): Archaea > Thermoplasmatota > Poseidoniia > Poseidoniales > Poseidoniaceae > MGIIa-L3. The sequence goes on along the minus strand of PBKJ01000007.1, from coordinate 39,865 downwards.
GCCGACGTTGGGGTGGCAATCGTGATGTTGCTTCCTTTCCTCTTGCCGTGGCTCCTGCAGAGCGAGGAGGAAGAAAGCGCTGCCAAACCGCCAACCCTTGCCCGCTCCATGCTGCGGGCGTCGATGTGGGCTGGAGCGGGTCTCTCGGGTTTGGTGTTGGTGCTGACGCTGGTCATCCTGCTGGGCTCCATCGATCAGATTCACTTCGCGGCGCACGAGGTCTACACTTCGGTGTTGATCGCGGCGGCTGGCGGCGCCTTCGTGGTGTACGGGACGCGGGATGAAGATCCCAAGCGCCGTGTTGGTCTGCTCGCAGGCGTCTCGGTCATCAGCGCCCTTGGGCTCTGGCTCGCCCCCGGGTGGTGGGGCGGTGATGCGTTGGAGCCGCTGAGCAGTTTGGTGCTTCGAGGCCACGTGGCGTGGATTGTGCTTCCCGTCGTGCTCATGGCGGTGCCCATCATCGCAAGGGAACTCGGTCGGAAGGCCAAGGCCACGTCCTCAACGCCCCTCTGGCGACGTCTTCCTGTGCAGGCCCATTTGATTCATTTCGGTCTCCTCTTGCTTCTCGTTGGCCACGTGTTCACGACCACACTGGTCGATCGTGGAGACCCCATCCACCGCATCACCATGCTGCAAGACGAGGCCGTGGTGGTGGATGGGCTCAGCTACACCTTCACCGACTTGACGCTGGTTCCAGAGGAGGACCTCCGGGTGGGCGATGGCGGCATCTTTGCGACCATCGACGTCCACGACGGTGACCGGAACATCGGGACGGTCGAACCGGGCATGGTTCGGTTCGATGCCACGGGCTTCCCGCGTTCCGAGGTTGACGTGCTTCGACGTTGGTCGGGGGACATCGTGTTCATCTTCGATTACTCTCAAGCGGACACCCTGATGCCGCAGACCCTTGACGGAGGCACCGACGGCGTGGACGCCGTTCGCATCACCGTGTATCGCCTTCCTCAGAGCCATCTGGTGTGGCTTGGCTGGGGCATGATGCTGCTCGGCATGGCCGCGTTGGGCCTGCGAAACGTGGGGCGAACGTCGTCGCCTTCTGCGGCCGTTTGACTTATGAGGAGGGCTCCGGTGGGTCGGCGCACCGTAAGGTGGCAACATCATGGAAGAAGGTACCATTGTCCACGTTGACTACGAACTCTACGACGGCGTCACAGGCGACCTGATTGAGACGACCCGCGAGTCGGTCGCCCAGGAGCATGAGACCCACCAAGAGGGCCGCGACTACACCCCCTTGGTGTGCGTCGTTGGTTCTGGCAACCTCATCCCCGGCTTCGAAGCCGCGCTCTTGGAGGCCGACGCTGACGTCGAAATCGACGTCACCATCCCTGCCGTGGACGCCTACGGCGAGAAAGACCCGACCCTGGTCGAGACCATCAGCATCGACAAGCTCCTGCGCTCCGTTCGCGACCGCAACCAACTCTACCTCGGTGCTCCCGTGAACGTCGGCGGCCGCCAAGGCTACCTGTCGTACCTTGCGGCCGGTCGTGCCCGCATCGACTACAACCCGCCGATGGCGGGCAAGGACCTGCGGTACAGCTTCAAGATCGTCAAGGTCGTTGAAGGACGCGAAGCCACGGTTGAAGCCCTGCTCCAATCCAACACCGGGCACAGCGACTTCGGCGTGACCTTCGATGGTGACGACGTCAACATCGTGCTCCCGCAAACCATGCTCTTTGACACCAACGCGGCGATGATGAAGTTCCGCTTGGTGACCGCCATCCGTGACGCCATGGACGACGTCGCCAAGGTCACCTTCCTCGAGGTCCACGAGCCCCGAGGCTTTGGTGCCGAAGCCGACGCTGACGAGGACGACGGTGAGGTCGAGGACCTCTCCGGTCTCTCCGTGGCGGAACTCAAGGAACGCTGCAAGGCGGCCGGTCTGAAGGTCGGCGGCACGAAGGCCGACCTCATCGCACGTCTCCAAGAGGCGTCTGGCGAGGAAGAGTGANCCCTCCGGGCCAAGCCTCTTGAGGCGAGCGGTAAAGCGCACACTGAGGCTGATGAACGCGTCAGATGAAACTGAGCCCGCTNCGAAAGGCGGGGCCCTTCCGGATGAGACCTACTCGTTGCTCGAGTCGGTCGTCCTCTGGGCACTGCTCCTCATTGGCCTAGGTACGGCGGTTGGCCTTGTCGTCTCTCCGGAAGCCGTCTGGGACGAGGGCCTTGCACCCGTGGTTTGGGACCCCATCGTCGAGGACGCCAGCGAAACGGGGGATGCAGGATACAACCCTTGGAACACGACCCTCTACACCCTTGGCTTGTTTGCCGCGGTGTTGGCTTTGCAAGCGGTGTTCCGCCGTTGGCGGCTTCCAAGCGACGACCTGATGGTGCTCGCGCTGACCTCTTGGGTGATCCTTGCACCGGTGCTCAGGGTGTTGGAGGACGCNCACCTCTTCCCCGAGGGCAAGGACCTGTTGTACATCTCGCCGCTCATCCATCTTCACCTCGCTGCGTGGCTCATCGGGGTCGGCATCCTCGCTCATCGCCTCGATGTCGCTGTGGCTCGCGCTGACCGGCCGAGCGTGGTCGAACGGCGCGTTCACCACGCCCTTCTCTTCGCCTTGCCGCTTGGTTTGGCTGGGTTCTGGGCTTGGGTGCTGCAGCCCATCCATGAGACCGACGTGGCGTTGGATGCCCTCCCGTTGGTGGGGGGTGCCATCGTGGCGTTGGCAGGGGTCGTGCTCATCCTGATGCGCACCACCCACGCTGAGGCACTCACCCGCGCCCTCCTTGCCTTTGGCTCAGGGGCCGTGATCCTCTCCCTAGGATACTACATTGCGTTGGCCATGCACTTGTCCGAAGCCTACGTTGACGACCCGTACAACACGATTGTCCTGTGGCCCATCTTGGTCGGCGTCGTGCTGCCTTGCCTGGTGGGCGTGGTGCTTCATCGCCTTGGCGCTTCGGAACTGCGGCACCTGCGGGCCAGCGGGCATGAACCGGGCGTGCTGCCGGTTGGGGTCAGCCTCGAACAGTGGGAATCGGACCCCGATGCGGTCGCTCATCATCCGATTGAGCGCTTGTCGAACCGCGCCATGCTGGCGTCCCCGCTGGTCATTTTGATGGTCATTGGGCAGCTTTCAGACGGCTTGGCCACCTTCCTTGGCCTGGACGTCTTTGGGTACGGGGAGAAGCACGTGGCCAGCCAAGGCGTCATCGACATCGGCGCTCGAATCAACGCGCGGCTCGGCATTGAATTTGGCGTTGGCGCCTGGTTCTTCGCGGTCATCAAAATCANCTTGGTCAGCGCCATCGTGTTCCTGTTCAGCCGCATGCGGGTCGAACAACGCCAGCAGCACCTCCGCGTGCTGGTCGTGCTGGCGGTGATGGTCGTCGGGCTTGCTCCTGGGCTTCGAGACATTGGCCGGCTCATCCTTGACGTGTGAGCCGATGGCGTCGGATGCTTGAAGCGCACTTCTGTGCTCCCCGTGAATGAGGCAGCGACATGGACCGTCTTCCGAGCCGATTTTCGCCCAATACGGAGGAGGCCACCGCACGCCGCGCCGCCAACCTCGCGCTGGTGGAGGATCTCCGTGAGCGTCTGGCTCAAGCGCGGGCCGGAGGCAGCCCGCGAGCCGTTGAACGGCATCGGGCTCGCGACAAGATGCTCCCTCGCGAGCGAATTGAAGCCATCATCGACCCGGGCACCGCCTTCCTCGAAACCTCGCCTCTGGCGGCCAACGGGCTGTATGGCGACGGGGCCCCGAGTGCGGGCATCGTGACGGGCATTGGTGTTGTGCACGGACGGGAATGCCTCTTCGTCGCCAACGATGCCACGGTGAAGGGTGGCTCCTACTTCCCCATGACCGTGAAGAAGCACATCCGCGCGCAGGTCATCGCNCACGAAAATCACCTGCCTTGCGTGTACTTGGTCGACTCAGGTGGAGCCTTCCTGCCGATGCAGGACGAGGTGTTCCCGGACATCGATCACTTCGGCCGCATTTTCAGGAATCAAGCGAAAATGTCCGCGGACGGCATCCCGCAAGTGGCGGCCGTTCTCGGCTCCTGCACGGCCGGTGGCGCCTATGTGCCGGCCATGTCCGATGAATCGATCATCGTCAAGGGCAACGGCACGATTTTCCTCGCCGGCCCNCCCTTGGTCAAGGCCGCCACTGGCGAAGAGGTGACCGCTGAGGACCTCGGTGGCGCCGACGTGCACACCGCGACGTCCGGTGTGGCCGACCACTTTGCTGAGAACGAGCAGGAGGCCCTACGGAAGGTGCGGAACGTCATCGAGAATTTGGGCCCACGCACCCTTGCCCCGGCGGCAGGCGCCGAGCCCGAAGATCCCCACTACGACCCTGAGGAGTTGTTGTCCATCGTGCCCGAAGACAACCGTACGCCGGTTGACGTCCGTGAACTCATCGCGCGNATCGTGGACGGATCGCGCTTCCACGAATTCAAGCCAAGGTACGGCACCACGCTGGTCTGCGGTTTTGCGCGCATTCACGGCCATTTGGTGGGGATCGTCGCCAACAACGGCATCCTGTTCTCCGAATCCAGCCTGAAGGGCGCCCACTTTGTGCAGCTCTGCGGTCAGCGCCAGGTCCCACTCGTGTTTCTCCAGAACATCACCGGCTTCATGGTCGGGCGGGAGTACGAAGCCGGTGGCATCGCGAAGGACGGTGCCAAGCTGGTGACTGCGGTCTCCTGCGTGGACGTCCCGAAGTTCACGGTGATCGTCGGTGGCAGCCACGGTGCCGGGAATTACGGCATGTGCGGGCGCGCGTACGACCCGCGTTTCCTGTTCATGTGGCCCAATGCACGGATTTCCGTGATGGGCGGCCCTCAGGCGGCCGACGTGCTGACCACGATCAAACAGGACCAGCGCGCACGGGAGGGTGGCGAGCCAATGAGCGATGCCGAAGTGGAGGCTTACCGCGCTCCCATTCTTGCCAAGTACGAGGAAGAGGGCTCACCNTACTACTCCACGGCCCGCTTGTGGGACGACGGCGTCATCGATCCTCGCGACACGCGCGACGTGCTCGGGCTTTGCTTGGCCGCAGCCAGAAACGCTCCCGCTCCAAAGAAGGGATACGGTATTTTCCGGATGTGAATTCCAATTGAAGATTCAATTTTCCAATTGAGGTTTTTCCTATGTCACAACCCGTTTGCAAGCATCTTCAACTTGAGGTCGAAGGCGCCGTGCTCAAGGTCGGGTTGTCCCGAGAATCGGTGTACAACGCGCTCAACACTGAGATGATCACCGAATTGTGNGAGGTGCTCGAGTGGAGTGCTTCACGAAGCGCAGGCCCTGCCGGCGCGCTTGAGGACGCAAACGGCCCCCTGTTCCGCTTGCTTGTGCTGCACGGCATGGGGAAGCACTTCTGTGCGGGCGCGGACATCAACATGATGCGCGACGCTGGCGCGAAAACGCCAGAAGAGAACCGTGAGGACAGCGCGCGGCTGGACCGTCTGTTCAACGGCCTCTGGTCCCACCCCTGTTACACCATCGCCGTGCTGCACGGCGTCGCCCTCGGCGGTGGCGCCGGGCTCATCTCGGCGTGCGATCACGTCGTCGCCGTTGAAGGTGCGCGCATCGCCCTCTCAGAAGGGAAACTCGGCATCTTGCCGGCCGTCATTGGCCCATACGTCTACCGTCGTGTGGGCAGCGCGGCCTTCCGCCGCCTGGCGATGCATGCAGGGCGCGTTGGCACGGAAGAAGCCCAACGCATTGGCCTGATCGAAGACGTGTGCTCGAACGCAGACGAAGCGTGGAGCACCGTGAACGGATTGATCGCCGAGGTCATGACCACTGGTCCTTCTGCCGTCAGTGCGGCCAAGGAACTCACGCTGGGCTTTGACCGCTGGACGGGCGACGACCTCGCGTTGCGCACGTGGACCCTTGACTTCACCAGCCGCATGCGTGGCTCCAACGAAGGACAGGAGGGACTCTCAGCCTTCCTTGAGAAGCGACCGCCGGCGTGGCGACCAGACGACGGGGGCTCCAAGTGATGCGCACGGTGTTGGTCGCCAACCGCGGCGAGATCGCGTGCCGCGTGCTGCGTGCATGCCGTGAGGCCGGCCTTCGAGCGGTCGCGGTGCACGCGGAAGATGAGGCAGGAGCACTGCACACCGAGCTGGCGGACATCAGCCTCCCCCTCGAGGGTTCTGGCGCCCCTGCGTACCTCAACGGTGAAGCCATCATCGCTGCGGCCCTGGCCAACGACGTCGACGGCATTCACCCCGGTTTCGGCTTCCTCTCAGAGCGCGCAGGTTTTGCACAGGCGGTCATCGATGCCGGCCTGATTTGGATCGGGCCCTCCCCNAGCGCCATCGAACGCATGGGGGACAAAATGACCGCTCGCATCACCATGCGCGAAGCCGGCGTTCCTGTCATCCCTGGAGAGGAAATTGAAATCGAATCCACCGGTGANGAGGACGCAGACCTTGCGGCCACGCTGTCCGCGGTGCGTGATGCCTCTGCACGTGTCGGATTCCCCTTGCTGCTGAAGGCCAGCGCAGGCGGTGGTGGAAAGGGCATGCGCGCCGTTGAATCCGCCGACGGTCTTGATGAGGCCGTGCGCGGGGCCCGGCGCGAAGCCATTGCGGCCTTTGGCGACGGACGTGTGTACCTCGAACGCCTCCTGCGGGGGGCGCGTCACGTGGAAGTACAGATCCTGGCTGATGCACACGGCACCACCGTTCACTTGGGTGAACGTGAATGCAGCGTCCAACGCCGCCATCAGAAGGTGTTCGAAGAGGCGCCCTGCGCGGTGGTCGACCACGAACAGCGTCAGCGCATGGGCGAGGCCGCCATCGCCGCCGCAGAGGCGGTGAATTACGTCGGGGCAGGCACGGTTGAATTCCTCATGGAAGACGACGGCACCTTCCATTTCCTTGAGATGAACACCCGCATTCAGGTCGAGCATCCAATCACCGAACTGGTGACNGGCGTTGACCTCGTTCGTGAGCAGCTCCGGATTGCGGCAGGAGAACCGATGACCGTGCCGGATCTTGCCATGCGCGGTCACGCCATTGAGGTCCGTATTTACGCCGAAGACGCCGCCAACGGATTCCTTCCGAGCATCGGCCCGCTTGCGGTCTTCCGTCCACCCTCTGGTCCGGGCTTGCGGTTGGACACCGGCGTGCGGGAGGGCGACGACGTTTCTCCGTCCTATGACCCCATGCTGGCCAAACTCATTGTCCATGCGCCAAGCCGCGCAGAAGCGCTTCAGCGCATGCGGAGAGCGCTGGATGATTTCGTCATCCTCGGCACCACCACCAACGTCGCCTTCCTCCGTGACCTCTGCGATCTCGAGGCGGTGACCTCCGCGAAGACCTCGACGACCACGTTGGACGAGGCCTATCCGAACGGTTGGGCGCCCCGACCGGCTTCCGAAGCCGTGTTGGCCCTTGGCGCGGTCTTGGCCTCAGCCCGATCATCTCGGCTCAGCGGCGGTGAAGCCGGTCCTGCGGGTCCAAGCAGTCCCTTCCTTTCCTTGTCCAGGAGGTACCCCTGATGGTTGATCTCCGCGTTGACGAAGAGGTGCATGAGCGGCAACCGCTTCCCCGTGGCGACGGATGGGAGGTCGGCGACGTTCGTGTNACCCAACGACCCGACGGNCGATGGAGCGTCCAGCACGGAACGACCACACACNTTGCCCACGGCATCCGGATTGGCGATGAGCTTTGGATGCACATTGATGGCCGTGTTCATCGTCTCGAGGTGGTTGAAGCCGGTGCCGGGGCAACCGAAGAGGAAGGCAGCTTCACGGCGCCCATGCCTGGCGGCGTGCTTGAGGTGCTGGTCTCCACAGGCGATGCGGTCTCGGCCGGGCAGGCCCTTCTTGTGCTGGAGGCCATGAAGATGGAGCATCGCGTGACGGCACCCTACGACGGCACCGTCACTGCGGTTCATGTCGCCCAAGGCGACCGGGTTCAGCAAGGCGCGATGCTGCTCGAAGTGGAAGCCGACGAGGCGTGATGCGTGGCTGTCTCCCGTCCGACGGCGATGGGGCTATGTGGTCAGCGCCTTGGCCATGAGCATGGGTGCACCCCACATCGTGTTCGGCTTTCGGCCGACGGTGTTGGTTGGGCTGCTNCTTGCCGTGGTCTTGGCGTGGCTGTTCTGGCAGGTCATCGTTCCTCGTCAATTGCAGGGGCTCAGGGTGGCTTTTCCAACCGCTGAAAANCGGTATGAAGTGCACAGGGTCACGGGGTCGACACGTGAGGCACGACGCCTGCTCAGAACGTCGGGCATGCGATTTGGCGTCACGGCCTACCTGATGGCTTTCGTCGGAGCCGTGCTTCTGCTGGTCGAAATCGGCCTGATTGAGTTTGGACTTCAGGAAGGCTTCTCAGCGATCAATTTCGGTGTCGCATTGGCCCTGATCTCCATCACAGGCGTGACGTCGATTGGCGTGGCGCTCGCTGCACAGGTCCTNCCCTCACAGAGCATGCAACGCGCCACCCTGCAGCACAGGGACCCCCGTCGAATCCGCGCCAGCCTCTTCCTTCTGCTGGTGTGGACGGGGGTGGTCGTTGCCGTGTGGAGCCTGACTGCCTCGGTCGAACGGGAATGGAGGCTCAGCGTCACCCTCCTTGTCGCGTTCTTCCCTCCCGTGATGGCGTACGGGCGCGTGCTTGGTTCCTCATGGCACGCCATGCGTTACAGCAACAAGAACCTGGCAACGGGGCGTCCATCNCCGTTCCAGGGCCACGAACCCACGCCACGGCACCAAGCCGTCGGTCTGTTGGTCAACGTCAACCTCGTGGCAATGCCCATCGTGGCGACCAACACCCTCGTCAGCCTTGTTCTGATGCTTGCTTNTCCCAGTCTCTTCGTTCATTCCGACCGCGTTGCGGCCCTTCCAGAATACAGGGAACAAGCCACGGTCATGGAAGAAGGTGGGGCCTTGGGCTTCTACGCCATCGAGGCCTTGGCGTACATCGAGGAACCTGCACTCCGGGCGCCCTTGGTCGCCATGGTGCTGCTTTTCCTGCTGCTAAACGTTGCCGTGGTTGGCATCCTGTTCGTGTACGAAGTCGCCCGCATCATGTTCCTCGACGTGGCAGAGGTGTCCGGTCGTGGAGGTATTCACATCACCGACAGCCGTCTCTTGCGTGCGGAGAGAAGCCAACAGGCGAAGGTGCTCAACTTCTGTTTCACGGGGTTTGCAGGCCAATCGATGCTGCTGGTCGCGCTGGCGATTTTGACCTTCTGGGATTCGGTCAACCTCCCCGGAGGCGCCGGTTGTGGACGCTGGGAGGACACCGTGTGTACGGTGGTCGAAAAAGACGCCTTAGAGGCCTTGACGTGGATGCTCGCTTCTGGGGGACAAGTGGCTTTCCTGGTGATTTGGCTCCGGTCGTGGAGCATCGGAAACCGCATTCACGAGGTCAGTTTTGACGCGGGTGCGGGCGAGAACCGTCGTCGGCTTGAGTCCATGGAGGACGTCATCTACCTCCGTAAGGGCAGCTGGCTTCCTGTTTTGGCCGATGACGAATGGGCCAAAGCCCTGGCGAGGTTTGACGAAGCGAGTTCAACGATCGCGGAAGTCTCCCTGCAAGGCATCGAATTGAGCCGACGAACCATGGCACGCATGGAATTGTACGCGGCGTTGGGTCGTTGGGCGGAAGCAGAACAGCAGGCCGTGTCTTTGCTCGCCTTGTCCGCGCAGTCNGGTGGNGGGCATGCTCGTTCGCTCCTNGTGGCGGCCTCCATTGCACAACGTGACGTCTCCGAAGCCAAAACGCGTCTTGGCATGATGGCCTCGGNTGACCTCGAAACCAACCGGTTCAGGTGGCTTCTCTCGTTGCTTCAGCCCCGTTCTCGCATTCTCTCTGAGAGCGTCATGGCCGGTTTGTTGGTCGACCCCGTCACGCGGAGGAACATCGACCTGATTGAGCGCACCCAAGCAGGTCAAGCAACCGGCGCAGCTCCAACACGTGACGATCCCCTGTCGCGTCGAGCCCTCTTGGGCGACCTCGCTCGTTTGCGCCTGCAGGGCGACGCTGAACGCGCGCTGACCCTGCTCGATCGGCACGTGAACGCACATGGCATTCAAACGGAGGACTGGCTCCATGGCGAAGCGGTTCGAATCCTGCTCCATCTTGATGCAGGTCGCACGGCCACTGCTGGGTCACGGGCCATGGCGCTTCCACCGGAAGCCAAGCGTCACCCGCACATGAGGGCGGTGCTGTCTCACCTCGAGGGACTTGGCCAAGCCGTGGCGCCAGCCAGCGAACCCACCGGCATGACCTGGTTGGATGAGGGGCCGGGCGATTGGGTCAGCCGCTGGCCGACGATGCATGAGGCAGCCTCTCCACCGTTGTGGACCAACCGTGCGCTGCGACTCCATGCTTGGACGGCCAACGCATGGTCGCTGCACGATGCAGACGGANCTTCCTCGGCCATGGTCGGCGCGCTCGGACGCACGGCAAAGAAGGCTGAGCCTCTGCTGGTCGGGAAAACACCACCCGTTGGCCTTCATTTGCACCTGTGTGGATTATTGGTGGACGTGGGCGGTTACCCTGTCGACGTCGGTTTGCCTGGCACCCTTGACGTGGAGGCAGCGCGTCTGGCCGGTCTCTTGGGCTGATCACGTTCTACGGCGAAGGCGTTCCATCGCTGCGTCGGTGCTGCTGAGGGCCTCGAGGGCTTCTGGTGTCATGCCTCGCTTGATGCAGGATTCAGCCTCACCAAGCAGGCGCTCCACGTCCAAGCGGTCTTCGTCACCGACGCCAATCTGTGCCGCTTCAGCCTGAGCCCGCAATTGCCGCCATTCTTCACGGAGGAAGTCCAACAACTGCTCCGCTTCACCGCGGTCGCGCTCCTGCGCATCAAGGTCGCCGGACAGGGCGTCAAGAGCACGGCGGGCTTGGGTCCAACGCCGGGCTTCGGCGTCCGCTTCGATGTCGGCCAGACGCGTGGCCCACGCCTCTGCGTCCTCGAAGCCTTGGAAGCGTCGCTCGATGGTGGCGCGCTGACGCATGGCTCTTCGGACCACGTCCATGGCTTCGCGTTCCACGACGAGGCTCCGACGGATGCTCTCGGCGATGCCCGCAGCCTGGCGTCCGTCGCCTGCGCTGAGGGCCGCTTCGGCTTCCTTGAGTCGATTGTGGTGAGGTTCGAGATCAAGGCCGTCTGCAGCCTCGATGGCCCGTCGCGCTTCGGCAAGGATGCCCTCAGCGTCTTCGTTGGCTTCCTGTTCCTGCGCCACCTGTTCTGGAATGGCCATGGCCAGTTCAAAGGCCTTCATTGGGTCCTCTTTCGACATGCGTTGGCGGGCCTCCGCCAAAGCCTCGTGCAGGTGGGCCAATTGTGGTTCATTCCGGTCGGCAAGGGCCAAGGAAGCTTCCTCGATTTTCTTCTGTGCCTTGGCCCACCACNCGACGACTGTTTCAGCGCGGCGTTTTGCTTGCCTGAACAAGGCCTCGCCCTCACGAAGCGAGCCGAGTTCAACCTCACGCCGCGCAGCATCGAAGGCGCTTCTTGGGCGACGCACCGTCGGCGCAACCTGCTCGGCCTTCTCGACGGAGGCCAAAGCATCCGCTTCGATGGCCACCACGTCCTGTTCCAACGAGATGGTACGGTCCACGTCCTCCTCGGCATCGTCGAGCAAACGCATACCGTGCTCAGGATCGCTGAAGCCTTCTGNGGATGCGGTGCGCACCAAACTCGTGGCTTGATCGACGCGACGTCCTTGTGCTTTGAGCTCAAGCAGCCGGTTCTCCAAGGCATCAAGTCGGGATTTGAACCGCTTCCGCAGGGCCCTTTGCTCGTCTTCAACAAACCAAGACCGCAACGCCACGCCGCACGCGAGAAGGGTGATGCCCGCTCCAGCAAGGTCGTTGTCGGCCCCAACGTCGGTGCGCAAGCCGAACCACAACGAGGCCACCGTCACCGCACCCGCGCCGGTGAGCAAGGCACGATAGCGGGCCTGGCGGAAGCCACCTGCGAAGGCATTGGCTGCGGTGCGGTAGAGCAGTGCACCGATGAGGATCAAGGTCGCTCCTGCCGCCAGACGCTCTTCGACTCCCGCGTCGCTGGTGCGTAGCGCAAGAAAGAGCAGGCTTGGCCACGCGATGGCCGCTGCCGCTGCCGCCCTGCCCGTGGCTTGGGCGTGCCCGCTGGCGTGGTCGTGCACGAGGGTGCCGCACAGCAGCACCAAGGCCGGCAAACCAAGGACTGCGAACGGTGCGCCTTGGCCCTGCATGACGGCTTCGAGGCCTGGCCACGCCAGCCAGATGGACGCCGTCAGGACCACCACGGTGGTCAGCGTGGCCACGTGGCCCGCCCTGCGGGCCCGTTGCTCACGTTCCGCCTCGATGGCGGCTTCGAGGTCCATCCATGCCTCCACGTTCGCCGGTTACGGGGGGAGGGCATGAACCTTGGTCATCCTTGGCGGCGGCACCCCTGCCTCGTAATGTTCATGGGTGGACCTCAACGGAGGGTTCCGAGGACGTCGAATGACCGGGCTCATCACCATGGCAGACCTGACCAACGAAGACATCGTGGAAGTGCTCGACGCGGCGGAGCGCCTGCTCCCTGCCGCTCGAGGCGAGACGAGCATGCCGCTCCTTTCTGGACGGATCCTCGGGAACCTCTTCTTCGAGCCCAGCACCCGCACGCGGATGTCTTTTGAAACGGCCATGAAGCGGCTTGGCGGCGACGTGGTGAACCTGGGTGACGTCAGCACCTCTTCCGTGGTCAAAGGCGAGACCTTGTTCGACACGATTCAGATGGTTGACGGCTACACCGACATCATCGCCATGAGGCACCCCAGGCAGGGCGCAGCACGCTACGCACAGGACGCCGCTCGCGTCCCCATCCTCAACGGCGGCGATGGCGCCGGCCACCACCCAACCCAGACCATGCTTGATCTGTTCACCATCCGCCAAGCCCATGGACGCCTTGACGGCCTTGATGTCGTGCTGGCCGGCGACTTGCGCTATGGACGAACGGTGCACTCGCTGTCCCATGCGCTTGCGCGCTTCGATTGCCAGATTGTGCTGGCCAGTCCAGAACTGTTGCGCATGCCCCGTGAAATCGTGGAGGACCTCCGGGCTGGAGGCGCCTCAGTGACCGAGACCACTGACCTCTACGGCGCGCTTGACTCCGCGGATGTGGTCTACATGACCCGCATCCAAAAGGAACGCTTTGCCGACGAAGACGAGTACATCAAGGTCGCAGGCGCGTACAAGCTCCACGCCAAGCACCTCGGCGAGGTGCGTCAAGACATGATCGTGATGCACCCGCTTCCTCGGGTGGACGAAATTCACCCAAGCGTCGATGCAACCCGCCATGCGCGGTACTTCGAGCAAGCCTTCAACGGCGTCGTGACGCGAATGGCGCTCCTCTGTCGGTTGCTTGGTGTTGACGTGCCTGGAGGTGAGGCCTGATGTCCAACGAATCCAACATGCGTCGCGTGACCGCGATCCGCAACGGTACCGTGATCGATCACATTCCGGCAGGAAGCGCGCTTCGCGTGCTCGAATTGCTGAACATCGGCAAAGGGACCTCTGTTCCTGTCTCGTTGGTGATGAACGTCCCTTCGAAGAGAATGGGCACCAAGGACATCGTGAAGGTCGAAGACCGCGAATTGACGCAAACGGAACTCGACCGCTTGGCCTTGGTCGCGGAAGGCGCCAGCGTGGCCATCATCAGGGCCTACTCCGTTGCGGAAAAGCTGGAGATCACGCTTGGCGACGAAATCGTCGATGTGGTCCGTTGCACCTTCTCGAATTGCATCACTCAGAACCCGAGGGAGCCCTTGGCCCACAGGCTTCGCGTGCTCTCCAAGAGCCCGCTGCACATCCGCTGTCATTACTGCGGCCGACCCCAAGACCTTGACGAATTGGTCCAGAACGTCATTTGATGTTGACCAGGTCCCGCATCTCGCAGGCTTTGCACACGGCCCGCGAAGAGGCGCTTCCACAACGTTCGCACGCGCCAACCGGCTCTGCGGCATCACCTTCAGCAGGCGTCATGGCACGAATGGCATCGAGGGTGCGAACGAGGCCGTGACGCGTGCCGGGCCGGTCCTCTTCGAGGGTGGCCACCACGTCCCGCATCCGCCATCGAAGTGCCCCCTCTGCGTTGGGGCACACCTCGTTGTGAATGGGGAGCCCTCTGTGCATCGACACCAAGTGAACCTCCTGCTCAGGAATGAGCCGTAGCGGAACGATCCTGGGCGCCAATCCCTCTGCCGGTCGCTCGGTGTGCGGCGCAAGGCGCCGGCTTCGCTCCACTTCGCCGGCGGTGAGGTTCATCAGGACGGTTTGGGCCATGTCATCGAGGTTGTGCCCAAGCGCCACCACGTCAGCCTCGACCATGTCGGCAAGTGCGTTGATTCCTTGGCGCCTGAAGACCCCGCAGTACGAGCATGGAAGGCGGGGTGCCTCAGGATGCTTGTCCAAGATGGCGTCGAGGGAGGCGGTGACCTCGTCCATCGCCAAGAAATCCTGTTCCGCGAAGGATGTGGTGATGAACTCGACGTCGAGCATCTCGCACAGTTGTGCGGCGGCTTCGATGGACGGGGGTCGATACCCCTCGATGCCCTCATCGACGCAGCCGGCGACGATCCGGACGTCGGGTCTGTTGCCGATGAGGTCCACAAGCATCGACAACAGCACGGCTGAATCCTTGCCACCAGAAATTGCCACCAGGACCGTGGTTGGGCCATCGATGGTGAGCTGTTTCCGGAGTTCTCGTCCGACCTTTTTGCGCACGGAGCGGTCAAGGTGGTGCGCGCACAAGTTCTGCCCGGAATAGGCTTGTGAAACGACGGCTGGCGCACGACACACGGAACAGGCCGGGACGTCAAACGCGGGCGCCACGTCGGTGCCACCCTGCTTCTGCTGAAGAGTCTACCTTCAAATGAAAAGCAAATTTTCCAATTAGAAAATCAATTTTGCAATTGGAGTTCGAGCCAAGGTTTTGATGGGAATCGTCCGCAGCAAGGAACCGGCCCTCTGTGTAGCGATTTTCAGAACATCAGCAAAGGGACGAGTTCGCGTTCTGAATTGAAGTGTGAAAACCGCATCTTAGGCCCTTCCGACGGGAAACATCTTGAAACCCCCCGTGGCGGCTCAACGTTCGATGTCCATGCTGTCGCGTTTGCTCACGGCCTTGGAAGACACCGAAGGCGTCGAGTCGGTCGCCCTCCATTCTGCCGCCTCACGTGCGCCCTCAAACGGGGCTCTGGGCGATGCGAATCGGGTGACCACAAGCGGGGGCCTCGGGCCGTGCCTGCAGGTGTACATCGAAGGCCACAACGCGGTCTTGATCGACGACGTCGGAGACGGCCGTGCCCTTCACCTGCAAGGCGCGCCAGGTCACCATGGCCGGTGGCGCTATGCCGTCGAACGCCACCGACCGCTGATTGGGCGCATGGACGGGGAGGTGGCCTGATGTTCACCATGCCTCCGGGTGCTGAGGTGGACGAATCCATCGACGTCAACGAACTGTTTCCCTTCGAACACGGCGTGGTCACCACGTGGATTGGTCGGCGTCGAACGCCGAGCGGCCACCGCATCGTTCGAGGCCGCCGCTGCATTGGGTGGGTGGCTGAGGACGACAAGGGCCTCGTCTTCGGGGCGCCTGCGTCCGCCCACCTGGATGCGTTGGAAGCAGACGCAGACCACGTGCGCCACCAGGCGCAGGCCTACACCGTCAACGAGTTGGCCGCTTTGATGGCCATCATGCCGCATGCCGCCGTGCATGCGGTGGACGTCGAAGGCCTTCCAAGTGGCCCAGGGCCTGCCCGGCGCCTCCTGTCGCGCTCATCGGCGGTCATCATGGCGGGCCTGTCCGCCGATGAAGAGGTGCTTGGCGCTTTGTTGGTGGACCGAGGGCTGCTCGTTGATTCAACGGGAGATTTGCCGGAGGATGCTGAAACGTTGGGGGCTCTGGTCGCCGAAACGCTGCTCACACGCCAATCCATCATGGGAGGTCTTGGCCTCCCCGAGGAAGGCCACTGGTCCTTGGCCACGCCGCAAGGTTCCGTGCTTCTGGCGTCGGCCAGCGATCTTGCGCTGGGCGTCTGGACCACGGCCGGCGCCGATCACCGACGTCTCTTGCACCGTGTGTCCTCCAGCGTCGCCGGACGGCCCGATGAGGACGGCCAAGCCGGACACCTCCCAGAGGGTTTCGTCCTGAGGGAGGGGAAAAGCGGCCCTGATGCGATCCTGTCCATGCTCCGGGTCGCCCTCGAAGAGGACGTCTACGGGCATTTGAGCGTCGGCGCAGGTGAGCGAACAACGGCCATCGTGCTGCTACGGGGTCGCCCCGTAGGCATGGTGTCCTCTTCGGCAGGCACGCTCGAAGAAGCGGTGCACGACTTGACCGATCGGGCCCGTGTGGCCCGGCTGCACCAACTTCCGCTCGACGCCGTCATTGGCGAAGGCACCGCCAACGTGGCCGGTTTCACCCTGAACGCGTTTGGCGCGGCTCTGGCGAGCGTTCGGACGCGGTCAGAATCCCGACGTGCAACCCTCACGTCCCGATTTGAGGACTTGCTCGGGTTCGACGCTGGCTTGGAACGCATCGCTCCCAAGGTCAGTTCCGAAACACGCGCTGCAGGCAAGGACACCCTCGACGTTGAGCGAGGCGGGGCCTTGGTCATCGATGCAGGATACCGTCAACGCTTGGAAAAGGCGGAACATCGCGTGGACGAACTTCAACGTGAAGGCGCGGCTCTGCAGGCCCGCCTCAAATTGGCCGAAGAAGCGCGGATGCGCGCTGAGGTCAGTGAGCGTGAAGCGGTGGAAGCACGCGGCGATGGTCGCACGAAGATCGAAGGGCTTGGGCATGATGTTGAGCGATTGAAACTCGAGGCGGTCAACGCCATGTCGCGGGCAGAAGCCGCCGAGGAACGCGCTGACCGTCTGGTCCGCAGAACCACTGAACTGGAACATCAATTGGAATCGAGGGCTGGAGAACTTGCACGCGCGTTGGCCGACGCGTCCTCACGTGGCGAACTGGCCGCGACCATCCAGCGTATGGCTGAACAAGAGGCCACGCTTCGTGCAGACCTGCAGACCGATTCAGAGCGGCTTGCCGAGGTGCGACGACGCCTGGAGGCGGATGAACGCCATCTGAGCATGCTCGAGGACCAGTCCCGTGCGTCGCACGAACGCCAAGCAGCGGCCGTGCGTGACCTTGCGGTGGCCGAGGACGCCGTTCGGGCGGCCAAGGCTGACCTGACGGCCGTGGAAGCCGAGGTGAAGGCGGCACGCCGTCGTGCCGACGATGAACTCGAGCGCCGCCGCGAAGACGAGGTCCGTCGTAGCCATCTCGAAGGCGAATTGCGCGAGTTGCTTGAGGAGCGGCGGCGTGTGCTCCGCGAACTTGGGGATCTCGGCGTAAAGCGTGGTCAGAGCGAAGCCGAGGTGGCTCATTTGGCTGATCAAGCCGAAGCCTTGGCAGAAGCCCACGAATCCGCTTTGAGGGACATCGACGAGGCGCGCGTCCTTCGCGCACGCCTGACCGAGGAACCGCTCGCCCAAGCCCTGCTCGAAGACGGCTCAGCGATGAGCGCGCTTGGACCGATCCTCGAACGACTTGAGCAGACCCGTGAGCAGGGCTATTCCGTGGCCCTTCTGGACCGCGCGGTCGAGCGCGCCTTGCACGTGGTGCAGCGCGTCGTTGATCATGCTGCGGAGACGCCGAAGCACCTGCTTTCGGACGACGTCATGCTCCTGCTGGAGCGTCAAGTGCCGGAGGCAGCCGGCGTGGTCCGAGGCCTGACCCGCTGGTCTGTGCAGCAACGTCTCGATCATTCGCTGAACGATGTGGTCACCGATGTGGTGCTCGACCTCGAGCATTTGCTGGAGGACCAAGACCGGGCCATCACGATGTTGCGAAGGACCCGAAACGTCCTGGAACAGCTCGGGCATCTCGGTGCGCCAAGGGAAGAGTTGGACGTGCTTCTGGCCCAGTGCCGCCGGCCAGAAGCCCTGCCTGCGACGGCCAAAGCCACGCACAAGCTCATCCGGAGGGCCCTGGACGACATCCATCTCGAGGCCGACCAGCGGGACGCCGGAGAGGCGGTCGCTCTGGAGCGAACGGCTCAGGCGTTGGAAGAACTCCTGACGCAACTCGAAGCAGCGGGCTTGATTGCAGGCACGCCGCAAGGCCACCTCTGGACCTTCATGTCAAGCGGCCAGCTTCCCTCTGAGGCACGCAACGGACTGGCAGAAGCCCCGCCTGTTGAGCCTGCAAACGAGGCCACACCCGAGGCCCCAGCACCATCACCTCGCGTGGAGGCAGAAGTTGTGGTTGAGGAGACAGTCCCTCGTCCCGCCTCTGCGGCCACCACCGCCATCGACGACGAGGAGGAGCGCCGGATGATTGACGCAGAATTGGCCTCGTTGGACGCTGAACGCTCACCGCAGGTCCGCCTGGCCGATCTCAAAGCCAGCGCCGACCCTGCTCTTGAGGCCCTTGAAGCGCGCCTTGGCGACATCGACCTCTGAGGTGCGAGGATGTCGGACGCTGCACCCCTCCCACCGCAACAGGACGAAGGAGAACGCAACCGTCCCTATCCGTTGTTCATCGAGCGGATCATTCTGCTTCTTGTCCTGCTCGGTGTCGGAGGCGCAGTCTATCTGCTGGCTCTGAACCTCCCCGTTCCGCCGTGGCTGACGGTCGTGGTCGTTGTGCCGCTGGCTTACGTGGTGTGGGCCACGCTGGCGGAACGGCTCGGAGGCATCGTGCAGCTGCGTCATCGTGACGCTTAGCTCCAACTCTTCTCTTCTGGGGGCTGTGGTGCTTCACCACGGATGGATCCCGTCGCCACAGCGCGCAGCTGTGCCAAGCGATCCCAGGGCACCAACAGACGCACCGTTGCAGCCACACCCAAGAAGAGCAGGGCGGAAATCACCACGCCATAGGTCAGCCTCAGTTCGATGGATTCGGACACCTGTTCGGCCCACTGGCTCCCCGTGGTGGTCTGGACCAATTCCAACAAGACGCCGTGGAAGCCAATGGCCACCATGGTGGCCAGCCCTGTCAGGCCGAGGTACAATCCGGTGTGCCGCAGGTGGCTGTTGAGCACGTTGTCCATTTGTCGAACGTATTCCTCGTCGCGCTTGCAGGACTCGGGCAGCCGGTAGGCGTACTCGAGGTNACGGATGACGCCGAAGGCGGATTCTTGGAAGACCATCATGAGCACGGCGATGAGGATGAGTGAAAATTGCTCCCGGGTGACCAGCTCGAAGCCGAGCAGGCTGACGGTGGGCGTTCCAACTTGGGTGTCAAGCGTGATGAGGTCCTCGCCGTAGGTGCCGAGTTGGTTCAAGACCACCGGGAAGGTCAGCATCGCATGCAGGCCCAAGAAGAGCAGCGTGAACCCGATCGACCAGATGATGGCCTGCCTTGAAAGGCCCCAAATTCCGCGCGTTCCCATGATGATGGGCAGCAGGTAGACGAACATGATGAGGAGGGAGAGGATGAGCATGAGCGGCCATTGCAGCAGGGCNAATTCGTCTGAATTCGGAAGATCGAGCTCGAAACCGATGATCATGCCGCCGAGCCACGAGAGCAAGGTTCGACCGACTAAGAGCACGATGAGGCCGACGATCACGCCCAGCTTGATGCGCTGTTGGACCTTCGGAGACTGGAAGGCCAGCAAGGCCATGCTGCCGCCAAAGGACAATCCGAGCACCAGCGGCACGTAGAACCGGGCCAGGCCCGAGCGTCCGACGCCGGTCATCCAGTCGCCCAGCGGCAGGTCTGAACCGAGAAGGAATTCGATGGTCTGGAAGAGCATGGTGTGGTCGATTGAACCGACGACGTAGGTGCTGATGACCTCCATGTACATCCACACCAGCGCGACGGTGGCGGTGATCTGGAGGGCGAGGATCTGCCACTGCTTTCGCAGGTTCTTCAGGTGCAGGGTGCTTCGATGACCACCCGCATGGGTGATGTCGGACTGGGCTTCGACGTCACCGGCCATGTCAGTACCCCCTCACCTGCATCAAGGCCTGCGCCAGGTCCATGTCTGGCATCCAATCGATGACTTGAGCTCCGGCTCCAGCCAGCGTGGTCAGGCGGTTCTGGCGTTCCATGCGGAGCACCTCGTACGACAGACGCGGAATGCGGCTGACCAAGCGCTCGAAATCGATGCTCGAAGGCGTCAGGACGGTCACGTCATGGCCTCGGCCCACGAGGTCGCGCACGGCCGCTGGAACGGTGCCATCGCCCTCCACGCTGGAAATGATGAAGACGGGCGAGCCACGGCTGAAGCGGCCGGAGATCGAGTTGGTCACCGCCTGGAGCGGCATTTCACCGCGGTGGTGCACGCCAGCAAGGTTGCTGAGGATCTTGAAGTACTGCTTGTCGCCGGTATCAGGAGGCAGGTACGACAGGCCATCGCCGTAGACCGCCAAGGCCACAGAATCACGGCGTTGGAGGAAGTAACTCGCCAGGGAGGCAGCGGAGACGCACCCCATTTCCAGCGGATTCTTCAGCACCGTACCAATCCGTGCAATCTCGCGAGCGTCGAGGAGGATGAACACGTCGGTGACCGCATCGCGGCACTTCTCGTTGACCATCAGCTCGCCTGTACGGGCGAAGGCCTTCCAATTGATGCTCTTGAACGGGTCACCGGGAACGTATTCACGCAGGGAGTAGAATTCAGATCCTTGGCCGGGGGTGCGGAGCGTGGTCGCGCCGGTGTACATCTTTGGCGTTCGGCTTCGAAGGAAGGCTTCCTCGACGTCCTTGACCTGCGGGAAGACGATGACGTCGGAGTGGTGGTCGACCCTCATCTCCTCCACGCCGAGGTTGAACGTGTTGCGATGGCGCAGGGAAACGGGTCCGATGGTGTAGTGGCCCCTGAGCGGGCAGCGCAACACGTAACGGATGCGGGCCGACTCACCGGGCTTGAGGTCAAGGCGCATTTGGTTCAATCCGCTTCGTAGCTTCATTTCGTGCGGCACGTTGTCGAAGACCTCGAGGGTCTGCGTGCGGCGAAGTGAGCGGTTGATGACGAGCAGTTCCACGTAGAGGTCATCGCCCTTGTACAGGTTGTCCGCAGAGAGCGTGCGCTGGACCTCGATGTCACCGTGGCCGGACATCCAGGAGTTGACCGTGATGAAGGCGATGAAGGTNAACCCGAGGATCATCATCTGGAAGTTGGAGATCATCATCCCGATGAGGATGAGCGACAGCCCGGCCACGAGGGTGAAAGCGGCCTTGCGGGTCCACATGGTTCAACCACGCCCCCATGCTTTGATGCGCTTGACCAGCGCCACGGTTTGCTCGAGGTTGTACTTCGCAGGCTTGACGGCAAAATTAGCCAACACGTCGTCGCTGATCAGCTGGACCAACTCTTGCACCTGCAGGTCGTCGAATTCTTCGCGCGTCAGGCCGCTCTGGTTGCGGACCTTGGAGAGGAAGACCTGGCGAATTTTCTCCGTCTCTGCGTAGTAGCCGTACCGTTCAGCNTCGCCAAACCCGTAGTAGATGATGCTGAAGACGTGACGCCATCCCTGCGGGTCGCGCTTTCGCAGCAGCACCATCTCGAAGGTCAGGAAGAGGCCAACGAAGAGGATGGCCATGGCCAGGCCTTCACCCGTGAAGTAGACCAAGAGGAAGTACACGGTGTTGTAGCTCTCCGTCAGGACGGCATTCTGGGCGTGCCGGCTTTCGTCGAAGATCACCTGAGCGTTTGGCGAGGCCATGCCGGTGGGTTCGGCCGAGGTGTCGGCCAGCGACTCGGCGATCACGTCGAGGATGAGCCTGCGGTTGTCGTTCGTTGGAACGGCCTGTTCCACATCACCGTAGTCGCCGTCGTTGAAGCCCTCGTAGTCGTACAGGGCGTTGATCAGCATGCTCCCGTCTGCGTAGAAGAGGATGCGACCACCTTCGTCAGGGTCGCAACTTCGGTCCGCGCAGGCTTCGACGCTGAGGTTGAACTGACCCCAGAGGTCGGGCGTCTCCGCGGTGACTTCGTTGCCCACCCAAATCTCGCCGTCTCCGTTCACGTCAACCGTGGCTTCGTTGCTCGTTTTGGCGAGGATGTTGACCTCGTTGAAGGCCCCTCGCACCTCGGGCAACACCTCGATGCCTGTGGCGTTGTTCAGCAGCACGCGGTAGGACGCGTTGAACTCCACGACGCCCTGACCGGGCGCGGTCTGGACCCAGTGGTGTGCACACAAACCCGCGTCTTCCTGGCTCATCACCTCGCCGTCAATCAAGGCGCAGGGGTGCGTGACGGTCTCCGCATCTTCGCCCCAGCGGGGGTGGGTGTCCACGGTGGACAGGTCCAATTCNGTGCCGTTCATGCCGCAGGGGCTTTCCTGCACGCACATCCAGATGTAGTTGAAGTCCAATTCAGTGGCGTACACCGTGTCGTANANNTGCCAGCCGCCGTACTTCAGTCCGAAGGGGTCGGCGATGTTGCCGGCGTAGCCAAAGTCTTCCATCACGATGACTGTGCCACCGTCTTCGGCGAACTTCACGATGGCCTCGATTTCGGAGGGGGAGTATCCGTCCTCGGTGGCGAAGCGGATCAAGCCGTCCGGGTCAAATTGGGGCAGAGAAAGCGTGTCTCGCTCCACGCCTGCGACGATGTAGGTGGTGTTCCGGGGGTCGTCGATGTCGGCCAAGAGGAGGGGGCTGCTGACCAGCGAACGGGTTTCGACCCCCATGGCTTCCAGGTCTTCTCGGAAGGAGGACAAATCGTTCCAGTCGTCGTCNTAGGCGGACAACTGGTTGACGTTGGCGACGTTGACGAAGGTCAACAGCACGCTGAGGAGCAGCGTGGCGAGCACGGTCCAGAATGCGATCTGGAGCGCCAACCTTCTGACCTTCGCTGAAGCCTCCATGCGCCTCTCCTCTAGAACAATGTTCAGACAAAGACGCCTTCATGCACGTTTAGAAGGTTGCCCGCCCGTGTGGGCTTCTGCATCACCGCTCAGCGGCGCAGATGGACGAGGTTCGCGATGCGCTCAACCTCTTCCGCTGGGACCTCAACCAAACCGTTTCGCGTGCTCCACGGCAAGCGTTCCGGGTCGATTTCAGGCGCGTGTTCCACGAGCACGTGGGTGATGGTGCCGGTGGTCGGGGCCAGGCGAAGGTCGGTGACCACGCCGAACATCGCTCCTTCCACATCGACCACGTTGCGGCCGATGATCTCGGAGGAGAAACTCGCCATCGTGCTCCCTCAGGCAGACTCCATGCCGAATCCGAAATCCTTGGCGTTGCGCTTGATGCCGCTCAATCCTGAGGTCATGTTGCGCTCCATCTTGTCGTAGTACTCCAGCATCTCCGGGGTGACCGTGGGACGCACGCGTCCAATGGCTTCCTCAAAGTGCGTTTTCGTGACCTTCTTCTTCCCGGCTCGCATGGCGATGAGGGCCGCCTCACGGCACACGGCTTCGATGTCCGCTCCGGTGAAGCCCTCCATCTTGCCGAGCACGTCCTTCATCGAGAAGGTGGACAACGGCATGCCTTCTGTGTGGATGCCGAGGATGGCTTCACGCGAGGGCGAGTCGGGCGGCGGCACGTGCAGAACGCGCTCAAAGCGTCCGCTGCGGAGCAGGGCCGGGTCGATCATCTCGGGTCGGTTCGTGGCCGCCACGACGATGACACCGTCGAGGGATTCAACGCCATCCATGCTGGCCAGCAACTGGTTCACGACGCGGTTGGCGACGTCGGAACCTCCGGTCGCTGAGTTGGATGCGCGCATGCTGGCGATGGACTCGAACTCGTCAAGGAACACNATTGAGGGCGCCGACTGCTTGGCTTTCTTGAACACCTCGCGAATCGCTCGCTCGGATTCACCCACCCACTTTGAGATGAGTTCAGGGCCCTTGATGCTGATGAAGTTCGCTTGGGCTTCGTTGGCGATGGCCTTTGCGAGCAGGGTCTTCCCGGTACCAGGGGCGCCAAAGAGGACGATGCCTCGGGGCGGCTTGATGCCGAAGTGCTCGAAGACTTCAGGTTGGGTCAGGGGCCACTCGACGCTCTCCTTGAGCCGGTCCTTGACCTCGTCCAAACCGCCAACTTCGTTCCAGCTGACTTCTGGAATTTCGACGTAAATTTCGCGAAGCGCAGAGGGTTCCACATCACGGATGGCTTCCTTGAAGTCCTCCATGTTGACCTCCATCTTCTCGAGCACTTCGGGCGGGATGGTTTCCGCCTCAAGGTCGATTTCTGGGAGGTAACGACGCAGGGCCTTCATCGCAGCCTCGCGCACCAAGGCGCCGAGGTCGGCGCCGACGAAACCGTAGGTGTTGTCCATGACCCAAGCCATGTCGAAGTCGTCCGAGATGGGCATCTGACGGGTGTGGATTTCCATGATTTCCCGGCGGCCTTCGCGGTCGGGCACGCCGATCTCAATCTCACGGTCAAAGCGACCGGGCCTGCGGAGGGCGGGGTCGAGGGCATCCTGGCGGTTGGTGGCGCCGATGACGACGACGTTTTCTCGGCCCTGCATGCCGTCCATGAGGGTCAGCATCTGCGCCACAACGCGGCGCTCGACTTCACCTGAGACGTCCTCGCGCTTTGGACAAATCGAATCGATTTCATCGATGAACACGATGGCAGGCGCGTTCTCGCTGGCCTCGTCGAAGATTTCGCGGAGCTGCTTTTCCGATTCGCCGTAGTACTTCGAGATGATTTCAGGTCCGTTGATGGACTTGAAGTGGGCGTTGACCTCGGTGGCCACCGCCTTCGCAATCATCGTCTTCCCGGTGCCGGGCGGGCCGTGCAACANCACGCCCTTGGGNGGATCGATGCCGAGCCGTCGGAAGAGTTCGGGGTGCTTGAGGGGCAACTCGATCATTTCACGGATCTTCTGCAGTTGCTGGCCGATGCCGCCAATGTCCTCGTAGGTGATGCCCTCGGTTTGACCGACTTCGTCCTCGTCAACGGCTTCGTCCTTGAGCACGATTTCCGTGTCGTTCGTGACGCGCACGATGCCCTTGGGCGTGGTCTGGAGGACGGCGAACGGCAGCGTTTCGCTGAACAGCGTCATGCCGGGGATGAAAATCCGGTCCCCGGCCATCACTGGACGCTTGTGGAGGCCGCGGCGGGCAAAGCCTTCGATGCCTGGTCCGAACTTGACCTTCTGCTTGTTGGGCATCACGGGCGAGAGCACGAGCTTCTTGCAGTCCTTGGGGTCGACCTTCCGCACNGTNACGCGGTCCCCCAGGGAAACGCCCGCGTTCTTGCGGATGATGCCGTCCACGCGGATGATGTCGAGTTTGGCGTCTTCAGGGCGGCTGCGCCAGTAGATGGCGGCCGTGGTCCGCTGCTCGCCCTTGATCTCGACCACGTCACCCGGCTTCAGGTCGAGGCCATGCTCGCCCGAGATGCGGGCGCGGCCGTGACCGACGTCGGAGGGAACCGCCTTGGAGACACGCAGAGAAACACCGTCTTCGTCGCTCATTCCATCACCTGCGGGGAACCCGCTACACTGGTCTTCTGCGGCTGACCTCCTTTAACCTCGGGGATGGCTTGGGTTTGGGAGGGGTGAGCAGGATTGAAGGGCCAACCTCCGCTCGCCGTCCCATGGCGCGCCTTCTTGAAACCGGACTCGACCTCCTCGACGCTGAAAACCCCCATGGCCTTCCCGCCATCAAGGGCTGGAACATCATCAACGGACAACTGACCGAAGCCAGCGACGGCGGTCGGTTTGAGTCCCGCAACCCGGCGAACAAGGATGACCTGCTCGGCAGCTTCCCNCGCTCGACCAAGGACGACGTGCATGCGGCGCTCGACGCTGCGCATGCTGCGCTGCCCGGATGGGCCTCCACTCCGGCGCCAACCCGCGGCCAGATCATCGGCAACATGGCCCGCCTCCTGCTTGACCTCAAGGACGACATCGTTCGCCTCGAGACCCGCGAGATCGGCAAGACCCTGAAGGAATCCGGTGGCGAAGTGCAGGAAGCCATCGACACCTGCCTCTTCTTCCAAGCCGAAGGACGCCGCCTCTACGGCCAGACCGTGCACAGCGAGTTGCCCAACAAGGAACTCTCCACCTACCGCCGCCCGCTCGGCGTGTGCGCCATCATCAACGCATCCAACTTCCCGGCGGCGGTGCCCTTCTGGAAGATCATCCCGGCGCTCATCTGCGGCAACACCGTGGTCTGGAAGTCGCCCAAAGACGCCCCGCTGCTCTCCTTTGCCCTGGCCCGCATCATGCATCAGGCCGGGCTGCCCGACGGCGTCGTGAACCTCGTGCACGGCACCGGTTCCGGTGCCGGCCAGCACCTCGTCGACGCCGTCGACGAAGGCCGCGTCAACAAGGTCTCCTTCACCGGCTCGACCGGTGTGGGCAAGATGATTGGGGAAGTCTGCGGCCGCAACCTCGTCAGCTGCTCGCTCGAACTGGGCGGCAAGAACCCCCTCGTGGTCATGCCCAGCGCGGACCTTGCCAACGCCGTTGAAGGCGCGTACTGGGCGGCCTTTGGTACCGCTGGGCAGCGATGCACCAGCCTCGGGAACCTCATCCTTCACGAAGACATTCACGACGAATTCATGGAGCGTTTCATGGCCAAGGTGCGCGAGACGCGCATCGGTGACTCCCTCCACCATGAGGGTGTCCTGTACGGCCCCATGCTGTCCGAAGTGTACGCCAAGGACTTCCTCACCGGCCTTGAGATGGCCGAGCGTGACGGCGCCACCAAGCTCTGGGGCGAAGGGCGCATCACCGCCGACAACGCGCCCTCGGGCTTCGTTGACAACGCCGACGCTGGCGTCTTCATGTGGCCGCACGTCTATGCTGACGTCACCGAGGACATGGAGTGCTTCATGAACGAAATCTTCGGGCCGGTGGTGACCGTGGTCAAGGCCCGTGATTTCGATCACGCGTTGCATCTGGCCAACGCNTCGCCCTACGGCTTGTCCAGCGCCTGCTACACCAACGACCGCCTCGAAGCCTACCGTTTCAAGACGGGCATCAAGGCCGGCATGACGGGCATCAACAACTCCACCACCGGCGCAGAAGCGCACTTGCCCTTCGGCGGCGTGAAGAACTCCGGCAACGGGACGCGCGAATCCGGCATGTGGGTGATCGAGGCCTACTCGTACTGGCACGCCGTCAACGACGAACTGAGCGGCCAACTCCAACTTGCGCAGATGGACGTCGACGAAATCCACGCTGCCGAAGCGACCGTGGATTGGTCGACCCTCGCCTGAGAAGAAGCATCCTCGCAATCTCTCATTTGGCGAAGGCCGAAAGGCAGGTGGAGGCGCAGGCCTCAAAGACCCACGTGCTCACCCGCAAGCATCCCGCATGCGGGAGGTGTTAACATCGGTGAGGGCATTCGTCTCCCCGTCATCAACGGCCTTGGCCGAACCGACCGAAAAGATGCGTGGTGGGCCTCGCCTTTGGCGATGGCCTTCGCCCTGATTTTGCTCATGGTGTACACCGTTTGGCGCCTCTTCATCATGGACGGCGACATCCACTACGGCGACCACCGTGTCGTCTCCCCCATCTTCTCGCCTGACGTGCTGTACTACTCGGGCTTGACCGACTACCCTGGCTGGCTGAACTCGGCCATCCTCATCCTTTGGCTGCCCTTTGGCTTTCGTGGCACCTGCTACTACATGCGCCGCGTCTATTACCGCTCCTTCTTCGCCAGCCCCGTGGCCTGCTGGGTGGACGAGCCGGACATCAACAAGAAGATCGGCTATGCGGGCGAAAAGCGCCTGTTCATCTTCAACAACCTGCACCGCTACTTCCTCTACGCAGCCCTTGCCATCCTGCTGTTCAAGTGGTGGGACGTCGTTCACTCGATGCGCATCACGGAGTCCTTCATCCTCGACGTCGGCACCATCGTGCTCGCCACCGAATCCTTCCTCCTGACGATGTACGTCACCTCCTGCCACGCCTTCCGGCACTTGGTGGGTGGCATGCTCGACCGCTGGGACGGCGGCGTGGCGGGCTTCCGCGGTCGCTTGCACAGTTTCGTGACCAAGCCGTGGATCAACCGCAGCCATGGCTTCTGGTTCTGGACCAGCCTCGGCTTCGTCTTCATCGGGGACCTCTTCGTGATGTCCGTCGCCAACGGGACCATCCCGGAAAACAGCATTGTCCTGTTGGGAGGTGTCTGACGTGGCCAGCGTGGGATACGACGAGCACGAGTACGATGTCATCGTCATCGGCGCCGGCGGCGCCGGTCTTCGCGCGGCCATCGAATCCGCTCGCCAAGGCGCGAAGACCGCGATCATCACCAAGTCGCTGCTCGGCAAGGCGCACACCGTCATGGCCGAAGGCGGCTGCGCCGCGGCCCTCGCCAACGCGGACGACCGCGACGGTTGGAAGGTTCACTTCCATGACACGATGAAGGGCAGCAAATACCTCGCCGACTGGCGGATGGCTGAACTTCACGCCAAGGAGGCGCCCGACCGCGTGCGTGAGCTCGAGCAGTGGGGTGCGGTGTTCGACCGCACGCCCTCGCAGGTCATCAACCAGCGCAACTTCGGAGGCCACACCTTCCCCCGTCTCGCCCACGTGGGCGATTCCACCGGTTTGGAGATCATCCGAACCCTGCAGGAACGCGGCATCCACGAAGGCATTGACATGTTCACGGAATACACCGTGCGCCACCTGCTCAAGGAAGGCGACCGCGTCACCGGCTGCGTTGCCTACGGCCGCGTCAAGGGCGATTTCAAGGCCTTCTCGGCCAAGTCCATCGTGCTCGCTACCGGTGGCATCACCCGCTGCTGGACCGTGTGTTCCGGTTCCTGGGAATACACCGGCGACGGGCACGCCTTGGCCCTGTGGGCGGGCGCTGAACTGCGCGACATGGAATTCGTTCAATTCCACCCGACCGGCATGGTCTGGCCGCCCAGCGTGCGCGGCATCCTCGTGACCGAGGGCGTTCGCGGTGAAGGTGGCCGTCTCTTCAACAGCGAGATGGACCGCTTCATGTTCGACTACGTGCCGGAGATGTTCCGAGGCGATCACGCCGAGACCGAGGCGGAAGCCGACGCGTGGGTGGAGGAGGTCGTCAGCGGTAAAATCGCCACCGTGCGCCGTCCGCCAGAACTGCTGACCCGTGACGTGGTCGCCAAGGCGATCAACGCCGAGGTCAAGGCAGGACGCGGCTCACCGCACGGCGGGGCCTTCCTCGACATTTCTCACCGAGGTAAGGAAGCCATCCAGAAGAAGCTCCCTTCGATGTACCACCAGTTCATGGAACTCGCCGGTGTGGACATCAGCGAGGAGATGATGGAAGTCGGACCTACGGCGCACTACGTCATGGGCGGCGTCCGTGTCGACCCCCTCACGCAGGAATCCACCGTTCCCGGGTTGTACGCCTGCGGCGAGGTGGCCTCAGGCCTGCACGGCGCCAACCGCCTCGGCGGCAACTCCCTGTCGGACCTCATCGTGTTCGGCAAGCGAGCCGGCGAGCACGCCGCCCACCGGGCGCGCAACCTTGCCCCTCCGCCCATCGATGAAGATCAGGTGAAGGCCGCCATCGCGACCATGCTCGAACCCCTTGAGCGCGGTGAGGGCGAGAATCCAGGACTGATCTACGACGAGATGCGCGACATGATGCAGGCCAAGGTTGGCATCATCCGCACCAAGGAGGAACTTGAGGAGGCCCTCGAGGACCTCAAGGCCTTCCGGGCCCGTGCCGATGCCTGCTTCCCAGGCGCCGATCGGCGCTACAATTCGGGATGGCATCAAGCCCTCGACCTGATCAACATGGCCGACATCTCGACGGTCGCCGCCCTTGCGGCGCTGACGCGCGAAGAAAGCCGCGGTGGTCACACCCGGGACGACTTCCCCGTGCCCGACGAGGACCACTGGGGTCAACACCTCAACATCGTCTGGATGGAAGACGGTGACATCAAGGTCCGGCAAGAGCGCATTGAACCCATCCGCCAGGACCTCCAAGTCGCCCTCGACGAGGTCAAGGCGATGATCAAAGAGCGCGCGGAGCAACAAGGAGGTGGGAAGTGAATGTCCCTGAAAGGTCGAAAGCAAGCTTTCCGCGTGACCCGTGGCGTCGGCGAAGGCGCCGAGATGCAAGACTACGAGATCGAACTCGATGAAGGCATGGTCGTCCTCGATTGCGTCCACCGCATCCAGTACGAGCAAGAGCCCGAGCTGGCCGTGCGCTGGAACTGCAAGGCCGGCAAGTGCGGTTCCTGTTCCGCCGAAATCAACGGACGGCCTCGCCTCATGTGCATGACCCGCATGTCCGACGTCGTCGAGGAGACCCCGAAGGGCCAACCCATCGAGATTCGTCCGATGAAGGCCTTCCCCCACATCAAGGACCTCGTCACCGACGTCTCGTGGAATTACGAGGTGGCTCAGCGCATCGCGCCCATCCGTGGGCCAGAGGAGCCAAACTGGAAGTTCAACCAAACCGAAGCCCACCGCGTGCAGCACTTCCGCGAGTGCATCGAGTGTTTCCTCTGCGTGAACACCTGCCACGTCCTGCGCGATCATCAGGAATTCGATGCCTTTGCAGGCCCGCGAAACTTGGTTCGCCTCGCGCAGTACGAGATGCACCCGCTGGACCTTGAGGACCGCATCCCGGAAATCCGCAAGGAATTCGGTGTGGAGTACTGCAACATCACCCGGTGCTGCACGGAAGTTTGTCCAGCCGGCATCCAGATCACCGACGACGCCATCATCCAACTCAAGGAACGCGTCGTTGACCGGTACTACGACCCACTGCAACGCATTTGGCGGGCCATCACCGGCAAGAAGGTCCGGATGTGAGTGGGCTCGGCACCCCGACATGCCTAAACCGCCGAGGGAAGGTCAACCACCATGCGGCGAGGCTTGGTTGTCTTCGCTGTGCTGACCTTGTTCCTGGTGCCTTTGTGTCCGCCTTCGATGGTCGTTGGTATCACAGGCGACGAGCCCAACACTCCCTCGAGCCTTCAGAGCCTGTTTGCAGGCTTTGAGGCCAACACGGCCTCTGACGTGTGGAATCAGACGCCGTGGGTGGACGTCGCCGTCCCCGGGGAGTTTGACCTGCTCACCGTGTTGGATTACAGCGACGTGGGCGTCCTCATCAACAACAATTCAGAAGCCAGCCGCACGATTGGCTGGGCCTTTGTCTCAGCGAGGAACATCAGCGAAGACCGCGTGTTCATCTTCAACGGAAGCGACGTTCCGACCTCGGAGACCATCAACCGGGAAGCCTTCCAAACCCATTTCGAGGACCCCTTCCGCACCATGCTGCTGGAGCGCAACACCTCTTCTTCGCTGAATTATCTGGTCACCACCAAAGGCATTCCATTGCGCGTCTCAGGTGGGAACCACAAGGCCAGTTTCGACCAAGAGCTGTCCCTTGTTGGTGGCGCCTACAATTCCAGCATCGGCCAAGATTGGTGGGACACCCACAGCTACGGGCCGCTCGCCGGTGGTCCGATGGAGCGCTTCAACCGCGACGAGCAGGGCTTTTTCTTGGTGACGCGGCTGACGGGCTACAGCGTTGAAACGGCGCTTGGTCTCATCGAGAAGGCCAACGGTAGCCTCGGTGAGCGTGGCACGCACGTGCTGGATCTGGCCACCAACCGCAACGGCTCGGGCTACAAGTTCTGGAACGACGACCTCTACGTGGCCAACGCCACCCTCAACCAATCGCATGGCATCGACGTCCTCTTTGACGAGACGTCCACGTTCTTGACGAACGCGTCCAACGTGATGGGTTACGCCTCATGGGGCAGCAACGACGGCTCATGGAGCGAGAACTTCCTCCCGAACCAGGGCTTCGAGACCGCCGATGCAGCCACGACCAGCGGTCGGAAGTTCTGGGAGGCCAGCGCAGGGTCGCCTGCGGCAGGCGAGACCTTTGCATGGACGTGGAGCGACGTGAAGCGCGGCGGTTCGGGGGCCATGGCCCTCGAGGTTGCGGCCAACTGCAGCCAGTTCTCCGGGGACGGAACGTCTGGTTTGCACGGGGAATTTTTCGACAACGAGGGCGGCGTGACCATTCCCAGCGGCGCGATGCCGGTCCTCATCGACCGCGAACCAGATCATGCGCGTGTGGAGGCCGACCTCGATTACGGGTCCTCTGGACAGCCCTACCCCGGCTTGGACGATCGCTTCAAGCACAACTGGGGGGCGCGTTTCTCAGGCCTTGTGGACGTGCCATGGGCCGACAACTGGACCTTCCACCTGACCAGCGACGACGGTACGGAATTGTGGATCGACGGTCAGAGCGTGGTGACGAACTACGGCATGCACGGCATGGTGGAGCGCACGGGCTGGGTGGACCTCGATGCAGGACTTCACGACTTGCGCGTTGAGTTCTACCAGGGTGGAGGGCCTCACGGGTTGGAGCTCGCGTGGTCCACGTCCAACTTGAGCAAGACACCCGTTCCGGCAAGCGCCTTTGTCGTGGACGACGCGTGGATGCCCTCAGGCGCGTCTTTGGAACACCACTGGTCCTTCGAGGACGGTTCGGGCAGCACGGTGTCCGACAGCGTGGGCGACGCGGATTTGACCGCGATTGGCATGGACGCCTCCAATTGGCGCTCCTGCGTGGACGGCGGGTGCCTCTGGTTCGATGGCGTGGACGACTACCTCGACGTTGACGTCGACGATTGGGACGGGAACTTCACGGTCAGCCAATGGGTCTGGGCCAACTCCAGCTCCCTGCCAAATTACGCCACGGTGTTTGCGGTGTCCGATAACGCAGGAGCCAACGCTTCCTTCCAGCACGCGGCGTTCAGCGGCGAGTGGCGCCTGCACAACAACCAGACCCACGCCTTTGGAGCGATTGAGGCACAACGGTGGATGCACCTCGTCACGGTGTTCGATGCTGGCGAGGTGCGCCAGTACTTCGATGGCGTGCTCGTCAACACCCACCAGCAACCGGCAGGTGCGGTGAACGAGATTGAGCGCTATCGCATGGGCGTCAACCGCGCGGGAAGCACGTATTTCGAAGGGATGATCGATGAAGTGGCCGTGTGGTCCTCGGCGCTGGAGGACTGGCAGATCACCGCCCTCAACCGCGCCGTGCTCGGCACGTGTCAACCGTTGTCCGTGGCCGGTGCGCAGGCCGCGAGCGTCAGCCAAACCTTCGATGTCCCGGAAGAACTGGACGACCACGCGTGGTTGATCTTGGCGCATGGACGTCGCTCCGGCACCGCGCACGGCTCCTTCCACGTCACGGTGGAAGGCTTGGACGCGCAGGGTGCAGTGGTGTCCACCAACGCTTCCTCACCACGGACGACGACGACGTCGTGGGAAAGCGACGTGACCCGCTTCCGCCCAGACGTTCGTGCCGTTCAACTTCGCGTGACGGTCACCCTCGACGTCGTGTCCACGTCAGTGGACGGTGCCCTGCACGTCGATGACGTGCTGCTTCGAGCCATTCGCCCTTCACACGACTGGGTCAACGGCAGCATCGCGGAGACGGCGGTCTCCACCGGCGGTCGTTCGTTCACCTGGGGCACCGGCTACGGCCAATCCTTGGTGGCCGATCTGCTTGAGGACGGCGTGTCCAGCGTCAAAGGCTACGTCTACGAGCCCTACCTGACCGCGGTCGGTTCACCTTCTGTGTTGCTTGACGCGTATGCAACGGGATACTCCATGGCCGAAGCACACGCGATGGCCAACACCCAAATCGGTTGGATGGGGGTTGTGGTGGGCGATCCGAAGATGGCGCCTTATGCTGACCAGTTCCACGATGTTCGGTTGATGGATGTGCGAACCGTGGCGAACGTTACGCAAGGCCTGAACGCCACGCTCGAGTTGATGGTTGAGAACCACGGCATGAGCGCGGCCGAAGGACGCATTGAGATCCGCGACGTGCAAGGTTCAACCCTGCTTTCGAACGTCAACCTCACCCTTCCTGCGGGCAACCTGAGCGGTTCGCGTGTGATTATGCCATTGAATTTCTCAGTGGACCGCAGCGGCTGGATCGATGTGCAAGTCCGTTACGTGGCCAACGATGTTCACGCTGAGGTGGCCACGGACGACAACCTCCTTCTCCACCGATTTTGGAGCAACGCCCCACCTGAAGTGCTCGACATCAGGTGCCTAGGGCAGAGCGCTTACCGCGGGGACAGCATCATTTGCGAGGTCGAAGCCGTGGATGACCTGAACGTGACCGACGTCCTGTTGCAGTGGTCGCTTCGGAACGACACCACGAACACCACCTCCCCGTGGGAAGAAATCGTCCTGGGGACCTCCAACGATCGCGTGTGGTGGAGCAGCCTGCTGTTGCCCATTGATGCCTCAGTGTACCCCGTGGGCTGGCTTGACCTTCGTGCCGTCGTCAAGGACGTGAGTGCAGCCACCACGGTCGTCGAATTGAAGGGTGCCATGGAGGTGCTGAATGCGCCGAGCACCTGGTTTGGACCCCACGTGGGAGGCGTCGACGCGACGCCGTGGTCCGGTATTTCCTTGCCCGCCGGTGTGCCGCTCACGGGCCTTCCACGCGATGCGACGTCGGAGGTCACCGCGTGCGTTTCTGACTTGGATCACGACCGTGTGCTCGAGGCTCCCTTGCTGAGCGTGGAACGAAAAGACGGCACAGCGGTGCTCCTCGATGTTGAGCTGCTCGGTGAAGTGGCCGTGAATCCGAGTTTGGTCTGCACCGCGTGGAACTTGACTTTGCCCAACGGACTGCCCCTTGAGGACGTGGACCTGGTCGTGACCGTGGCCGAGGAAGAACGTCTGCGTCGCCGCTTCGTGATTGGAGACGCAGCACCGACCGTCACCCTCGCGTTGCTTGATGAACAAGGATCGCCCCTTGAACGGGCCATCGGTGACGGCTCGGAACGTTTGCACATCACCTACGCTGACGCAGACGATGCCGGCACGGGCGCCGTGGGCGACCTCGTCGTGTCTTGGCCCGGTCAAGCAGCACGTGTTCTCCCTGTGCAGATCGAAGCCGGCGTCCAGCACACCGTGGTCGCCCTTGAGGTTCCGACCAATCCCCTTGAGGAGGGAACATTGAGCCTTGACGTGGCCCTTACCGGCGCGCACGGTGCCCCTGCAAGCGCCATCCTCGAGCGTGATGTGGTGCTGACTCCACCTGTCATCGACATGGCCGTGTTGTGCGACGAACGCGGTGAGGCTGAGGAACTTCGGTTTGGGATGGAGGTCTGGTTTGGGGCGCGCGTCATCAGCACCCGTCCTTTGCAGGAGACGGTGGTGACCATCGAACAGGAGGGTTGGCGTTCGACCGCCCCTGCGTGGAATGAAGGCGACACAGAAGCATCCCCCTCGGCAGCATGCGCCGCTCAGGTGCCCGATGACGAACATGCGCGCTGGTTCCGTCTTCGTCCGGACAGCGCCTTTGTGAACGGTGAAGCAAGTGTAGGCCTACGCGCCACCGACATCGACGGCGCGAGCAGTCGAGCCTTGCTCGATTTGATCCTCCGCCACGCCCCTCCCGTCATCAGCAACGTCACGGTCAACAGCACCGGCACGGCTGGGGATCCAGTGACCTTGAGCGCAGCCTTGACCGATTTGGACGGCGTGTTGGGCGTCGTGTGCCGATTGACGGTCCGTGACGGAGCTGGAAACATGGTGCATGACGAACCCGTTCGCGTGGTGGCGTTCACGGAGGAAGAAGCCACCATGAGCGCGACATGGCTCTCCTTGGGTTCAACCAATGGGACCTTGGTGCAAACGCTGCGCTGCATTGACGTTGACGACGAGGTGGACGAGGTGGGGGTGGCCGTGAACCTGACGGCCGCCAATCGCACACAGGAGGACGACCAGACTGGGGGTCAGAAGGAAGCTGAAGCAGACGGCCTTCCAACCTGGGCTTTCCTCGTCCCGTTGCTGGTGGTGGTGCTGCTCGTCACGGCCTTCGCCCTTCGCTCAAAGAGCGAAACCGAAGAGCTGACCGCCGATCTTCGCATGAATCAAGCCGATGAGGCCGCCCTTTGGGATGAAGAGGTCGCCCAGACGCCTGCCGAACTGAAGCGTCCAGACGGCTGGACGGCTGAGCAGTACGCCACGTGGCTCACTGGGCCACGTCCAGAAGGCTGGAGCGAAGAGGCTTGGACGGCCTTTGTCCAAGAGCAGTTGCCCCTCAACGTCTGAACGTGTCCGCAGTCCCCCATTGCCATTCGGAATGGGGTACTGCGTCCACTATGGGGCGCAGTAAGCCGTTTGTTCGGAGAAATGGTTATATCCTGTCTGTGCAAACGACCAACTGGAGGAATACCTCATGGGAGATAAGAAGTACTTCGTGCTGATGGAAAACGGAAAGGATACGAGCCAAGTGTTCGCGAGCAAGCAACCGCGTGGCGCGGCCCTCAAGGCTGCGACCCGCGGACACACGGACATTCGCCTGCGCGAGCGCGGGACGAAGCGTGTGCACGTGTTCACGGGCTCGATCTCGATGGTCGACAAGCCCGCAAACGGCCCCGCTTGGCTGCCTGACAAGATCAAGAAGGCCAACGTCAAGAAGCAGGGCATCGAGCACCTCGACTGAGGTCCTCATCCGCTTTTCTGCGACATAACCCTCAGGGTCGGCCGCCCTCCTCGCGCTGCGGCGCGGGGACGGGCCCCATTTCCACACCTCATATGTACTCGTGCCTTTTCGGCCGTCCATGGCCGAACTCTACATGGCGCGAACTTGCCGGCATGGCGTCCTTCGCGTGGTCGGTGGCGAACCATGGCACCACGACGGTGACGTGCTCATCACCCCCGCCAACAACAGGCTCTCCGGCCGCGAAGGCATGGATGCTCGCATTCACGCTGAAGCTGGCGAAGAAATGACGCAGGCCACCCGGCAAATCTGCCTGGATCAGCGCAAGATCAACGCCCCTCCGTGTGCGGTGACCACCAACGTTGTGACGAGTCCCTTCGCCCTCAGCGACCGCTACAAGCACGTGATTCACGCTGTGGGGCCGGATTGCCGCCGTCCCAACCAAGACGAGCGCCGACGGGAACTGTTGCCAGAAACCTACGCCAACATCTTCGAGACCATCAGCGAAATGGGCGATGTCCGTCGAATCGTCTCACCTCCCATCTCCATGGGCGTGTTTGCTTATCCACACCGAGAAGGTGCAAAGTTGACCCTCGACATCATCCTCGGCAAGCTGGACGGTGAGGAAGACCCCGGCTTCAACGAGTACATTCTCGTGGTCAAAGATCGGAACTTCATCATGAACATGCGGACGGTGTACCGCGAAAACGAAGACCAATTCCCCGGTATGGACACCACGACGGCCTGAGGTGCGCACGTGGTGGTTCTGGCCGACCTTGTCGAGGCCAGCCTTGCAGGTCGAGCGTCCTACGACCGGGCCGTCCTGATCGGAACCAATTCCCGAACGCTGCTCTCCGCCTTGGAACGTCTTCCAGCTTCGATGCCTCGTGCTGTGTTGACCAGCCAGCGTACGGTAATGGAAGCCGTGCAGGCTTCAGGTCAGCCATGCACCTTGCTCGAGCAACGGCTTACATCACAGCGCCTCGGTCTCCTGACGCACCTCCACGACCTGATTCTGCAAACCGTCGGGGAGCATCTTGCTTCACGTGAGGAGCGCTATCTGGTCGTCCTTGCCGATCCCATCGAGGGCGTCTTGGACGTGGACACGGGCTCCCTTGATTCGCACAGTTTGGTCACGCTCGCAGAGGAAGCCGAGGTGGATCTCGACGTCCTGACGGCGGCCATCGGCTTGGCACGCACCATCGCGGACCGTGGTCGCGAAGGCCATGCCATCGGTGCGCTGTTCGGCATTGGAAGCCTACCGTCGATGCGTCGGCATTCGAAGGCGCTGGTCCTCAACCCGTTCAAGGGTCACCCCGTGGCGCGACGTGACATCCTTCGTGAGGAGACCCACGAGACCATCCTCGAGTTTGCCTGGCTCGACGGAGCGATCCTGTTCAACCGAGCCGGCGTGGCCAGCGATGCAGGACGGTACATCCAGGTGACGACCGACGTCCCCCTCCACTCAGGAGAAGGAGGTCGGCATTTGGCCGCCAAGGCCCTGTCGATTCAAGCCGCTGCGCTCGCCATTTGTGTCTCGAGCGGGGGGCGCATTAGCGTGTACTGGCGTGGCCGAACACGGTACAGCATTCAGGTCAGTTGACGCCTTCCATGCGGGTCACGGCCTCGGCCATGCTCAATTCACCTCGTGCGACCTCAAGGGCGAGCGAGGACGGAAGCGTCAGGCGTCCATCCGTCCATTCACGGCTCCGACGTTGCACGTCACGCACCATGCCGTCCCACCGTGGGTCGTCCGGAACGAGGCCCATGGCACGGCCTCGAAGGCGATGAATTCGGCGGGCGGCTCCAACGTGATCGTGCCTGGCCAAGCCCTTGGACGTCCTTCGTTCGTCGACGAGTTCGATGGCATGGCTGGTGTCGACAAGGTCCCTGAGGATCTTGTTGCGCACGCCTGGGTCGCCGTCGCCCACGCGCACCAGCACCGGACGGTCGTCGTGAGCTTGGCTCAAGGCGTCAACAAGGTGACCCACGTCGTCAGGTCGGTCAAGTTGCTTGGCCCCTTCCTCACGTCCATCAACGGACCACACCACGCCAGGGCGAGGCCCTGGATCGATACCGACCACGACCCTGCGCTGACGCGTGCCCTCTGCGCTCCCCCGCAGTGCCTTGGCCAAATCGGCCTCGAGGTGGTCTGCTCGGAGGCCGGTGGCGCCGTCTTCCGCCTCGTGAATGGTCGTCAACACCACCTTCACGTCGTGTGGCACGGCTTCGCCGGATTCGAGGTGGCACGGACGATGCCCACGTTCGCGAAGCAGCACCAGCACACGGTGCACCCACGTGAAATCAGCGCTTCTCACGCCGATTCGTGCCACGCTTCGGCCACACGGCTCAGGGATTTGAAGCACGTCCTGTCACCCTGAATCTTCGGACATCATCAAAAACCCATGACAGCGTTCTGCGGGTATGGGCACGGGCAGCGCGTACGAGCGTGAACTCCTCCATGTGTTGGCAGGTTCAGCCGATGGCGTCGACGCCGTCACCCGTTCGTGCACGCCCGAAGAACGCGTCCGCATGCGTTCAATCATCGAGGCTCCCTTCCTGGTCGTTCGAGCCCCGGGAAGCGGAACCGAAGGCACGGGAGATTTGCTCGTTCTTCGAGGCGATGCGGCCTTCCCCATCGAGGTGAAGTGCAGCAAAGACCGCAAGTTGTACCTCTCAGGGAGGACGCTGGATCAGCACGATGCGCTGGTGGCCACCGGTGAGCGAACCGGCTTGATGCCCCTCTATGCGTATCGGCTTAAGGGGACCCGTGGGGATTCATGGCGCATCTTCCGCGTGAAGACCTCGCACGTCAGCGGCCACATGGAACGCTTGGTGGCGCATGTGCCGCTGTTGCCGTTAACGGCCCGAGGGCGCCCTCACCTCGATTGGGATCAAGGCCTTCCACTGAACCGCTTCGTGCACTTGCTCAGCACCTTTGCGGCGAGGAAGCCCTCCTCCGTCTCCACAGGACTGACCACGAGCGCAACGCTCGAGGGCGGGACGACCATGGACGTCGTGGCCTCGTTGATGCGTGCTCGCACCGTGTGATGCTCCGCAGAATGAGAGGGTACCGACGCGTGAACTGTCTGTACTGAGGGTGTCGCAAGGGGTTTTGAATCAATCAAATGGCTTTGTGCCGAGGAAATTCTCATCATCATGGTGATGAGACCCCCAAACCCAATATCCCATTTTGTAGAAGTTCCATGCTACCCAAGACTCCAACTTTTCTGGTTTGTAATCTCTCCATCCAACTTGTTTGAAACCAAATTTATCTGTAAGATCTTTACCTACTTCTTGGTAAGTTCCATCAAGCAGAAATCCTGATTTTGCGATTTTACTTGCTTTGGGTAGTTTATCTCTGTGTACTACAAACCGATCCTCCGCAGTTAGGCTCGTGAGGCCAACATAAACGAAGCCCAATGGATTTTCAGTTAATGGTGGGAATTTGTGAGAAGGAAAGGTGCGTTTTGCCTTTGCACTATTATCTGAGAAAGCCTCGGGTTTAATCCTAAGAATG
>PBKJ01000006.1 GCA_002722135.1 Methanobacteriota archaeon | reverse complement strand
CGGCGAGGGTTCTTGCATGGATCGCCATTGTGCTGAACATTTGGCTCGTCATCGGCTTCATGCTGGCTTGGGGCTGGTACAGCAGCATGGCAGGTTGAAGCGGCTGTGCGCTTCAGCGGAGGATCGCATCGTGCATCTTCGCGAGGTCGCGCGTGATGTTCTTCTGGTGAGATTCCAGCGTGCCACCGCCGATTTCGAGCAGCTTGGCGTCGCGCCACAGGCGCTCAACGTGGTATTCCGCCACGTAACCGTAGCCGCCCATGACCTGCATGGCAGCGTCGGCGATTTCCTTGGCCGCCGTCGTAGCGTAGAGCTTCACGCCGTCCGAATCGAGGCGCTGGCCGGCCTGGCCAAGCACCAGGTTCGAGGCCGTGTCGTAGATGTAGGCGCGCATGGCGCGGTACTTGGCCCACGACTCGCCGATGTGGCGCTGAATCTGCCCGAAGTCACGGATGCTGCTGCCGAAGGCGGAGCGGTCCGTGGCGTACTGGTTCATTTCCTCGAGGGCGCGGCGGCCGATGCCGAGCGACATCGCCGCGAGGGCAAGGCGCTCGATCTCGAGGTTGCGCATCATGTGGAGCAGGGAGCCGCCCTGTTCACCGACGAGGTTCGCAGCAGGCACGACGCAGTCTTGGAACACCAATTCTGCGGTATTGGACGCGCGCATGCCGGTCTTGTCCATGATCTTCTGACCGACGCTGTATCCAGGCATGCCGGCCTCCACGAGGAAGGTGCTCATCTGCACGCGACCCTTCTCGTCCTCGCCCGTGCGGGCGTAGACCCACACCACGTCAGCGGGCGTGCCTTCTTCGTCGAGCACGCCGTTCGTGATCCACATCTTGCGGCCGTTGAGCAGCCACGTGCCGTCGGCTTGCTTGACCGCGTTGGTGCTCAAGCCGAGGACGTCGGTTCCCGCATCTGGCTCGGACATCGCCATCGCGCCGATCCATTCACCGGAGCAGACCTTGGGCAGGATGCGCTCCTTTTGCGCGTCGTCGCCGTTGAAGGCGAGGTTGTTGACGAAGAGCATCGAGTGGGCGAGGTAGGCCAGCGCAAAGCCGGGGTCCGAGGCCGAGAGTTCCTCGTGCACGATGCACACGGCCACGGCGTCGAGGTTGGCCCCACCATAGGCCTCGTCCACGGTCAGGCCGAGCAGGCCCAATTCGCCCATGGATCGCATGAGGTCGAGGTTGAACCGCTCAAGGCGGTCGTGCTCGTGCGCTTGAGGCTCAACGTGCTCCTGAACCCACTCACGCACCATCTCACGCAACATGAGGTGGGCTTCAGTGGGGTTCGCAAGGTCGTGCATCACGGTGCTCACCAACCCTCCCGACCTGCGGTCGCCATTTCAAGGAAGCGTCCCAATCCGCGTTTTGCATCACAGGTCTTCGGGCACGGGAACCTTCGGGACGCCAAAGGGCGTCTGGTCCCGCTTGCGCGTGGCGCTCCACCGCATGTCACGAAGCAGCGCTTTCGTGCCGCGCCACAGGGCCTTGACCGAACGCCAGGGATGGCGGAGGACCGCAAGCGGCGAACCCATGCCGCGGAAGGGCAACAGCCACTGCTCGATCACGCCGGTCGGCATTGGGGTGTCGATGCCGTAACGCATCGGGCGCTCGTCCTTCGGCATGTGGTAGGTGCGGAAGATCAAATCCCACACCGGCAGGAAGGTGGAGTAATTCGACCAGCGCGCCTCTTCGTGGCTGGAATGATGCCAGTGATGGAATTCCGGCGTGATGATGAGCGGATGAAGCAAGCGCCATCGAAACCGCACGTTCGCGTGCAAAAAGAGGCCAATGAGGGCCTGCGCGATGGCGAGGACGCCGCCAAACTCCGGTGAGAAACCGGCGGCGATGAGGAAGACGAAGGCCGGTGCCAACAACGCACCGTCAAGCGGATGGGTGCGAAAGCCAGAGACCCAATCCAGATGTTCGGTCGAGTGGTGCACCTGGTGAAAGCGCCACAGGAAGGGCACCTCGTGGTAGAAGCGGTGCGTCCAGTACACGGCGAGGTCAAACAAGAGCACGCCGAGCACCAAGCGTGGCGTCTCAGGAAGTTGGTCCACCAAAGGACGAATCAGCAGGCCAGGAATCCACATCAGCGAAAGCACCGCGACCGTCACGATCACCACACCCGCGAGGATGCCATTCACCGGCAAGAGCAGGGCGTGGGTGATGTCCGAGAGCACCATTGGGCGACGCAAGGGCTGAGCGTGCCGCGGGAAGAGCTTCTCGAAGGGCACGACGAGCACGAAAAGCACGGCAACGACGCCCAGCGGTCCGAAGGCCTCCAGCGTCCACGCCCACACCAGGCCACCGACGAGCAGCAGCGTCAGCAGCATCCGCAGGACCAACGGCTTGGGCCCAAGTTCAGCACGGGCCTGTTCCCTGCGCCGCTCACCCGCCTCGACGTGGGGCGTCATGGCGTCAAGAAGCGCGCCTTCGACGGAGGGCAAACGAAGGCCGTCGTCCTCCACCATGCCCGTCAAACCCCCGAACCCTGTTTGTGAATTTCCCAACCGTGCATCGCCCATCGGCATCATCAAGACCGGGATGGCCATGGTTGGCCTGTGTCGAGAATCGACGATATCGCCTCGTCGGGCAGCGACCTGCTGCTTGTCGTGGAAGCACAGGGCCCACTCGCGGGCGTGCCCATCGTGCTCTTCTCGGTCCTGCTCCTCCTGCAAGGCCACCGTCGCTTGCCCGTCACGGCCTTCGCCATCGGTGCAGCCGCCGGCT
The DNA here is from genome assembly GCA_002722135.1 of Methanobacteriota archaeon. GTDB lineage: Archaea > Thermoplasmatota > Poseidoniia > Poseidoniales > Poseidoniaceae > MGIIa-L3. The sequence goes on along the minus strand of PBKJ01000006.1, from coordinate 12,609 downwards.
ACGTCTTGGCCCCAAACCTGCTTGGCATGCTCGCATCGGTGGGGGTTGAATCGCCGCTGGACATGGCGCAGAGCCAACTGGTGTGCGCCGCGATCATCGGCGTCATGATGGTCTCCGTGGCCCAAGCCAGTTTGCGGATGATGGCCGGTTTGCTGGCCTTCATCGGCATCACGGCCGGCGTGCAGGCCCTCTACGTGCGCGGCATCGACATCGAGCAAGGCGAGTTCATCCCAATCATCGCCGCTTTGGTGACCTGGTACTTCACGCGCTCCGTGCGCCGGCTCCTGCCGACCATCGCGGCCGCGGCCGTCGGCTCAGTCGGCCTGCTCGTGGGCGTGTTCATCCTCCTCGAGATGCCGGTCATGACCCTCCATCCGGGCGCTTCGACCACGATTTGGTTCGCCATTCCCCTCGCGGGCATGAGCTTCGTCTACCAGCACCGGGCCGCCAAGAAGCGTGCACAGAAGAAGGAACTCGAGGGTCTGATGAACGACCCGTCGATGAAGAACCTCACCGACGCGCAAAAGCGCGAGCGCGCCCTCGAAGTGCAGGCCCGCCTGAAAGCCGGCCGTAGGGCGACCGGAGGCGGCGGCAAGGTCGGCGGCAAAGGAAGTGGGGCCGTCCGTCGTCGGCGCGATCCCTTGGAGCAGTACCTGACGCCTTACGGCAAATCGGTGCTCGACCGCCAAGCCATCGAAGGCTCGCGCCGGCACCGAAGGCAGCGTTCAAGACAACATCCCACGTCAGACGAAGCGTGAACCTCGCTCACGCGAGGCACAGGTGAGCAGCATGCGCACGATGGCCCTCCTCCTGACCACCATGATGCTGACCCTGCCGCTGGCGGGCTGCCTCGGCGGCGAGGAGCCTGAAGCGGAGGCGCCCGCGCCGACGGTGTGGGACTTTGAGCGCCCTGAATTGACGTGGTACCACATGCCCGGTGCGGTGGACGCGTGGGGCAACGATAGCCTCGGCCTCGAAGGTCGAAACGCGCCCTTCCACGCCATGGGCACCTACTACGGCATCGGCATGTCCACCTTCGAGCCGACGATGGGCATCACCGAGTCTCAGACCCTCTTCATGAGTTCCTACGGCAACGGACCGGGCGGCTCTACGGCCGTGGTGGCCTGCGATTTGATCGGCATGACCACCGTGCTGGACTACTCTTGCGAGAACGTCTACGATCCGCTGCTGCCGATTGCGAACTCCAACGACCCCTACATCTACGTCGATCCGTGGACCAGCCGCATCATGAAATTCGACATGCACGCCTTGCTTGGCATGACCGTCGAGTGGTCCGACGACGAAGGCGCATCGTGGAACGGACCCAGCGTGGCCACACAGATTTACTCGGTCCAAGACCACCAAACCATCGCGAGCTCGAACATGGAAGCCCTCTTCCATCCGACCACCTGGATGTTCTGCATCAACGGCAACGCGCCGCACCCACTCTGCTCGTCCAGCCAAGACGGCGGCGCCACGTGGGGCCCAGAAACCTCAGGCGCACCGGTGACCTGCTCTTCGGGCGGCTTGTCCGCACACCTGGTGGGCAGCGTGGACGGCAACTTCTACCGCGGCAACAAGGGATGCACGGGTGAAGGCTACTCGGTCTTCCGCACGACCAACGCGGGCATTTCGTGGACGGAACACCCGCTCCCGACCTCCGAAACCGGAACCGCCGACACCTGGAACGCCGAAGAGGCGCAGGTGGAGGTCGATTCCGCCGGCAACGTCCACGCCATGTGGATGGGCCTCGACGACATGCCCTACTGGTCCTACTCGCGCGACCAAGGCGCGACCTGGTCCAACGCGACCATGATTGCGCCACCCATCGGCCTGACCGGCACCGGATTCCCTGTGGTCGTGGCCGGCGACGAGGGCACCGTGGCCTTCGGCTACGTCGGTGAAGACGCCCGCGAAGAGGAAATCTGGAACGCGTACCTGACCTACGCGACGGACGCCTTCAACGAGACGCCGCTGTTGACCACCGTGCAACTCAACGCGATGGACGACCCGATCGACACCCTCGAAGACTGCGGCTACAACCGCTGCGGCGGTCTCGGCGACTTCCTCGACATCCGCGTGGACGCCGAAGGGCGCACCTGGTTCGCCTTGGCCCACAACATCGGCGGCGACAGCGGCGCCGACGTCGGCATCTTCGCGACCTTCCACGAGGGCCCAAGCCTGCGCGGTGCGAACATCACCATGCTGGCGCCGATGCCCGCCGGTGGTCCACAGACCCTTTGAACCCGGCAAAGGACAAGGCCGGTGGGCCAATCCCCGGTCATGCGCAGGACACCCTTCGACGGAAGTCCGCCTCCTGAAGAGGAGCAGATGAGTGCGCTGGAGCGGACGTTGTTCCTCGGCTTCATGGCCGTGGTTGGCCTCTTGCTGCTCTCCTTTGCCTACGGCATGGTGCTGGCGCTTTAGGGCAATTCGGGCAAAGAACGAAGCCGGATTTTGAACAACCACGGCCATGGTGGCCGTGGCCTGTCCGCACTGCGAGGGCAGCGTGGACCTGCCTGACGGGGTCACGGACGTGTTCACCTGCCTGCACTGCGGAGGCCAGTTTGGCTACTTGCCGGACGAGGGCGAGGGCATGGGAGCAGAGATCGTCCCGCTCGCTCCAGACCCGAACAAGGACGAACCCGACGCCTACGAGCGCAGGCTGCTGTTTGCATTCAAATTCCTCTTTCTCATCGGCGTCGGCTTGCTCACGGCCTTCGTGTTGTACTTCTTGTCCATCGTTGCCATGGGCATGGCCATAGCCATCGGAATAAGCCGCATGTAAACAGGACGCAGTTCGTCTCAAATCGCAGGCGCGTCCATGAGGTTGATCTGACGCACGGCCTCGACCACGTCACCGTCTTCCCACCAATCCACCGCGACAAAGGTCGGTCGCTTGCCGTGTTGAATCCAACACTCCGTGGCCCGTTCGACGATGAAATCCACCTGGTTGACCTCTTCAGCGCGCAGCGGGTCGGAAAGGCCTGCAGGGCCACCAAGCCAGTTGTTCATGTGGTAGACCGGCTGAGCGCCGTCGCCTCGGTGGACGTCGCAGTTCATGTCTTCAGGCTCGCTTTCCGCGTAATTGGTCGTCCAGCCGTAGGTGGTGAAACCGTGGAAATGGGGATGCGCCTCGTCGTTGGCTTGCTCCCAGAAGAGGACCAGGGTCGTGCCGTCGTCGACCAACTCGCCCAAGGTCGGCCACGGCGTGTTCAATTCGTGAACGTAGACGCGATCGGTCAAGTTCGCCCCGCTGAACTGCGCCCACAGGTGGTCCGGCTCGACGTAGTTCTCGATGAGCAGGGTCACCACGTCACGCGGCGCTTCGGACATACGGGATTCGAGCTCGCTCAACCAGACGCTTGGATCGACACGTCCGTACGAGCACGGACTGATGGCACCGTCGTGGCTGCCGTGGCAGAAGCGCACTTCGTCCACCAACGGGTCGTCGCGGTCGAGGTAGTGCGTGTCGAGCATGAAGGCCCGCATGCCGGCGTCCCACTGCGCGTCAAGCCCGCTGCGGTGGTTGCTGGCGGGGTAGAAGATGCCGTCCGCGTGCGTGGCAAAGGCGTTGTGCGTTTCCGGGAAGGTCACCTCGTCGTAGGGACGGTCGCACAGGACCTCCATCCCGTTGCATTCCCCTTCCGAGCTTTCCGCCAAGACCGGCGTGTCCTCAGAGGAGAACACGCTCCACGACACCGCCACCAGCAGCAGCGGCACGAGGGCGGCGAAGGCCCACCGTGTGGCGTTCATCGAGCGTTGAAGCAGCACGGCTCCTCATCATCTTTGTCGAATGAAAATCGCCGTGGCCGGGAGGTGAGCACGGCTCTACTGTGCGAAGAGCATCAGTCAACAGATCTCCTGAGGCCACGGCCCGCTCGCAGCAGAAAACAACAGAGGGCCGTGGCCGGGAATTGAACCCGGGCTGGCAGAACCACAATCTGCCGTGCTAACCCCTACACCACCACAGCCAAGAGGTATCGCGCCGTCCTGACGCGCCTATTTCAACGCACCGCAACGCGTTTCTTCATGGTGCAAGAGACCCGTGCGTTCAAGTGCCGCTGCGACCCAAGACGAAGCATGACCAAGGCACGCGTGGCGACCTTGCTCGTCCTTCTGATGCTGCTTCCCGCCTTGCCGGCGGGTGCCCGAAGCGTGCACAGCACGGCCGACGTGGACCTTCTTCCTCAAGGCGTGTTCAACGACGCGACCGCATGGGACCTCGACGACAGCGTGTCCTTCAGCACCGCACCGGCTCAGCACACCCAAGCCATGGTCGCCGACGATCACCTGACCTTCATGCACGAGCGCCCAGAAAACCTCGTGGCGCAGACGGCCTGGGCGACGGCCACCCCGACCGACAGCAACGCCAGCCTCGGGGCGCCCGACGGGGCCTACACGTGGAGCACCGGCCCCGACATCGACGTCAACGGCTTCGACGTCAGTGGACTCACGAATTACGCCGTGCGTGACGTGACCCTTTTGTTGGCCATCGAAGTTCCAGGAGCCCTGTATCAGGACAAAGTTCGGATTTCCCACGAAACGGGCGGCGTGTTCGATCTGGTCAAGACGTGGTCCAACACCGGTGGGGGCATCGATTACATGGACGGCCAACCCTACCGCATTGGCCTCGACGATCCAACCAACTGGAGCTGGAGTGAACTCGCCGACCTGACGGTCCGACTGGACTACGTCTCAGAAGGAACCACCGACGACAGCGAGCTACGTGTGGACGCCGTCGGCCTCGAAATCGTGGTGTTGACGCCTTGGTACGGCGGCGAGCAAGCCACCGCCACCACGACCACCACGGACGTGGAGGTCCCAGTGCTTCACCTCGACATGGCCGCCGGCACCACGGACGGCTTGTCCTTGGCCGCATGCGGACTGCAGGCCACGAGCGAGGGCACCATGGGGCACTGGACGAGCGCGCTCATCGAGCGGCCCGCAGAACAGCGCCTTGGGCGCGTGGCTTACGCCTTCGAGGGACCGACGGTCAACCTCTCCTTTGAGATGCGGACCGTAGCCGCCGACGGCAGCGTGGGCACCTGGACCTCATACGACACCGGCACGTTGCTGCCCGATGTGGACGCCGTCCACCTCCGCGTCAGCATGAACGAAGGGTGCATGACGCGCCTGACGGTGGACGTCAACGATCCAACCCTGACGCTCATCGGCCGCATCCACGGCGACGTCGAGGGATTGCTGGAGAGCAGTTCGCGTTGGGCCGCCTACGTCAACGGCGTGGTCGTTGCCAACGAGCCGGTCACCACCCTCGGGTCCTTCCAGTTCGACCTCCCGGTCGGTCACGCCATGGCCGAAGCCGAGGACCACGTCGAGGTCCGGCTCGGGTCGGTCTTCACATGGGACGCAGACGGTTCCGCCAGCAGCATCGCGGTGGAATTCAGTGAGGTTCGCCTCAGCGGCGGGTACAGCATCGAGTACGATGAAGACCCCGTCTGCCAGAACGTGGGCGACCAGCATTTGACGGAGGACGCGGGCGGCATCGTGTTGCCCCTCATCACCCGATGCACCGATGACCGCACCCCAAGCGATGACCTCGCGGTCACCTTTGCCAACTCAGCACCCGACGTGGCCGACGTGGAACTCACAGAAGGACAGGTGGTCGTCTCCTTGGTGCCTGAAGCCTCCGGAAACGCGGTCATCACCACCACGGTGATGGACGCTGCAGGCAACACCTGGACGGAAACGTGGACCGTCCATGTGGCCAGCCTGGATGATGCCCCAGTCGTGGGTGAATTCCCCGGGACCGTTCCCGTCGAGCACGAAGTGGAAACCACCGTGTCCATCGACGTCAGCGACGTCGATTCGACAAACCTGCAAGCCACCACCAACCGTTCCTGGGCCACCGTTGACCTCGCCGCAGGCGTGGTGCGCCTCACCGCCCCAACACCCGGGTATGTGTCCGTGGGCGTCACGATCTGCGACGACACCTCGTGCACCGACCGCACCCTCGACCTCGACGTCCGCGCCTTGGCGGACCTGAGCATCGACAACCTCGCTGCGCCTTCCGCTGAACTGGAGGCGGGCAGCATCGTGGACGTCGTGGTCTACGTGCGAAATTCGGGCGCGGTCACCGCCACCCTCGTGGACGTGCGCTTGACCGCTGACGGAGAGCTGATCGGCACCGGCGAGATTCCGCTTATCGAACCGGGCGGCCTTGGCGTGGTGGAGTTCGCCTGGAAGGTCCCCGAAGACGGGGATGCCCTCATTCGACTCGAGGCTGAAGTGGACCGAAGCGCGACCACAGACGAGCGCGACGAATCCAACAACATCGACAGCCTGGTCGTGACGGTGGTTGAGCCAGAGGAGACCACCGACGACGGTCAATCGGCTGGACTCGAGTTGTCCGGACTGACCGTCGTGGGCACGACGGTGTTCGTCCTCATTGCGATCGTCGGACTCTTTGCAGCCTTCGCCCCAAAGCGCATCCGAAAGATCGAGTGAATCCGACCACGCCGGTCGCATAATGCGCGAACAACGCTGAACCTTGATATGCGAGAAGCAGGGGGCTCGCTTCCTCTTGAGGCCGTGGGGGCCGTCCGGAAACGGCAAGAGAGGTTGTGGGGACCATGCCGGAGTTGAAGATCCGCATTGAGACTGAGGAATACATCTACGAAGAGTACATCGAAGCGTGATCAGCCCTCTGCGCTGGTCCACGCACGAGGGTACACCTCGGTTGCCATGACCACCGTTTCGGCCTTCGCCACTTCGCCTTCAGACATCTCCTGAATGGACGAACTGTCCACGCTCAAGCGCATCAGCGCGATGAGTTCACCCTTCATTGACATCGCCGCCACCAGTGAACCGGTCGTCCAGCCACCGTCCACGGACACGACGCCGGGCCGCATGAGGGGCGCACCGTGCGCCACCGCGCCAACCGCTGCATCCCGCACCACGACGGTGGGCAAATCTTCGACGAGGATTTCGATGGGGTGCAGCAACCTAAGCAGGGCGTCCGGCTTGCCTTCGGAGGACCACAGCCAATGTGCATCCGCGACCTGTTGGAGGGTGGCCGAGGCCTGGAGATCAAAGCGGCCCGAGGCGGAGCGGCGCAGCTCAACGAGGTTGACCGGCCGATCGAGCAGCAGGCCCAGGTCGCGAGCCATGGTTCGAATGTAGGTTCCAGCCTCACAGGCCACCTCGACCACGATGTGGGTGGCGCTCCGGTCGAGCAAAACGAGGCGCTCAATGCGGCGGGTTCGGACCTGAACCTTCACGGCAGAAATCTCGGGTGGAACGTTATAGACACGGCCACGCAAGCGCGACAAGCCCGCTTCGAGGGTTTCGTTGTCAATGGATTCTGGAACGTCGAGCACCGCGATGTAGGTCTTGTCGTGGGTCAGCACCTTCCCCGTAAGCCGCATGGACTTGCCAAAGGTCAGCGGAAGCACGCCGGTCGCAAAGGGGTCGAGGGTCCCTCCGTGGCCCATGCGCTCGAGCCCGAAGTGATCGCGGACCCAAGCCGCCACTTGATGGGACGTCGGGCCCGCCGGCTTGTCGAGCAGAAGCACACCCGCGGCGATGCGCTGCTCGATGGAGCGCTCTTCTGGGCGCTGCCCAAAGGCGGGGTCCGTGGTGGCTTCAGCGTCGAGCACAAGATGGGTCATGCTGCGTCCTCCTCAATCATCGCCACCACGGCCGCAAGGACCTCAGCAGCGTCAAGTCGACTCGCGTCGAGCACATGTGAATAGGGTTCCGCATCCTCAGGCTGGAGGCCGTAGAGTTCTTCGAAGCGCGCTCCGTCCACGGCGCGGCGTTGTTGATTCGCCTGCAGCGCCGATTCGAGGTCGCCGCCCTCACGCATCACGACCCGGCGTGCGCGCTCATGCTCGTCCACCTCAAGCCACACGCGCAGGCCCCCGAGGCCGAGGCGGTACGACCACCAACCCGCCATGCGGCTTTCGACCACATCAGGGCCGCCGTCCGCCTGCATCCGCTCTTGGAGGAGGGCGTCGAGTTCACGGTCCACCGACGGGTCGTCGGCACACAGCCGTCCGAACGCGCCCAAGTCAAGGCCTCGGCGCGCCGCTTCCTCGCGGAAGATTTGGCCGCCGTTGAGCGTGGTCCATCCGTAGCGCTCGGCCAGGGCGTGAACCAGCGTCGAAGTGCCGCTTCCAGGATGGCCGGAAACGGTCACGCGGACCATGGTCACACCCACTCATGGAAGCAGGTTTGGCAGACCTTCGTGCGAGGCCCTTCGCGACGCACTTGATCGCTCCAGCAGGTCGGACAGACCATGTCTTTGGTCGCCGCCACAGGCTTTGCCACGTCGTCCTCCTTCTCAACGGCCGCCGCATCGTTGCGCTTGCGCGGCCCGTCGCGACGGCGACGCTGCTCTTGACGGCGCTTTCCTGCGGCGTCCGTGGCGCCCTTCTTGCCTTGCACCAAATGCAGAAGCGGCTCGGGAATGGTTTCCGCAGCGGTCACCAGGGGGTGGTTGCGGTAGCGGAGGAGCTTGATGTGGCGGTCCACCACGCGTCCCAAGGGCGCGCTCATGCAGATGTAGGCACAAATCCATGCTGGGAAGAGCAGGAAGCGATCGTTCAGGCCCCACTCCGGCGCCCAAGGCAGGGAGATGTAACCCACGCGGAAGTCTTCAACGGTGGTGGTCAGCCATGCAAAGATGGCGATGATGAACACCATGGTGAACATCATCGGCTTCATCGCGCCCATCTGGACGCTGAGTTGCTCCGGCATCATCTGCTGCTGCAGCGTCATCGCTTTGTCTTGGAGCGTGGAATCGCGCGACATTCGCGCCTCGTTCATGATCTGGCGAACCTGACCTTGGCGGTGCTGAAGGTGCGCCTGCGCGATGGGATCCATGAACAGGTTGCGCAGGACGGTGTTGACCAGCATCGAGGCGCTGCCAAGAATGAGCAGCGTGATGATGACAAAGCGCTCCTCAGGCAACACCGGCGACAAGATGGGATGCGCGATGTCGCCGAGCGTGTTCCTGATGCTCGGATTCACAACGAGCAGGACCATCATGAGCATCATGGCCAGCATGGTGAACATCGCGCCCTGCGGAGGGGCGGGCGGNGCGGGTCCACCAGGGGCCGATGGGGTGCTCACGACCTGACGGCGTGCACGCACGGCATGAACGTTCGCCCGCCTGCACGTCCGGCTGATGGCTTCAAGTCCCTCCCCGTCCACCGACGACCATGCGCCGACGAACGCCGCTCGAGGTCAGCACCGGCTGGACGCACCCGTTGCCCATGCCCATGCCCGGTCAGCCCGTCAGCGCGACGCTGGAGGAGGCCGAGGCCCAACTGAGTCGCTTGCCTGCACCTCCTCGTGTGTTCATGTGGACGGAAATGGAGCAGCGCTGTCCAGACGGCTGGGGTCACCTCCCAAGCGTGCGACCTGGCGCGCCGCCGGAATCCATCGAGGCGGAACTTGGTGCATGGATGCGTCAGTACCCGGAGGCGTGGCTGGCGGTCGATCTGCGCGTGGGGACCATGGCTCCGGCCACGCGCACGCCGCTTGACGAATTGCTGCGAAGCATGCGCCGCCCAATCATCCTGATCGTGGATGAAGAGGACGGGTCAGACCTCGCCCCGCGGTGGCAGTTGCCGTTCTGATTCAGACGTCAAAGACGAATCCACAGTCGCACTCCGCGGCGTCAGCGGCCACGTCTTTCATGCAGATGGGGCAGGATTTTGTCGATGCGCCTGCATCGTCCTCACCGTCGTCAGATGCCTCGCCTTCNGCTTCGTCGGCCTCGGCCTCACCGCCATCGTCCGAAGATGCCTCATCCTCAGCAGCCTCCTCNCCAGCATCGCTGTTGGCTTCGTTCCACGCAGCCGCAGCGTCTTCCAATTCTTGCTTCTTGAGGTAGTTGTTGCCGTCGTGGTCGAAGGAGGAAGCGTGCGCGATGAAGGCGTCACGGTGCTCGCTGTCGATGCCGTGGGCGTCCATGACACGGTCGAGGACGTCGTCGCGGAACTTCATCGCTGGAGCGGACGCCTCGTCCTCGGCTTCCTCAACCTCGGCAGGGGCCTCGGCGGGTGCCTCATCGTCTTCGATTTCGTCGCCAAAGACCGCACCGTGGAAGGTGTTGAGGAGGTCGGTGTCGATGTCACCCTCNCCCTTGATCATGTATGAGACGTCGATGCGTTCGGACTTTCCGACGCTGGGCAGGTGCCAGACGACGGTGGTGCCCGTGGCGTCAGTCTCTTGCGTCATCTCGACGTTGTCGAGCAGTTCCTTGTTGGCNCGAACGTCGCACCCGTCCATCTCGTAGCCGGGTGGGATGACGTCCTTGAGCTGCACATCGGCCAGCGGCGTGTCGCCGTTGTTCTCGAAGAGGATGAGCACCTCGTAGCGGCCTCGGCCGCCGACCTTCAGCGCCTGCTTTCCGGCCGAGAAGTCACGGCGGTTGTGCACGACACGAATCGACGGGGCAGACTCCACGTCGCGCTCGCAGACGGGGCCGAAGCGCTCGCAGCTGAACTCGCTGCGGATTGGAGCGTCCACCCGCTCGTTCTGAGGCGAGGGGTCGGGAGCCACCAGGTCGTAGGTCACGGTGACCTCGTCACCTGGCGCCATGCCGATGGGGCCCTTGCGGCCGATGGTCAACGTCAGGGTATGACCGGCACCGTCTGGGCTGTGGTGTTCCCCTTCCAGCGTGATGCCTTCGCTGACTTCCGCCTTGAATTGCTCAGGCGGCAGCGATTGACCGGCGTGCTTGATCTTCAGGGTCGAGGTGTCCAACGCGTGGAACACGCCGGGGATGTCGTCGGTGAGGCGCATCAGGTTGATGTCCGAGGAACCGATGTTGGTGATCTTGATTTCCGCCTGAACGGTCTGTTCCCGGTAGGAGTGGAGTTTCGCCTTGCTGTAGGTCTTCTCCACCTTGCCGTCGACCACCGCGAGATCACGGGAAGCCATCGTCAGGGTGCCTTCGGTCGAAGCGCTGGTGCGCGGCAGGACCGTGTAGGACAATTCCCAGGTCAAGTCTGGCTTTTCGGCCGAAGCGACGCTGACCGACTCCGAGCGCCATTCGCCGTGTGGAGCCACGTCTTCATTGACGTCGCTGAAGTCAAACAGCAGTTCGTCGCTTCCCTTCAGGCGTGCCTGAAGCTTCACCAAGTCAACGGCAAAGGACGAGCGGTTTTCGAACACCGCGGTCACTTCCCAGGTATCGGGTCGCTCGCCCTCGACAGAGCGCATGTAGGCGAAGCCCCGGCAGAAGGCGTCGAGGTCTTCGAAATTCATGGTCGAAAGGGCTGCATCGGCGCGGTAGGTGGCCACGGCCGAACCGCTGGAGATGGGCTCCTTTCCGTCCGTGCTGAGGGTGCCTCGCACCACGAGGGTGCTGGTTGCGCCGGTGGCAAGCGTGCCAACGTCCCACGTCAGGCTACCGTCTTCGACGGAGGCGTGTTCNGCTTCAGCGACGTNCATGCCTGCCGGAAGCGGCCGAGTGACGACCACGTCATGCAGGTCCGAGGCCCCAACATTGCGCACGTCGATTTCGAGCGCGATGGTGTTCTCCGCACCCATGGCCAAGGAGAGCGAGCGCTCCTTGTCCCGTGCTGGATTGGTGTCAAAGCGCTCGGTCATCATGAGCATGTTCCGGTCAGAGACGGTGTATTCCACCACGTGCTCTTGACCTGGCTCAAGTTCCTCGACGCTCACGACGTGACCTTCGAGGTCGGTTGAGCCAGCGTCGGACATGACNGCGTCCACGTCGTACACGCGATCGCCTTCGGAGGGGTTCGTCAGGGTCAGGGTTCCCGTCACCTTCTGCTTGGTCACGTGGCCGTCCGCATCGATATCGGTCTGCTCAACCTCGTGAATGCTGCCTTCGAGCTTGTCGCCGGCGATGCTGTCAACCTCGTCGGTCGAGCGGAGCACGGCACCGGCAACGACGCCAGAGAGGCCTTCTTCGGTGGCGTCGAGCTTGTCCTCACCCTCGCCCTGAACGCCTTCAACAGGAAGAGCAGCGGTCAAGTCGGGCAAGTCGGCTGGAGGTGCTGGAGTCAGCAGTGCATCCGCGGCCAAGGGGTCAGCGGGCGGTGCTGGAGGCGCCAACAGCGCGTCTGCGGCCAAGGGATCGAGGCCGGGTGGAGCCGGCGGTGCAGGCATCGCCAACGGATCCTCGGCAGGAGCCTCAAGACCAGGTGGTGCGGGAGGTGCAAGCAGCGCGTCGGCAGCGAGCGGGTCAAGGCCGGGCGGTGCTGGAGGTGCAGGCATCGCCAACGGGTCCTCGGCAGGGGCCTCAAGACCGGGCGGTGCTGGCGGCGCAGGCATTGCCAACGGGTCCTCAGCAGGAGCCTCAAGACCGGGCGGTGCTGGCGGCGCAGGCATCGCCAACGGATCATCTGCTGGAAGGGCTGCAGGTTCCTCGAGCGCTTCGAGGTCATCCTCGGACAGTGGTTCCAATTCTGGTGGAGCCGGTGGCATCAGCACGTCGGAGCCAAGCGGATCCATGCCGGGCGGCGCCGGTGGGGCTTCCATGCCGGGTGGCGCGGGAGGAGCCGCGAGGGCGTCCATGCCGGGTGGGGCAGGAGGCGCAGCGAGCGCGTCCATGCCAGGAGGGGCAGGAGGCGCAGCGAGCGCGTCCATGCCGGGAGGGGCGGGAGG
>PBKJ01000005.1 GCA_002722135.1 Methanobacteriota archaeon | reverse complement strand
CGGCTCAGGTGGGCGGGCTGCGTAAGCACCCATTTGGGCGTGTAGATCAGTTGGAAGATCGCTACCTTGGCATGGTAGAGGCCCCGAGTTCAAATCTCGGCACGTCCACTTCTTCGCTCCACATCGACGGATACGAAGTGAACGTGCGCCACGGCTTCCGTCGCTACAATGAGGTGAAGCCGTTGGCTCGGCACGTCCACCAAACACGTTTCTCACCAGATTTGGTGGACATAGCCATGCCCGTTTCGTGGCCAAATGTCGCGGGCATTGGCTCGGCACGTCCACCAGAAACGATTGATGACAGGTCTGGTGGCCGCGCCTGGCATCGGCCTTCCCTTCGGTCCAGGCCTCAACCTCGGCACGTCCACCAAACACGCCTCGGCGCGATGTTCATCACCCATCTGGTTCAGTTTGTCTGACGGGGAGAGGACATGACCGCACCCGATGTCGAGAACTCGTACACGTTGGAACCGTTGCTTCCCTTTCACGCGATTGAGAACAAGCGCTACCTCTACCTCGCCCTGCCGGCAAGCACCGTCACGCTGCTCTGCATTTTCACACTCGGCATCAACAGCGAGGTGTTTGAGGCCCTGCCCGTCGTGTTGGTCCTCTTGATTCCCTTCATGGTGATCAGCGCCATCAGGGGGATGATCAAACTCGGAGGCGAGTTCTACAATCCCCTGGTGGCCACCGTGGCCTGTTCGCTTCCGCTGTCGCTGTGGGAAAACATCAATCAGCGCAACAACGGGTGTCTTTCCTTTGGTTTCCCTGGTGAGAGTGGCTGCCCACCTGAACCGCCAGGCTACGAACTGCCCCGCACGGTGATGATCGTCTTTCAGATGGCCGTGATGGTGCTGGCCGCTGGCGCCCTCCAAAGCAAGAACTGGAAGGGCATGTACGCCTTCATGTACGCGTCCTACATCTCGTTCATGATCTACATGTACGCCTACATCTCTGGGCTCTTTGGATGAAGCAACCAACGCGCGCTGAGACTCAAAAGAGGTCGTGGCGGCCTGCGCCAAGGTGAAACGATGGCATGGATGATTTCTGAAGCCGAAGCTGAACATTTCCTTGACGACTTTGGACCGAATCTCGCAGCAAGGGTGGAAGCCGATGAACTCGATGTCGAGTTGCTTGAGTCGTTGGTGCACGATGACGAACACGTGCTCCTCCTCGCCAATGAATACGTGGCTTGGTTGGCGGATGAGCACGCTTCGGCCCTCACCGAAGCGCATGAAGAGGCCTACGAGGATGCCCGGTGTTCCGTCTGGCGCTTTACCCAAGGCGAGGCGTGGGTGGAGGTTGAAGCCGGCACATGCCGCGTGATTGGACGTTCATCCTCGTTTCCAATCGACCTGATTGAACCTCAACCGAAGGACTGACGTCCTCGGCGAGCGAGCAGGCCCCATGGACGCCATCAACCTGCTCGAAAAAGCGGGCCTCGTCGACGCTTTGTGGAGCCCGCGCGTGGTCGGGGAATTGAACGACGTGCAAGTCAAAGTGGCCCGCATTCACGGTGATTTCGTCTGGCACGATCACGAGGACACCGACGAACTCTTCCTCGTCATCCAAGGCAGCATGCGCGTGGAATACCGCGACCGCGCCGTGACCCTCAACGAAGGCGAGATGCACATCGTGCCCAAAGGTGTCGAACACCGAACCGCAGCCGATGAGGAATGCTGGTGCGTCATCATGGAGCCGCGTGGCGTGGTCAACACGGGCGAGGCGGGTGGCGATTTGACCGCACCAAACGACGTCTGGATTTGAAACCGTCCGCGTCAGAAGAGCGTCTGTTGAACCGGGCCGGATTCCTTTGCGGGTCGTGGCGGCTGGGCCGACGAGCCAGCGGATCGGTGTGAGGCACGTGCTCGGGCTTTCGCTCGACTGCCGTGAAGGGTATAGACCGCGGCACTGACCGCCTTCACGTCCGGCTGGACACGCACGGCATGGACCTTCGCCACGCCCGCCTGCCGGGCCTCGGCCTCGTCAACAATGGGGATGGGGTAGTCCACGCCCACGGTGCATCCGGCCTCTGCTTGCATGGTCTCGCTCATCGTCCACGGTTCGTGGATGAAAGGCGCGGGAACCTTGGCCAGTTCAGGCACCCACGTCCGAATGAAGTGACCCTCAAGGTCGTGATCGAGGCCTTGCTTCAGAACGCTGTAGGCACGTACGCTGTTGATGCCGGTGGTCCCGGTCTGCATGCCGATTTGTGACCAGTGGATGCCTGGCTCGTAATCCAAGAAGGACCGCGCGAGGTGCAAGCCCGTTTCGCGCCACGGCAAGTCGAGGGTGTAGGCGGCGGCCGCCATCATCATCGCCCGCATCCTGAACGACGTCCACCCTGTCGCCCGAAGGTGACGCATGCAGGCGTCGAAATAGGGCCAACCGGTTCTGCCTTCGCACCACGCAACGAAGCGTTCCTGATCCAATCGACGCTCGAGGCGCTCATCGAGGAGCGGATTCTGAGCGACGAGGTCGAGGTCGGTCTGCATTTCCAGCTTCTGGATGAAGTGGTCGTGCCAAGCCAGCCGGCTTCTGAACGCGGAGATGCTGCGGATCCAACCGTCCACGGAACCGCCGGCGGCCCGCTGGCGCCGCAAGGTGTCCAAGCGCGCTTTGGCCATGGCGTCCACGCGTCGTATGGACAAGGATCCAACGCTCAAGTGTGGAGCAAGGCGGGAGGCGTGAAGGGCGGCGCTGACGGGACCGGACATCGCCCATCGGTACGGTTCTCCTCGCTCCTCGAGGAAGGAATTGGCGAGGGCCAACGCGGCCACTTCTCCGGGTTCTGGTCGGTCCTGCAACACGCGGGCCTCGAGGCCTGCGTCGGCGAGGGTCGGCCATGGCTCGTCGCAAGGGATGCCCTGCAACCCGAAGGGAGCCTCAAGCAACGGGGCTGCGATCCGCGCATCCCTTGCGTCCTTCCAGCCGTCTCGGTCCTGAAGACGACGGATGACGCCGTTGTTCGGATGCTCAACAAAGGCCACACCGTTCTCCGCGCACCACGAAACCACGGCCTTGTCGCGGTCGTAGGACCACTGCACGCCTGTTTCCTCATGCGCATGAACGGTATGCACCACGTGCTTGTCGTGCAAGGACGACAAGGCTTCGACCGCATCGGCGTACAGAACATGCAGAGCTCCGCCCCGTCGTCGAAGGTCACGGTCCAAGCGTTCGGCCACGTCCAACTCCCACTGGAGGTGGATGGCATCGACATCGGGTTGCTTGATGCGAAGCGGCTCGAGCAACATCAGGCACAGGATAGGCCGACCTGATGCAGCCGCAGCAAGCAAGGGGGCGTGGTCACGGATGCGCAAGTCGCGCTTGAACCACACCACGTCAATGGCCACGGCGACAAGCGCGTCGCAGGGCCCTATGAAGGCGTGTTCAAGGTGAAAACGCGTGAATGCCGCGTTCAGGATTTTCCGGTACAATCCGGTACGGGTTCATGTGCTGGTGAGACCAGAAGTAGTGGTGCTTGATGTGGGTCCAGTCCACGGTCTCAGCGACCCCGGGCAAGGCCAAGAAACGTTCGAGGTAAGCGGTCAGGTTGGGCATGTCAGCGATGCGAGCACGGCTGCACTTGAAGTGGACCACGTACACCAAATCGAAGCGCAGCAAGGTCGGGACCAAACAGACATCGGCCTCGGTCAACACGCCTTGCCCCTCACCAACCAGCCAGTCACGACCCTCGAGGTGAGCCTCGAGTTCGGCGAGACGTCCAAACAGCACGTCCACGGCAGCATCGTAGGCCGACTGTGAACGGGCAAATCCGGCTTTGTAGACGCCGTTGTTCACCGGTTCGTAATTCGCGTCAATCATCGCATCGATGGCTTCGCGGAGATCGGGTGGACACAGCACGCGCCCGTTGGTGAGCCCTGCTTCCGAGAAGGAGGTGGTCATCATTCGGACAATTTCTCGGCTTTCGTTGTTGACGATGGTGCCGTGATGACGGTCCCACATGACGGGCACCGTTCCGATGCGAGGCGATGAGGTCCACGACGGAGCCGCCGCGGCGTAGATCTCCTCCAGCGAGGTGCTGCCCAGCACGCGGTCGGCTGTTGCTCCCGGTTCATCTGGATTGAAGATCCAACTGCCGTCGTTCTGCATGCGCCAATCCACGACGTCCACGCTGATGGCGTCCTCAAGCCCCAACAAAGCCCGCGTCAAGAGGGTGCGGTGCGCCCATGGACACGCATAGGAGACGTACAGATGATAGCGTTCAGAAGCCGGTTCGAACGGACCTTCCGCTGAGACGTGGTCTCGGAACTCGCTTGACTTCCGGACGAAGGAGCCTTGCTCGAAAGCGCTGGTCCACGCGCTTGCCTGTTCCGCCATGAGCGTGCATCGAAGCAATGGGCTTGAACCCCTGCTTTCTCACACCTGAGCAGGTCCCGGAGGCGAAACCACCTCCGCACGTCTGATGAACCACCCCCGAAACCGAGGGGCATGGTGCGCGCGGAGGACCTCGTGGTCGAGACCTTCTTTGTCGGGCCGCTCCAAATGCGCTGCTCGGTGGTCTGCGACACCTCGACCGGCGACACCGTGGTCATCGACGCCGGTGACGAACCGGGGCGGCTCATCGCGTGGAACGACCACGGTGAAGGTGCTGGACCCAACTGGTCGAGCGCGCCCGGTCCGGTGCATGCGGGGGAGCGCACGGTTGTGGCCTTGCTGAACACGCACGCACATTTCGACCACTCCGGCCACATCCCGACCGTGCGCGAGCACTGGGGCGTCGAATGGTGGCTCCATCCAGACGACACCTTCCTGCAAACCCTGGCCCAGCAAAGCGCTGCACGGTGGGGCCTCCCACCCTTGCCTGAACCCGCCGTGGCCGACCATGACCTTGGTCATGGAGAGACGGTCCACGTTGGAAGCCTGACCTTTGAGGTCCTCCACACGCCCGGCCACACCCTCGGCGGGGTCTGCCTTCTGCTTCGGGTCGATGGCGCCGCAGATCACCTCTTCGTGGGCGACACCCTGTTCGCCGGCTCTGTCGGGCGCACGGACCTTCCCAACACGGGAGGCGATTTCCAGCTCTTGGCGAACTCGATTCATACCCACCTTTGGCCGCTTGATGGCGACACCGTGGTGCATCCGGGACATGGGCCCCTCACCACCATCGGGCACGAGCGCGAAACGAATCCCTTCGTTGGCGTCGGCGCGGGCGAGCACGGCACCTACGGCCGTGGCAAGTACGCTTGACCTCAGGACATCATGCCTTGGAGGGTTGAGGTCAACACGGGAAGCGCTTCTTCCCACGTGGCCACGATGCCGTAATCGGCGTGCTTGAAGATTGGAGCATCTGCGTCCTTGTTGATGGCCACGATGTACTTCGAGGATCGCATGCCTGCCAGGTGCTGAATCGCACCAGAAATGCCGACGGCGATGTACAGGTTCGGGTTGACCGTCTTGCCGGTCTGACCGACCTGCATGCTGTGAGGGATGTCATCCCAGGTGTCCACGGCGGCGCGGGAGGCGCCAACGGCGGCACCGATCGTGTCGGCCAGCGTTTCGAGGTGGCTGAAGTTGCCCGGGTCGCCCATTCCACGGCCACCCGAGACGATGATGTTGGCTTCTGCGACGTCGAGGCGTTCGCTTGCGCGGGCCATCATCTCCACCACCGCGGTGCGCACGTCGCCGGTGGCGTCAACCACAGACACATCGGCGCCACCACCGGCATCAGCGGCAGCGAAGACGTTCGCGCGGAGCGTGATGACGGATGCACCGTCCACTTCGACGGTTTGCATGGCCTTGCCCGAGAGGATCGGTGAGGTCAATTGGGCCCCGTTGATGCCAACGACGTCCTGCACGACAGGCAGGTCACGACGGGCGGCAAGGCGAGCGGCCAGGTCCTTTGAGCGGGCACTGGCGAGCGCGATGACGGTGCCCTGAGGCGCCACGGCATCGATGGCCTGAGCCCAAGCGGCAGCGTCGTAGGCGGCAAACACGTCGGACTTGGCGGCGATGACGCGGCCAACGCCGGCAAAAGCGGCTGCGTTGGCCATGCTGGCATCGGTGCAGGGGACGACGACGGTCGGGTTGGCGCCCATGCCAACGGCGGCGGTCACGAGTTCAGCGGTGGAGGGAGCGACAGCGCCCCCAGCGGTTTCAGCAATGATGACGGTTTCAGACATGGTGATCACCTCAGAGAACGTTGGCCTCCTCACGGAGCAGACGGGCGACGTCCGCAGCAGCGGCACCGCCTTCGTAGGACTTGCCCGCGGGCTTGGCGGGGGGAAGCGCGCATCCAACCACGCGAACGGTGCTGGCGCCAACCGCGGCAGCACGAACGTCAACGGCCGCCTTCTTGGCTTGCATGATGCCGCGCACGTTCGGCTTGCGGACCTTCAGGTCGCCCTTGTCGCACGAGACGACGGCAGGCATGGGAACGTGCACGCGCGCGTTCCCGCCCTCAGCCGGGCAAAGCGCGTGAAGATCGCCTGCGAAATCCAAACCCACGACGTTGGAGACGCTGGCCCATCCCAGACGCTCAGCGACGCCTGGACCGGTGGAGCCTGCGCCGGTGTCGGCCGCCGACTTGCCGCAGTAGACGACCTCAGCGCCGAGTTCGGTGACCGCGGCCGCGATGGCGGCTTGCAGCGCGTTGGAATCGAGCCAACCCTCGTGGTCAAGGCGGACGATGTGGTCCGCGCCGATGGCCTTGGCGTCCTTCAGCACCTTGTCAGCACCCGCCCCACCCATGGTGAGGGCGGTCACGTTGCCTCCAGCGGCTTCCTTGTGGCGAAGGGCTGCTTCGAGGGCGAACTCGTCGTAGGGGCTCATGACCATCTTAACGCCGCTCATGTCAACAGCATCGCCCGAGATGGCGATGCGCGCGTTGGTGTCCGGAACTTGCTTGACAAGGACGACGATTTCTGGCATCTCAGCACCTGTGTTCAAGCGCACCGGTGCGAGGCACAAGAAGGTTGTCTCAAGCCTTCAAGGCCCTTCCTGAGGGGAGGGCTGCAGGGGCGAGATTGATGAACCGTCTTGGCGGAGGCGCAGGTCCATGTCGTTCGGTCGTCGAGAGGTCGGTCCAGAGGTCGACGAGCAGGAACTGATGAACGCCTTCGGCGAGCTCATCGAAAACAAGTACAGGAGCGACTTTGAGATGCTCTCGACCTGCGAAGAAGAGATCTTTTCCTTCGAGGTCGAATGGGATGACCTCTGTGCCGACCCAGTCATTCAGGGCCACCTCGGGGACAACCTGGATCGCTTCATGACGGTCGCAGAACGGGTGCTCAACGACCGTTTCGTTCCATACATGGCGAACCCTTGTCGTCTCGTGCTCCGGCTGAGCGGCCTTACGGACCACCACAAGCGCCGCTTGGACAGCCTTCGCATGCGGGACCGCCGCAAATTGTTCACCTTTGACACCCTCGTTGTGGGCCGGACACCACCGCTTGGCTACCTGCAGAAGGCCTCCTATGCGTGTGCGGCCAAAGGGTGCGATTTCGTCAGGGAGATCGAGCAACGCCTTGCTCGACAACGTGAGAGCCCCGGTCCATGCCCAAAATGTGCGGAGCGCTTCCTTTCAGGGATGGAGCCCGAAGAGCGGGAAATCGCCGCACGCTTCCTGCCGCGCTCGTCGTACAACCTCGTGAACGAGGATCTGCGCTACATCGACGTGCAATACCTCTCGCTGATGGACGCCCTGCCGGACGCAGATGGACCCTGGTCGCTGGGCCAGCACGTCTGGACAGCGGTCGTCGATGAGGACTTCGTGGACGCGTATCCCATCGGTTCCTTGGTCCGCCTTCACGCCACCGTCCATGTCGATCACCTCCCCGAGCGGACCTTCGACAAAGACACCCGACGCGTTATGATATTGCGCGTCGAGGGCATCGACCTGCTGGACGAGCACGCCACCCACTTCGACGAAGTCACGTGGACGAGCGAGCCTTCCTGGCGGTGATTCAGCGGCCCATCAGGGTGCGAACGGCCTCGAGGAGATCCGGCTCGGCCTCGAAGTGAGACGCCACGCTCGACAACCCTGCAGCGAGTCCGTCGGCAACCCCCCACTTGGCATCGAGTGGATGGAGGGTGCCGTCAGCAACGGCAGCGCGGAAGGCATCGAGGTCATCCCAGGTTGAGGGTTCGCCAAACTTCGGATTGGGCGTGACGTGGATCACGCCTTGCTCTGGAAGCACGATGTGCTCGGCGAGTTCGTACACTGGCGAATGCTCGTCAGCAGGGTCGAGGTACGCCTTCCGCATTTTTTTCCTCATCACGGCTTGGTCGTCGTGAAGCAAAATGGCGCCCCGTGGATCGGATTTGCTCATCTTGTGATCGAAGGTTTCCATCCGGCCGCCAGAAGCATTGAGGCCAGAGATGATCGGGGTGTGCAGGCAGGTGGCCTTGCGCCATCCCCAGCGTTGCGACACGTCGCGCATGTACATGTGCGCCTTCCGCTGGTCCATGCCACCAATGGCCAGATCGATGTGCATGTGGCCGATGTCGGCCGCTTGCATTGCCGGGTAGTAGAACTTCGACAAATCGTTGTCCGAAGACGCTTCGTCACGCCCCATGATGGAGAAGGTCTTCCTCACCTGCGCGAGGGTCATGCCCTTGCTGCACCGCAAGACACGCGCCCAATAATCACCGTCGGACATGACCGTCGAAGCCCAAACGAAGCGAAGTTGCCCAGCACCTTCACCTTCCTCAGGATGGCCGAGCAGGGCGCGGAAGGTGTCTTCCATGTAGCGTGCCGTCGTCTGAATCGCGGCCATGTCACCGCTGAATTTGTCGTTGACCCAAGCGTGCCAATCCGCCAAGAAGACCATCACGTTGGCTTGTGCATCGAGCAGTTTGCGCAGCCGAAGGGCGAGCACTTTCCAGCCGATGTGGGCCGTGCCTGACGGCTCAAACCCCACATAGCAGCGGATCACGTCGTCTCCGGCCATGCTTGGACCTCCGGCCAAGACCGAGATGAGGTGGTCGAGGCCGACCACTTCCTGTGCGCCGTTGACCATGAGTTTGAGCCGCTCCAAAGCGGTCTCGTCGAGGTCCGCCAATCCAGGATGGGCCTCAGCCATGGCATCCAGGTCGACGAGGTCCACGTGTTCACCTCAGAGGAGATCCTTGAGTTTCTTGATCATGCCTTCCGTCGGGCTCTTGCCCTCGTCCAGAACGGCTTGAAGCGCATCGATGCGGTCCAGGATGGCCTGCTTGCCCGCGTCGTCCAACGAGGTGCTGAGCTCCAGCGTCTTTCGCGCCATGTTGATGGTGGATTTTGCACCGGAGATGTTCTTGGCCTCTTCTTTGGCCTTG
The DNA here is from genome assembly GCA_002722135.1 of Methanobacteriota archaeon. Taxonomy (GTDB): domain Archaea; phylum Thermoplasmatota; class Poseidoniia; order Poseidoniales; family Poseidoniaceae; genus MGIIa-L3. The sequence continues at coordinate 266,594 of PBKJ01000005.1, read as the reverse complement.
TCGCCGCGCTGCTTGGCGTTGTATCCCGTGGCGTCGTCAAGGAAAGTGGACCAACGGCGGCGCGACTCCATCGCGACCTCCATGCCGTTGTCGTCAAGGAAAGCCTGGAGATCTTCGCCCTTGAGTTGGACGACGTCGACCACAAGGCGACCCTCGGCGTACTCGCCGGTCACGCTGGTCATCAGGCCGAAAGAGGCCTGGAAGCGCCCGTCGACGTCGGCGGTTGCACCGTCGAAGGCCTCTGCGGCCAACTTGGCCAATCCCGCGTTTCCTCCGGTCTTCTTTTCATGGCCACGTCGGACGTGAAATCGCTCCATGCACCTTGCCACGGTCATGCTCGGCATAAGGTTCGCCCCGCGAGCCGGCGAACCTCACCTCACAGGAGAGGTTTTCATGCACGTCGCCGCCCCACGGCCATGCGTCGCCTCATCGCCGTGGCTTTGGCGGCACTGTGTGCCTTCGCTGCCCCCGTTGCTGCGGCGCCGGCCGTCGTGCTCTCCGACGGCGGGGCCATCGAGGCGCCGGGTGCGCTGCTGGGCATGGACGTTCGACCCGGCGGAGAAGCCGTGCTGCTGGTCGGTGAAGACGGCTGGGCCCACCGCATCGATGGACTGCAGCCTGATCGAAGGGACTTCGACGTGGCGTTGGGAACCGGACGAAGCGTGGACATCAACGCCGTGGACTGGCATCCAGGTGGCGCCACCGCTTTGCTGGTGGGCGACACGGGATTGCTGATGCGATACGTGGGCGACACCCACGCCGTGACCAACGCCAACGGATCGAACCTGCTCACCGGCCGGGACCTCATCGACGTGGCCTGGCGGCCCGGAGCAGACGTGGCCTACATCGCCTCATCGGACGGGGGCCTCTGGCGCTTCGCCGAAGGGACCGGCCCCGTAATGCTTGAGGACGGTCTTGAGACCGAGGACATCGTCGATCTCGAATGCCATCGCTCCGCAAACGTGTGCGTCGTGACCACCAGTCAAGACGGCTTGGCGGTCATCGGGCGTTCTCACGACGTGACCTGGCTGACCGGAACCTCCTCCACGACATGGTCAACCGTGACCTGTGCTGACCCGACCCTCAACGAGTGCACCGCCTTCGGACTTGGCGGCTCGACGATGACCATCATGGTGGACACCGAGACCGCGTCGAGGAGCTCCACAGGTCCCATTCGAAACCTGCAGAGCGTGGAATCGGAAATGAGCGGCGCCTCCATCGCTGCTGCAGGAACCACCCTCGTCCACCTGTCCCCACTCGGCCTCATCCGGCATGACCCGGTCAACGACCAGGCCTACGAGCACCTCGGCGCCGAGCAGGCCGTGGCCTTCGACACGACGATCGCAGGACGCTCGCTGCTCGGGGCGTGGGAAAGCGAGATGGGGACGGGATGGTTCTTGACCACCGACGGCGATCTCGTTGGCATGGTTCCTGACCGTTCCGACCAGCAATCCACGGTGCTGGAGACGGTTGCAGGCATCGCCGTGGCCGTTGCGCTCATCGGGAGCATCCTCGGTCTGATATTCATGAACAGTCCAAAGTTACAGGCCGCATACATCCGTCGACGCAACGCGCGCCGGTCCCGTCAGCGCTGAGGGTTATGGAGCCTGCAACAGGTCCTTAGAGCGGTCTCCCCCGCCTAGGACTGAGGGAAGCCAATGGAAGCCTTCGAAGCCCCAGATTTCTACGACATCGAATCCCTCCTCACCGAAGAGGAAATCATGATCCGCGACATGGTCCGGGACTGGGTCGATGAGGAAGTCCTCCCCGACATCGAACACGCCTGCCGTGACGGCGTCTTCCTCGACAAGTGGCGCAAGGACCTCGGGGCCATGGGCGTGCTGGGTGCGCCCCTCAAGGGCTACGATTGCCCTGGCTTGTCCTACGTGGCCTACGGCCTCATCTGTCAAGAACTCGAGCGTGGCGATTCTGGCCTCCGCTCGTTCGCCAGCGTGCAGGGCTCGCTGGCGATGTACCCCATCTGGGATTTCGGCACGGAAGAACAGAAGCAGAAATACCTGCCCGGCATGACCTCAGGCGAACTCATCGGTTGCTTTGGGCTGACCGAGCCCGATTACGGTTCCAACCCAGGCGACATGGTCACCAAAGCCGAGGACATGGGGGACCATTACCTCCTCAACGGTGCCAAGATGTGGATCACCAACGGCAGCATCGCCGACCTCGCCGTGGTCTGGGCCAAACTTGACGGCGTCATTCGCGGCTTCATCGTCGAGAAGGACGACCCTGGATTCTCCGCGCCAGAGATGAAGGGGAAGCATTCGCTGAAGGCGAGCGTCACCTCTGAACTCGTCTTCCAAGACTGCAAGATCCCCAAGGACCGCATGCTTCCCGGCGTGAAGGGCCTCCGCGGTCCGTTCTCCTGCCTCAACAACGCCCGCTACGGCATTTCGTGGGGCGCTCTCGGTGCTGCAATGGCCTGCTTCCATTCCGCCAAGACCTACGCCCTCTCCCGCATCCAATTCGGGCAACCCATCGCGGCGTACCAGTTGGTGCAGAACAAATTGGCTTGGATGCTCCGTGAGATCACCAAGGGTCAGCTGCTCGCCTACCACCTTGGTCGCAAGAAGGACGACGGCTCATGGTTCAACGAGCAGATCAGCCTCGCGAAGATGAACAACGTGGACATCGCCCTGGAAATTGCCCGTGTCGCTCGCGACATTCACGGAGCGAACGGCGTGTTGGACGAATACCCCGTGATGCGCCACATGGCCAACCTCGAATCGGTCAAGACCTACGAGGGCACCCACGACATCCACAACCTCATCCTCGGTCGATACATCACCGGGATCCAAGCCTTCACCCGACAGGCGTGAGCACGGGTGTACCCGTACCATCGCATCGTGGGCCTTCTGCTGCGCCACGCTTTACGCAGGCATGCGCCTATAGACGCGCTGGCAGAGCACACGTTCACCCTCCGACCTGGGCTCGGAGATGCAGACCTCTATCCTGAGGTCAACAACGGTCGGCATTTCGTGCTCTTCGATTTGGCGAGGTACAAGCTGGCGATGCAGATCGGCCTGTTCCGGTACGTCCGACGCACCAAGTCCGCCTTCGTGGTCGGTGGCTCCACCATCCGTTACCGGCATCGCCTCCGACCATGGCGACGCACGGAAATCCGAACCCGCCTGGTGGGCATGGATGAGCGCTTCTTCTACTTCCAACAACGGACGGTTCAGCATGGCCGGACGTGCTCGCTGGCCCTCATTCGAACGGGTGTGCGGAAGAAGGGGGTGGTCCCTCCCGTTGAGGTCATGACCGGCATCGGCCTCGAGGTTGAGCCGTTCACCGAACCGTGGGTGGACGAATGGAACGCATGGGACGATGCAAGACCGTGGCCCGAGGACTGATCAAACGCTTGGCAACACGCCAACGCGCGCCAAGGCGCCCCACACAGGGTCAAGGAAGCGTGGCAAGAAGCGATGACGGAGGTACACGGCTGCGGCGAGGCTGATTTTCTGAGCCTTGTTCAGGCGGATGCGCTGCGTGAAGACGTCACCCTGACTGCGTTCAATTTGCTTCAGAATCTTGTCGTAGAAGGCAATCATCGCCGCGGGCGAGTAGCGGGTCTCGCGGGGCAAAAGCGGAAGCAGTTGCCGTGCTTCCTCAAGGTAGGTGCGAGCACGCTTGGCATAGTGGTGGCAGTAGGGCTCCCAACTGGTGTTGAGGATGACGCGACCGTCCATGAATTCGTTCGAATCAAGGTCGTTCGCCTCAAGCTCCTCGCTTGGCAGGTAAACACGGTCGCGGTGGATGTCTTCGCCGACGTCACGGAGGACGTTGGTCAGCTGCATGAAAATCCCCCATGATTCTGCGTATTTGCGCGCCTTGGGGTCCTCGTAGCCGTAGATCTCGATGCACATCAGACCGACCACGCTGGCCACGCGGTAGCAGTACACGTAGAGGTCGTCGAAGGTCCGGTACCGGTTTTGGTAAAGGTCGTCTTCCATGCCCGAAATCAGATCATCGAACACAAGGCGTGGGATGGTGAAGCGCTGCACGGTGTCCTTGAGCGCGAGGAACACGGGGTCGGTGGACCACGCTTCGTTGTAGCAGGAGGAGAGCTTCTTCCTGAAGAAGAAGAGTTGCGTGATTTTGTTCAGGTAGGCCTCCTCGTCCAAAACCGTCTCGGCGTGCTGGTGCTGCTCGAGCGCCTCACGGTAGGCCTTGGCTTCCGGGTCCATCTCTCCGAGCGAGCCGGGGAAGCGGTCGGACCAGTCGCCGTCCGCGATGTCGTCTGCACGGCGGCAGAAGGCATACACTGCGCACATGGCTTGCCGCTTGTCCTCTGGGAGGTACTTGAACGAGTGATAGAAATTGCCGGCCTCGCGTCGGGTCAACTCCTCACAGTAAGTGTAGGCCAAGCGGAGAAGTTCGGCCGGGGGCTTCTCGGACCAGATGGGGGCCTCAAGGTGAGCAAAGGGATCGACGAGTTCCAGATTGTCGCCGAACAAGCCGATGAATTGGGCCGACTCGCGAAGCGCTTCCATCGCCGTCTGGCTGACGGCCTTGACGGCCTCCGTGGCCAACTGAACACCAGTGCGCAGCCGCTCAAGCGGCGTGAGTTGCTCGCGCTCGAAGCGTCCGCTCTTCGTCGATGCGTTGCCCTTGAGGGGCAGCACGAGGTCGAGGGGCTTCCGGCGTTCCAGCATCTGCGTCGGCATTGCCTGTCTTCGTGCCCTTATGAATCCCCTGTTTTCAAGCGCGAGCCGACGGCATGAGCACCGCAGGAAGGTGCTCAGCGGAGTGAGGGGCGAAAGGCGGTCAGCGCGCGCTTTGTTCCACCAGGCACCACCGTGGCCAAAACGCAGCGGCGAAGGATGCGCTTGATCTCAGCACGGTCGACCTTGACCCGATGGGCGGGGTCCAGCACGTTGCTCGTCCGAAGCAAATCGACGGTGCGCTGACCGATGATGATCGGCAGCATGCAAGCGATGCGAAGGCGCCTCGATTGTCCAGGCAAACACAGCGTGTAGCGAACGGCCGCCTCGAGGTGGTCGTCCGTCAGGTCAAGCAACGCATGATACACGGGTCGGAACGCGTCCATGGAAGACGCATCCCGCAGATCTTCGGGCGTCAACCCAACGGCCTCCAAACGAGGGCGCGGAATGTAGCAGCGACCAAAACGCAGGTCTTCTGGAATGTCCCGCAGGATGTTGGTCATCTGCAGGGCCTTGCCAAAACGAACGCCGTCATCCATCCAAGCCTCATCGTGGAGGGACGTTCGGGAAGGAAACATGTGGTGCCGGCTCATCGACGTCCAGAATTCTCCCACGCTCCCGGCAACCCGATACGCGTAATCGTCCAGCGCCTCATCGTCGTCAAGCGAGGAAATCTCGTCTTGGTCGTTGGCGGGGCCGAAACGTCGCAGGTCAAGCGATTGCCCACCGATGATGATCTTGAGGCAGGTGCGCATCATGTCGAGGTCTGCGGAGGGCGTGTCGGCCAAGGCCTTGACCGCAAGATCCGCCTGTTCCAGCAGGATGCGCTCTGCGTCGAGGCTTTGCAATGAGGCGAGATGCGACAGGTCCGGAACCCCCTCTTGGCGCTCGTCCGTGGCCGCATCCCACGCGTCCAGGGCATCCAAGAGCGCATGGACTTCACCGGTCTTTGAATCGGCAATGGTGTCGGCCACGCGAGCCAAGAGGTAGAGCAAACCAATCGATCGACGCATCTTCCTTGGCAGGATTTTGAGCGTGAGGAAAAACGAGCGGGAGTTGGACTCCAGCAGCGCGTCACACGTCGGGTCGATCAGCACCGGTTCCGCCTCTGTTCAGCGACCGGGAGGACCACGGCGAGGGCCTTTTGGAGGGCCGCCAGAGGGGCCGCCCTTTCGAGGACCTCCGCTTGGACCGCCCTTCGGCGGGCCACCGCTGGGGCCGCCCTTGGGTGGGCCACCTTTGCTCGGACCGGGAGGACCGCCTTTGCTTGGGCCAGGTGGGCCGCCTTTCTTCGGTCCGGGAGGACCGCTCTTGCTGGGGCCAGGTGGGCCGCCTTTCTTCGGCCCGGGAGGACCGCCCTTGCTGGGGCCAGGCGGACCGCCCTTCTTCGGCCCGGGAGGACCGCCCTTGCTGGGGCCAGGTGGACCGCCCTTCTTTGGCCCGGGTGGACCACCCTTGCTTGGACCGGGGGGGCCTCCTTTGCTCGGGCCAGGTGGGCCGCCCTTCTTCGGTCCGGGAGGACCACCTTTGCTCGGGCCGGGTGGACCGCCACGGCTTGGACCGGGGGGGCCACCGCGAGAGGGACCGGGGGGGCCACCGCGAGAGGGACCGGGTGGACCGCCTTGAGCGGGAGCGGCTGGTTCGTCTTGGTCGTCTTCTTCCTCAAACACCGCCCCGCAATGCGGGCAGGTGCTGTCGTTTTCAGACACGAGACCGTCACAGACCTCGCATGCAAACATCTCTTCCGCGGCGCCACTGACGACGTCCACTTCGCCGTCCTTGGAGCGGCGCAGCACGATCTTGACGTCCATTTCGTGCCCTTTGAGCGCGATTTCGGTCGCGATGGCATGCTGGAAGGCTTCGGAAAGTGCATCTGGCCCGTCGAGGACGCGGCCGTCATCGACGTAAGTGACGCTCACCGTCACCTCCTTGCCCTCTGTTTCACAATTCGGGGTCTCGACCGCAACACCGCGCTTGCGTGCGACGCGGCGGATGGCGACCTCTGCAAGTCGCTTGAGGAGAGCATCGTCGAGACCACCGCTGTCCTGCGCACCAATCGTGCTGGCAAGGACGGCAGCGGCGGGGTTGGGTGCGCCTTGTCCTTGCAACCCACCCATGTCCGCACCCAGGGAAGCGAGCACGTCACCTGCAGGCGAGTGGTTCATCGAAAGCCATTGGCTTCGGCGTTCGTTCTTCATCGCACGGTCCTGCTCCGCCAGGTTGTTCACCATGGCATCCGTAGGCGATGCCGCCGGATTGTGCGCGATGGTGGTTCCACCTGCAGCGAACGGATCCGCACGTGGCACACCCGAGCTGCCCATGCCGCTCGCCAAGGACGGGCCGGCGTTCGATTGCGGCATGTCTGACCTGCTGAGCGGACGCACCGGTGCACTCGGACCTCGAGGCCCGGGCTGGAATCCTTGTTGTGGCATACCTTGTGGAGGCAGGCCTTGCTGGGGCATGCCCTGTGGCGGAAGGCCCTGCTGGGGCATGCCTTGTGGAGGGAGGCCTTGCTGAGGCATGCCCTGTTGTGGCATCTGGCCGTAGCCGGGCATCATGCCCTGTTGGGGCATGCCCTGCGGCGGAAGGCCTTGTTGCGGGTAGCCTTGGGGGGCGCCCTGCTGCGGGAAACCTCCCATCGGTGCCCCTCCCATGTTGGGTTGAGCGGCCGGCGCCTGCCCCGGAACACCGGTGGCACCACCGCCTTGACGTGCGCCACATTCAGGGCAAAACATGGAGTCATCCGGAATGGATTCTCCACACGCTGCGCACTGCATGGTGCAACCTCATCCCTGCTCCGCCGACCTGCTTCCTAAAGGCTTCCTCCGCTCTGTTGGGAAACAAGGCCACCTGCGGCCTTGGTCGAACCGTGCGGAAGTTCAGTCCCGAAGCCCTGCATCCTGAAGCGCCTTGAGCAGGACTTGACCAATCTCGGAGGGGTCGTTGGCGCAGGCGATNCCNGCAGCCCTGAAGGCCTCGAATTTCTCCTCAGCCGTGCCTTTCCCGCCGGAAATGATGGCGCCAGCGTGGCCCATGCGCTTTCCTGGAGGAGCGGTTGAGCCCGCAACAAAACCGACGATGGGCTTCGTGATGTGCTCGGCCGCGAAGGCAGCAGCCTCCTGTTCGGCATTGCCGCCGATTTCTCCGATCATCACGATGGCTTCGGTTTGCGGGTCGGCCTCAAAGGCAGCGAGGCAATCAATGAACCCCGTACCGTTCACGGGATCNCCACCGATGCCGACGCAGGTCGATTGCCCCTCGCCGATGCTCATGGTTTGAGCCACCGCCTCGTACGTCAGGGTTCCTGACTTGGACACGATACCAATGCGCCCCTTGGCGTGGATGTGACCGGGCATGATGCCGATCTTGGCTCCACCTTGCTCGCCCGGTGTGATGATGCCGGGGCAGTTCGGGCCGATGAGACGGATGCCAGGGCGCTGTTCAACGTACGCGGCAGCCTTGACCATGTCAAGGATGGGGATGCCTTCAGTGATGCAGACGATCACGCCTTCGCCCTTGATGGCGTCGAAGGCTTCCGCGGCCTCCATGATGGCCTCGCCTGCGAAAGGCGGAGGGACGTAGATGACCGTCGCGTCGGCGTCGGTCGCTTCGACGGCATCACGGACCGAGTTCCACACGGGGAAGTCTCGCCCCTGAAGCTCAACGGTTTGACCGCCCTTGCCTGGCGTGCATCCGCCGACGATGGCGGTGCCGTACTCGACCATCTTGTCCGCNTGAAAGCGACCTTGNCGGCCGGTGATGCCCTGCACGATGACCTTCGCGTCTTCGGGAATCCAGATNGCCATCACGCATCACCTCCACCGATGAGGGCCACAATGCGTTCAGCGCCGTCCGCCAAATCGTCCGCAGGGTGAATGTTCAGGGTTGAGGCCGCCAAGATGGCTTTGCCCTCGTCAACGTTGGTCCCGGCCAAGCGAACCACCAACGGCACCTCCAATCCGAGGTTCTCGACCGCGGCGATGACGCCGCGGGCGATGATGTCGCAGCGCATGATGCCACCAAAGATGTTGACGAGGATGCCCTTGACGTTGGGGTCTTCGAGGATGATGCTGAACGCCGTCGTGACCTGCTCTTCGTTGGCACCACCACCAACGTCGAGGAAATTCGCAGGTTCTCCGCCCTTGAGTTTGATGACGTCCATGGTGGCCATGGCAAGACCAGCGCCGTTGACCAAGCACCCGATGTTGCCGTCCAACTTAACGTAGGAAAGTCCGGCTTCAGCTGCCCGGATTTCGGTTTCTTCTTCTTCGGAAAGGTCGCGCAATTCGTCCCATGTGGCCGCGTGTCGGAAGCTCGCGTTCTCGTCAAAACTCACCTTAGCGTCCAACGCAACAATNCCGTCGTCCTCCGTTCGGACGAGCGGGTTGATCTCCACCATGGCACAATCGTTCTCGACAAAGCAGGTGTACAACGACCCAAGGGTGCGTCGGAAGGCCTTCGCCGCAGCGCCGGAGAGCCCGAGCGCATCGGCGAGGTCGCGCGANTGGAAGCCAAGCAGGCCCGCGCTGGGATCGACGTGGATCTTGTGGATGAGTTCAGGCGTGGCCTCAGCCACGTCCTCAATGTCCATGCCGCCTTCTGTGGACGCCATGATGAGCACCGACTTGGCTTCACGATCGACAAGAAGGGCGAGGTAGTACTCGTGCGCGATGGCGCAGCCTGATTCAACATACAGGTTGCGGACCAGCTTGCCCTCATCCCCGGTTTGGATGGTCACCAGCACGTTGCCAAGGATGTTCGAGGCGTAGGTGCCAACCTCCTCGCGGGAGAAGGCGATTTTCACCCCGCCTTCCATGACGAGGTCACCCGAGTCGGGAGCGTACAGGTTGCCTTTCCCACGGCCACCGGCGTGAATCTGACTCTTCACGGCGACGACCTTCGAGCCGAGCTGGTCGTATGCGGCCAGCGCCTCATCAGGTGAGGTGCAGTGGACGCCTTCCAACACAGGCACTCCGTAGCGCTTGAACATGGCTTTGCCTTGGTATTCGTGGATGTTCATGNTGCTCCCGACCCGGGGTCAAGGTGGGCCGTCCTTCAACACTCCGCATGAGGATTCATTCGGTGGAGAAGCGTTTCAAGGTGGACGGTATCGGGGTTCTGTGCAAGCCGTGGTCTTGGCAGGTGGGGTCGGCTCGCGCCTTCGCCCTTGGACGGACACCGTCCCAAAGCCGCTGCTGCCGATGCTCGACCGAACCCTCCTCGAGCAGGTCGTGTGGGGCATGCCAACCGGCGTTGTCGATGAAATCGTGGTGGCCGGTGGCTACCGTGTTCAACAAATCACGGACCATTTCGCNGCACAGGAACACGGCATCGACGTGACCATTGTCGAGGAAACGGAACCACTGGGAACCGGTGGGGCCCTCGCCAATTGCAAGGACGNCATCTCAGGACGTTTCGCGTGCTTCAACGGCGATGTCATCACCTCGCTGCGCATGGAAGACCTCCTCGACCTCCACAACGTCAACGGTGGCGTTGGCACCCTGGCACTTTGGGAGGTCGAGGACCCGACACGCTTCGGCATCGTTGGCTTGGATGACGAACAGCGCGTGACCGCGTTCAAGGAGAAGCCGACCCCGGAGGAGGTGTTTTCCAACCTCATTAACGCAGGATCCTACCTGTTGGAGGAGGAGGTCTTCGACGTCATGCCGACCGGTCGACACTCGCTGGAGCGCGATGTTTTCCCGCTGCTGGCAGAGCGTGGCCAACTCAACGGAGTGCCGTTCCAAGGCTACTTCATCGACGCGGGCACGCCCACCTCTTGGAGCGATGGCGTCGAAGCATGCATCGAACACGGCCGATTTTCCCGAGGCCACGTGGTGGACGGCTCGTGGTGCACTGAGCCAAGGGCACCGATGGGCGTACGTCATCACGCCTCGATGTTTGGCCGCAACGTCACGGCGAAGGGCGCCACCGTGGAGCGATCGACGCTGCTCGACGGCGTCAGCGTCGGCCAAGGCACCCGCCTCAACGACGTCTTGGCCGGCCAAGGCGCCGTCATCGGAGAAGGGTGCATCCTGCGTGATGTGGTGCTTGGACCCGGTGCCGTGGTCGAGGACGGCGAACGCCTCACCGGCGAACGACGGGCTGCCGCGTGATGGCGAAGCGGCTAAGCCTCGTGACCGCTTGGTCCACTCATGAGCGAGCCACTGGTCGTCGTGAACTGCAAAACCTACGCGTCTGCTTCAGGCCANGCCGCTTCGGCTTTGGTCGACGCGCTGGCCACCGTCAACAGCGACGGAGTGCGGCTCGTCTTGGCCGTCTCCGCCTTCGACCTGCACGCGCTGGCAACGGCCCACCCCCACCTCGAATTCTGGGCCCAACATCTCGATCCGGTCGGTCAAGGCTCCTTCACNGGATGGCTCGAACCTGAAACGGCAATGGACCGCGGGGCTTCTGGAACGCTGATCAACCACGCCGAGCACAAAGTGGACCTCGACCACGTCAAGCGCTTGTTGGGTCAACTCGACGGACGCATCGAAACCTGTGCGTGCGCAGCGGACGAGGGGGAAGCGAAGGCTTTGGCAGGGCTGGCACCCGCAATGATTGCCGTCGAGCCCCCCGAGTTGATCGGAGGCGACGTTTCGGTCACCAGCGCAGACCCCGGCATCGTTCGAGACACGGTCCGGCTGGTCAAAGACATCAACGCCGACATCATGGTTCTCTGCGGCGCCGGCGTCAAAACCGGTGAGGACGTCAGCGCCGCGCTGCGCTTGGGTGCTGAAGGAGTACTGCTCGCCAGTGGTGTGACGAAGGCCGCCGACCCCGCCGCTGTCCTTCAGGACCTCGTCGACGGTGCCCGCGGGGCGTGACGGCTCCTCGCGCCATCGACCTCAACGGGGCACGCCTCGAGGAACGGGCACCTTCTGCAGTGCACGGACGATTCGGCAAGCGGCAACGACGCCAAACCGTGGCGCTGCCAACGGCGATGGAGTCCAGCCATGGCCCGCCGGTCGTGAGCGATCAGCGCCTCAGAAGCGGCTTCGAGTTCGGGGGTGACCAAGACCACACGGTGCAACCACGAGGAGGCAACCCATCGCATCACCGTCACGGTCTTGTCCACCGGCTCCGGCCAGTTGTGCATGGTCCAGCGCCTGCTGATGGCGGCCTCAAGGTCGTCGACAGCGGCTCTGTGACGGCCACGTCGCAAGAGCACCACCCGCGAGCGGCGCCCTCCCACCACGACCTGCGGGGCGGCCCACAGTGGACCGTCATCGTCGTCAACCGAACGGAGCGGAGAGGGCACGGAACACGGCGCCCCCAGCGGGAGATGGTGTTCCATCCAAGGATGGCGAAAAAGCAGGTTCATCTTGAACACCTCACGGCGCGCTTCTCGGCGACGGCCAACCGCGTCCAAGTTCAGCGCCTCGCCCGCTCCCTCCATTCGACGCTCAAGCACCACGCGGTGCAGTCGATTTGACCAGGCGTGCCCCTCCGCTCGGTCTTCGAACAGATCTTTCCGTACGCCGTCCATAAGACGCTTCAATCGCAGGCGTGGGGTCGGGGCTGCGTGCTGACCGGACCGGCCGTGTTCACCCGGATAGGTCAACACGTAGCGGCGGGCACAGGTTTCGAGGAGCCAGCGGCGGCTCCTGCTCCAGCCGATGTTCGGGACCATGCCCTGCTGTTCCACGGTTTACCCGCATGAAGGTCGCGCTCAAAGCACGCCGATGCTGATGAGGAAGAGCACGTGATTGATCGTCACCCACACGCCAATGGGCACCAAGGCCCACCCGGAGAAGCGGGCAAAGGATTCTGCTCCGTAGAGCCCAAACATCCGTGACAGCGGACCACCGAGGCCGGCAACGATGCGCAAGAGGAGCACCACCAATCCTGCGACGAACGCGAACAACACGCCGTTCAAGAGGCCGATGAGGATGCCACCGACACCCGACAACATGGCAGCACCGACGCCCTGAGCAAACATGGCTGGCTCAGCGAACCAAGCAAACCAACCCACCCACACGCCGAGGAGCACGTCCCGAGCGAGGTCTTCCTCCGCGCGCCACCGTTGGAAGACCGCCGGCGTCAAGCGGTGAATCAGCCGGCCGAGCAGATCGGATTCGAACGGTGCGCCTCGGATGGCGGTGACCACGGCCATCTCGATGAACCAGAGGTAGCTGATGAGATCTAAGGTCGAGCCAAGGGCCGCATCGAACGGAATGAAGGTCAGCAGCAGCGAAGGGAGGTTCACCAAGGCCACGCCCGCGCCTGCGGACACGATGATGCTCCCCCACAGCGTTCCCGGTGGCAACGGCTCCTCCGGCTTTTCCCAACCAACCCGAGGCAAGGCAAGGAAGAGCAAGAAGAGGCAAGGTCCGAAGGCCAAGCGCAAGTAGGTGGATGCAGATTGTGAGCCTCCCCGTTGACTGGCCGTCATGGCCTCGCCAAGCTCGGTGTACGCCTGAGTCGGAGAAGCTGCAGAGGACACGCGGCCGGCGCGATCAACCACCACCACCGCATCGGCTTCACCGGTCGGGAGGCTGGCAGCGAAATCCCCGGTTGAATCCAGAAGGACCGGCCATGTGATGTTGTAACGCTCCACGTAGGCGGTCGCGTCGGTCATCAAGGCGTCCTGACCAATGATGACCGTCAGCACCGCGACATCACCGTCGTAGCCCGCCATCGCCGTCTCAAACTCCCGAAGATGGTCGGCGCCGTTTTCAGAGCCGGGCATGAGCACGCTGACCAGCATCAAATCGGCACCGTCCATGACTTCGCTGGGCGACAGGATGGTACCAGCAGCAGCGTTCATGGAAGGGTCTCCGAGGCGAATGCTGTCGTCGACCACCGCCTCTTCGCCGAGGTTGTCCTGCACGATGCCAAGAGGGACCATGGCCAAAGCCAAAATCAACAACGCCGCAAGAATTGGAGGCGGCAAAGGTAAGCCTGATCTGAACGCGACCACGACAAAGGCCAGCAAACTGCCCATGGTGGTGAGGGTCAGCCACAGACCGGATGATGCGAAACCTGCATCAGGCTCTTCGACGATCTCTCGCACGTAACCCGTGGCATGGCAATCCTCGTTGGGGTCCGAACCCACCACGGTCACGCAGATTTCCAGACCAACGTGTCCGATTGGCATCTCCTTGATGCCCGTCCACGTCCACGCCGTGTTGTTGCCGGGGAGCACGCGGTCGATGAGCACGCGGCCGGTTGACGTCTCAACGAGGTAGTCGCCGTCGCGCGTGAAGAGTTCATCGTCTTCGAGCGGCCCCCAAATGGACCATGTCACGGCAGGGCCGCCGTCGGCCCAATCGATGTCGTCGGCGCCCCATGGAAGGTCGGCGCTGAACGCGACCTGGGCACGCCGGGAGGCATCCACCTTCAGCGTCGCACTCGGTTCGTAGATGTCCCCTTCGATCACAATGCCGCCGGCGTTCTGTTCGAAACCGCCCCACAGCACTCGGGCACGCGTTCCCTCACAATCGTGTTGCATCCACAAGCTGAGGGTGAACGCTTCACCCGGCTGCATGGAGAGGTTGACCTCAAGACGCTCCCCTTCGAAGAGCTCCGAATCGTCGTTTGACACCGCTTCGATGACCTGCTGAACCGTTGAGGTGTAGGTCGAACTTCCCGCCTGCACTTCCATCCGCAGCGACGTTTCTTGCCCTCCGTTCGTGAAGGGGTTTGTGGCGGAGCACGAGCGCGCAGGTGCCTGCTCGAGCCGCACGGAGAAGAACACGGACATGTTCACCGTGGCTTCGATGGGGTTGACCAGAGGGGGTGAAGAGACGCTGAACACCGGCACTTCACCAGAGCCTCCGAGCACCTCGAAGTAGCCCACAGCTCCGTCGGTGCTGTTGCGTTGGAGGACGGCTTCCTCTTGGTTGAGACCCTCGACGTAGAGGCGCATGAGGTCATCAACGCGCCATTCCTCATGCCCGTCCGGGTAGCCTTCGTCCTCCTCGGCGAGGGCGTATCCGGTCAGCGAAGTGGTCGCGACCATGAGCAGGACGAGCAGAAGCGCCGCTCGCCGCATGGCCGATGGTGCGCGCTCCGACACAAAAGCCCCACGTCCACACGGGACGGTTCAGGGGAATCCAAGCATGAGGGCCACGGCAAGCGAGCCACACAGGATGGAGGCTGCGTTCACGGTCCCTTTGGTCATCAGACCACGGTTCTCCAAGACCGCTCCAAGCACGGAATCCATCTGACATCCAAGGAAACCTGCCAGCAGGACGAGGACGGGCTCATAGGCGCGAAGTGGGACCTCGCCTTGCCCGGTCACCGCAGAGGTGACGAAAGCCAAGCCACCAATGAGGGCTGCGCCACCAAAGGCCGCCGCCTGACCGCGTGGAGAGACGCCGCCGTTCAGCCCCGGCTCGCAACGGCGCAGGGTGGTGATCATGCGCACGCGGTCGTCCAGGCAGCCGAACTCAGAGGCCCACGTGTCTGAGGTCGCCACGGCCACAGCAGCGGCGAAGACCCAGAGACCGGCAGCGTGCGCATCGAAGGCGAAGGCCACCAAAACGACCAGCCCCGGCATTCCACCGTTGGCGACCACGTTGGTCCAACTTCGCGAGCCATCTCCCGATTCGGACATGCCTTTCGCCGCTTTTTCCTCAAACCGGTGCTTGGTGGCATAATGCGAGGACGCGAGGAAGGAAAGCAGCAGCAAGAGCCACGTCCAATGGCCAAGGCCTCCAACCACTGCAGCCAACACCACGGCCGCCACCAGGCCGCTCTTGTCGAGCACCTTGGCGCGGGTGCTCATGAAGAGCAGTCCAACGATGAGGGCACCCACGACAACCAAGTTGCCTTGGTTCAAGCCGGGATCCCAGAGCATGGCTCCACCCGTGCTTGGCTCGGGCGTAGGGGTGATGTGCCTTTCCCCGGTCAGAACGTTCCACGCGAGGTCTGTGCATCCATCAGGGCCGCCGCGAAGAGACGACGTCCAGCCTGCAACACCAAGGCAATGAGGAAGAGGATCCAGCCGACGAAGACGATGAACTGCGTCACGACGGATGCATCCACAAGCCAGGCATCGAGGACCACGGTTGAGCCGTTCCACAGCGCGTGTCCAGCAATCCCGACCAGAAGGGCAGGCACCACGACACGTGGCGGTGCTGGACCGAAGGAGGAGGCCACGCGCCTCGTCCATGCGTCACGCGGAACAACCCAAGCCGACGTGGCGGTCGCCAAGGCTTGACCGGTCTGTGCGTTGAACAAGCCCCACGTCGCCGAAGACGATGCTGCCTTCTCCGCATGGTGTGCGTGTTTGGCCTGAACGCACCCCAGTGCGTAGCCGCTGAGCCCGGTCCAAACGGCATGCCCGGGAATGGAGCCAACACCCCGAATCACGGAGGTGAACCCGTAGCTGAAGGCTGCCGTGGTGGGTTCAGCCACCAAAGAAAGCAGGACATACTGCAGGTTTTCGAGCATGGCAAATCCGAGCCCAACCGTGAACCCGACTTGCAGCCCACGGCGGCTGGAGTCGATCATGCCACGAAGGCTCAACACCGCCAAGAATTTGCAGATTTCTTCGCCGACTGGAGCAGACACCGTCACGGTAAGCGCCTCGGTCATGGCCAGCCCCGTGATGCCAATGGCGGCCAAGCCCATCGGAAACAGCAGGCTGTTGATGACCAAAGCAGGGAAGGTGCTCAGCATCCCTGCAATGAGCATGGCCTCGCCTTGACGACGATCGGTTTGCAGCTGGAGCACCTCCGAGGACACGGCCCACCAGATGAACACCGGGATGGAGAACCCGATCAGCCACGCAGGGATGAGCAGCAGCAAGAACAGGATGATCTGAGCACCCACGGCCTGCAACGCCCCCAACGGCACCAGCACGAACACCATGACGCCCACCGCACCAAGAAAGAGCGCGGCCAGCGGGCCGGGTCGGGGAAGGTCAAGGGGCGGAGAGCGCCGAATGAGGTGATGCCTGAGCACCGTCGGCCACGGGGTCTGCAGCACCGTTTCGCCGGGCAACTGGTGCGCATGCTGTCCCCCACTCGCGGCCTCGGCAAGGATGACGTGCGTCAGACGAGGCCGACGAAGGAAGAGCACGAACGCGACCAACGGAAGCGAACACAACGCTCCAGTGAGGCTCATCCATGGGTTTGCGGGACCAGGCTGCAGGTCGAAGTCGCCGTCGAGCAGCCCCACGAAAATGAAGGTGACAGGGGTGGCGATGAGGTAGAGAAGAACCACCAGGCCAACCATCCGACCGACGGTGCGCCAAGGCGTGGACGGTGAGGCCAGCACCAGCCCAACGGGCGGGGGCGACAAGGGTCGCGCGGCCACGGGACGCATGCACGGACACCTCCCTGAGACCTATAGACGCTGCCGCTCCGCCCCTCAGTTCGCCCATCATCCGCCCTCGAGGGGCGCCGTGAACGTTGTCATCATCGGGGTGGAGGATCATCCAAGGAAGGGGTAGGTCCAATCCGTGGGCGGCGCGAAGGTTTCCTTGATGGAACGAGGAGAGACCCAACGCAGGAGGTTTAGCGGTGATCCAGCCTTGTCGTTGGTGCCGCTTCCACGTGCACCGCCGAAAGGCTGCTGACCGACCACAGCGCCCGTGGGCTTGTCGTTGATGTAGAAGTTCCCCGCGGCGTAGCGAAGGCCGGCCATCGCCGTTTCGACGTGGCGTCGATCCGTAGCGAAGATGGAGCCGGTCAAGGCGTACTCGGACGTGCTGTCAACCACGCCGATCATGCGCTCAAAGTCCGCATCATCGTAAACGTGAATCGAGAGCACAGGGCCGAACAATTCCACTTGCATGGTCTCGTACATTGGGTCCGAGCACACGATGGTGGTCGGTTGGATGAACCAACCCGTGCTGTCGTCCCACGTCCCACCGGTCACGATCTCGCAGCCGTCGTCGTCCGCAGCACGCTGAATGGCGCCGGTGATGGACGTGAAGGCCTTCTGGTCGATGACGGCGCCCATGTACACGCCGGCCTTGCTGACGTCGCCGACCACGATCCGGTTCACCTCTGCCACGTAGGCGTCCTTGATGGCCGACCAGACAGAGGCCGGCACGTACGCACGGGAAGCCGCGGAGCACTTCTGGCCTTGGAATTCAAAGGCGCCCCGGAGCAATGCGACCACCAGGGCATCTTGGTCGCAATCGGGGTGAGCGAGGATGAAATCCTTCCCGCCGGTTTCCCCAACGATGCGGGGATAAGAGCGGTAGGACGCAATACGCTCTCCGACTTCGCGCCACAGTTGGCGGAAGACACCGGTGCTGCCGGTAAAGTGGATGCCAGCAAGGTCTGGAGAAGCGAGGCACGTGTCACCGACCACCGAAGCAGGACCCGGAAGGAAATTGATCACACCCGGNGGCAAACCGGCGTCCATCATGACCCGTAGGATGCGGTAGTTGGACACGTAGGAATTCCTGCTGGGTTTCCACACGCAGGTGTTGCCCATCAAGGCCGGCGCTGAGGGGAGGTTGGCCGCGATGCTGGTGAAATTGAACGGCGTCACGGCGAAGACGAAGCCTTCGAGCGGGCGAACCTCAACCTGGTTCCACATCGAAGAAGGAGACACAGGAGGTTGCTGATCCTCGTAGATGTCGCGGGCGTACATGGCGTTGAACCGCCAGAAATCGATGAGTTCGCACGCCGAATCGATTTCCGCCTGATGCATCGTTTTGGACTGGTTCAGCATGGTGGCGGCGTTGATTTCCGCACGCCGTGGTCCCGCCAGCAGCTCCCCGGCCTTGAGAAAGACCGCAGCACGTGCTGCCCAGGGCATGGTGGACCACGAGGCGTGGGCCGCCATCGCGGCATCGATGCCGCGCTGAACTTCGGCTTCGCCGGCCAGATGCACCCTGGCCAAGACGTGGGCGTGGTTGTGCGGCATCACCTGCTCAACGACGTTCCCGGTCCACACCTCTTCACCGTTGATGATGCATGGAATCTCGAGCACCTCAGCGCTTTGACGCGCCAATTCTGCTTCAAGTGAAACGCGCTCAGCGCTTCCGGGAGCGTAACCGAGCACCGGTTCGTTGACGGGGGCTGGNGGGCGGGGAATCGAGTTGGGCATGGCCCAAGGGCGGAACGGCCGTCCTTCAACCTCACGGGGGCTTTCCTCGGGTCAGACGACCCGGATGTGAACGCTGTCCATCGCCCATCTGCCGTCGGGGTGGCGGACCCTGAGCTCAAATCGATGNGACCCGNNAGGCAAACGCAGCAGCANCCTCGCCTTGGTCCCGATTTCACGACCGTCGGACGTGCTCCACGCATAGGTCACGCCTTGTTCAGGTGCGCCCGCCACCTTGGCCTCAAGCAGCACTTCAGCCACGCCGCCCTCGTCAGCACGGACTTCTCGCTCCTCACCAAGGTCGACGGAGAACGCGGAAGATGCCGTTTGTGGGCCGTCTTGGGTCAGGGCTGCGAAGAGGTCCTCGTCCTCGTCGGTGGCGATTGTTGCTTTTGGCGCACGCTCCTCCAACGCATCGAGCAGCCCTGAAGGTGCATTCCAGTCATGGACCAGTGCTTCTTCGACGGGCGGGGGAGCATCCACCATCCGGGGAATCTCGTCTTTTTCTTCCAGCGGCGGGGGCACCCACGCCGTCAATTCGCTCGGGTCGACGTCGACCACCGATCCGTCCAAATCGACAACAGCAAGCGGTTCAGGGCCGGTCCAGTCGTTGCCGTCGTCCCCCACCACCAGCAACTGAGAGCCGGAAAGCGACAGGTCGCTTGGCATGCCCGGGTGCTCCACGGTCCACTGAAGGCCCGCTGCGCTCAACCCATGCACGTTGAACCAT
Organism: Methanobacteriota archaeon; assembly: GCA_002722135.1. Classification (GTDB taxonomy): domain Archaea; phylum Thermoplasmatota; class Poseidoniia; order Poseidoniales; family Poseidoniaceae; genus MGIIa-L3. The sequence goes on along the minus strand of PBKJ01000005.1, from coordinate 247,169 downwards.
GCCGCGATACAAACCTCACCGCCACGGTCAACCCAGTCACGAACACCGCTGCCCACGTGATGGATTTCGGTTGCCGCTTCAGCCGTCAACCGAAGCACTGCGCCGGATTGGTCGTGCGCGAGCACGCCGATTGAGGTTGAAAGAAGCCCGAGAACCACCTCGGTGTGCGCATGCCGCCAAAGGAGATCCTGTGCGCCCCAGCGCTCGATTTCCACCACGTCTTCTTCCCCGGTCATGGCATAACCCTCGCGGGCCACCAAGACGCCACCGCCCTTGACCAAAGATCCCGCCGTGATGCGTTCGCCGTGGCTCCCGCGCGTGGGGCGTGTCCACATCAAGCCGCTTCCGTCGAGGGCATGGACGCTCAAAGCGACGCTTTGGGTCACCAAGACGGACGCCTCGTCGGCGTCGTGAAGGGACTGGACGCCGGTCACCACGTCCTGCTGGACCTCGGGCGTCCAACGCTGCACAGTACCCCGTTCATCGAGCACCACAAGGGCTCCCTCAACGGCGATGGCCCTCACCACGCCCGTCCCGTCCACGTTCTCGGCACGAGGAGAATGGTCGCCCAAGCGTGCGGTCGAGCCGTCGCTCGTCAGCACGACGTCCCCCAAGAGGCCCATTGGTCGTGGTCCGGGACCCAACACGATTTCTGGGGCGTGTGCGCCATCAAAGCGCATCATGCGCCCATCGTTGAGCACCAAGTGCCGCTGGCTGCCGTACTCAAACACCGCGTGAGCGGTGGCAGGAAGCGCCCAGCCCTCGACCGGTCGGGTGTTCATGCCGCCACCTCGGGCCGGTGTCCTTCAACGGTGCTCATCCAACCGTGCGCATCCGGGTCCGGGGGGACGCGCCAAGGGGCATCGAAGTGCCGCAACAGAGCGTCCATCTCTCGCTCGGTCCAGCCCATCAGGGGATCCAAGCGCGCAAGCGGTGTGGTTTTGACGGCCGTCGGTTGGCGGCCGGCGAGCGGTTCTGCCTCGGCCACGCTGAGACCGATGCAGCCCCAAGACGGGCGGTTCTCGTTCTTTCCGTCGTGTGTGTGATGTCGAGTTCGCCGACCAATGTTGGCGTCCCACGCCCGCAAACGCTCCACCAAGGTTTCATCGCTCCCGTCCACCGGCAGGATGCGGCAACCTCGGCGCATGATGAGGAAGCTCGCCAGCATGGCCTGCTCGTCGTCGATGAGTGCGAGCACGTCTCCTTGGGCGCCTGCGGGCAAACCGCCCGGACCGGGCATCCGATGTTCAACGACTTCGAGGGCGCCATCGCGCAAAATCACGTCAACCGGCCAATCGGGCTGGTTGAGGTTGACCCTCAGGGATGGATCTGCATCGATAAGCGCAGCACCGAGTGCCGCGGCGTAGGCTGGAGAAGTCCAATCCGGAACATCTCCAGTGCGACGGCAACGAACCCCGAAACTGCGGGGTGAGCCGCGCTGACCGTGCCTCGCAAGGATGGCTTCTGCAACGACTTGCAAATCAACCGGATCACCGAGGAGACGAACTCGGTCCACGGCCGCAATCCCGAGTTGATGCGCGAGGGCTTGCTCCACCCGGTCCACGGGACCGTTGCTTCGGACCACCACACGGTCGCGGCCGAAGGAGAGGCGCAGTTGAACGCCCCACCGGTGTTCGGCCTTGGACATGGAGCGACGCATGGCGTTCTGGAACAAGCGCCGGACGGGTTTGGACTTCAGGGTCACTTCGCCAAGGCGGAGGACCCAACGCACCTCGGTCATGCCTTCAGGCCTCACCGTTGTGAAGGCCCACGACTTCTGTGGAGGCGCGCGTGGCCTTGGCACCGTCGTTCCGCCGAGCCCGCAAGGTTTCGAGGTACGATGCATCGATGTCCTGGGTGACGTATTCGCCGTTGAAACAGCTTGCGTCGAATCGCTCTGGAGGAGCGGGGCCGATGGACGTCACGTCGATCAGGTCCTCGAGGGTCTGATAGAACAGCCGATCGCTGCCTATGATCGCGTTGATCTCATCGATGCTGCGACCGTTGGCGATGAATTCGTCCACGGCGGGCATGTCGATTCCATACACGTTTGGATGCCGTACCGGCGGCGCAGCGGAAGCGAAGTACACCTTTCGCGCACCGACGTCGCGAGCCATCTCCACAATCTGAGCGGAGGTGGTTCCGCGCACGATGGAATCGTCAACCAGCAAGACCGCCTTGCCTTCGAACTCATGCGAAATGGCGGAGAGTTTCCTCCGCACAGATTTCTCGCGCAGCGCCTGACCGGGCATGATGAAGGTGCGGCCCACATACCTGTTCTTGACGAAACCTTCGCGGTACACCACGCCCAAGGTTGAGGCGAGTTGGAGGGCAGCGATGCGTCCGGAATCTGGGACAGGGATCACGGCATCAATGTCATGGTCGGGCCACGATTCAAGGATGCGTTCAGCGAGACGTTGGCCTTGGTTGAGGCGCGCCTGATAGACCGAAATGCCGTCAATGACGGAGTCAGGGCGAGCGAAATACACGTGCTCGAAGATGCACGGTGCGAAGGGCTTCGGCTCGGAACAGATTTCGCTGAAAAGATGCCCTGAGGCAGAGATGAAAACCGCCTCACCGGGAGCGACGTCGCGTTCCACCTGGAAGCCCAAGGCGGTGATGGCCACGGATTCGCTGGCGACCACCCATTCGCTGGCCCCTTCGACGTCGCGACGACCCAAAATCAAGGGACGAATGCCGTGCGGATCGCGGAACGCAAAGAGCCCGTATCCCGCGATGAGGCCGACACAGGCGTAGCCACCACGCACGTCGGCGTTGATCTCACGAATGGCCGAGAACACCGTTGAGACGTCGAGGTGCGCAGCGTCGCTGATCTTCAGGTTGCGCGCTCTCCGATGGAGGGCGACGGCGAACATGTTCAGCAACAGTTCGGAGTCGCTGGTGGTGTTCATGTGACGGAAGTGCTTGTCGCGCAGCAGCACTTCGAGTTCGTCAGCGTTGGTCAAATTCCCGTTGTGTGCGAGGCACAAGCCGTAGGGCGAGTTGACGTAGAAGGGCTGGGCCTCCGCACTTGACGACGAGCCAGCGGTCGGGTATCGGACGTGCCCGATGCCGATGGACCCCAACAAGCGCGACATGCGCTCGGCATCGAAAACGTCGGCCACTTGTCCGTTGCTCTTGCGCAGGATGAATTGACCGTCGTGCTCGGTCAACATCCCCGCCGCGTCTTGACCACGGTGTTGCAAAACGGTCAAGCCGTCATAGAGGATTTGATTGACGTGCACGCCGGGGCGTCCAACGATACCAAGGATGCCGCACATGACACGCCCTCATGCTCGCCAACGGGTGCCGACACTTGGCCTTGTCCCACGGAACGCATCACGCTTTGGGACGGTGGGTCTTCTTGGACCAAGAGTATCCTCGCATCTTGGAGGAAGCGCCGTATCCGCAGGAGGCGCAAACGCCCTTCTGCTTGTGGTAAGCGTTGCGACCGCAGCGGCGGCATCGGATGTGCGTCGTCTTTTGACGACGGCCCATGGACGGGGTACCCTTCGACATGCGGTCACCTCAGGTGTTGGGCGACCCTCATCCCCTTTATGAAATCAACTCCGAGGCATCTCGGCCTCGTCGAGGGCGAAGGTCCGCAATCCCACGGCGGCGATGAGCAGGCCGACAGGGAAGGCCAAGGCCAAGCCAAGTCCGACGGGGGCAAGATGGACGAGTTCCGTGAAAAAGCGTGCCAACGGCGAACTTGCGTCTCCGATGAGGTTGCCCGATTGAAGCAGCCAAAGGCCCAACACGAAGCCCACCATCAAGAGCACCGACAGGCCCAGGACGGGCGCTGCAGGGCGGTCACGGTTGTCGCCGTACGCCAGGAGCAGGAGGATCATGCCAAGCGACGTCACGACAAAACCCACGAACACGTCGTTGGCTAAACCGACGCCAAGCACATCGGCGTTGGGGGATGACTCCGAAGCGAGAAGCAGGACCAGCGCCGGCCCGAACAAGAAGGCCGAAGCAAGGGCTGCGAAGGCCATCGGCGTTCGAGCTTCAGGCATCTGCGTCACCCCCGTGTGTCACGCGACGTGCGATGATGGCGGCTGCACGCTCCAAATCGTCCTCGCTTGGAGGCGGCAGAGCGTCGGGTTCGGGCAGGTTCCTCTCGAAGAGCCAAATCACCAGCATGCACAGCAAGAGAGCAAAGCCCGCGCCTAGGAAGAGGCCAGCCACCTCGGCGACCACGAGGGCGCCGATGCTACCGTCCACGCCGCGAAGGGCGAGCAAGCCCGACGCACCGATGGCGCCGGCTGACATCGGCCACGACCGTGAACGCCGTCGAGGCACGTAGAACCGATGGAGCACGAAGAGAACGGCAGAGATGCTGGCTGTTGCGGCCAACAAGACCACAACGAATCGGCTCCACAGCGTGACGTCGTCAACAAATGTGGGGGTCCATGACACGATCAACCATGCAGAGAGGACCACGAGGAGCACGCCAGTGGGCCTCCCCCAAGCAGGAACGCGCCCGACGGGCACATCACCGCTGAAGACCAGCAGCCCCAGCCCAGACAAGAGTGGGAGACCAACGATCGCGACGCCCCACAGCAACTCGACGGCTTGGGTGCTGGTTGAATCCGGCACGGTCAGGGGCGCCACGGCCACCAACAGGACGCTGAATGGCGTCAGCACCCTCCACATTGTGCCACCACGGCCGACGAGGTTGAAGCCACCGAACACCGCCAACAGGGCAGGAAGCCACAACAGCAACGCCGCTGCGAGCGCTGGCTCCATGAAAGATGACCTCGGGGTCGGGCTCAAGAACCCTCCCCGGAAATCGGGCCATACCGCCCCTCCTTGGCGCGTCTCGCGGTGCGTCATCGCTAAATACCCGACTCCGGTGGGCGAAACGCTCAGGTGATGCGCATGGTGAAGATGCCTCGTCAAGTCAAGCGTTACAGCCCCTCTGCGGGCAAGCATACCCTTCACACCGTGGAGCGCGTCAAGAAGAAGCGCGCCTCCGAACTCCGCTGGGGTCAGCGTCGTTTCCGCAAGGTCACGGCCGGTTACCGCGGTTTCCCCCGTCCCAAGCCGGACGGTCGCGAAAAGCCGACCAAGCGCGTCAACATCCTCTACCGCTGCACGGAAACGGGCAAAGCCCACTACGCGCCGTGCAAGCGTGCCAAGAAGTTCGAACTCGTGGACCGGTGATCACCAATGGCTGGACAATTCCTCACCGTGACCTGCCGCGACTGCGGTACGGAGACCGTCATCTTCGACCGCTCCGTGAACACCATCTCCTGCGACGTCTGCGGGGCGACCCTCAGCCGCCCCTCTGGCGGAAAGGCGGACCTCGTGGGCTGCCGCGTCGTTGAGGCCAATGAGTGAGGGAGGACCCTCACATGGCCCGCATCACCGCCACCGACGGCCCCCAAGAAGGCGACTTGGTCGTGGCGACGGTCACGACCGTCAAGCAAAACGGCTGCTACGTTTCGCTGGACGAGTTTGACGGCCGTGAGGGCTTCATCTTCATCGGTGAAATCGCCAGCGGTTGGGTGCGCAACATCCGCGCCTTTGTTCGCGAAGGGCAGCGCCTGATCTGCAAGATCACCGGCATGCGTCGTGACGGCACCTCCTACGAATTGTCGCTCAAATCGGTGTCCGAGGAGCGACGACGCGACCGCCTTCAGCAGTGGAAGAATGAGCAGCGCGCCACCCAGCTCTTCGGCGTGCTCGGCGAACAAGTGGGATGGGATGAAGAGCAAGCGACGACGCTTCGCGAGGAACTGATCGCCTCATTCGGGACCCTCTATGGGGCCTTTGAGGAGGCCGCAACCAGCGAGACCGCCATGGCCGATTCAGGCTTTGATGACCCTTGGGTTCCCGCGTTCATCCAGTGCGCACTGGAGAACATCGTTCCACCTTTCGTCGAAATCCGTGGCGTCTTCACGCTTACCTGCGACGACGAGAACGGCATCGACCGCATCCAAGAAGCCCTGTTGGAAGCCGAAGCGTTGAGCAACGCCGAAGCAGAACTGGAGGTGGCGTGCTACTACGACGGAGCCCCGAAGTACCGCATCGAAGTCAAGGCTCCCGACTTCCGCACCGCAGAGGACCTTTGGGAGGAAGCCACGGCCTCCACCCTGACTTCGATTGAAGCCAGCAACGGCACGGGCGAAGTGTGGAGGGAGTGATGTGGCCCGCCAATTGCTCCAGCACTGCTTGGCCTGCAACGGTTGGACGCTGGCCGCGACGTGCTGCGACCAACCGACGCGTGCGGCTGCACCGATCAAGTGGTCGCCCGAGGACGCGAAAGCGCCCTATCGGCGCCGATTGGAAAACGTCGAGGACCCGGCCTGGGTCGAATCTCTGCCCAAGCTCGGCGAGCGAAGCGAAGAGGAATGAAGCGCTGTTGCGCCCAAGCCGAGACGCCAATCATTATGCCCCGTCGGGGCGATTTCACGCGGTATGTCGCTGAAGGTCATCTGGCTTGACGAAGGCGGAGTCGAGGGCACCCCGTGCTTCGTGGCTTTCCCTGGTGTTGGCGACATTGGTATCCTGACCGCTGAACTTCTGGAGCAACTTGTACCGTCCAAGACGGTCGCTCATGTCCTTGATCCGTCGCTTCCGCCTCTGGCTCAACTTGACGAGAACGGTGTGCTCCAGCCCCCCCACCACCGCTTGGTGCGGCTCGAGACCGACTCAGGCCCTGCTCACGTGCTCATCGGCGCAGGGCAATCTGGACTCCCCCATCTGCAGCACGCCACCGCCGTGGGCTTGTTGGAAGCGATGAGCGGCGCCAAGGAAATCGTCGGACTTGCGGGGTTCCGTGCCTCGGCAGAGGACAGGCGAACCTTCTGGGTGGCCACGTCCTCGGACGACGCCACATCCTTCGAGGCGGAGGGGCGCACCGTAAGCCGAACGGAGCCACAGGCAGGTTGCATTGGTGCCCTCGCCTTGCTGGTCTCCCTCGCACCTCACCACGGCCTCTCTGGTTCTCTCGCCGTCTCAACCACGGTCGGCGAGAGCAAGGACCCGAGCGCGGCTCAGCGCTTGGCCCAGATGTTGGACGACACCTTCGCGCTCGGCCTCGGCGCCATGCCAAACGTGGACGAGCATCTGCGTTCCTTGCTTGAAGCGCGTGCACCCCGCGCGGTGCAAGATCACATCTCTGAGTTGATGGAGCGGCCCGACGCCTTCTACGCATGAGGCGTGTGTAGGGGGTGCGAATACCCCCCGAACAATTCGAACCCCCTCACATGAAGGCGAGAAATGGCACACTGCGTCCCGAATTTTGTTCGATTGGCGCCGAGAGAGGGATTCGAACCCCCGAGTCTGACGACAGTGGATTTCGAATCCACCGCACTACCGGGCTATGCGATCTCGGCCTAAGCCGAGCCCTGTGCGCCACCGTCATAAGCATGATGCAGCACCTCCGCGCTGTGTTGGTGCGACTGAGCGGCGACGAGGGGCATCACGAAGTGACCCTCGACCAAGGCGCCACAGTACGAGACGTGCTTCGCGCGGCGAACCTGCTGCCGAGCCTCTACATCGTCTCTCACGAAGCGCAGGTCCTCCCAATGTCCACGGCGTTGAGCGACGACGTCACCCTTGAGGTGACGCGCATCGCCTCAGGCGGTTGAATCGTCGTCCGCTCGGGCCAAGACCCGAAGCTCAGAGGATTCGCTGACGTCGCCCTGGAGTTCGTTCACCCAAGCGCCTGGCGCGAGGTTGGTGAAGACCACCACGTCACCAGGTTCGACGTGCGCGTATGTTCGTGGCATCGCGTTGCTCCAGCCGTCGACCTTCATGGTCCCCGTTGAGTCGATGAGCATCAAGCCGCTTCGGGACCACGGGCGGCCGTTGCGCCCAATCCCGCCTTTCTCGAAGGAATACGCCACGCGACCGACGACGTCCACACGCGTGGGTTGGTGCATCATCAGGCTGTCCAGTGCACCGTCCTCGACGGGGGCAAGGGTCGAGCGAGGGTCGAAACGGAGGGTCAGTCGACCTCCTCGTCCAATCTCGGGCATCACGCCCGTGAGGTGAACGCGCTGGCCTTTCATGAGATCCAGCGTCACGCCGTCAGGGGTGTGCCGTCCGAGGATGCGCATCTCGGCTTGCCGTTGTCCGTCGGTGAAAAGGATCCTCGGTCGCGAGACGCCCGTGACCTGCACGGAGTTGACCTCCAGATGCAGGTCCACGCGCGGGTTGATGTCGCCCAAGGCATCGACGTCCGTGGTTTGGGCGTTGCCGGGAAGTTGGAAGCGGCGGGGCAACGCAGGCAAATCACCGTCTGGTCCGGGGCAGATGACCTGCCACTCGCAGCCATGGCAGCGCTTCAATGGGTCCGCGTCAATGCCCTCAGGAACGCCCCCGCGGCCGTGGTTCTGATACGGCGAGGGGTGTGGTGGACAGGACGCCTCGTCAGGATCTTCCTGACGCAGTTCCTCCCACAACGAGGCAACACGAGCCTCGAAGGCATCGCACCACGCATCGTCAGGGCACTCAACATCCACGGCATCTCCGGTGCCGAGGAACCAAATCTCGAGCCGAGAGGGGAGCGGTGCGCCCTCGTGCGTGGCGCGCCACAGCGCAGCGTACGCCCTCAACTGAGCGTGGTATCCAGCGGTGCGGTCTGAAGCTCCCACGGAGGCCTTCAAATCGATGATCTCCGCCGTGCCGCGCCAGCGGTAAACAAGGTCGTATTCGCCTTGGAACATGAAGGTGGGATGGACGGCCTGGCTGCTGAAACTGCCCGCATCGGGGTCCACAAACCACGGCCGCGCAATCTCCCACGCCTCAAGGAGGTCACACGCGCCATCACCGGCCAACGGGTGGGGTCCTGTCAAGGCATAACGCCGACCGTCGGGCGCCGGATGAGGGGGCCGCTCGCCCGCCCGCCACGCCTCCAAGCCAGGACCGCCGTTCATGGCAAGGCAAGACTCGACCTCTTGGAGGTGCAAATCGATGGCGCGCTTCACCATCTCAAGCACCGCTTCGGGTTGTATGCGCTCTTCCCACACTCCAGATTGACGCTCGTGGGCTTCCCACGCGGCGCGTTCGACGGCCAAACAAACAGGAACATGCACCGCAGCACGGGCGTAAGCCCACGAACGGAGGTCATCCGTCGAGGTCGGGCGATTGGGCAAGGGCAGCAGCCCATCGGCCGGCCACCCCTCGCTGGCCTGTGCATCCGGCCGGTCTTCGTCATCGAGCGGGGTGCCGCTGAGCAGGTCATGTGGCGCACCGGCAACGATGAGGCCAGGCGACTCCCGAAGCGTCATGCAGACCGCGGCCTCGACCGCACGTCCAAGATGAAGCGGCGGTGTTTGCGCGATCTTCAGGCGCCGGACCTTCTCGAGGAACCACTGTCGAGGACACGCGTCCCAGAGGTTGATTTGGCTTGCTGAAAGACGACGGTAGGGTCCAACCGGGTCTTCGCCCTCTGGCACGTGCACTGGCATACGCACGAGGTCGAACCACGACCCACATGAACCTCACGACGATGAAGGTTGAACGTCGACACGGGTGGAACGGGCGTCGATGCGCAGTTGTGGCATGCCTTCGCGCCAGCCGAGCTCCGCGCCGGTGAGGTTGATGTGATCGCCGGGGCGGATGGCGAGGATGCGGTCGGTCAGCGTGCTGCCAAACATCGCGACCTCGATGACGCGCGAACCGTCGAAAATGTGCAATGTCCCCATGGACCACGGGCGTCCGTCCAGACGGATGCCGTTCCCTCGCCCGATCGAAATCACGAGGGCGGACACGTTGGCACGCGTGCGCAGCATGCCCAAGCGCGTGATCTCGGCATCAGGATCATCCTCGTGGAAGGTCGTGCCCGCGTCCGCGTACAGGCGCGGCGCGCCACGCCAAGCACCTGGCAAAGCACCCCGGACGAGCACGGGCCCCGTGTTGACGTCGTGCAGACCGGGTGCCGCCCCGGGTTGGCTTTCCTCCAAGGCGACATGGGCGCGACCGCTGGTCAGCGCGGCACCCAGCACCGGCTCGCCGAAGTGATTCGGAAGAGGACCCCACCTTCCGTCGAGCGTTCCGCGGACGTTCACGCGGTGAGGAATGTTGGCCAAGGCTTCGAAAGGCGGTGCTATAGATGGAACAACTGCACGCCCATCGCAGCGGTCGTGGAGCAAGGCTTGGACGCCCTCATCGGTGGACAAGGCACACCATCGGCACCCTGGTCGGTCGCACGTGGCTTCGCCGGTCAACGGCCACGCCATGGCCCCCTCGCTGCCCTCGGCCATCGCCAAAGCGACGGCTTCCAGAGCCGAAGTGGCCCCGTCGTGGTCAGGAAAGGGCTCCACTGGAGCACGGAGTCCGCCGTTGAGGTACCATCCCTCAATCCCGTCAGGTGCCGACCCAAAGCAAGCCTCCCAAAGCCAGCCGTAGAAGCGCATCTGATCGTGAAGGGAAGCGCCGTAGGGGCCACCACCGTCACCCGACTTGAGGTCGACGAGACGGGTGGTTCCGTCCCACCGCAACACGAGGTCGAGTTCCCCGGCCGCCCAACCTTCAGGATGGAACATGCGCTGAGGTTGCCCGATTCTCGGGTCCTTGACCCAAGGCCGCACGACCTCCCACGCTTCGGCGTGGTCGAGGTCAGCACCGGGCTCCTTCCAGCCTGCGAACGGGGCCTTAGGTGCTTCATCGAGATGAGGAGGCCAGCGGTCAGGAAGCGGGTGCTCCGGTCGCGCACCATCGCAAGGGGCGGGAACCTCGAAGATCCGTTCACCGGTGCGCATGGCGTCGAGGTAGGGGCCACCGCCGACCTCGATGCATCGATCCACTTCGACCATCATGAGGTCCACGGCAGACATGAGCCGCGAGGTCAGGTCCTCGAGGGTGAAGGGCCAACCAGGCGTTTCCCACTCCCTCCGCCACGGAAGCGCGTCCCATCGACGGAGCCCTTCCTCACGGACCAAGTGGGCTTCCTCCTGCGCACAAGCCGTGAGCCACGCAAGGAGGGTTACCCGGTCCGCACCTGCTGGAGCGTGACGCATGATGAGACGAATCACGCCGTCTTCCAACACGTGACCGAGCACCTGCGACGGCGAGGTCGGTGAACCCAAACCAAGCCCGCGGGTGATGCGCCACTCTGTGGGGCAGCGGCGCCACGTGCTGTAGGCAGAGCCGGAAAGGCGCCGACGCGAACGCCCGAGCGGGCCTCCAACGGGTGGCGTCGTGACCGGCATGGGATGTGCACCTCGCCACCATGCATCAAGGACGCGGCGTCAAGCAGAGTAGGAGTAGTAGTCTCCTGCGTTGCGTTGCTCGCGGTCTTTGCGGCTCTCGGATTTGTTGATGCGTGGGCGCTTCGATTCGTGATCCCGACGGAAGGTGATGTTCACGCCGGACAGGAAGCGGTTCATGCCCTCACGCAGTTCGAAGGGACCCTCGGCGCGCCCGTGCACACCGCCCTCGCCTTCGAACACCAGCAGTGAATCGCTGACGATGTCGATGAAATAGACGTCGTGGTCGATGACGAACGCGGCCTTTTCGTTGGTTTCCATTGTTCGACGGATGGCCTTCGCGGCTTCCATCCTCGCGCTGGCGTCAAGATGCGCACTGGGCTCATCCAACAGGTAAACGTCGGCCTCACGGCCGAGGCAGATGGCGATGGCGACGCACTGGCGCTCACCACCGGAGAGTTTCCGAACCCGCTTTGGAAGGAGTTGGTCCACCCCCAAAGCCCGGATGACGTTCACGTTGAACTCGCCCGAGCGCCAGCGCGGCCCGAGTTCGCTGTCGAGCCACAACTGGACGGTGCCGTCCATGTCGAGGTCAAGGTGCTGTGGCTTGTAGGAGATCTTCGCGTCGTCGCTGACCCAACCGGCGTCGTACTCGTGTTCACCGGCCAAGATCTTGATCATTGTGGATTTCCCTGTGCCGTTCGGACCGACGACGCCGACCACCTCTGCACGGTGCACGGCGCCTTCTCCTGCTTCGAGCTTGAAGCTGCCCAACTGCTTCTCGAGGTCACCCCACGAGACCACAGGGGCGCCGGCCTCGACCTTGCGGTCGCGGTGACCGAGGAAGGCGATGGGCTTGTCACGGATCCGGACGTTTTGCTCTGGAAGGAAGCCGTCAAGGTAGGCGTTGATGGCCGTCCGCGTGGCCCGAGCAGGCGTGAAAATGCCGAATGCACCCTTGGTACCGTAGACGATGTGCACCAAATCAGCGAGCACGTCGAGCACCGCAAGATCGTGCTCGATGACGATGACGCGGCGTTCCGCGGCCAGCTTCTGGACGATACGGACGATGCGCATGCGCTCGTGGATGTCCAGATAGGAGGACGGCTCGTCAAGGAAATACACGTCCGCATCGCGCAGCAGCGTGGCGCCCATGGCCATGCGCTGCAACTCACCACCGGACAGTTGGCCAATTTCTCGCTCAAGCAGATGATCGATACCGAGGGCGACGGTGAGTTCGTCGAACAAGCCGCGCTCGTCCACCTTGCGCAACAGGTCGCCGACCTTACCCTTGACGCGTTGCGGCAGGCGGTCGACGTTCTGTGGCTTGACGGCCACCGAAATTCGACCTTCTTTGACCTCAACGAGGAAATCCCGCAGTTCGCCACGGGGCAAGGTGGCGATGACGGAGTCCCAATCCGCCTCGCCTTTCCAGTCGCCCAAATTCGGCACAAGGCGTCCTGATAGCGCGTTGAAGGCCGTCGACTTGCCCATCCCGTTGGGGCCGAGGATGCCGACCACCTGGTCCTTCGACGGCGTGGGCAGGCGGAACAAGCGGAAGCCGTTCATGGAATACCGATGGATCATGTCCGTCTCGAGTTCCTCAGGCAACTGCTCGATGATCAGCGCATCGTGCGGGCACTTGTTGATGCAAATCCCACAGCCAATGCACAGGCTTTCGGAAATGTGCGGTTTGCCCGTTTTGGTGTCCATCACGATGCATTCCTGTCCGTTGCGAACAGGAGGGCAAAACGCGTGGCACTCGTCGTTGCACTTCTTCGGTTGACAGTTGTCAACCTTGAGCACCGCCACGCGCATGTCGAATCCTCCCAATGGAAACGCGCCGGTGGCGCGCTATGAACGTGACCTCAGACGAGGCCCTTCAGGTGCTCAGCGCCGCGCACGAGCTTGGTCGAGCAGGGCGTAGGGAACTTCATGCTGGCCTTGCGGAGCGCGGACTTGGCCGTGAGGTAGTGCTCAGGCGTGGTCTGAAGGGTCAGAACGCGCTGGCCGCGCTGCACGCGGGCAGCGGTGCCGACGTTCTTTCCGAAGGCGCAGCGCATGCCCTGAGACACACGGTCAGCACCTGCACCGGTCGCCTGCTTGTTCTCGCGCAGGACGTGGTGAGGGTAGGTGTGAACGCGGAGGGCGTAGCCTTGAGCGCCGGAGGCGTTACGGATGGTGGCGTTGCAAATCACACGGGCTGCTTCGAGCGCCGTGTGGCGGATCTGGCAGGCATTGTCCGCGCGGAGCTCGAGAACGACGGGGAAGCCGCCGGTCTCGGCAGCACGGCGGTTGCCGACGTGAAACTGCATGATACGGTTGTTGGGCACACCGCCGATGTACTTGCGGCGGGTGTAAGCCGGACCCTTGACTTGGCGGTACATCTTCGCGGGCTTGCGTGCCATAACGGAACCTCCGAGCAACCTGCCGACCTGACCGCCGCTTATGAGCCCTCCGATGTGCAAAACGAGGGCCAACGGCGCGAAAAGGCTTGAGAGCCCGAGGCCTGTGGTCTGACCATGGCCTCCCGCCTTTCACGCCTTCTGGAGGAGGAGTCCGAGCACCAATGGCTTGCCATTGGCCTCTTCGCCCTCTTCGCCCTCGCCGGGGGCTGGGCGGTGAGCGCGACAGGCACCCTGTCCTCCTTGAGCGACGCGCCCGTCACCGCGGCCTGGCACGGCCACGATGTCATCGATGTGGCGATGATCGACGGCGACTGGGATCTTGCTCACGTCGGCATCGTGGTCAACCAACAAGGTCCGTTGCTGTACATTCAACACACGGAAGGAGAGGGTGGCGTGACCATCATCAGCGAAACCAACGTGCCTGAGCGTCTGCTCAAGGCCGACGATGGCGTGTGGTGGGACGCCGGCAACGGTGTCCTTCGGGGCTACGCCGAAACCGGCGACCAGCCCTACAAACAAACCCTCTCAGGACTCGACTCCGGGCATGCCATCGACCTCGTCCAATCCAGCACCACCACCGCCGTCCTCGGTTGGTTGCTCGTGCAAGACGGCCAAAGCACATCGGCGGTAGCCTACGACGGACTTGGCTCTGAATTCACCGCTGTGTCTTCACCTGAAGGCGTCACGTGGACCCACCTCGAACGTCTCGACGAGCGGCATTTGGCCGCCGTTGGATGGCGTGCATCGACGGCCCCGGGGCAAAATCCGGCCCAACCCGAACGCCAAGCCGCCATCAGCCTGATTCAAATCGACGACGGAACGATGGTGCTCCTCGAGACCTTGAACGGCCCAGAAGGCAGCGTGCACACCGCGCTCGCAACCGCGGACGAGACGGTCTTGGTGGCCACGCAACAAGGCGCGATGCTGGTGGGCTCCGATGCCGAGACCACGAGCATTGACGTTTCGTCCAGCGCCGCCATGGTGGCGGAAGACGGGAGCCTTTGGTTCGCGGGCGGCGCCGACAGCATGCTCATGCCGAAGTGGGTGGACGGTGCGCTCCATAGCGAGCGGTTGTCTGCTCCGCTCGGCCTTGCTGTGACCGACTCGGAAAGCGACGGTCACCGCTGGATCCTCTTCGGTCTTGAGGGGGCGGGCGAGCATGCGGCGCTGGTGCTTGACGCGGATCACAGCGCTTCCATGCTCAGCGGACGTGGCTTCCTGAACTTGCTCTTCCTCGTGGTCGGAACCGCCTGCATCCTCGGCTTGGCAGGAACGTGGTGGCGCCAAGCCACCGCCTGAGCGCGGGCCTCCGAGCCTTCGCCACCTTCATGTGCCCCCGTCCGTGCTGAACAGGCCTGACTCGGGGGCAGGGCCATGGCGAAGCGCACGATGATGGACCAGCACGCCGAATTGAAGGCGGCGCACCCCGACACGGTCCTCTTCTTTCGCATGGGCGATTTCTACGAACTGTTTCACGACGATGCAGAGGTTGGCGCGGACGTGCTGGGGTTGACCCTCACCGCTCGAGACAAGGCGTCTGGAACCCCAATTCCGATGGCAGGCTTTCCGTGGCACCAGCTGGAAGAGCAACTCCGAATCATGCTCCGAACCGGGCGGAAAGTGGCCGTCGCCGAACAGGAGGAAGAACTTCGCGAAGGTGCGAAACTGCTGGAGCGTGTGGTGACGAGGGTCTACACCCCCGGGTCCCTGTACGAAGAGGGCTTGCTCGAAACGGAGCAAGCGACCGTGCTTGCCGCCGTGGTCGAAACGTCGGAAACCCTCGGACTCGCGGTGCTCGACGCCGCGTCAAGTTCGGGCCAATGCATGCAATTCGAAGGGCAAGACCGCTGGTCGCGCTTGCACGACGAACTGCTGCGCTGGTCGCCGAGCGAACTGGTGGTCCGCAAGGCCTTGGCCGCCAACGCATCGTTTGGTGGGCTCGTGGGCGATCTCCCACAGACCGTCATTTCGCAGCATGCCTGCACCTCAAAGCGAGGCAAGGCCGGTCTCTGCGCTGCTCTCGGCGTGGCGGATTTGGGCCATCTTGACCTCGATGCGTCGGCGATGGCTCTGGATGCAGCAGGCCTCGGGGTGGATTACCTCACCACCATGCTGCACGCCAACGTTGCCCTCGTGGACCTTGACGTGGCCGAGGATCACGGCGCAATGGTGCTGGATCGCACGACTTTGCGCAACCTGGAAGTCATCAGCACCTTGGCAGGCGAGCACGAAGGCTCACTTCTGGCCGCTGTCGGTCGATGCCGCACGGCCATGGGCCGACGACGCCTGAAAGCATGGCTGCTTCGACCGTTGAACGACCTGTCGGCCATCGCTGCTCGCCACGATGCGGTCGCGGCCCTTGCTCGGTCTTCACGTCGCCTTGAGGCCCTGCGTGTGGCGCTAACGGGCATGCGTGACTTGGAACGCTTGGCCACCTTGGCCGGCCATGGCCGAGCAAACGCCCGGGATCTGGTGGCCACCGCGATCGCGCTGGAACGCTTGCCTGCGGTCGAGCGAGCCTGCAACGACACCGAAGACCCCCTGCTCGTGCATCTGGCGGAAGGATTGTCCAGCCTCAACGAATTGGGCGACCGCATCGGAAGAACACTGGTCGACACCCCCCCGCTGACGCTTCGTGAAGGAGGCTTGCTTCGCGACGGCGTCGACCAGGAGGTCGACCGTTTGCGCACGATCACCAACGAAGGCACGGCGTGGTTCCAAGCCTACGAAGCCCAACTCCGTGAATCCCTTGCCATCCCGAGCCTCAAGGTCCGGCAAAACAGGCAGATTGGGTGGTTCATCGAAGTGACGCGCACTCACCTTGAGAAGGTGCCAGAAACCTTCACGCGCAAGCAACAGATGACCAACGGAATGCGTTTTGTCACCGAGGAATTGCTCGAGCGAGACGACGCGCTGCTGACCGCAACAACGCGCGTCAGGGCCCTCGAATACGAGCGCTTCGTCGAGCTCCGACGTGCCGTCGCCGAGCATGCCCGCACCCTGTCGATGCTCGCCTCTCGCGTGGCCTCCATCGACGTGCTGCACGGCTTTTCGGTCGTGGCACGCGAGCGGAGGTGGACGCGCCCTGCGGTGGCAAAGGGCGGAGATTTGGTGCTGAAAGGTGCGCGCCATCCGGTGCTCGAACGTAACCCCGGCTACGTGCCAAACGACCTCACCTTCGACAAGAAGCGCAGGCTGCTCCTCATCACCGGACCAAACATGGGCGGGAAGTCCACCTACCTGCGCACCGCGGCTTTGGTGACGCTCCTTGCACAAGCAGGCAGTTTCACACCATGCGACCAAGCGCGCATTGGCTTGGTCGACCGCATCTTCACGCGGGTCGGCGCCAGCGATGACCTCCTGCGCGGGCGTTCCACCTTCATGATGGAGATGATCGAGGTCGCCCACATCCTGCGGCGTGCGACGACCGATTCCTTGGTGCTGCTTGATGAGATTGGGCGTGGCACGTCCACCTTCGACGGTCTGTCCATCGCGTGGGCGGTCAGCGAAGACATCGCCCGGCGTTTGGGCTGTCGAACCTTGTTCGCCACGCATTACCACCAACTCATCGGCCTCGAAGGCGACGTGCCCGGCGTGGTCAACGTGTCCGTTGGCGTGGCGGAGGTCGACGGAAACCTCCGATTCCTCCACACCGTTGAGGACGGGCCCTGCGACGACTCCTACGGCGTACGCGTGGCTGCCCTTGCCGGCTTGCCTCAACCGGTGATCGAGCGGGCCGGTGACCTGCTTCAATTCCTTGAACGCCAAGCAGAGGGTGCCAAGGCCGGAGGTGGCGGCCAACCCGGACGACGCGAGGAAGGTCAGTCCAGCCTGATGCGCTACTTCGCAGCCGCCAACACGGCACCTGCGTCCGAGCCCGCGATGACCTCCGCACAACGGGAGGTCCTCGATGCCCTTTCCAGCGTGGATCTTGATGACATGAGCCCTCGGCAGGCCGCCGAGTTTGTCGCACGGCTACACGATCGTCTCCAGGAGGGATCGAATGACTGAGGGCCGAATTCAGCAACTCGATGACCTCACCATCGGCCACATCGCGGCCGGTGAGGTCGTTGAGCGGCCCGCTCAGGTCGTGAAGGAATTGCTCGAGAACAGCCTCGACGCAGGCGCGAGCCACATCGACGTGACCGTCGAACGCGGTGGCTTCGACGTCATTCGGGTCAGCGACGACGGGCGTGGCATCCATCCTGACGACCTCATGCTGGCCATGGACCGTCACGCCACGTCAAAACTGACCAAGCGTGAAGACCTGTCTGCCATCCACACGATGGGCTTCAGGGGCGAGGCCCTGGCCTCCATTGGCGTGGTCAGCGAATTGACGCTCCAAAGCAGGCAAGAGGGGATGGAAGCCGCCGAACTTCACATGCGTCACGGCCACAAAGGCACCGTCGAACCGAGCGGACGGGGCCGTGGAACCACGGTCACCGTCTCCGGTTTGTTTGCCAACGTTCCAGCGCGTTTGGCCTTCCAGCGAAGGCCACAGACCGAACACGCCCGCATCGTGGACGTTGTCGTCGCGCACGCCCTCGCACACCCAGAAGTCGGATTCCGTCTCGAACTCGACGGTCGCGTGGCCCTTGACGTGCCCGGAACCCACGACGATGAGGACCGTTTGCACGACATCCTCGGCCAAAAGGCAGGGGACCTGTTGACGTTGAGTGCCCCCGAAGAGGACGAACAAGCCCCCGGTGACGAGCGATGGAGCGGCTGGATCAGCGCCCCCGACATCACGAGGGGAAAGGCGGATGACGTCCACGTGCTCATCAACGGCCGACCCATTGCTTCAGGGCCCTTCCAACAGGCCCTCCGCCGAGGCTACCGCACCCGATTGATGGTCGGACGTCACCCCGTGGCCGTGCTTCACCTGACCTTGCCCGCTGAGGAGGTTGACGTCAACGTCCATCCCACCAAGAGCGAAGTACGACTCAAGCATGCATGGAGGGTCTTGGAGCGCCTTGAGCGTGCGGTGGCGCACACCCTGAGCAGCGTCGCCACGAAGCCCGAAGGAGCAGGAGCCATTCCTGAGCTCGCGGGGTTGGACCGCACCTCTCAACAGGAGTTGCCCGTGGAAGAAGCCCTTCCGCCTTCAGCACCCGCTTGGGCGGCAGCGGCAGGCATGGCCCTTGACCCTGAGCCTGAACCCGTGCCTCACATCGTCGAAGAAGACCTTGAGCAAGTCACCTTGCCTGGCCTCTCGCCCACGCCGGTAGCGCCTGCCTTGTCTTCGGCTGAACGTGACCTCCATCGCCATGCTGGGGGAGCGTGCAACCTTGCTGGTGAGCCTGCCCTTGAGGGGGTCCTCAACGACCTTCCCGACATGGTGCCGCTCGGTCAATTTGCAGACACCTACATGCTGGTGGAAGCTGGAGAAGAATTGCTCTTGGTCGATCAGCACGCCCTCCACGAACGCATCCGGTACGAACGCTTGCGCCACGACGAGGCCTTGTGGGAGGGCCAGCGGCGCTTGGTCCCCGTTCCGCTCGACCTCGATGCACGGACCGTTGAACGGGTCCGGGCCGGGCGAGAACGCTTGGCGTCCGTCGGGTTCGAACTTGAAGAGCATGAGACGGGATGGCACATGGTGGCCGCGCCGCGTCTGTTGGGTGACGATGCGGAGGCCTTCCTCCATGACCTGCTTCAGGACGTGGACGAGGACGGCGCCCCGCTCGAAACCGTTGAGCGGCGGAAAGACCACCTTGCGTTCATGACCGCGTGCCGTGGTGCCGTCAAAGCGAACCATGAGCTCACGAAGGCAGAAATGCGCCGACTGCTCGATGACATGCGACGCATCCCGAATCCGTGGGCTTGCGTCCACGGACGGCCAACTGCGCTGCGTTTGGACCGGCGGGCCCTCGACCTGCACTTCGGCCGAGAAGGCTGACTCAAGGCGGGACCATGCAAGGTTCCGCCACCAAGCCGCTTGGCGCAAGGCGCTCGAGGAAGGAAGGGTCAGCGACCCGGTGCAGGCGGGGCCCGATGACCTCGCCGCCGACCGCAGCAGCAAGGCAGGTGGCGGTCATCATGAGACGGTGGTCTTCCTTCGGATCAAGGCGCGTGGTCGGCGCCGACGGTCGCTGTCCTCCGGGCACCAAAACGCCATCTTGTGTGGCCTCGATGTCGAGTCCGAAGGCACGCAGCAGGTCCACTGTGCTCTGAATACGGTTCGATTCCTTGTGCGCCGCGTGGGGCGCCCCGTGCAGCCGTCCACCTGGTCCCAACGCAAGCAGGGCCGCGAGAGGTGGCAGCAAGTCGTTGGCGTCGCACAAGTCGATCTCTTGCGGGGCTTCTGCGGGCGTGCTGGGCGTCAAAGCGCCCTCGTCGGACCAAGCGACGCCCAGCGCGTGAGCCAAGTCGGAGAGGAGGTCGCAACCAAGTGCGTCCTCCGGGCTTGGCCATCGGTTGAGCTGCACCACGCCTTGCGTGCTGCGGACCCACAGGAGCGCAAAGGCCGCCATGGAGGCATCCCCCGGCAGGTCAACCGCGTCAGGCGCCTGAACGTCCCAGATGGGGAGATGCATGCCTGCGTCGCTCAATTCACCCGGCCATCCGCACGCCTTGGCGATGTTCGCCGAGAGCGCAAGATGCAGGGAACTGCGCGCCTCGCCCTCAAAACGAACCTCGCGGTCCATGGACTGAAGCGAACTGGCGAGAAGCAGTGCTGAGGCGGGCTGCGACGAGCGGTCGCGCCTGACCACCACGGGTTCAGCGTCTTGAGCCCAAGGGCCGTGCAGGTCCACGGGCAAACGGACGTGTGCATCGCCCGCGCGAAGACGCACGCCATGCGCTAAGAGCACGTCACCAAGGTCACCGAGACCACGACGGCGAAGGCTGGCGTCCCCGTCCAACATCGCGGGCTGGTCCAGATGAGACGTCAGCGCTGCGACAAGCCGGAGCGCGGTCCCTGAGTTTCCCAAATGAAGCAACGCGGAAGGTCGGCGGAATCGCTCGGGAGGCTGGAGCACCCACGCGCCATCCTGCGCTTCGACCTGAAGGCCCAACTGCTCGAGGACGCGTCGCATGGAGCCTGCGTCTTCGCCCAGACCCTCGACGCCGCGAAGGGTCACGCTCGAAGCGCCGAGTGCGGCCATCTGCAGCCATCGAATGGCGTGACTTTTCGATGCGGGAAGGGTCCAATCGACCGGCTCAGGCGAATCAAGTGGCGCGATTTTCAGCACCTCAACGTCGTTGGGGACGTGTCCCGCTTCGGTCGGAGACCATCGACGTGCCCAACGAGGACGCACAGAAGGCGCTCGAGGGTTCGCCTCATGAAGGCTTGTCGAAGGCAAAGGCAGCCCTAAGTCCCGAACCACTCTGGAGAGACCATGGAGGCGCTCGACCGACGTGGGCGTCCGCTCCGCGACTTGCGCATCTCCGTGACGGACCGCTGCAACCTGCGATGCACCTACTGCATGCCGCGGGAGCATTTTGGACCAGACCACGCCTTCCTTCCCAAGTCTGACATCTTGAGTTTCGAACACATCGCTGACGTGGTTGGCGCCTGCAAGGACCTCGGGCTGAGGAAAATCCGGATCACCGGTGGCGAACCACTCCTGCGACGGGACCTCGACGTTCTGGTGAAGCTTCTGCGGGACGTGCACCCCGAAGCGGACCTGGCCTTGACCACGAACGGTGTGCTCCTGGAGCGTCATGCTGAGCGGTTGCTCGAGGCAGGTTTGGACCGGGTGACCGTCTCAATGGATGCGCTCAGCACGCCGGTCTATAGCGCCATGGGCGACGTCGAGCATGGCCCCGAAGCCACGTTGCAAGGCATCGAGAAGGCACGTGCGGTTGGCCTCCGGGTGAAGGTCAACTGCGTGGTACGCGCCGGCGTCAACGAAGGCGAGTTGGTTCCGTTGGTCGAGCACTTTGGACCGCTTGGCGTCCCTGTTCGCTTCATCGAATTCATGGACGTGGGCGCCACAAATCAGTGGTCCCTCGACGAGGTCATCACCAGCAAGAAGGTCAGGAGCATGCTCGCCGCCCATTTCGGTGAGGTTACGCCCCTCGATGCCACCGCCTACGGAGAGGTTGCGCGCCGGTGGCGCACGCCACAAGGGTGGGAAATCGGCACCATCGATTCGATCAGCGCCCCGTTTTGTGGCGATTGCACCCGCGCCCGCTTAGCCGCAGATGGAAGCGTGCACACCTGCCTGTTTTCCACCGAAGGAAAGCCGTTGATGCCGCTGATCAAGGCCGGCGCGAGCCGTGCTGAGATTCAGGCGGCCGTGAGGAGCATCTGGACCGAGCGAAGCGATGCCTATTCCGAAGAACGCAGCAAAAGCACGCAACAGCCGTCCGAGCGCGTGGAGATGTCCTACATCGGTGGATGATCAGGAGACAATCGCAGGAAGCTGGACATCAAACAACAGCACGCTGCTTTGTTCGTCGAGCAACTGAAGCCGCCANCCGCCCTCGCTTGCGCCGAGGTCTTCAGAGGAAATCACGAGGTAGTCGCCTTGCGTTACCGAATACCCAGCATCACGNTCGTGGAAACTGACCGGTGCCCCAACCACACCGTAGACGTCGTTGTCCGTCAGGTAGCCTTGGTCCTCCAAGCCACTGCTGGCGTTGTACAGCGTGAAGCGCACGGACGCCGGGTCGAGGGCTTGGTCCAGGCTCGACAGCCTGACAACGTGGAACCCGTTCTCGAGCCCCTTGACGCTGGTCGAGGCCTGAGGTGGCGTTTTTTCGGTCACGGAAAGGGCGCCTTGGAACATGATGAACACCATGCTCGTCAGCAAGACCGTGATGGCCAGAAGCAGCACAGTGGCGATGACGGGGCTGACCGCCTCCTCGTCACGCACACGTCGGCGCATGACCACAGGTCACGGTCACGGGCCTTGAACCACACGGCAGGATGGCGCCAATCAGCGGCCTTCAGAGCACCCACAGCGGACGGTCGCACTCCATGGCCCGCTTGATGCCGCCGATTGGACCGAGGATGCGAAGGATGCTCTCGGTCAGGAAATCGTTGCGCATCATGGCGTAGCCCAAGTTTTTGCTTCGAAGCGAATTCTTGAGTGCGCGGCCGAAGGTGAACTCGATGCGGTCCTGGTACGCCTGCAGAGGCGTTCCATCGTGCTGGTGATCGAGGATGGCGTCGGCCGCGAAACAACCGGAAATGATGGCTTGAGAGATTCCACCACCGTTGGAAGGCATCACNAGTCCTGCGGCATCGCCGACGGCCAGGGCGTTTCCGTCCACCATGCGCTTGACGGGCCCTCCCATGGGAATCCAGCCGCCTCCGACCTCGAGGATCTCGAGGTCAAGGTTGTCGCAAAAGGTCCTGAGGTGGTCCTTGAGTCGCCCGTCGAGCTTGCCCGCCCGCACTCCGAGTCCGACGTTGGCCGTGTCCGGGCCCTTCGGGATGATCCATGCATACCCGTTTGGGGCCACGCTGCCGAGGAAGACATCGAACATGTCCGGCACTTTTCCTCGAACCTGCGCGTACACGGTCGGGACCTGATCTGCCGGCCGGCATGCGGAATCTTTGCCGTGGCGCATGCGTCCAACGTGAGCAAGGCTTCCCGTCGCGTCAATGAGGTAGTCGCACGTCAGCCGTCCCCCATCGCTGGTCACCAGCAATTCTCGGCCCAGCTTCCGCTGCTGTTGGAGGCGAAGCAAGGCCACACCGACGCGAATTTCGGCACCCACCGCCTCAGCGCGCTCGGCCAAATGTCCGTCGAATTGTGGACGATGGCCCGCATAGGCGTCGAGTTTGAAGGTGTAATGATGGCCCGAGGGGAGGAACACCCGCATGGCGTCCAGTCGATGCAACTTGATGCGGTCCGGGACGTCGAAGGTTTCCTCCAACCAAGCATGATCGTCCAGTCCAGCAAAGGTGCCGATGACCTCACCCCAGTTTGGGATGCATTCACCGCACTGTGCCGGATGGCCGACGACCTCACGCCGTTCGAGCACCAACACATCGACGTTGGCTTCGGCCAGTCGCCGCGCACACGTCGTACCNGCAGGACCTGCGCCGATGACGATGACCGTCCTGTGCTCCACGTCCGCCATGCGATCACCTGGTCCTCGAACCGATCTCATCCAGCATGCCGATCATCAGGGCAGCAGCAGGACCAGAGCCACCCTCGCGCAGCGCGTTGGCCGCACGCTCGAGGTGCAGACCAACGAGAAGCTCCACGTAATGCAGAGAGTCCGACCGCTCAAGGATGGCCATCAGCTCGTCCCAACGGTCCTCGCTGAAGGACGCGAGAAGTTCAGCCAGCGTGGCTCGATCTTCGCCGTGGGAGAGCGTCAAAGCATGAATGAGCGGGAGGGTCATCTTGCCCTCGGCAACGTCCACGCCTCGTGGTTTCCCCATGTCAGGTGAGCCCCGCAAATCGAGCAAGTCGTCCACGAGTTGGAAGGCGATGCCCAATTCTTC
Organism: Methanobacteriota archaeon; assembly: GCA_002722135.1. Lineage (GTDB taxonomy): Archaea > Thermoplasmatota > Poseidoniia > Poseidoniales > Poseidoniaceae > MGIIa-L3. Next base: position 223,188 of record PBKJ01000005.1, on the reverse strand, counting down.
CCCGAAGATGCGAAACTGCATCGCTTGCTCTTCGGTGCATCCGGCCAACAAGGCCGCCGATTGGCAGCCGGCGGCAAAGGGACCTGCGGTTTTACCGCGCACAATGTCGAGGTAGTCCTCTGGCGAGGTCGTCAAATCATCCACATGGTCAAGTTGCTTGAATTCTGAAACGGCGATGTCCGCACAGCAGTCTGCCATCAGCCGAACCACGCGCTCAGGATAACGGCCNCCGAGACCGAAACCCTGCACAAAGAGCCAGTCTCCTGCGATGAGTGCTTTCTCAGGCCCGGCCTCAAGGTGCAACGTTCGCCGCCCCCTTCGTTCGTCGGCATCGTCGTTCATGTCATCGTGAACCAGCGTCGCGGTGTGGATCAATTCGAAGGCCAGCGCAAGGGGCATGACGTGGTCCCGATCGACGCCTCCGGCGGCGTCGTAGGAGAGCATGAAGAGCACAGGGCGAAGCCGCTTTCCTCCGCTCATGAGGACATGTCGCGCCATGGCCACGACTTGGCCACCCCCCGCCGCTTCAGCGTCATCGAGCAAGGCTTCGAGCCCTGCATCAACCTCCTCCTTGAGACGGGAAAGTCGCTCGACCTGCCCTGAATTGAGGCCGGTCATGGCATCGATGACGAGGGAGGGCTTCTTAACGGGTGTCGAGCGCCCTCGGCACGTCGAGGGAGCATGATGGAGGCGGACACGGAGCGGCTCATGGTCGCCCTCCCCCCCGACGACGACGACCGCGCTTCTTCCCATGCCTCGGGGGTGCTCGGTCAAGCGAGCCAGCCCACCTTCGTCCTCAAGCAAGCGCCTAGCCTGCACGATGCGGCCAGTTTGCTCCACGACGGACACGTGGATCTGCTCGTGGCCTCCGCCCAGATGTGGGGTGAAATGGAGCAAAACGGGTTGACGATTGCCGCTTGCCTCCAGCGGCGCGAACCCACCTGGGTGATGGTCTCCGACGACAAACCCGAGATGCTGCACCACGAAGCCANGGTCGGCTGCGATCATCCCCTCTTGGACCGCCAGTTGATGCGGCTCCGACCTGACCTTGTGTTGGTCGATCCACGCACCATGAACGACGCTTGGGGTGACATGAGCGGCGTCGAGCGAACCGCGTGGTACGAAGAAGCGCGCCAACGCGGAACGCTCGAGGGGTACGTCATCCCTCGCTCCCTCCATCGAAGCCTGCCTGGACGGCCGCCGCGACGGCACACGCTTGGTTTGCATCGCGACGACCCGACGCGCTCGCGCTTNGTGCCGCCACCCCTCGGTGGCTTGACCTTGCTGATCAGCCGGTCGGGCTTCCCGAATGAGCAACTCAAGGCGATGAGCGATGCCGGTGCCCTGCTCGCACATCGCATCGAGCGGGCCATGCTCGCCGCCGTCCCGGCGGCGCTGCGTTCCATCACGGGCATCCANGTCGAGCGACGACGACCCGCCACCCTGCTGCAGGAAGCCGCGAAGGTGGAAGACGAACACACCCTGGAATCCATGTTGGACCCGGAGGCCTCGCTGAAGACGAAAGGCCACCGCGTGGAAATCATCATCGAAACCCTTGGCGCTGGCGGCCGGGGCAGTGCATCAAGCGAGCGCGTGTTCCCTGTCGAACACACCCACACGGGCATGGTGCGGGCGCTCGAGGAATGGTCCGAGGTGCTGCAAGCCATGACCAGCGAGCACGCTGCGTTGGTGAAGGGAGCGCACTTCATGGGTGAATTCGAGGCCTCGTTCAGCGAAGCCCATGACGCCATGATGCGTCTCGAGGACGGCTGAGGAAAAACGGTCCCGCATCGGCGTCTTCGACCCCATGTGCGGGGCGAACGCCCATATACCGACGTGACCGCATTCGCCCTAGGTTGAGACGATGACCACGCCACAGGTGATGCTGGAAGAGCTCTTCCGGGCCAAATTGGACGATTTGCGTTCAATTGCGGCCGCCTACGACGTGCAGCGCTCAGGCGGCGTGGATTTGCTCAGAGCCCGCCTCATCCGTGAACTTGTGCTCGATGAGTGGGACCTGTCCGAAGACGGCATCGCCCAACTCAAAAACAACGAGATGGGCGGCATTTTGGGCGCGTTTGGCATCAAGAAGACCGGATCCATCCGTGCCCGCCGCCAGCGGCTGTACCTCCACCTGAACCACGACGCGAAGGCGCTCACGGTGGATTCCCTCAATGAGCGCACCAAAGAGGAGCTTCACGCCTTGGCCAAGGCCCTCGAACTGCCGGTTTCGGGCACCAAGCAAACGCTCCANGCACGGATTGCTGGCGTGCTGGAGATGCAACGTGGCGCTTGGGGCCCGATCAAGCGCTCCCTCCGGAGGGACGGAGGCCGAAGCCTGACCATCCCCGTTCCTGACACCGCGGCTACTGAGCCGCGTCGTGTACGAGAACAGGCTGTTGTCGCNGCCCCAGAAGGCATGGACGAGGCCGTGGAAGCCTTCACTGAAGCGCATCCAGAGGGGTGGACGGTTGAAGAGGAAGCCGAAATGCGCGAGGCCTTGCAGGCCTCCGGTGTCGACGTCACACGTGGCGACGTCGCTGCAGAATTGGACGCAGCGCTCCGCTCCCGCGCCCCATCGGCCGATGAGGGTCTCGATCTCGTCATGGACGAGGCGTTGCCTCCGGCCCCTTCCTACGATCCNGGCGAGCTTCCCCTGGACGCCATGGCCGATCTCGAGGACCTTGAGCGTCGTGAAGCAGAGGTCGAGGCCGCCTGCCGGCATTTCCTCAGCATCGGAAAAGTCAGCGACAGCGCGGACGTGGACGCTTTCCTTGACGCCCTTACCCGGGAGGGCTTCGACACGGGACGACCACACGTCCGCGAGGCCATCCGCCACCGCTTGATGAGCGTGGACATGCGTCGCAGGACCGAAGAGGAGGCCCAGCGAGGCCGTCCAACCACCTGGCGGGCGAGGGAAGCGCTCCGCGTGTTTGAGTCGCTTCGGCCACGCCTGATTGAGGCCGTCGAAGAGGCCACGTCAGAGGGCGACACGCCAGAGGCCAGGAGCGCCTACCTCAGAGCGGCAAAAGACCTGGGCGTTGACGTCGCTGAACCCGCCGTGTCCGGTCGCGTTCACGCCTTGTACGACCTTCATGTCGACCTCATGGCCGAACGTGCCTCGATGGACCCCGTCGCAGCCAGAAGGCAGCGCGCGCTGCGGGTCCTGTTCCACGGCAGCGTCCACATGGACCTCGCCGACCGACGCACTTTGGAGCGGCTCGAACGAGGGCTGCCCGGATTTGAGGACCTCATTTCGGCGGTGCTGGATGACGCTGACGGCCGAATAGAGCCAACCCATGAGGCGCTCATCCTCACCTACCTCGAACGNCGTGGGTTGGAGGTCAACACCCCAGACCTGCGCCCACGCGTCATGGCGTGTGCTGGCGTGTTGGCGGCGGAATTGGGCCTGATTTCACCCTCCGAAATTCCGCGTCTCGCTCCCGGCATCATGCTCTCTGACGACCGCATCGAGGAAATCGTNGACGAGTTGAAGCAACTCGCGGCGAGTTTCCGGAGNTCACCCGTCGGCACAGCGGCTCCTGCGCCGTCCGAAACCCCGGTTGAGCGTGACGGCCGACACCGACGCGTGGACGGTGCCCGCTCCATGGTGGACCGGGCGGATGACGTGCTGGCTCGGCTGCTCGAAGAGCGCTGATCAGCGGGTCGCGTAGAAGTTCTGGATGATCGACGTCACCGTCTGGATGTCGCGGATGTCCCGGCGCTGAAGGTCAGCGAGAATGGCCATGCGCTGTTGGACGTGTTCCTCGAAGACTTCTGGCGTCACGCCGGCCGCGTTGCAGATGCGCTCACGGAACTGTGAGGGAATTCCCGTCTCGACGATTTCATCGCGTGCTGCATCGTACTTCCAGATCGCGTTGAGACGTGGCTTGTCGCCTTCCATGCCGGCCACTTCTGCGACCTCGGTGATCTTCCTCGCGGTTCGACCGTGCACGTGCAAGCGCGCTTGAATGATGATCAAGTCAAGCCCAGTCAACATGATTGGAGGCACGCTCATTGGCGGGTTGATCATCCGCGTCACCGTTTCCTGCGCGGTGTTGGCGTGCAGGCTTCCGAAGGAGCCGTCGTGGCCGGTGTTCATGGCCGTGAGCAGCGTCGCTGCCTCGGAACCACGCACTTCACCGACAATGATGCGGTCAGGGCGCATGCGGAGGCTGGACTTCAGGCAGTCGTTCATGTCCACTTCTGGGGTTCCGTCGGGCCGCTCACGACGGGTTTCCATGCGGAGCCAGTGGTCGTGGTAGACCTGCAATTCAGCGGTGTCTTCGACCGTCAGGAGGCGGCGGTGCCATGGGATGTACATGCCAAGGCAGTTCAGGGTCGTCGTCTTACCCGAACCGGTGCCGCCGGCGATGACGAAGTTGGCAGGACGTGCGTCCAGTCCCTCAATCCAAACCCACATCATGGCCGCCAGGCGCAGGTTGACCGTTCCGAAGTTGATCAAGTCGATCATCGTCAGCGGATCTTCCTTGAATTTCCTGATGGTCAGCGTTGGCCCGTCCGGGGAGACCGGCGGGATCGTTCCGTTGACACGGGAGCCGTCCGGCAGGCGGCCGTCGAAGATGGGCACCATGCCCGGGCCGTCGCCGAGGGGGACGTTCGTGAACGAGGCGATGTTGGTGGCGATTTGGAGGCCATCGTTGTCGTCAATCCAGACGTTGGTTCGGCACATGCCGTGGTCACGGTGCGCGACCTTCACGCACTGCGTCCCTCCGTTGTACATCACTTCTTCAAGCGANTCGTCCTCAAGCAAGGCGGCAAGGTCGCCGTAGGGATTCGCCTCGATGGTCCCCTCGACATGATAGATGGGCGAAGGGTGGTTGGGTTCGTTGTAGATGGTCACGCGACCGTATTGCGCCAAAATGTCCGACATGCTTCANCCTCCGATCATCAACAGTGCCCCGGTAAACAGGGTCATGGACGTCATCGCCCAGAATGGAATCCACCACATCATGGCCCGCATGCGCCCAAGCATCCGACCGCAGATGGCCACCGCAACGGCGCTCGCGGCGCCGAAGAAGACAGAGAACACGGACGTGATGTTGTCGATTTGGTAGCCTGCACTCGGTGGCGCAAACAGGCCGATGAGGACCGCGAGCAAGCCTGGGAGGCCGATGCAGATGAACAGCACGATGGTCATGACCAAGCCNGAGAGGTCTTTCTCACGCTTGTCGATCAAGTCGTTGAGGCGCTGGTAATCGTTCGCCAAATCATAGAGCACGGATTGAAGCGGAGAATTCTGCTCCACCGCGGTTTGGATGAGCTGAATGACGCGCTGAACCTGAGACGAACGGGTGCTCGTGGCAAAGGAAGCCAGCGCCGCATCAAAACTCGTGACGTGGCTCTTTGAGAGCGATTCGCGCAGGAGCGCACCGAAGGCGCCCGGNTGGTTGTCGCTCTGGTCCGACATCACNTCTTGCAAGCCAAGTCCCGCGCCCACGCCGTCGCTGAGCGCTTCAAGGAAACCAGGGAGGGCACCTTCGATGGAACGCCGCCTCCGACGTTCCATCATGGGCGGCAATCCACCAGCAGCGAAAGCCAACCCAACGGCCATGAGCAACAACAACGCGAGGTTNTCGTTGAAGGATTCCACGAGGCGCCACAGCATCTGATCACCTCACAATCCTGGATCGGTCGTGTGCGCTTTCCGCCCAATGAAGGCCATGATGAGGACCGTCGCGCCCAAGCCGCCCACCGTGATGACGGGCAAGAGCGGAATCAGCCCACTCAAGCCAAGCATGCCCTGAAGATCCTTCGGCACGATTTGTGGAGCGAGGGCAAGGACCGAAATCAGGATTGGAGAGAGCATCCCGACCGACAGCATGGTCTCAGGCAATCCACCAAGCCCCTCGATGTACTCCTTGACGGCCTCGGACCGTTCCTCTTCCATGCGGCTGCCGAGTTTCTTCAGCGACTCGATGACGTCCGTGTTTTGGGTGAGGTTGTTGTAGAGCGTGTTCAGCAAGCGTCGGTAGCCGTCGGTCTCACAAGTGGTCATCAATTTCTTGAGTTCCTTCTCAAGACCGGGAGACTTCCCGCTCTGGAGACGCTTCAGGACAGCGGCAAAATCCTCGGAGATCACGCCGTAGCCGCCGCGGCCGATGGTGTGCATTGCTGCTTCCAAACCGACGCCGGAGGACATCATCACGTCGACCGCACGGATGACGTAGAGGATCTCCCTGCTTTCCTCGATACGGCGCATCGAATCACCTCAGTCTTTGTCTTCGAAGAGCTCGAAGGTGAACTCCTCGCTGGTGCCGTCGTACGACAACGAGCCGAACACGACCTTCACGTCGCGCTCTTCGAAGGGGTCGTGGATGTAGGGCTGTCCGCCGCGGAACATCTCGATGACCTGCTTGTAGAGGTCGATGGCCATGATGCCGCGGACGGTGTACACCGCGCTCTCCGCACCTTCATCGTGAAGGTCGTCGCCTTCACCACCGCGGACCACNGTTCGGGTGATACGACGGGCGATGCGCACGGAAATGTCCGCATTCTGGAAGCGAATCCAGTCAGCGCTGGTTTTCGCGGTGGCGGGGCGGATGAAGAAGTCCATGCTCGGCATGTGAACGGCTCCACATCCACCAGCGGACCTTGAATGTGATGGCCGTCATTCCACCAAACGGTACCAGCCGAAGTTCGGCTCAAGGATAGAGCCCTCGTCGAACAGCGCGTCAAGGGTCGTGTCCGCGAGGCCTGCATCGAAGCCACGAGCACCCATGTTACGGATCAGGGTCTCATAATCGACGCCTTGGCCTTGGTCCAAGGTCGCGATGAGTTGCTTCATCACCTCGTTGGCGTCGTCTGAACCACCGCCCGAGGGCGCTTCACCTTCGGCTTCCTCTCCTCCGTGCACCGGAAGTTTGGCGGGCTCGGTACGCACGGCATCCATACGCCCTTCTGCAATGTCCAGCGCCTGAAGGACGTGAAGGCGGTACTGCTCCACGGAAGCCCCGTCGTAATGCGGCAGGGCGAGCGAAAGACCGGGCACGAGATGGTCCGGGATGCCGGCCTGCTTCATTGCTGCCGGCCCTTCGCTGACCACGGGCTGCGCACGTTCGTAGGCGGCCAATCGGGCCAGGGTAGCGTTGGCCGTGCGCGCCAACCATGCGGAGTAGCGTGACGGATCGATGCGCACAACTTCCTCCGGCCGCAGGCTGGTGTAGATGGCGCCCTCATCGGTTTGGTACCAACGTGCCTTCGCGACCATCATGACATGCATGGTCTCGCCTTCCTCGAGCGCTCGACTCAAGCCGAGGATGGATTCACGGGCACTTTCAGGATCGTAGTCGCCCACGCTGAAGTACATCAGCCCCGACGGGTCGCGAAGTTGCCCTTGGTACATGGTTTGGCCAGAGGAGGTTTCCCGCGCTTCAACGCGCTCCAAGAGTCCAGCCACCAAACAGCGGTTGATTTTCGCGCCAAGGCGCGTGATGACAAAGGAAGGATCGTATTCNCCAGATCCCTTCTCGTTGAGCGTGGCTTCTCCAAATTCGGAGGCGAAAACGTGCCAGGCCGGCTGCCGTCGGATGTTCCTGCTTGGCTCCATCAGGCCACCTCCCATTGTGCACGGGCTTCCGTGGCCATCATGGCGCCGTCCTCGTCGACAGGCTCCAAGGCTTCAGCCATGAACATCGAACTTCGCTCATCGACCAAGAGTCGCCCACGGACCGTTGCGCTGCGCCCCAAGAAACGGGCGCGGAGGGTTTGGACCCACGCCATGGCGCCATGCTCCGCGATGGCGGCACGCAAAGCATCGAGGTCCATGCCGAGCAGAGCCAGCGCCGGATCTCGTCCGAGGAANACAGAGATGGTGGACCCCTCGCCTTGCATGACGAGACGCAGGCGGACGTCTTCTTGTCCGTCTTGCGGGCCATGCTCTTGACACGCCCCATCGCGCAACACGCGACGGCATTCAGGACAGCGTTGAATCAGGCCAGAGTCGTCACGGATGCTGACGATCAAGCCGGTGGTGGACACGCCCACACGGCCTCCGCCCTCGGCGAGTTCGTCGAAGTCCACCTCAACGGAATGGGTGGCGAAATCAATGCGGTCCTCCCAAGGTGGACCGTCGAGCACCTCCACCTGGTCGGCGCTGTCCACGGTGATGTCAGGGACGCCCTGCCAAGCTCGAACGCGGACGCCGGTGAGGCGAACGGTGACCGGCAGGCTCGATTCATCGATGGGCAACTCATCCCATGCGCTCATGCGGCAACGTCCGCTTGGGTCCGCCACTTGGCCGGACCACAGGTGACGTTCCTCACCGTCACGGGTGAAGGTCCGGCGCTGCCATTCGTGGATTTCCACCACGCATCGAACGTCGCGAGCCCCGTCTCGAAGGTCGGCAATGGTGGCCGCGGCCGCGGCTTCGAGATCCTCAGTGGACGCGAACGCCGCGTCATGGTAGGCCTCGATGGTGGTCGTTCGTCCAAAGTTCAACTCGGGCGTGTCACGGAAGGTACGAACGTTGGCGCCGTCGATCTTGACAAGTTGCCCCACGTCGAGCTCCAAAGGCTCCCATGAGAGGAACCCAATCGACCCTGTGTCGTCGGCCAGACGACCGCGCACCACGTCGATGCTCCCGGTGCCGTCACGTCGGTGAATGACGTCAGGACGGATGCCGAGGATGCGTCCGACGACGCAAACGTTGCCTTCCTTCGGCAAATCGGCGATGCTCAACGGCTCACCGGGCGCCACAACTGGAGCCGTCCCTTCTTCGAGCACNACCACGCGCGTTGAGCGGTTGACGTTGATGGAACGGCGGCCCTGATATTCGTTGACGGAGGCGCCTTCCAGACGAACGATGCTCCCCGCCCTCAACTCGGTTTTTGGCGCCCAATCCTTGTACTCCCAACGGGTTGAGGGCGTGGCGGAATCGTAGGGCTGATCCTCAAGCAAGCCGAAGGCGATGGTGCGCTGTTCGCCGCGAACGGTTTGTTCACGCACGTTGTGAGACACCAGTTGCACCGTGATTTCCACGTTCTGGTCTTCACCGGTCAATTCCTCGAGGCGCTCGACTTTGCGCATCGGCTTGGCGGTGCGCGTGCTTCCTCCGGAAGCTGAACGTCCCGTGCCCGTGGGCGTGCTGCTTACCTGCAACTTTCGGATGATGGAGTGCATGGCATCCTGAGGCGGAATGAAGAATTCCTCCTCGTATTGCTTGAAGGCCTTGACGATGTCCTCTTCGGAGGCATCAGGGCAGGACTCGAGCACNAGGGCCACNTGATCGCCGTAGGGGTGGTCGCTCATGCGAGCCCCTCCACCTGCATGGTTCTCTCTTCGAGCCAGCACGGTGGACTGGCGGCGGGTTTTCGTGTGGATTGGTTGAGACTGAACACTCCCTTCACCTCCTCGGAGACGATGAGCAAAGTCGAGGGCCTTTGAACCCTCCCGAACAGAGCGAGGCATGCTTCAGGCGGGGTTCACACCAATGGTGCCGCTCAGGAGCACGTCCGCCAAGTGAAGATGACCGCCTGTTCGACCGTCACGTCCGTTGGGGCGGCCGAGAACGACCGTGCCCGACAGGGCTTCGGCGAGGTTTCCGGTGACACCGGCTTGGCGAATGGCGCCCTGCACCTCGCCGTCAACCACACGAAGCACGCTCGATGTGGTGACCGAGAAATCACCGCTGGTTGGATTCGCGGTGTGGGCGCCCATGATGCTGTGCACGACCCAACCGTCGTCCATGTGAGCCACGAGTTCCTCAGGTGCCGGGCGTCGGTTGGAGGAGGTCAGGACGAGGTCCCGTGTGCTTGTTCCTGGAGGGCCCTCGATCGACCTGGTGGCCGACCCGGTGCTCTCCGCATGCTCGACCTGGCCGTCTGCGACCGCTTTCGCGGCGTCCCGAACGGACCAGTTGACCTGCGCAAGGCGACCGGATTCCACCAAGGTCCGGGTGGAGGTGGGGACGCCATCGCCATCGATGGAGGACGTGCGTGCTCCACCGAGCAGACGCCCATCGTCCACCAAGGAGAGATGGCCGGCCATCACCTGCTTGCCGAGTCGGTCGGACCACAGGGATTCCTTCCTGGCGAGGCGTGGGCCGCTGATCGCGGAACCCACAATCATGCCAAACAAGGAGCCAAACGCTCCCTCGCTCAGCACCACATCTTGCGTTCCCTTGACCGGTTCGACTTTGATTGGGTTGCGGGTGCACTCGGCCCATTTCACGGCAAGGTCCACGCAGTCGGGCACCTCGGGCAACAATCCGTCGGAGGATGCGCCTTCCCATCCGCTGGTCANTTGANCGTCCACGTCGATGGTGACCTGAACCCCTGCGCCCATCGAGGTCGAGGATGCAGCACGTTCGATGCCCTCGCTCGANAGGAAGGCCGCTGCGGTCGCTGAGGCGCCGAGGCCACCGCCGGTGACCACCGCGTGTGGCGAGGTCGAAGCCACGTGGGCCAGCATGGCATCCGCTCGGTCCATCAGGTCCTCTGCATCCAAATCGGCCACATCCGCATGGAAGGTCGAGGGCAGCGTGGAAATGTCCGCAGCCGACGGGAGTTCAAATCCCGCGACGCGTGGTGACTTGTGCATGATGGACACGGCTTGTTCCACCGCCCGCTCAGCACCGGAGGGATCCACCAAACGGGCAAACCCGTAACGACCGTCGTCCACGACACGCACACCGAACCCACCTTCGCCGCCTGCACCAACCATCGTGATGCGGCCTGCTTCGAGGTTGAGGTCCAACCCATAGGATTGCTCGCCCAAAACGTCCCACTGTGCAACACCGGCTGCCTCGCAGGCTTGGCCGATGGCAGCGCAAACGTCCTGAACCCGCTCCACGGCTCCATCTGGCAACACGCGATCACCCCACCAGCGCCGTCGAGATGCGCATGTAGGGTCCACCGTCACCGACGGGGACCGTTTGCCCTTTGCCGCAGAAGCCGGGCGAAGCCAAACCCCCTTCCTTGGCGAGTCCGTCGACGTCGTTGAGGATCTCAAGGGTCATGCCAGACACGCTGACGTCTCGGAGCGGTTGTGTCAACTCACCGCCCTCGATCAACCAGGCTTCCTGTGCCGCGAACTGGAAGGAACCGCGGCCGGTGTCAACCTGTCCGCCGCGGGTACCACAGGCAAACACGCCGTACTCGACGTCGTCAACCAAGGCATCGAGGTCCCGGTGCGAGCCCCCCTGAATCACGGTGTTGGACATCCGCACCAGCGGATGGTGAAGGCCGTCCTGTGCGCGAGCTCCAGCGTTCGGTTCGAGGTCAAACCGGCCGGCGGTCTCCCTGTGGTTGAGGTACTCCGTGAGCACGCCGTTGCGGATGAGCATCTTTTCTCGGGCGTCCACGCCCTCATCATCGACTGGATACGCGCCATAGCCTCCCCTCAGGGTTGGATCGTCCACCACCGTGACGATGTCGGAACCGATCTTTTGGCCAAGGCGTCCTTCGAGGCACGAATCACCTGCTGCGACAAGGTCGGCTTCACAGGGATGCCCCAAGGCTTCGTGAATGTAGACGCCCGTGAGGTCTGGGTCGGCGATGAGCGGCAACTTCCCGGAAGGAGCGGCAGCGGCCGTGAGTTGCCTCAGCGCAGCTTCTTTTCCACGCCGACCCAGCGCACCGAGGTCAGCGGTGAGAATGGAGTTGGCCCCTCCTTCTCCGCCATGACGCGTTCTATAGGCGGCCACGCGGTCGCCTTCGCGCGCGGTGACCGTGCANTGAAGCAAGGCGCGCTGGAGGCTCCAGGCGCGGTCCATGCCTTCGCTGGTCAACACCTCGGTCCGCAGGTGTTCATCGCTCCAGCCGGTCACGACGGACGCGATGCGGTCGTCGTCCTTGCCTTCTGCTTCAACGGCCTTCATGGCGTCGAGGCGCGCATCGAGGTCGAGGTCACGCACGTCGCCCTTCGGAGCCCACACCACCTCATCGGTGATCACTGGGACCTCCGCAAGTTCGACCTGAGGCTCTCCTGCGGGCCGNCGTGAAGCGACAGCACGCGCAACGCGCAGGGTTTCCTCACCTTGCGCATAGACCGAGTCGAGGTCCGTCGTGGAGTGAACGCCCCACGCTCCATCAGCGAGCACGCGGAGGGTCACGCCAAGGTCCTGGGCGGGAACGGCTGCGTCCATGGAACCGTCGCGCAGGCGCACGACGTTTGAGTCGCATGACATGGCCCGAAGTTCCACGTAGGTGGCACCAAGGTTTGAGAGACGGTCAAACATCTTCGCCGCACGTTCCGCGCTGAGCCATCGTGCTGTCGACGACGTGGTGTCCATGACCATGGTTCGCCCAGCGCGAGGGACGGTGTTTAACCCTCGTGTTACGCGAGGAGGTCGGCCTCGGCGACCAAGCCCAAGGCGAGCAGTTCAACCTCGCCCGTCGCGGGAAGCCCAAGCCGCTCCCGCCCCTCACCCGTCATCGTGTGTGGGGCGCACGGCGTGAANCCAAAGNGCGCAAGNAGCGATTCGGTTTCGTCGTGGCCAGCCCCCAATCCGACCAGCCATCCCTTCGCAGCTCCGGCCTGAAGGCCGACGGCACGAATCGCCTCGCCGATATGGTGGCTCCCTGCAAGGCAGCGCATGAGTTCCGCCCCGAGCGTTCGGCCAACGGCACGACCGCGTTCCCACCGCCGATGCGCCATGCCCACCGCTGCCGCCAAATGGCGATCGGAGGCCAACACATCGTCAGCAAGCACCACGAAGGTGCCTTCGACCTCCATGGCATCCAGGGCCATCGCAAGCGCACGTGGATCCTCCACTGCAGCGCCTTGCCAAGCCACACAGGCGTGGTCCATGCTCAAAGGGANGCACNGNTGCTCATCAACGCTCCGACGTGCGTTCTCCGGGCAGGGGTTCATCGTCGCTCCGAGCTCGAGGCTTCGGTTCGGGGCGTGCTGCAAATCGAGCCGCATCGTCCATCATGCGTTGGACGAGCACAGGCCCCCAACCCCGCCATGCTTCCACGTCCGCACGCAGGCTCGGCGGCATGTTGAGCAAGTCTTCTGGCGTTCGAATCCCCACCTCTGCAAGTCGGCGCGCACGAAGGCGACCCACATGCCTGACCTTCACCAGCCGCAGCAGGTCAGCACGGCACCCGTGACGAACACGGTGACGCGATTCGTCGAGGAGGCTGGACAAGGCGTGCAGCGCCGATGCGTGGTCGTCGTGGAAGACGTCGTCTGTGGCCAACACCGCCTCACTGGCCGCGAGCAGCCACGCCATGAGGTCTGTCCTATGGTGCAGGTCGCCAGGAGCAACGTCGTGCACCGACTCAATCTGACGAAGGGTCTTCTCGTCGATCCAAGACTCGAGCAGCCAGGCTGATTTGACGGTCGACAAATCTCGTTCCTGAAAGGGCTCATCGATCAGCACTTCGTCGGTCACGTGGGCGTATTTCTTCCACAAATCGGAGTCACGGTCCATGTCCTTGCTTTTGAGCCAAAGGCGGGCAAAATCATTGGTGGAAGCCGCCAAGTGCAGCAGACTGAACACCGTCACTGGAGCGTCGTCGCGGACCAAACGACGGACGGCACGTCGCAGCCCTGTCCGCAACACGGAAGCCGATGCAGGATCAAGGTAGAGCCGCGTCACCGCTTCGCCCATCGGGGTTGCTTCGTACCTGGTCGCAGGATCCCGCACGTGGCTGACCGTGACGGTGGCTTGCCCCAACGATGCAGCGGAGGTGAAACCGAAGGATGGAGGAGACTCGCGCCTCACGGTGGTGCTTTGGGCGGGTGCTGAGGCCCCTTCCCACAGCAAATCGTCGCGACCGTGTGCGGGTGCTGCCCAAACGGGAACCTCATCGTCCCAGACCTCCTCCTNCTCGCTCAAAGCGGATGGGATGTATCCCGGGTCTGGGTCAAGCCGACGAAGGAAGCGTTCGTCCACCAACCAATCGAGGATGGTCCCGAGGCGTTGCAGGAGTTCACCCGTGGGCCATTGTGTGGCCAGGAAGGTTTTGGAGAAGAAGGCCTCAATGTCGCCTCGATGTTCAAGCCGCCCAGCGGCGACGGCGGAAAGCACGTGAATGCGCAAAGCAGCTTCGTTCGCCAGTTTTGAGGTGACGTCTTCGACGGGCCCGTGGAAATAATGGTCGGCGATACGGTCAGCCACTTCCCAGCCGTCGGTGCCCTTGCAGAGGATCCAAGCCTCGCCAAAATCATCGTAGCGCGGGCGCCCAGCACGGCCGAGCATTTGCCTCACCTCCATGACGGGCATCGGCCGGCTTGCGCCGTCATCGAAACGCTTGACGTCCCGCACCAACACACGACGGGCAGGCAGGTTGACCCCGGCTGCAAGCGTCGGCGTGGCCACAATGCCCGCCAAATCACCTCGCTTGAACGCCGCTTCGATGGCACCACGTTGCGCATGGGTCAGGCCAGCGTGGTGAAAAGCCACGCCTCCGGACACGCAGGTGCGAAGCGTTTCACCCAGCGTGGTTTGGTCCGCGCCTTCCAGCGAGGAGGCCACTTCCGTCAAGCGTGCCAAGCGATCGGGGTCGTCCTTTGACAAGCGTCTGCGAAACCGCTCTGAGAGGCGCTTGGCTTCCGATACAGCAGAGCGGCGTGTNGCGACAAAAATCAGGACCTGCCCGTGCTGATCGGTGACATCGTTCAGCACCGCCCACGTCGGGTGGGATGTGGGCCCTTCCAGCTTCCTTGGCGCACACAATTCGTCGTTGTCGGGGGCGTTGGTCTGAATCTTCCTTGGCTCAAGGTGAAGGTCGTACAAGGTGCTGTATTCCAGTGCAACGGGCCGCCAATTTGAGGTGATCAGCGCCGCATCCAACCAAGCGGCCAGGTCGGGAGCGTTGCCGACGGTGGCCGATAAGGCGATGATCTGGGCCTCAGGGCGCAGGTGCCGGAGACGGGTCAGGTTGATTTCCAGCGTCGGGCCTCGGCTGGTGTCGTTCAACAGGTGGAACTCATCGGCCACGATGACGCTGACGTTGGCCATCCTGTCGGGTTTGGTGCGCATCAACGAATCGAGTTTCTCTGACGTGCACACCAAAATGTCGCACTCGTCGATGAGGCGCCGTTCGCCCGTCGCTTCACCGATTCCGAGGCCAACCGTCAACCCGACCGCCTTTGCGAGTTCAACCATCTCGGTGTGCTTCTCGCTCGCAAGGGCCTTCAGCGGTACAATGTACACGGCACGGCTCCCCGGGNGGGTCACCAACAAACGGTGGAGGATACCCAAGTAGGCGACAAGCGATTTCCCGCTTGCGGTCGGAATGGCCACGATGGTGTTGCGCTGAGAAAACACCGCGGGCATGGCCTCAGCTTGCGGGGGATGCAACCGCTCAATGCCCCATGACTCACGAAGGAAGGTTCGTGCGGCATCAGGGAGCGGCAAGTCCTCGATGCGGTCTGCATCGAGTTCCATAGGGTGGGTGCCATGACGAGAGGACAAAAGGACTGTGCATCAGCAGCGACATGCTCAAACGCTCCCTCCGCCGCTCAGCANGCATGAGCACGCCCGAAGCCGAGGCCGTCGACGAGCGCTTGGCCATCTTCGAGGATGAAGCCGACATCAACGATTGGATCGAAGTCATGTGCGGCGCAGCCATGGTGCTGCTGGGCTTGTTNCACATGTTCAGCCCCGGAGATTTGGTCGACACCGACACCATGCGATGGTTTGCCGCCACCGTCACCGCCGCTGGATTGGTGTGGATCGGTCACGGCCTGAAGGACATGGTCGTCAAGGACCTTCGTCGTTCCATGGTCATGATGGACCTCAGCGGTGCGGGAGAGCCCGATCACGGCCTCATCCGTGACGTCCTTCTCAACCCTGAAGCCTACCGAGACTTCCTGCTGGACGCCTACCGCGAAGCGTGGGAGGACGGCATCATCACCGAAGATGAGATGGAAGAACTGCGTTCCTTCCAAAGCGCCCTGCGAATCTCCGATGCTGAGATGGAAGAGATCGCCGAGGAAGCCAAGGACGCCGCTCAATCCCAGGAGTGAANGTCGCCGAGCATCCGCTCAGCCAGGCGTTCCGCCTCTGACCTTCGACGATGCTCGAGGCGGGCACCTGCCCCAAGCATGATGACGCCAAAAAGCGTCACCAGAACGGGCATGCCGAGAAAGGACCCTGCGGACGTGATGCCGTCATGACTCGGGAGGTCAGAGCTCTGAAGGCCAGAGGCCGCGACAAAACGAACATCGAGGAGATCGAGGTCACAATCGCACAACGAGACGGCAATGCGTTGGGGAAGCAGAGCGTCTTGGAGCACCGACCATGAACCCGCATCGATGGATGCCGGACGGGTCCCCCAAGCCGGAGCGGTCACCGAGCCAGAGGCCGCGGTGTCGACCATCGGCGTCCTCAGGTGAATCACGCTGCTGGACGGACGTTCATCCGTGACCAACAAGGCCTCCAGAGCGATCAAATCGAGGAGCAAGGAACGGCCAGCGAGGAGCACGAAGCGTTGGACATGGTCGGCCTCTGGTCCACCTGCACCGCCTTCCTTGGCGACGTGCGCAAAGATGCGCTCGTCGAGCCGAAGGTCGTCCAAGCCTTCTGGATGAAGCTGGTAACGGCCGTCTTCGAGCGGGGTCGCGGATTGTATGACGAGACGAACGTGAAGTTCTTCGCCGTTCAACCGTCCAAAGGTTGCCCCTGAATGGGTCACGAGGGTCGACTCGGGAACCCCAGGGTGGGCGACGTCCCACAATTGGGCCAAGCGCTCATCGATGAGACCGTCAAGGTCCAACTCCCCGTCCTGCTGGACGGCGNTTGAGGCGGAGATAAGTGGATTGAACACGCCACCGAGGAGGATGAGCACGAGCCCTGGCACGCTGAGACCAAAACGCACGGTCCAGGAGGTCGTGCGGCGCGTGAACTCGAGCAAACCGACGCACAACAGCATCACGCCGGGCAAGGCGCGCAAACCACTGGGCGGCTCCGACAAGGATTCCTCGGGCCCGGTACCGTCGACTTGACCTCCTCCTGCAGGATACAGCCCTTCACCCGTGAAGCCGCTCGGATCGACAGGACCCATGCCCTCGAAGCTCAGCAATCCGGCCCACACATAGGGCTGGAAGCGGTCGTTCTGGCCTTCGAGGCACAGCGTTGCTTCGCCTTCTTGCAAGGCGCGCCACCGGTAACGTGTGAGGGTGCCGTCATCGTCGGCGACCACCTCCACCTCTGGTGTTGGTGCCAGGAGCCCGTTGGACAGACGGAGTTCGGGTTGCGCGGACTGTTGTTGAAGTTCGAGCGGAACGACGTCCCACGTGATGAGCACCCGCAAGGCTTCGTGGGTTTCGATGTTGAAGCTGAAGCAATCGGATTCGCCGCCGACCAGGGCACCGTCGTGGGCGCTCTCAAACTCAACCGCTGCGGGTGAACTTCGGGAACTTGGCTCGTCCACGTCAGCAGCATCAGGGTCTGCCGACCATGCGACGTCCATCTCAAAGGTGGAATCACCGTAGAGGTGAAGGGTCCAACTGGCAATCCGATCGACGGAGAAACTGAGCAGAAGCCGTGCCCTGTCGCCAGGCCACATCACGCGCCCTTCGTCCAAATCCAACTCCACCTCATCCTCGGTGTAGGCTGGCCAAGCGCTCCCGTCATTTGCCTCCATGGTCCACGAGGTGGACCCGTCACCGTGCACCAGCGTCATCGTCACATCAGGCCACGTCAGTCGCGTGGGGTCGTCGTCAAACCGCAGGTCGACCTCGACGTTTGCCAACCGTTCGGGCAACAGCGCCAGTTCATCTTGAGCGGGATAGAGCTCAAACTCAAACAACACCCGCTCGGGTGAGAAAGGCGTGCCTTGGCTTTGCCCGGAGATTTCATCCTCGCCGGATGGGACGGTCGTGAGGCGGCAGTCACCCTCCGCCAAGCAGGAGAGGTGTTGCACATCGTCCTCCATCTGGAAGCTGGCAGAAGCCAAAGGAAGCAACAGGACCCCCACCATCGCCATCACAAGAAGGGCCAGCCTCATGCACTCACCCCTTGGGCGGGCACGTCCTGAAGCACCTGCCCGCACCTGCGGCAGAGGTAACGCCCGTTGGCTCGGCGCTGACGCGCATGCTTGACATCGCACGCCGAGCACGTCCACCACCACCGGGCAGAGGCCATGTGCAGCATCTGGGCGAAGGCCTCGGCCCCCCCATCCTTGGCGGGGCTTGGCCACGTGGATTCCCACCGGCGGAACGCAGCGTCATGCCTGCGGTGACCGGTGGCGTGAATCAGTTCGTGGTGCAAGACAAAACACGCATACGGCCACCACTTGGGCGTCAACAAGGCGGGGTGAAGGTCGATCACGCGGACTTCGTGTGGTCGTAATCGATCTGGGCGGGCGCCCCGAATCCATCGCGTGACCCCATGCCGACGAACGGTGCCCCGTCGAAGGACACCAAGTGGAATGCGCCGAAGTTGGTCAAGGTCCTGGCCGTGCCATGCTTCCATGCCTTCCATGGCCGCAAAAACCTCGGCTTGGAGCGCCTCAAGGAGGCAAGATTGCTCCAAGCTCGGGCGCAAGCAGACCACCTCTCACGACCAGCGATGGTACGCAGGATGGCCTTCTTTCACGGCGACGAACAGGCCGTCACCTTCTGCACACCGCTTCCCATCGGCTTCGAGCGCCATGTCCACCCACGCCTTTCTTCCTTCGATTTTGGTCACGCGGGCCGTCACGCGCAGGTCCGTGTCCATGGGCGTGGGCCTAAGCAAACGGACGGTGTAGGAGGCGGTCACGGTGCACGGAATTTCATCCGTGCCGCTTGCGTCCATGAGCCCAACCGCGGCCGCCCAGTTGCCATGACAATCGAGCAAGGTCCCGATGATGCCCCCGTTGACCATGCCAGGGAACGCGTGGTGATGCGCTTCTGGTCGAAACACAGCCACCAACTCCTCGCCCTCGCGGTAGGAATCGATCTGCAGACCATGGGGGTTGGCGGGGCCGCACCCGTAGCAAATCGACGTGGGAGCGTAGGTGCGCTGAACACCCTCCTTGGAAGCCATGCTGGACGATGGAGAAGGGGGGCCTTTCAGATGTGCGCATACCACCATTGATGAACGGCCTGTCCAAGCATGAACCGTGCCCGGTCAGAAGAAGCGACGGGTCATCAAGACCGCGCACGAGATTCCCAAGCGGCGCAAGCGTGCCATCGAGGAAGCCTTGGCCGCCCATGAGCCCAGCAACAATCCCGACTGGGACCGCGGTGCGGAGTGGGGCCCCCTGCGCTTCATGCGAAAGAAAATCACGCCTGGGGCCTTCCGAACGGTGCACGTGCCGCTGCTCAACGTCAGCATGGGCGACCAATGGCCCATTCCAGTCACGGTGTTCCATGGCAGCAGGCCAGGTCCAACCATCAACGTGCTCGGCGCGGTCCACGGGGACGAATTGACGGGACCAAGCGCGTGCACGCACCTGCTCTCGACAAAATTCACCGAACCGGGAGGCGCCCTTGACCCGGCGACGATGGCAGGCACCCTCCGCATCATTCCCGTGGTCAACCTCCCCGGGTTCCGCGCCAAATCACGCTACTTGCCNGACGGACGTGACCTGAACCGAAGTTTCCCCGGACATGCCACGTCGAACACCACGCGCCGCGTGGCCCATCAGCTGTGGACGACGCTCATGGAGGACGCAGACGCCATCATCGACATCCACACCGCCGCCAAGGGCCGCTCCAACATGCCACAACTCCGCGTTGATCTCGCGCATCCGTCGTCGTACCTCTTGGCCAAAGCCTTCGGCGCCGAGGTCGTGCTCGATTCNCAACCGCCCCGAGGTAGCCTCAGGCGAGCCGCAAACGAGGAGGGCATTCCATGCATCACCTTCGAAGGCGGTGCTGCGGACACCCTGCAGCAAACGGCGGTGAAGGTCGCCTTTGAGGGCACCCTCAACGTGCTNCGCTCGCTGAAGATGATCCCTGGCCGGCCTGCCCGGCCGGCCTTCCGACTGCTGGCCTCCGGCTCACGTTGGCTGAGGGCCAGCGAAGGCGGGCTGCTCGACGTGTTCGTCCGTGAAGGGACCATGATGCGCGAGGGCGAAGTCGTCGCCACCATCTCGGATCCGGGTTCACCTGGCATGTCCGTGGACCTCGTCGCGCCAGAGGACGGACTGATGATTTCCATCGCCACGAATCCCTTCGTGACCGCGGGCATGCCGGTGGGTCACTTCCTTCCTTTGACCAAACACAGCGCCTTGGTCGGACGTCACGTGGACGATGAAGGAAGGCTCCAGATGGCCGCCGCGAAAGGCGACCCGATTTGGCGAGAAGAGCAAGACGTCGAAGAGGTGACGGTCGAGGAATCCACCTCAAAAGAGGCAGAATGGGTGACCGCCGTGTTCGACCTTGAGCACGAGGAGAAAGGGGAGGCCGACGGCGGCCCTGCACCGGATCAGGAACTCGATTCGTAAGCCGCAATGGCCGCTTCGACTTCGTCGTCTTCCATCAGGCGGCGCTGCGATTTGGCGACCTCAAACAGGTGCGCCACGAGGTCGTCGCTGGCTTCCCGCCCGCGCTGCTCAAGCCAGTGGATGATGTTCGAACGCCCCGCCATGTGNCCGATGCGAATGCGCTGTTGAAGCCCGAAGTCACCCGCGGGAACGCCGCTATAGACACGGTCAGCAAGCCAATGGTCGCCCTTGCGCATGGCCTTGATGACCGCGGAGGCGTGGACGCCTGTGCCGGTCTCGAACGCATCGTTTCCGAAGACAGGGTAGTTGCGTGGGAGAGGCACGCCTGTGTAGGCGTGGGCTTTCTGCACGTATTCCCCAAGAAGCGTCAGGTCGTTGTCGATGGCGCCCATGAGCTTGAGGTTGACCAGCGTCTGGTCCAAGGGGGCGTTGCCTGAGCGCTCGCCAAGACCGAGAGCCGTCCCGTGAATCACGTCTGCACCGGCTTGAACGGCCGCGAGGTTGTTCGCAACGCCAAGGCCGCGGTCTTGGTGTCCATGCCAGTTGACTTCGATCTCTGAGCGCTGGAAACCCGCGTCCTTGATGACGTGCTCGTCAATGAAGTTGAGCAGGCTTCGAACACCGTCTGGCGTAACGTGCCCACAGGTGTCGCACACGCAGAGCCTGCGAACGCCCAACTCAAGGGCGCGCTGGTAGACCTGAACGATGTCTTCTGGCTTGGAACGGGTGGTGTCCTCGGTCACGAACATCACCGGGATGTCTTGCTCGACCGCGTAACCGACCGCCCCCTCCATGGTGCTGAGCAACTTCTCCATGGTCCAGTTTTCGGCGTACATGCGAATGGGGCTCGTGCCGAGGAAAGCCGAGGCCTGAATGTCCATGCCGTGCTTGGCCTGAAGGTCAACCAAGGGTTCGATGTCCGACACGACCGTCCGGACCGCACAGCCGGGCTGAATGGCGTAGTCGTTTTCGCTGATGTGACTGAGCATGGCGTCGATGTGATCGATGTGGAACGGGCCGGCTCCGGGGAGGCCAAGATCGACCCGCTGAAGGCCAAGCTGCTCCATGTAATCGAGCAATTCCTTCTTTTGTTCAATCGAGGGGTTCAGCGCCGAGGGGCTCTGCAGGCCGTCACGCAAGGTCTCGTCGTCGAACCAAATCTCGTGCGGGTGACGGCTTGCATCGCGAGAAAACTCACCGTCCGTGACGTTCCAATCGTGGATGAGACGTGTTTCGTCCATGCCTTCACCTCCCGTCGACGACGTGCGACGCGGTGCTTCCGCCAACCCGCGGGAGGGTTTGAAGTCGTCGGAGGAACCACGGCGNGGTCATTCCTCTTCGTCGTCGTCCACCAAGCCTGCTGGAAGACGCGCCGCGAAGATGACCTGGTCCGCATAGCCGTCTTTCTTNGCGTTGCGGAGTTCGATCAAGCGGGTGCCCTTGGACACCCTGCCCTTCGTTTCCTTGGACTGGTGTGCGGGCATCCGCATCATCATGCCCTTCTCGGTCAGCAGGAACAACTGATCGGCNAGATCAGCCACTTGGCGGACCACCACAATGCCGTCATCCTCGTCGAGGCTCATGGTGCGCACGCCCTTCGTGCCTCGGTTGGAGCGGCGGTACCCGTCGCGCTCGAGGACTGGCTCGCCGTTGCTGTCGGTTTTCTGAACGCCGTCTTCGCCGAGGGCAGGGTGCATCTCACCGTCACCGAGGCGGCTTCGCTTGGCCATGCCGTTGCGTGTGATGGTCAAGATGGTGGTCTCGTGGTCCGCCGCAACGATGAGCCCGACCACATGATCGCCGTCGTTGAGTTTGATGCCAGCCACACCCTGGCTGATGCGGCCTTGGACGCGGACGGTGTCCGAGACGGTCACTTCGCCGGTGTCCTTGTCGGTCCTCTCCTTCTGTTCGGCCGGATGGAAGCGAACGGCCATGGCGCGTTCGGTGACCAGCAGCACGTGATCTTCCTTCGTCAGCAAGCGCACGCCAACGAGCATGTCGGTCTCAGTGGCCAGTTTGATGGCGTACTTTCCGTTCCGGTTGATGCGCACGTACTCTTCCAAGCGGCTGCGTTTAACGCGGCCTTCCTTGGTGGCGAACACCAAATCGAGCTCGCCCGGCGATTCGATGACGTCCTTGCTCAACGGGAGAATCCGGATGATGCGTTCCTCCTCACGCAGGCCCTCGAGGAGGTTCTTGACGTGGCTACCTCGAGCCTGCCGCGAACCACGGGGGACTTCCCAAGCCTTCAGCCCGTAGACNCGGCCTTGGTCGGTGAAGATCAGCAAGCGGTCCTTGCTGAAGCAGGTNATGATNTGCATCGGCGTGTCCTCTTGCTTCGTNGTGACGCCCTTGAGGCCCTTCCCGCCGCGGTTCTGAACGCGGAAGTCGTCCACAGGCATGTGGCGCACGTATCCGTCTTGGGACAGCGTGATGACGATGGCGCGCTCTTCGATGAGGTCCTCGCGGTCCATGGACAAGGGCATCGGGTCGATTTCGCTACGCCGATCGTCCCCATGCCGCTCCACCAGCGCGTCGAGTTCCGAGAGCATGATGTGCAGACGGCGTTCGCGCTTGGCAAGAATGTCCTCCAAATCGAGGATGGTGGCCCTGACGTCAGCGTGTTCCTGCTCGACCTTTTCGACGTCGATTTGGCTCAACTGGTAGAGGCGGCGCTCAGCGATGGACTTGGCCTGCGCCTCGGAAAAGGAGAACGCAGCGATCCCCGCAATGGTTTCCTCACCACGGAGAACCGACTCGAAGTGGTCACGGCTGCGGCTGGCCTTGCCGGCGGCCACCACGTCGTCGATGCGCTGCTGCGCCAGCACCAGGCCCTCAAGGATGTGGGCCCTGGCCCTGGCCTTTTCGAGCTCNTGCGCAGCACGACGCTCGATCACTTGNTCACGGTGCGCCACGTGAACGTGGAGCATGTGAGGGAGGGTCATGAGCACGGGGCGGCCGTCAACGATGGCCATCATGTTCGCGCTGTAGGACTCCTGAAGGCGGCTGGAGGCGTAGAGTTGGTTGAGCACCGCGTGTGGGTCAGCGTTTGTCTTGACTTCGATGACCACGCGGATGCCTTCCTTTGACGACTCGTCACGAATGTCACGAATGCCAACGACGGCGTCTTTGGACACCAAATCGGCGATGTGTTCGAGCATGGCCGCTTTCTTCACCTGATACGGGATTTCATGGACCACGATCGAGGATGAGCGACCGTCTTCGACGACCTCACAGCGGGAGCGGACGTGGAAGCGTCCCTTGCCCGTACGGTACATGTCTTCGATGCCGTCGATGCCGTGGATCTTGGCACCTGTTGGGAAGTCGGGCCCCTGCACGCGCTCCATGTACTCCTTGATGCTGATGATCGGACGCCCGTCGGCGTCGACCTCGCCGGCCAGCACGCGTTCCACGTGCAGGTGAATGGCGGAGGCCACCTCGGTCAGGTTGTGCGGCGGGATGCGCGTGGCCATGCCGACCGCGATGCCGTCTGAGCCGTTGAGCAACAGGTTCGGCAGCCTCGAAGGCAGGACGGTGGGTTCTTGCTCGCTGTCGTCGAAGTTGGGTTGGAAGGTCACCGTGTCCTTCCGAATGTCTTCGAGCATGTGCCCTGCAATTCGGTCCAGACGGCTCTCCGTGTATCGCATCGCGGCAGGGGGGTCGCCGTCGATGCTGCCGAAGTTGCCCTGCCCGTCCACCAAGGGGTAGCGCAAGGAGAAATCCTGAGCCATGCGAACCATGGTCTCGTAGATGGAGGAATCGCCGTGCGGGTGGTATTTTCCCATCACCTCGCCCACGGACCTGGCGGACTTCGAGTACTTCTTTTCGTGCGTGTAGCCACCTTCGAACATGCCGTAGAGGACGCGGCGGTGCACGGGTTTCAGGCCGTCGCGGGCGTCGGGCAGCGCACGGCCAATGATGACGGACATGGCGTAATTGATGTACGACGTCCGCATTTCTTCGGTGAGGCTTCGGTTTTCCAGTTGACCCATGGGGGCCGTGGGTTCGTTGTCCTCGTGCTCAGATGTCAAGGTTGGTCACCTCCTTCGCGTGGGTCTCGATGAAGGCACGTCGGTCGACGACGTCCTCGCCCATCAGGATCTCAAAGAGGCGATCCGCAGCCTCGGCGTCGGCGACGGTCACCTTCAGCATCGTGCGTTGCTCGGGATCCATCGTGGTCTCCCAAAGCTGGTCCGGATTCATCTCACCAAGACCCTTGTAGCGCTGCACACCGATTTTTGCCGTCTCCGAGCCGCCACGCAACTCCTCGATGAACAGGTCACGCTCTTCTTCGCTGAAGGCATAGCGGGTCATCCGACCTTTGGACACCTGATACAACGGGGGTTGGGCGATGAACACGTGCCCTTCCATGATGGCCCGCTTCATGAAGCGCCAGAGGAAGGTCAGCAGCAACGTACGGATGTGGGCACCGTCCACGTCGGCGTCGGTCATGATGATGATGCGATGGTAACGGAGCTTCTCTGGATTGAAGGANCCGTCGTCCTCTGGATCGTTGCCCACACCAGCACCGAGGGCTCGAACCATGGTCTGAATCTCGTTGTTTTGGAAGACTTTCGCGATGTTGCGCTGCTGGCGCTCGACGTTCAGGATCTTGCCGCGGAGGGGCAAAATGGCCTGAATGCGACGGTCGCGGCCCGTCTTGGCTGAACCGCCTGCAGAATCACCTTCCACGAGGTAAATCTCGCACTCGGTGGGGTCCCTCGACTGACAGTCGGCCAATTTTCCAGGCAGGCCGCCGCCCTCGAGCACGCCTTTTCGACGGGTCATGTCGCGGGCTTTCTTNGCGGCCTCACGAGCGCGAGAGGCCAGCACGGCCTTCTCCACAATGCCCCTGGCGATGGAGGGGTTCTCTTCGAANAACTCCCCAAGGCGCTCGTAGACGATCGTCTCCACGATGCTTGTCACTTCGCTGCTGACGAGTTTGTCCTTGGTTTGAGACGAAAAGGAGGGGTCTGGGTGCTTGATGGACACGATGGCCGACAGGCCTTCGCGGACGTCCTCACCGGACAACCCAGTCAGGTTCTTGAGCAGGTTCCGTGACTTTGCGTAGGCGTTCACGGACTTCGTCAACGCGCCACGCAGACCGGTGAGGTGCGTGCCGCCNTCCCGGTTGCGGATGATGTTGGTGTAGCACTGAATCTGCTCACTGAAGGCGTCCGACCACTGCATGGCCAGATCAACGCTGACCTCACCAAGCTCAATCTCGCGCTCTCCGGAGATGTGGATGACCTCGTCGTGCAAGACCTGGCGGCGGTCGTTGAGCCGCTGCACGAATTGCTTGATGCCGCCTTCGTAGTGGTGGTCCACCGTGTGCGGCTCTTCTCCACGCTCGTCCGTGAGTTGGATGTGAAGGCCAGCGTTGAGGAAGGCCGTTTCGCGGAACCGGGTGTCGAGGATGTCGAAATCGAACTCCACGATGTCGCTGAAGATGGTCAAATCAGGACGGAAGCGAATCGTCGTCCCGGTGCCCTCTGTCTCGCCCGCCACCGCGAGGGCGCTCGCCGGCTCGCCGCGCTCATACCGCTGCTTGTGAACCGCACCATCACGCTCAATGGTCATGTCCAGCCATGCAGAGACGGCGTTCACGGCAGAAACGCCGACGCCGTGAAGTCCGCCGGACACCTTGTAGGCGGCGTTGTCGAATTTTCCACCAGCGTGGAGCTTCGTCATGATGACTTCCGCTGCAGAGATGCCGAATTCGGGATGCTCATCCACCGGAATGCCGCGCCCGTAATCCTTCACAGACACACTGCCGTCGGCGTGCATGATTACGTCGATGCGATCGTTGCGGTTCGCAAGATGTTCGTCCACGGCGTTGTCGACGACTTCCCAAACGCAGTGGTGCAAAGCCGTCCCGTCGTGTGGATCTCCAAGGTACATTCCGGGGCGCATCCGCACCGCTTCGAGTCCTTCCAGAACTTGGATGCTGTCGGCCCTGTAATCATCGCTCATGTTCCATCCCTCCGACGCCCTTGACGTGCTTTGCGTGTCCCGATTTTTCCGCCCGGCTGGGACGTGAAATCTGCAGGGGTCTTCTACCGTCGATAACCTGTGACGACAGCACATAAGGCCATCGGAATTTGACCTCCTAAAATGTCCCGCTGTCCACTGATTTTGGGCCTCTCGAAACCCCCAGCGNNAGTCCGTGAGCGTTAAAGGGGGAATGAAAGTCCACGCGCTATGGCCGAACTCAAGGTATGTGTCTCGCTGGAAAGCACGACCGTTGACGAGATGGTCGACGAAGCCGCCCGCGCGAACCTTTCTGGCGCGGACATGGTGGAGATTCGATTCGACCGTTTGTGGCTCGACAAGCCCGAGCCTGAGATCGTCGAGGACGAGAACGGACGAACCCGTGAAGTCATGTCCCTCGAAAACACCTGGGCCGTGAACGACCTCGAGCACGTCGAAATCGATGCTGCCCTCGACCGCTTGGTCGAAGGCATCCAGGCCGAGGCGATGTTCACCGTTCGAGGCCAAGGCCAGGGCGGATTTTTCCCTGGAACGGAAGAGCAGCGCATCGCCATCCTTGATTCAGCCCTCGCCCGAGGCATCCAGTGGGTGGACCTCGAAGCGAACATCGACGAAAGCACCCGCGAAGGCTTGGTGGCGAAAGCGCGTGACGCGAAGATCAGCATCGTGGTCAGCCGGCATGAGGCCGCCACGCCCGGTGCAGAGGACATCGCAACGTGGGTCAAGGATTCCGCCGGACACGGCGACCTCGTCAAGTTCTGCTCGATGATCTCCAACCCCTCTGANGCCCTGCAGCTCGTTCAGGCCTCCTTGGATTTGAAGGACGGCGACGTGAAGTTCAGCATCATGGGCCTCGGCCAGGGCGGCGACTGGACGCGCCTGCACGCCCCCGTGATGGGTCAGAGCGTGGTCTACGCCACGATGCGCACGGAATATGCGCTCAAGGACGAAGGCCGCATCAACGTGCGTGATGTGCGTGATGCGTGGCAGTTGCTCGAGTACTGATCAGGACTCGACCTCACTCAGCCCCGCGTTTGAGTAACGGTGTTGAATGACGGCCGGCACGGCCACCATGCCCCCGAGCAACACGATGAGCACAAGCGCAACGCTCGCCGGTGGCATGACGAANGAACGCGGTGTAGCGACCGCAGCNACGTCAGCGTAGAGCGCTGAATTTGGCGTCGTGGCGTCGCCGCCATGGCCGTTGTCCCAAGCGTCGATGACGAGGTAGAAGTCTTCCCATTCCTCTCCGCTGAACAAGGATCGGCTCACTTCGGCCTTGTCCAAGCTAAGGCTGAACGACACCTCGTTGACGGCCTCGTACGCGTGAACGTCACGGTAGGTGGTCCAACCCATGGGGTCGTACCGCCGCAGTTCTGGCGCCCGATCGGCAAGAAGATCGTCGATGTCGTCCCACCATCCATACGAACTGTGGGCGTTGCTGTAGGCCTGCTCATAGCGCTGGTACTGTTTGGTGGTCATCAGGTAGACATCGGCTTCGACAGGAGCCCGGTTCCCGTTCTCGTCAAGCGCGCCATAGAACGTGACACAGAAGGTCATGCGATGCTCTGCAGAGAGGTTGAATCGGTAGGCTCCCGCGCTGTCGTTTCCGACCGCCATGGTGGCTTGCATGGACGTCCGCATTGGGGCAAGCGGCTGAGGGTACCGCCAACTGACCATCCAGTCCTCCTCGGGGTGCAAGGTGCTGTTTCGTTGAGTGTCCTCTGAGGATCGATACGGTTCGTCCTCGTAGTACACGTCTTCGTAGTAGACATCGTCGTAGGGTTCGATGTAGACGTTCCATGGCACCAAAGCGGCGCGGTCCACGGTCTTGTTCCAATCCGCCTCCTGAAGGTCTGACCCGCACGCTTCGCTCGCAGGCGCTGCGGCCACGGGCACCGCGAGGAAGGCCACAAGGCACGGGGCGAGGAACAGCCAGACGCCAAGGGTGGCCTTGACCGGACGCACCTGCACCTCACCCATGTCCATCCCTGCCGTTCGCGGCCATTGAACCTGACCGTTCAGCGGCGCCTCAAGGGGCGGACATAGCCGCTTGCTTCATCGCGTCGCTCCTCCTTTCGGAGGATCCGTGGAGCAGGTGGCGCACGGTGATCGTCGATGCCAAGCATGCCGTCCACCTCGACGCGTTCAACGTCGGCATAGGCTTCAGCGTCCTTGGTGGCTGCCTCCTCATCCTCGGTGGGTGCACGCATCACGAGGTATCCAAGCACCAGCGCCGCAATCACAAGGCCGAGGAAGAGGGCAGCATCGGCACCGATCGACCTCATCCAGGCGCTCCAATCCTCACGGGAGAATTCTGAGAGTGAGGGCGGAAGGGTGCTTTCTGGGGCGACATCGATGTCGACGTCCAACATCGCGCATTGGTTGAGCGCATCGCATGCCTCGATTCGAACGGTTCGCCGACCGGCTTCGTCGTAGACGACCGCCACGCGGTACGTGTCTTCGCGAACCGGTGGGACCCAATCGTTGTCGGCGATGCCGTCCTCGTCATCGTCGACCTCGAGGTCCAGTTCCCAGAGGGCGAGGATGCGCTGTTCGAGCAACACATCGCACTCCTCCATGGACCCGTCGTTGACGTCTTCATCGCGGCACAAGGAGCCGTCCTTGTCGAGTGGCGCAAAGGTCACCTCTGCATCGATGATGGCGTTGATGCCGGCGATGAACTCGTCGGGCAGGTCGATGAGGGTCACCTCCGGTGGCGCATCAATGACGACCGTGAACTGCGCGCGGGTCACATCACCGGTCAGGTGGGCGTCGCGCACAGTGAGGGTGATGGTGTAATTGCCGGGCTCGTCGTAGGCATGCCAAGGCGACGGGGCGTAGGAGAGGGCTGAACCGTCACCGAAATCCCAGACGTATTCAACCAGGCCGTTCCAGTCTTCGGAGGCGGGCTCCATCGGGACAAGCCGGCCTTCGAAGCGCGCATCTCCGTCTCGCGTTCCGTCAGAATCGAAGTACAGCAAAGTGCCCGGCGAAGCATGAACCGAGCCGACATCGTCGAATGTTCGCTTGAGGGTCACCGTTCCGACGTCGCCGTCGAAGGGCGTTGAGGCATCGACAAGGCTGCCGTTCAACCATGCCTCAACGATGCGAACCTCGATGAGCGGCACGGGGTTGATGACGTCGAAGGTCACGGTTCGAGGAGCGCTCTGGGCGCCTTCAGCGTCCGTCACCACCAGGGTCACGCTCTGGATGCCGGGCGTGGCAAAGGTGAACCGGGGTTGAACTTCGGTTGAGTTGGAACCATCNGGGAAGGTCCAGTTGAAGGTCAGGTCGTTTTGGTCGCCCACCAAGCCGTCAGGATCGGTGCTGTCTCGTGCGTTGAACACGTAGGGCACGTCCGGTTGGATGTCGGTGGTCAAGAGGTCCAAGGTTTCGCTGGATGAAGCCTCTCGGACGCTAAACGTGGCGGTGGGGCGCTGATTCTCGACGATGACCTCGAGCGTGGCCACCGAGGAGCCACCGTCGTCGTCAATCACCGTCACGTCGACCGTGTAGGTGCCGGCGCGTTCCCATGCGACCACGGGCTGNGGGGTGGTGGCCACCACGGTGTTGAAGTCGCTGGTTCGGTCAACCGCGCCTGAACCGAGGTGCACGCCGCCTGGGAAGGACCAGCTCCACGACTCGATGGTTCCATCCTGGTCCTCAAACACAAGCGGCATCACCGTGGCGGTTTGCGTCACGGTCGTGATTGGACCTGCTTCAATCTGCACGGGAAGGCGGTTGTTGACCACCACGTCGACGGTCTTTGTTCCGATGTTGGCTCCGTCCGAGACGGTCAAGACCAGCGTGAAGGTCTCGTTTTGGGCGTCGATGTCCGTCCATGCATGGTTTGCGCTGAACATGCCGGGTCCTTCGTCAGCGCTGCCGTCACCCCAATCCCACGAGTAATTGAGGTAACTTGTCGGGACGTTGTCCGTGGTCCGGCCTGCCGAGAACAGGATACGTTGGTCCACCATCACGCTGATCGAGTCGCCAACGACTTGGTTGTTGATGGTGATGATGGGAATTGGCTCGGTGTTGTCGATGACCTCAATGGGCAACACATCAACTTCAGACCACAATCCACCNACGTCCTTGACCTGCAAACTGACGTTGTAGAGCCCAATGTTCTGATAGCCACGGACGGGAGATTTGAGGCCGCTGGTTTGGTTGTCGCCGAAGTCCCACGCATACGCGACGGGCGGATCGAGGTACGGCAAGGTGTTGTTCACGAGGGACAGACCCCATGCGTCGAAACCATCGCCAGTGAACGCCACGTCGTTCCAACTCAGGGTCACGTTCGTGGACACGTTTCCATTTGACACGGGGCGCATGTTGGCCACCGTCAGAGGTGCGCTGGTGGTCTCGTCAACGACGTTGCCAAGGAGATCCCGCATGGTGAATTCGAAGCTGTACTGCCCGTCAGCGTTGGGCGTGAAAAACACCGATGTGCTCACGGGTTGGCCTCCGCCTGCTTCGACACGGGTGTCGAGGGTGTCGACGACGGCTCCCGTGCCGTCGCGAACGGCGACGGCAACGTCGAGGTCCTCGAAGAAAGCGTTCGACAAGACGTCAAATTCGAGTTCAACCGTGTCGTCAAGGCCGTCCCCATCGCGGTCGGAGGTGGTCACGTTCCCGGTGTCGATCGTCGCCGGTGCGGTGATTCGAGCCGCTTCGAGATCAATGGTGCCGGTTGGGTAACTCGGGCCGCAACTGGTGTAGTCACAATCACCGACGCTGCTGGCCAGCCACACGATGACCCACACCTCGTCGGTGAGGTTCCCAAAGCCCGGCACCAGCGCCGTGGCCTGTGAGTTGCTGAAGGTCAAGTCGCTGACGCTCAGCAAGCCGTCAGAGGCGGCTTGGGTCACCACGACACCGTCGAAGTCAGCACGGTCTCCGGTCACGCGAAGCGTCAACGGCGCTGGCGAAGCGGCACCGGGGGTGAGCTTGAAGGAACGAATGCCCCATCCTTCCATGGTGTGCCCCGTCGTGGTGTAGGGCGTGGACCAATCGCTGTTCGTGGCCGCGGGTTGTGCCCTGCAAAACGATCCGCCGGAACATGCAGGGTTGAGTTGCAGGTTGGAATAGCCGTAGATGCCCTGGTCTGAATCCAAGGTGGCCGCGATGGAGAAATTCGCGAAGACTTGGTCCATGGTGGTTCCAACCAAGCCTGCTTGCCCGTTCGCGGGCGCGGTGGCGAGGTTGGTGATGCCGCTGCCACCGGTGGCTCCGTCTTGCACCAGTTGCCGCATGGCTGGACCGCCACCGAGGTGGTCCACGAGGTACATCATCAGCATGAAGCCGGCGCCGTAATCGGCGTTCCGCTGATTCCACCATCGCACCGAAAGGGCGCTGTCTTGCGTCCAGCCGTTGACGTGGCCGGTCAGGGTGCTGTCGGCCCCGAAGCAGAGGTAAATCGCCACGTCGGCGTTCCCCTCGTCGATGTAGAGGTTCTCATACGGGTCCAGTGCGTTGTGCAGCAGGTGCTGCAGTTCGTGTGCGATGATCGAACGGCCCCACGTCAGGGTCACGTCCGCGTAATCCACGAAGACCATCTCGCCTTGGGATGCGAAACTTGGTGCGAAATAACCGCCGATGTTGTACTGCCCATCGATGTCGTAGATGATGACCTCAACCTGGCAGTTGTTGTCCACGTCGGGTGGCGCAATGCCGCGCCCGTCCCCGTAGTCCTTGCCGTAGTAGGTCGTCAAGGTCGGGTAGATGGTTTGATCCCAGGTGCTCGCCAAGTTCTGCAGCACCGTCGAACTCAGGGTTCGGCCGGTTTGGACCAAGAAGGCGACGCTGCCCGTTGTTTTCGCCACAGTGACCGAAATTGAACCGCCGGAGGTGGGCACGTTGAGGGTGTCGCCCTGCACGTGCTGCGTGCAGGCTCGGCCGGAGGTACCGGTGGCTTCGATCAAACCCGGACGGTCTGCTTCCACCCACTGCTGACGNAGGTAAGGGGTTGCAGACACCACCGGCTCGGATTCATCGATGAGCAGGTAGGGCCGCGCAAGGTCATCGGTGAAGGCATCGAGTGAAGCCACCTCGAGCAAGTGCGAAGGAAGCGCAGCCACCTCATCGGCGGAGGAGGACTCTTCGGCCGGAGATGCAGCCGCCAAACCGGTCAACGGCGCCATGACCATCAGGCCCACAAGGAGCAGTGAGGTGAGGGTCCGATTGGAGCGTGGTTCAGACATATGCTCAACACCAAGAAACGCATGACTGCGAGTCCGTTCTCATNTCGCGCCCCGGGGTATTTAACTGTGGGCTGACGACGCATCGCCCATGCACCTTCGCGGACGCTTTGTGCTCATGTGCGCCCTCATGCTGCTGGCGCCGTGGACGCATGCTCACGCAGAGGNCCAACCTGACGCGCAGTATTGCTCGCTGTTGCCCGCTTTGGAAGCGGACGGTGAACGGGCCAACGCCTCCGTCGCTTGGCAGGTTGGATTAGGGCCACGCCTTCCTGGCAGCAACGCTTCGGCAGCCCTCCTCGACGGNTTCGAAGAGAACCACAGCGCGTGGTCCTTTNCGCGGGACACCCACACCTACGCGGGCGGGACGTTGACCAACCTTGTTGCCGTCTATCCGCCGAACGCNGACCTTGCCACCACCGACGCCTTGGGACTTGGCGCGCACTACGATTCAAGGGAATTCGCCGATTTTGAAGAAAACGCCACCAACGCGAGCCTGCCCGTTCCGGGCGCCAACGACGGTGGCAGCGGCGTCGGTGCCGTTGGGGAGTTGATGCGCATCATCCCTTCGATGAACCTCGACCATGCGGTCGTCGTGGTGCTCTTTGACGCCGAGGATCAAGGCACGTACACCGACANGGAGAGCTGGGCTGAAGGGAGCCGCCGNTGGGCGGACAATTTGACCGAGGAAGAAGTGAGTCACCTGAAGGCGTTCATTTTGCTCGACATGATCGGAGACGCAAACCTGAACCTGGCCAACATTTCCTCAAACGATGAAACGCTCAATGACGCCATTGGCCCCCTTGCCCAGGCACTGGGCCTCATCGAAGGACGAGAAGCATGCACAGGCGTCGAAGTGAGGGACATCTACCAACCNGGAACCACTGTGGACATCATGGACGACCACGTTCGTCTGAACAACGTCGGCGTCCCTGCCGTTGACCTCATCGACCACCGATACGGCCCGAACGCAACCGGCTTCGCCAACAGCTACTGGCACACCCTTGAGGACACGCCTGACAAAGTCAGCGCAGACGCCCTTGAGACCGTCATGCACCTCGTCGAATTGGGCCTGAGAAGCGGGGCTTGGATGGACGCCGTGAACGCTGACGGTGATGTCACCGACGGTCCTTCAGGCGAGGAAGACTCCCAGCCCACCCTCGACGAGGCGCGAGATCTCGCAGGGCCGATCGGTTGGCTGNTGCTGGGCTGGATTTTCGTCTTGGGGTTGGCCGGATGCAGCATCGTGGCCATCCTTGCCCTTCGCAAGCTCCGACCCGCGTCCGCAGCAAGGACTTGGTCGTGGGATGAGGCCTAAGTGAAGCAATGGGACGAAGGGTCATAGGCGACGGCACGCCGTGGGCCAAGGCGGGGACGTCATGGACCGGGAAGCGAGGCTGAGCGCACTGCGTTCTCGCGTTCGTTCCACGCTCGACGACGAGCAGGGCGACGAACTCGTCATCGCATCCCTCGACGCGCCCACTGGCGACCTCAGCGATGTTGAGCGCTTGAGCATCGATTCCATGACGTGGGGCCAAGGCCTCGAAAGCGAAGACACCGAGCGCATCCGACTCCTCGCTGCGGTCCTGATTTTTGTGGGCAGCGTCCTTGGCATCCTGTCTGGATTGTTGCTTTTGCAGGGCAATCCCGTTGATTTGTTGGCAGCAGAACTCCTCGAGACAACGCCGACGGTGGACCTTCGCATGCAAGTGCTGGAAGCGGAAAGCGGCAATGCCCTCGAAGGCCTCACGGTCGAGTGGCTTGACATGGACACCGAGACCGTGCTCCAAACGACGATGACTGGAGCATCGGGTTGGTTCGAATTTGAAGGCGTCATCACCGAACCCCGCCTCCTTCGCGTCAGCGGAGACGGCTACGTGACCTCAGAAATTGAAATGGAAGCACAAGCCGCTGGTTCACCTCCTGTCACCATGACGCCGGGAAGCGGAACTGAGCGCACCGTGATGACTTCGGGCGATGGTGGCCAATGGTCCTTGGACGACGCCACGCGCTTGTCCACGGCGATTGGAATCGCGACCATCCTGACCGGGGGTGTCGGTTTGCTTGCTGGGCTCGAAGTTCGACGTGCAAAGAAGTACCGCAGAACGCAGTACTTGGCCGGCATCGGTTTGTTCAGCCGTGGGTTGATCTTGTTTGGTCCTGCACTCATTTTGTTGGGCATGATCCTTCTGAGCTTCTCAAAACAACAGTTCCGAGACTGGGAGGGGGACGAGCGTGTACCTGATTTCAGTTGAAGGTGGAGACGGCTCGGGGAAAGGCGAAGCCGTTCGCCTGCTGAACGAAATTCTCGCGAAATACCCCTTCGCAGACGTCTGCTCCACGCACGAGCCAAGGCGCCATGCCGATGCAGGCCGGCGTGCCTTGGAAGCCGTTCAACGAGGCGACATGACTCCGGCTGAGGAAGCGGCACTCTTCGCCGAAGACCGGCTTGACCACACGAAGAGCTGGATTTTGCCCCGTCTCCAGCGCAGTGCCGTGGTGATCTCAGACAGAAACATCCACTCCTCCCTCGTTTACCAAGGGGTGGTGGGTGACCTTGGTTTGGACGAGGTGGCCACGCTCAACGAAGGCGCGGCGGTTCCCGATCTTGTCGTGTGGATCGATTGTGATCCAGAACGCGCCATTCGGCGCATCCAGAGCGGTACGCTTCGCATGACCAGCGCAAAGCAGGAATATTTCGAAACCTCGGACATCCAGAAGAAAATCCGAGCAGGCTTTGCCTCACTGCTTTCCGGCGAAGTGCAGGCGCCGGCTCCATTTGACCGCTGCACCATCGCCGGACCTGTGCTGAATGAGGGAGGTCTGGACGAACTGGAGAAGGCCCTGCGGAAAACGGTCAGGGACTTCATGCGCACACGACCTGATCCCCAGAACGTGAACGCCGAAACCGTTGACCAACACGTCATTGCCAGCCTCGTCGAGGGCATGAGTGCGCAACAACGCTTGCCCGGCATGCCCGTCAGCAGCGAACCGGTCCTGCACGGTTGGCTGAACGGGGCCTCCCCGGCGACGTGGATGGAACGGGCAGAGGCGTCATGGCCGGAGCGCAGCGCTCTGGAACACGACGTGCCGCGCCGATTCACCGCCATGTCGGTNTGGAGCGTGATNGGCACCCTGTCCCTGATGGACGGCACGTCGGATGTGCGACGCTTGTACCATGCACTGGGTCCGGTGCGCTTCGTTTCGCTCCGCCATGTTCGCCGGCTCGTCAAGTGGCTCATCGGAGAAGGCTGGATTTTCCGCCAGCAAAACGAGGTGAAGTTCGCAGAAGGCCAGATGTTCCGCCTGAGCGACGATCACCTCGCCCAAGGCCGCCTTGCCTTGGCGTTGTGGCCTCTCCGGGAGTATCTGGAGNCATGGCGCGAGGAGCACCCAAAGGCCTCGTGGGCCACCGCCATGGCCAGCGTGATTCAGGACGCTCCTGAACAGGCCGTCAGCGATGTGTTGGCAAGGCTGAGCCTCCTGTCGAGTGGACACGTGGGCTGCCCTGCACCGGAAGACGGGACGCAACTGGAAGGCTGGTGGCGGTTGGNCCCGCCTGCCTGATCACTCCGCTTCCATGGACAGGAAGCGAGCCCCGCCGGGCAACTTGACCTCGGCCGCGTTGAGGAATTGCGCGGGAGCAGCGTTCAACAGCGCACCAAAGAGCAAACCCAGGCCCATGCCAAAGGGAATACCGGTCAACATACGGGTCAGCGGATTGGATTCGTAATCGGTCAACAACTGTGTGAAACCGTCCACGCCGAGGGGCACCACGGTCAGCGCAGCAAAGCCATAGAACGCGACATGGCGCCACCGTCGGCGGTAGATGCCTTCCTGCCAAGCCTCCGGCAAGACGGAGAGCGCAGTGTCGGTGACCGTCCATCGGTTGACCGACCGACGGTGCACGATGGCCCCGCCCACCATCAACCCAGCAAAGATGCCTAAATCACGAACACAGACCGGCATTTGGTTGCCGTTGATGGTCCAGGATCGCTCGCCGAGGTTGTGACAGTTCAGGTCGCCAAAGGCGTACGCGATGGCGTGTGCCGTGGGAAGTTCCGTCCAAGCAAACGGCACCTCAGGGTTGACCATGGTGTCGGTGTGCGCGTCGTAACGCGGTTGATTCCCGTAACTCAGCGCGCCGTCCACCGTGGCGTAATCGAAGGCATTCGCTCGTCCGTGAAGCTCAGGAACGGTACCAGAAGGCAGCGTCAGCGGTGCGATGAACATGGCCAGAAACAGCGTGGTGCTCAAGCCGAAAATCATCGCACCGACCCGCATCTCGCGGTCGCGTGCTTCGGCCCCGGCCATGTTTGAGGCAAATTGCGGGAGGGGGATGAATGCTCGCCCGAAGGTCCATGCCTGAGCGGCGGCTGGACCTTCACATGGCGAAGAGGAAACGCCAGCGTCTTGCCGACGTGCTCGGCGGCGCCATCCTCATCGCGGCATACGGCGCGGCCGGGGCGTTCACCGCCTCCCTGGTCGAAGACCCACAGGACCTGCGACGTCACCTCGTCCTGTCCGGCACCTCCTTCGCGGTGCTCTTCGCCGTGCTCTTGCCGCTGTTGCTCAACATTGAGCCGGCAAACACCGACGACCGGGTGAAAGCCGACGTGCGCACGCGCCTTGCGGCGCATGACGAAGGCCGCGGGCGATGGCGTCAACTCAGTCACGCCCGCCAAGAGGCGGCAGGATGGCGCATCGACATGCACGACTTGACCGACGTCGAAGGCGTCGTGTCAACCGTGGTTGATCTCGCCGCAGACCACCACCTGAAACTCGTGGTTGGGGAAGGCTCAGCACGCTCGAAGGACCCGACCTTGCGCCCTCGCGTTGAAGCCGTGCTGCGGGAGGCCTTTCCGCCCTCCAGGATCCGTCACGGGAGAAAATCCCTGAGCACCATCCCCGACGCNGCCGTGCAGGGCGGTGGAAGCCTGAAGCTCCCTGTGATGCTGATGACCCTCTCCCTCGTGTTCGTCGCCCTCCTGCTCCTGCGCTGACGAGCAAGGTCAATAGAGGCCATGAGCGGTCAGGCCTTCATGCCAGGCAGGCTGACCTTTCACGCAGACGCCACGCAAGGCGGTAGCCGCCGCTTGTTGGCTGCGGTTGAACTGGAAGGGCCCTTCCCAACCGGCCGCGTCGACCTCAGTTTTCCGCGCTGGATTCCAGGGTCCTACACCTTGCGGGATCCGGTGCAGTACGTCGACGGCATCGAAGCCACCGATGAAAACGGGCAGGCGCTCATGTGGCAGCGCCCAGATCCGCATCGGTTGAGGGTCAAGGTCCCCTCGAGCACCACACGCGTGCGCATACAGCACGAAGTGATGGCGCTCGAAATGACCGTTCGGTCCACCCACCTCGACGACGGCCACCTTCACCTGATGCCTCCATTCACGTGGTACCTGCCCGACGATGCGGACTGGTCTCAGGGCGCAGAGGTGCACCTCGCCCTGCCCGAGGCGTGGACGCCCTACACGCAACTCGAGGCCGTGCAAAGCAACGCCCCAAGCGGCCACGTGTTTCACGCACCGGACCGAGATGCCTTCCTCGACGGCATCATCGAAGCCAACGCTGGACCGAGCCGCACCTGGGACGTGGACGGGCGCCCACACGTCCTCAACATCTGGGACAGCGCAGGCCTTCCGGTGTCTCCGAACATGATCGATCGCTTCGTGGACGACGCCACGAAGATCATCAAAGAGCATCACGCCTTGTTCGGCGTTCCGACGAAGGACCCCTACGTCACCGTCCTTCACTTGACGGACACCATGCGTGGAGGTTTGGAACACCTTGGCTCTCAGACCTCGATGATGCCCCGCGCCTCGCTCATCGACGGTGAGAAAGCCCTCTACCGGGACCTCATCAGCCTGTTCAGTCACGAGTACCTTCACCAGTGGAACGTCAAGCGGCTNAGGCCCAAAGTGTACCTCGAGTACGACCTTTCGAAGGAAGTCCCATCCCCCTTGCTGTGGTGGTTCGAGGGCGGAACATCATGGCTAGGCGACCTGATTTGCCTGCGCTCGGGCGCGTGGACGGAAGACAACTGGAAGGAGGAGTTCAACCTCAAGGTCAACCGCCACCTCAACCGGCATGGCGCGGCGCACGAATCCTTGGCGGAATCCAGCGAATCGGCATGGACCCACCTGTACAAGCGAACCGCGTGGTCCAGTGAGCGGCGGATCAACTACTACCTCGAAGGCGAATTCGCCATGATGGCGCTTGATGTCGAATTGCGCCGCCGTACCCGTGGTGCGCGCGGCCTTGACGACGTGATGGTCGAAGCCTTCCGCCGTCATGCGGTCGATGCGGAGGAGCCTGGCGTCGACCACCGCCGCTTGCGCCAAGCCTTGACTTCAACCGAAGGCGGCCGCCGGCTCGGTGGCATGCTCGATGAACTGATGACAACGCGAACCGCGCCGCCCATCGCGTCCATGCTGACCGCCCTCGGGCTTGAGCTGAAGCCCAAGGAAGACGGGGAGGAGCACGACGGCTGGCTGGGCATTGGCCTACGCTCGCGTCAAGGCAAGGTCGTCGTGACCACGCACCTCGAGGGCTCTCCGCTCCGGAATCACGTCGATGCGGGCGACGAGGTGGTGGCCATCAACGACCGCAGGATCACCGAGACAAAACACGTCAAGCAAGCCCTCAGCGAACGTGCCGGACAGAATGTGGATGTCCTCACCGCTCGCGAAGGAGGCCTGCGGCGATGCACCGTCACGGCCCTGGCGGCCGTGGACCATCGAAAGGTCGAGGTTTCGGGCAAAGGGAACACGCTCTGGCGTCGCATCACGGCGAGCCGCCAGCAGGATGTCTGAGCCGGTCCAAGGAAACCTCGCAGGTCACATCAAGGCCGCTGAGGTCGTACTTCGTGCTTCGAGCCGGCATCACGCCATGCGTGCGANTGTACGCCACGATCTCCGCATGGCTGATCGGCTCATGCGTCCCCCGTCGCTCAACCTGAAGGGTACTGGGATCCACCAGGAGCACCGGAACACATCGGAGACCAAGTCGACGGGCCACCGCCAATCGGTGGTGCCCGTCGAGGACGAGGTGGTCGACGGCGTCGACCACCACGCGGGACCGCATGGCGCCCCATCGAACGTGCATGTGGGCGCTCTTTCGAACCCGCTGTGGGGTCGTGGCCTCGTGCGGATGAAGTTCGCCGAGGTCCATGAGGGCGGGGCCAAGTTGCACACGACATCCTCCATCACGTGCGATAAGGATATGTCGAGTCGGAGAAGGACGCGTCATGGCCGGTGGTGAAGGCGATGCGCTCGCATCGGCACTCCCGCCTCACGCCGAGGCTTGGCTCGAGGAGGTCATGGCAGCCCCTGACGGGCTCCGCGAGGTCGTGAACCGGTTGTTTGCGCTCGGATCTCGTGTGTGGTTGGTCGGCGGCTGCGTCAGGGACGTGCTCGCCAACCGCGGACGTGCGCCTCATGACGTTGACTTGGCGGTTGACGTCGAGCCAGCGGCCATGCTGGAGGGTTTTGGCGCGATGGCCATCGATACCGGTTCCGCCTTTGGCACGGTGACCCTCAAGGCCAGCGGAGCCGTCGAGCCGTTCCAGGCCACGACCTTGCGCATCGACGGTACCTACGTCGATGGGCGTCGCCCAGAAGGCGTGGAGCTGGTGACCGACATCGCGCTCGACCTGGCTCGCCGTGACCTGACGATCAACGCCATGGCCATCGACCTTGAGACGCGCCAACTCATCGACCTACACGGCGGACGCAGCGACCTTCGCGGAGGGAGGTTGAGGGCGGTCGGGATGGCCGACGAGCGTCTCGAAGAGGATGCCTTGCGCGTCCTCCGCGTCTATAGATTCGCAGCCAGCCCGCCACCGCACCACGCCAACTGGACCGTCGACGGCCCGCTGCGCACGGCTTTGCGCACCAGAGCGCCAGGCCTGACCGCCATCCCCGCTGAACGCATCTGGGGCGAGCTGTCACGGCTCCTTGACGCACCGCTCGCCGATCAGGCCTTGGCCATGATGCACGAAGACGGGGTCGTGCAAGACCTCCTCGCGGACCGCCATCCCGCTGCAGCAGGACTCGAGGCGCTCCGCGGAGCGCGCGGTCTCGGTGATGAACGGCTCGCTCTGCTCCTGTTCGATCATGACGGCCCCAGTGTGGAGGGCGTGCTTCGCGGCCTGAAGGCCCCAAAACGCGTGATTGGCCGCGTCAGAAAACTGGTGGCCGCCATGCGCACCAGGCCNCCGACCACGCCGCAAGCCGTTCGCGTTCTGCGGCACCGATGGGGTGACGACACGGACGTCTTGCTTCGCTTGGTCAACGTCCTCGAAGGCCTTGGCGCTGTGCAGGGTTGGTTTGCTGCAGCAGCCCTGATCGAAGCCACCCCGCCTGCACGCGCGAACGGTGTGCTGCTGGACGGTCACGCGATCATGGAGGCGACGGGATTGGCCCATGGCCAAGCCCTTGGGCGACTGAAGGAGTGGCTGCATTACCTTCAGGTTGAGCGCGACCTGACCACCAAGGAGGCCATGCTCAACCTGTTGTGCCGGCTGCCATGGGAACAGCCCGACGCCACGTGGCCGAGGCTTTGACCAAATACGGCCACACCTTCAAATCTCGACCCCGCCCTTCCCCAGCCATGGTGCGCAATGCTGTGGTCAACCTCGCTCGTCAACGGGCAGCAGAAGCCCTGCGTGCGAAAGGCGTCAACAACGACATCATCGACCGTNTGCCCTCCATCGAGGACGGCTTCGTGAATTGGATTTCAAGGAGCGACATGCCGATGGAGGCCATCGACGAAATGCTTCGAGCACGCGGTGGATTCGTTGAACCGGGTGACCTGTCGAACATCGTCGAGCGAACCACCGGCCACGCCCCTCCAGCCTGGGTCCTTGACCTGCTGATGACCTCCATGGATGCCGACGGAGACGGGTTGTTGTCGAACACCGAAGTCTGGACGTGGGCCAACGATCGCGGGCTTGACGTGCCGCCTCACTTGTTGGCCACCGAGGAACCTGAGCCTGCCCCTGAACCAGAACAGGAACCCGTCGAGGAGCCGCAGCCTGCAGCCAGGGAACACCAAGCGCCAGAACCTGTTCAGCCGACGCCTGAACCCGAGCAGGTTCGGATCGAACCCCCACAAACGCAGCCGATGCCACGACCTGTGGCCGCCGCCGCGGCAGCTCAGGCCTCCTTGGAAGGGCTGCTCGACGCTTTCTCGCAAAATTTGCGCGGAGATGAGATTCAAGCCATCTTGACCGCCAACCCTCACACCTTCCACATTTCAGGGACGGTCAAGGGGGACAAGGCAACCTTGCTCGGTGAAATCGGGTGGCGTGATGGAAGGACCCTGACCGTGTCCACCCCGCTCGGCGACGTCGACGTGCAACTGCCCAGCGCGATGCCCACCGATGTACGCCATGTGGACCACCACGTGCTGCTCCACGACTGGAACCGTGGACTTGCGCGGCCGGTGTTCCGGCTCGCCTGATCATCGAAGCGCACGCGCGATGACGAGGCGCTGAACTTCCTGCGTTCCTTCGTAGATTTGGGTGATCTTGGCGTCGCGGAAGAAACGCTCCACAGGGAATTCCTTGGTGTAGCCGTAGCCACCAAGCACCTGAATCGCACGCTCCGTCACCCACATGGCCGTGTCACCTGCGAAGAGTTTGGCCATGCTGGCCTCCTTGCTGTGGCGCGGACCGTCCGCTTCGTAGTGGTGCTCTTTCGCCCACGCAGCGCGGTACACCANGAGACGAGCGGCCTCGATTTGGGTGGCCATGTCCGCCAGGTACGCGGTGATCATCTGATGGGCCACGATCGGCTTGCCGAAGGTTTCGCGCTCGTGGGCGTACTTCAGCGCCGCTTCATAGGCGCCCTGGGCGATGCCAAGCGCTTGAGCGGCGATGCCGATGCGGCTGTTGTCCAGCGCGTTCATGGCGATCGGGAATCCGTTGCCTGCGCCCTTGAGCACGTTGCCCACGGGCACCTTGCAGTTCTCGAGGATGAGCGTGCAGGTGTCTGAGGAACGGATGCCGAGCTTGTCCTCCTTCTTCCCAACGGTCAGACCTTCAAAGGCCTGCTCGACGATGAAGGCCGTGGTGCCGC
Source organism: Methanobacteriota archaeon (assembly GCA_002722135.1). Taxonomy (GTDB): domain Archaea; phylum Thermoplasmatota; class Poseidoniia; order Poseidoniales; family Poseidoniaceae; genus MGIIa-L3. Next base: position 180,558 of record PBKJ01000005.1, on the reverse strand, counting down.
CGTGCTTCTTGACGCCGAAGTCAGGATGATCGACGTCCTTGGCAAAGAGCACGTAAATGCCGGCTTGAGCTCCGTTGGTGACCCACATCTTCTCGCCGTTGAGCAGGTAGTGCGAGCCGTCGTCGCTGAGCTTCGCTCGGCATCCCATCGCCGCGGCGTCGGTGCCAGCGCCGGCTTCGCTGAGGGAGTAAGCACCCACCTCGCCGGCGGCGAGACGTGGGAGGTAAGCGTGTTTCTGTTCCTCGGTCCCGTGCAGGTTGATGGTCATCGCACACAAGCCCACGTGAACGCAGAACATCACGGCAAAGGAAGGGTCGACGCGCGCAAGTTCCTCCACGATGATGGCTTCGGCGATGTCGTTCAACTTCGCCCCACCGTATTCGTCGGGGATGGTCACGCCTTGGAGGCCGAGTTCAAGGAAGGCTTGCCACTCCTCAACGGGCGGGCGCTGATCGTGGTCCCGCGCCTCTGCGGTGGGAGCCAACACGGACTCGGCAAAGTCACGAACCATGTCACGAATCATCTGGTTTTCTTCGCTTTCGAGGAAGTCCATTGGCGCACCCNAACCGAGGACAGGACGTCGGCTCTTCAAGCATGTGCATGCACCTTGGAGCCCCTTTGGTGGCATTGAAATACCGCGTGTTTCACGCCGCGACATGGACGAGGAGGACATCGAGTTCACCATCGCACACAACCGCCGCTATTCGAACGCCCATCTTTGGTTCCAAGACGTCAAAGACGAGCGCGTAATGATCGGCATCAGCGAATACCTGCTCGCCGACGCCGGAGCGGTGCTGCGCGTCAACCTGCCCGACCAAGGCCAAGAAATCGGTGAGGGCGATGTGTTGTTCTCACTGCGCACCGAGTACGAAGCCCTGCGCTTCATGTGCCCCTTTTCGCTGAAGGTGACCGAAGTCAACGGTGAGCTCGAGAGCACGCCGGAAACGATCAACGACTCCCCCTACGACAACGGCTGGGTCCTCATCATCGAACCTCACGCTGACGCGGACGACGCGCTGCTTGAGGCCGACGAATACATCGAATTCCTNCACGAAGCCTGAGCCAAGGCTAAGGTCCAGCCGGACCAGCCGCGCCCATGGACCAAGCGATGCAACGGTTGAGCGCCTCGCTTGAATCGGCGCCGATCGTGTGGAAGGACGGCTACCCGTATTTCGTCCACCCCGTGACCGACGGTGTGCCGAGGCTCGAAGGCGAGGTGCTTTCCGCCATCGTCCACCTCATCGGAGAACGGGTTGACTGGGGCGGGGTTGACCTGATCCTCGGCATCGAGGCGATGGGGCTGCCGCTGACCGCTCCTTTGTCCGTCCAACATGACCGACCGTTGGTCGTCGCCCGAAAGCGGGCCTATGGATTGGAAGGCGAGGTCGTGGTGGATCAAAGCACAGGCTACTCCAAGGGCGCGATGTACCTCAACGACGTCCGCCCCGGGGAGCGCGTGCTCATCGTGGACGACGTCCTCTCCACGGGCGGGACCTTGCGCGCCGTCATCGACGGCATCCGGCGATGCGGCGCGGAAGTCGCACAGGTGGTCATCGTCGTCGAGAAAGGCCCCGGAATGGCCGANTTGCACCGTGATGACCCATCCCTCAACCTGTCTGCCCTCATCGCGGTGGATGTGGTGGACGGGCGGGTCGTCACGCGTCCAGCGACGAGCATGGCTTGAAAACCGGACGGCCTGACGGCCCCCCGGGAGCGCCATGGACCTCGACCGTCATGATTTCCAACTCGAGGAGTTGATGACGCGNATCAAAGACGGCGACCACCGCCTCATCGCCTTGCAGGTGCCCGAGGGGCTCAAGATGCAAGCGCTGGAAATGATGGACGCCATCGAAACCGACACCAGCGCGAAAGTGGTGCTGGCCGCCGATCCGTGCTATGGTGCCTGCGATCTGGTCCACGACAAGATGCAGATGATGGGCGTTGAACTGGTGGCACACATGGGCCACTCTCAGATGAACATCGATTCAGGCATGCCCACGCAATTCATCGACGTGACCTACGAGGGCGATCCTGAACTTCAGCCCGTCCTCCCCATCCTCCACGCCCACCGCGAAGGAGCGAGGAAGCGCCTCGAGGGGGCCAGCGATGCCCCGCTCACCGAAGAAGAAGCACAAGAGCGCTTCCTCGATGCCGTCGGCCGAACCGCGGCGTTGACCGACGTGAAACTTGGACTGGTCGGCTCCATCCAGCACCTCCATCTTCTCCCTGCGTTCTGCGAACGGCTCGAGGAGGCTGGGTTCGACGTCACCGTGCCGCTTGGTGGTGCTCGGCTGACGTTCCCCGGCCAAGTGCTTGGATGCAATTACTCGGGTGACGACGACAACATCGGCCACTACCTCTTCCTCGGCAGCGGTGATTTCCATCCCATTGGCTTGGTCCTCCACACCGGCAAGCCCCTCGCCATGCTCGACCCGTACACCGGCGAAGCCACCGAAATGTCGCTTCAGCGCATCGAGCGCATCCTCCGGCAGCGCTTCGGGCTGATCATGGCCTGCCAAGACGCCGAACGCTACGGCATCCTCATCGGCGAAAAACCCGGCCAAATGCGCCGAACCCTCGCCCTCCGCATGAAGCGCATGCTCGAGCGCCACGGGAAGAAAGGCTACCTGCTCGCCCTCGAACACGTCGGTCCGGAGCTCATCGACTTCTATCCAGTCGACGCCTTCGTGAACACGGCCTGCCCCCGCATCGCCATCGATGACGCCGTGAAGTACGCCAAGCCGCTCATCACGCCCTTCGAGCTTGAAGTGACCCTCGGTGAGAAGGACTGGGGTGAAGGATACCGCTTCGACGAAATCCCCTGATGCGGGGGAGCATGTTCAAGAACGGCTGTCGTCGTTGTTGCTACGTTATGGTGGACTACCTCGATGCCATCGGAGCGGGCCTCATCCTGCTCGACCCGACGCCACTCGGGTTCGATTACCTCCCTGCGGAGCTCGTGGCCCGCGACGACCTCCAGCGCGCTTTGGCGGGTCGCTTTTCGAGCATTGGACACGCCAGCGGCTCGGGACGCGCGGTCATCACCGGGCCGGTCGGGAGCGGAAAAACGAGCCTCGTCCGACGCTTTTGCGACGACGTGGCCAAGCATCTGATCGGGACACGCGACATCGCGGTGGCCCACATCAACTGCCGGAACGAAAACACGACCATGCAGGTGATGCACAAGATTGTCGCCCAAATGGACGAGCGCCACCCCGACCGTGGGCTGTCCAGCGGCGAACTTCTCGCAAGCATCCGCCGCTTGGTCTCCGCCCGACGCGGGCACCTCATCGTGGTCCTCGACGAAGTGGACCACCTGCTGCGTCGAGCGGGGAACGACATCCTCTACCACCTGTTGCGCATCGACGAGGATGCCGCCTCGGAAGGCACGCTGTCGCTCATCCTCATCAGCCAGGAACAGATCCTCGACGTGCTGGAAGGTGCGGTCATTTCACGGCTGGGCGCGTCCAACCACCTGCGCATTCCTGCCTACAACCGTGAGGAACTGACGGCCATCGCAGAACAACGGGCCACCCTGGCCTTGCGCCCCGGCTCATGGCAGGACACCCACATCGCCCTGATCGCCGAAGCGGCCGCCGCCAACGGCGATGCACGAGCGGCCATCGAATTGCTCGACACCGCCGTGCGCAACGCAGAGGCCGACGGCCGGCGCGAACTGCGCGCCGACGACATCCAACGCGCTGCAACCGAACTTCCGAGCACCCATGCCGACGGCTTGGTCGATGAGTTGAACCTGCATCAGTTGCTGGTGCTCTTGGCCGTTGCACGACGCCTCAGGCGCGCGGACCACATCACCAGCGGAGACATCGACCAACTCTACGCCGTCGTGTGCGAGGAACATGACGCCGAAGCACGCAGCCACACGACGATCTGGAAGATCGTCAAGGAGCTCGAAGCACGGGGCCTGATCGCGACCCGTGTGGCGCCTGTCGGCTCCGGCCGAGGCCGGACCACGCACGTGACCATGCCAACGGTGTTGCCGGCGGACCTCATCCCGAGGATCGAAGATGCGGTGCCAAGACGGCGTCGCTGAGGCCCGTTTTGGCTCCGGTGAGCATAAATAGAGGCCGCATGTCGGCGGACTGCACCTTGGTGAGGCTCATGGCTGATGGAGAATTCATTGCCGTCGTCAACGACACGAACCCGGCCAACAACGGCCGCTCGTACAACGTGACGATTTCCGGCAACAACCACGCACAGTTCCTCGGAAAGCGCATCGGCGATGTCGTCGACGGCATCTTCGTGGGCGAAGGTGAAACCGCCCTGAACGGCTACAAGCTGGAAATCACCGGCGGCTCCGACAAGACCGGCACCCCAATGCGCCGCGATCTCGACGGCGGTTCCCGCCAATCCGTCCTGGTCACCGCCTCGACCGGATACAAGGGCCACAAGCTCGTCCAGAAGACCAAGAAGGGCGAGAAGCGCACCTTCCGCTACGTCCCAGACGGTCTGCGCCGCCGCCGCAACTTCCGCGGCAACACCGTGACCCAGGACACCCGTCAAATCAACCTCAAGGTCGTCGAAGCCGGCAACAAGCCGCTCGAGGCCATCTTCGGTGCCGACGAGGAACCGGCCGCGGAGTGAACCCCGAGAGGGACGTCGAGCACGACAGGAAGGAGAGGGAGCGATGGCACGTCGACTCCCACGCCAACCTGAGGTCAACATCGGACTCGTCGGTCACGTCGACCACGGAAAGACGACCCTGACCCAAGCGCTGTCTGGGGTTTGGACCGACACCCACTCCGAGGAACGCAAGCGCGGCATTTCGATCAAGCTGGGCTACGCGGACACGGCCTTCTACAAGACCGATGATGGAGCGCACTACCCGCTCGGTCGCCACCCGGAGGGCAGCAAAGACGTCGAGGAGGACCTCGAGCGCGTGGTGTCTTTCGTTGACGCTCCCGGTCACGAGACGCTGATGGCCATCATGATCACCGGCGCATCCCTGATGGACGGCGCCCTGCTGATGGTGGCCGCCAACGAAGCATGCCCTCAGCCTCAGACGCGTGAGCACCTGATGGCGCTCGAAATTGCGGGCATCGAGAACATCGTGGTCGTGCAGAACAAGATCGACCTCGTCACGCGTGAACGCGCCCTGGAATCGCATGATGAAATCAAGACCTTCCTCAAGGGCACCATCGCTGAAAACGCACCCATCATCCCCGTCTCCGCGCACCACGACGTGAACCTCGACGTGCTCATCTCCGCCATCGAGGCCTTCATCCCCACGCCGGACCGGTCGGAAGACGTCCGCAGCGTCATGCACGTCGCCCGCTCCTTCGACATCAACCGCCCCGGCACCCGACCCGGCAAAATGCGCGGAGGCGTCATCGGCGGCAGCATCGTGGAAGGGACCTTCTCGGTCGGCGACGAGGTCGAAATCGCACCAGGTCGCCGCGTCGGAGAAGGCAACAAGGCCGTTTGGGAACCCATCCAAGCCACCATCAGCAGCATCCAGGGCGGTGGCCTCAACCTCGAGACCGCCCATGCCGGCGGCCTGGTTGGCATCGCCACAAAACTCGACCCCGCGACCACCACCGCCGACAACCTCAGCGGTCAGGTCATCGCTCGACGTGGCGAGTTGCCCGAGATCCGTGAGACCATCCGTGTTGACGTGGACCTCATGGCCACCATGGTCGCAGGAGACGGTGGGGCGCCAGAACCCATCCACCGCCTTCGCAACAACGAGATGCTGATGGTCAACGTGGCAACGGCCACCTCGGTCGGCGTCGTGAAGAACGTCGAGAAGAACCAGGCCACCCTGCAACTTCGCCTTCCCATCTGTGCGGACGTCGGTCAACGCGTGTCCATCTCCCGGAGGACCGGTTCCCGCTGGCGCCTCATTGGCCATGCAACGATCGTCTGAGGCGGAAACGTGGATCTCATCATCGATGCCTGCGGTTGGGCCGCAGCGGTCGATGCCAAGGTCAACCTTGACCATGCCTTGCTGCCTCTGGTTGGACGGCCCACATGGTTGGTTCCTATCGGCGTGAGGGAGGAACTCGACGCCCTTGATCGTCAGAGGCGTGGTTTGCTGCTTTCCCTGCTCGATGAACGCGCAGTGCTCATCACCGACGACCGCGACCATTCACATCCAGACGACCACATCGTCGCCCTCGCCACAGAACGACAAGCAGCCACGTTGACCGTCGACCGCGCCCTCAAAGGTCGGTTGATCCAGGCCGGCTGCCCGATCATCGAGGTGGTGGACGGACACCGGCTCCGCCGGATCGACCCCTAGGGGAGCGTGAACAAGACGTCGTCGTCATGTCCGTCCAGCAATCGCAGGCGAACGCCTGCGTCGATCCACGCGTGGGCGTAGTTGATGGCGCCAAAGGCCCGAACGAGGTCCCCTGTGTCGAGGAAATGCTTCGCGTCCGAAGCGTAGTCGTCGGCCATCCGAAGCAGGCGCTGAAGGTCGTCCCAAGCCGCCGTCCCCTCATCAGGAAGCGGGGTGGCTTTCGCACGGGCTCGAGCGGTGAGGTCGAGATAACGCTGGACGCGCTCTGGCGTCACCTCGGTGGGGTGATCGCCCTCAGTCATCGGCCTCACCACCCCGTCGCCGCACGCGTTGGACGTCCTCCTCGCGTCCGAGCGCTTCGTAATGCAGGGCTGCTGTCGCCCAGTCTGCACGCTCTTCGGCCTCCACCGCAGCCTCGAAGCGGCGGCGGCGTTGAGCCCAATCTGCTGCACGTTGACCGTCGGCCACCAGAGCGCGACGTGCCTCGCGTTCGATACGCTCACGCTCACCGCCGTACCAACATCGGATCAAACCCTCCCGAGTGACGCCAGTGAGCGTCTCCGACCCGTCACCGCCCAAGAGAAGAACAGGGTCGCCAAGCGCAGCGCCTTCGTGTACGAATTGACCCTCGGCCGTGGACATGATTCGGCCGTCGAGTTCGAGGAGCACCCATCCCTCTGCACTTCGAACCGCAGCGATGGGCTCCAGCACATCGCTGTCCATGCGCTCGATGCGGTCCCACCCTGAGGCCCCCGGCACGCCCCGATGCAGCATGCCGTCAGCACCTCGCAGCAGCATGCCGTCGCGGTCCAGAGACGAGACCCACGTCCAGTGCTCCTCGCCGTAGACCGCAAGATCCTCTCCGCTCCCAACATGGACCAGCCGGAGCATGCCGTCGTGGTCGTGCACGATCGCTTGGTCCCGATCGAGCCATCCGACCAAGCCGCGAACGGGTGCACGGGTGGCGCGTGAGCGCCCCCGCCCTTCCTTGGTGAACAGGTGAAGGTCGCCTTCACGCCCTGATGCGAGCCACCCGCCGCCGGGACGTGCGATCAAGGAGGAGAAACCGCGGCTGACCGCTCGGCCTTCGTTGACCGGCGTGCCGTCGTCGAAGCGATGCACGGTGAACCCATGCGCCGCAAGGACCCCGACGTAGGAACCGGCCACGACCACGCGATGTGGCGTGAACAGAAGGTCATGCGTCCAGCGGTGTTCTCCGTCGTCGGCCATCAGGGTCATCCGGCGTTCGTGCCCGAACAAGCACCAACCGGGGCCAGCTGCCAAGGACGCCACCGGGGCGGTGATTTTGCTTGACCATGCGGGCGTCCATGCCATCAGGCCTCACCTCCGAGGAGGTTCCAAGCGCGAAGTTGAGCGCGCGCGCCTGCGGACAGCGTGAACACCCTTGAGCGCCCTCGCTGCGCAACGTCGAGGATCCCGTCTTTGTGCAAGCCGTTGCACACTTGGGAGAGACGTGCACGCTTCACCCCCAACTTGGCGAGCATGCGCGCGTCGGAAGGCGAAACTTCGCGCTGACTGGCCGCTTCAACCACCACCGCTTGCCCGGCATTCAACTCCTTCAGCGCCTGCACGCGGAGGGGGCGGTGATGCAGGGCACCTGCGTGCGGCATACCAAGGCGCGTGAGGGCCGCAGCCAAGCCCTCCACCGATGGAGCCTCGGTTGGGGACATCTCAGCCAGCGCGCGCTCAAGCACCTGAAGCACGTCCTGACCAAAGACTGGGCGTGCAGAAGGCGTCGGGTGCAGTGGGTCGGCCCGAACCGGAGATGGAGCAGGAGGCTGTTCTTCGGGTGGAGCGGGTGCGACGGTGTTGTCCGTGAATTCCCAAGCATCTCCGACCGTCTCCTCCGCCGCGGATTCCGGCTCCTCCACGGTCGGGGACTCTACGGGCTCGCTTGCTTGGGCGTTGCTTGCATCGATGGACCGGCGCGCGATGCGGCCAAACGGCGAGCTTGGATCGACGCGAGAAACGACGGGAACCCGCGGTGGTGCAGCCTCTGGGACCGGCGTTGGCACGCTTGAGGGTTCGAGGACTTCTGGCGACTCAGCACGTGCCTCGACGGGTGCGAAATCCTCCATCCATCTTGAATCGGGTTCAACGCGATCGTCCAATTGAGGACGCACCGGCGGCGGAGCGTCTTGCTCGCGGGCCCCCTCAAGGTCGTCCATGTCCAATTCCAAACCCGTGGCTCCCGGACCGTCCTGCCAACCCTCCATCGCGGGTTCTTGGGTTGTCGACCGCACGGAGGGCACGGATGATGGCTGGCCGCTTCGCTGATGGGCCATGTACTGCTTGCTCATCTCCCTGAGTAACTCCCGTGGGTACCGAGGGAGGGCGCCAAGGTGTTCCTTGATCCACGAGGGATGCGGGCGCCAACCAAGTTGGTTCTCTCGGCGCACGCGCACGTCAATCATCGCCGCAATGTCCTCATCATTGAATGGCTCGAGAATGAATTCATCCTGAAAACGCGTCATCAACGAAGGACCGAGACGTGCAGCGTGTTCTGGGGTGGCGATCACCACAATCATGGCGTCAAGGCGCTCAAGGTAGGGCATGGACTTGGACAGGATGGTTGAGAGGTGTTCGCCGTCGTGCGGCGGGAAATCAAGCACAATGAGGGCCTGCCCCTTCTCCCTGCGCAGCGTTTGGATGAGCATGTCCGTCGCCTGATTTGGGCCTGCAGGCGGTTCTCCACCGATCATGCCATCGTGCAGTTGTTTCATCAAATCCGCCGCAGGGTGTTGAGCGTTCACCTCCACCACGTGAACGGCGCGTTTCACGTTCCCCCTGAGCACGCGCATCAGCGAGGTTCGTCCAGAACCGGATGGGCCGGTCAGCAACAACATCCTGGCATCGGTCCCTTTGGTGAGGTACCATCGAAGCTCATCCAGGACCTCGTCACGCCCGACGAGGAGATCAAAGTCGTTCGCCTCCAGAGGTTTCCGTCCGAAGGGGTTTCTGTCCACAGCGGGAAACCCCTCAGAAGGCATCATGCTCGGCGCCAACCGAAAGCGGGTATATGATGCTTCACCGGGTGGTGAGGCTTTCGGCAACCGTTAGGAGACGTTAATCGCGTGGCGGAAGGGAATGTTGCGATGGACACTAACGCGTGCTAACGGTGTTTTAACGGCCGGCTAACGTGTTAATCAAGCGTTAATCGCCCCGGTGGTTTCATGCTCTGCAGGCCCTGCCATCCATCATGCCGGCACGGAGCAGCCGCCTCTCGGGGTTCTACCGTCTCACGGTCGAAGAACGGCGTCAAGCCCTCACGGAAGCCACCAACCTCAGTGAAGAGGCCGTGGAGGCCTTGGCCTCGGCGGATGCCCTCTCGGAAGAGGCCGCTGACCACATGATCGAGAACGTGGTGGGCCGTTTTGTCCTGCCCGTGGGCTTGGCCACGAACTTCATCGTCGATGGCGAGGAGTACCTCATTCCCTTCGTCTTGGAAGAGTCCAGCGTGGTGGCAGCAGCCTCCAACATGGCACGAAGATGCAGGTCAACAGGCGGGTTCGTGAGCAGCAACGACCCGCCCATCATGATCGCACAAGTCCAGGTGCTGGACGTGGTGGACTTGGACGCCGCAGAGGCTGCCGTGATGGGAGCCGAGGAGGAACTGATGCGCATGTGCAACGACCGGCCTTCCACCATGATCAAGCTTGGAGGGGGCCTGAAACGCCTGACCTGTCATCGCATTCCGACAGAACTGGGCACGATGTTCGTGGTCCACCTGCATGTTGACGTCCGGGACGCGATGGGTGCCAACGCGGTCAACACCATGGCCGAATTGATCGCGCCACGCATCGAGACGCTCACCGGTGGACGCGTCCTGCTCCGCATCCTGTCCAACCTGGCCACAGAGCGCATGGCGCGGATTGAAGCCCGCTTTAGCCCCGAGGCCATGTCTGACGCCGGAGACGCCGCACAAGGCGCAGAGGTCATCGCTGGCATCATCGAAGCCTACCACTTTGCCGCCTCCGACCCGTACAGGGCAGCCACGCACAACAAGGGGGTCATGAACGCCATCAGCGCCGTGGCCATCGCCTGCGGCCAGGATTGGCGGGCCATCGAGGCCGGTTGCCACGCCTGGGCGGCCGTCCGAACCGGCCGTTACGCCTCCATGACCGAGTGGGAGGTCGACGACGAGGGATACCTCGTGGGTCGCCTCGAGACCCCGATGGCGGTTGGCACCGTCGGAGGAGCGAGCAGGGTGCACCCGACCGCTCGTGCATGCCTCGAAATCCTCGGCATCGATGCCGCAGATCGCCTTGCAGCCATCATGACTGCTTCTGGCCTGGCCCAAAACCTCGGTGCATTGCGTGCGTTGTCCACCAGCGGCATCCAAGCCGGCCACATGCGCCTTCATGCTCGGAACATGGCGGTCAGCGCGGGCGCAGAAGGTGCTGAAATCGACGAGGTGGCCGCTCGATTGGCTTCTTGGGAGGGTCCACGGACGCAAACCACGGCGGAAGAAATCCTTGCGAGGCTCAGGCAGGGCGCCTGATCACTCCTCTTCGCCCACGGGAAGCACGGCCTGCACGGTGCCGTCCACGTGCTCTTCCTCGACGACCACGCTGCCCAACACATCGTCGAGGATGCCCGATTCTGCGACCTGTTCGCGGAACCACGCACGAACCTTGGCGCGGTCGGTGTGCGGACATCCGAAGACCTCCGAGAATCGGCGGGTGGTCGAAAGGCGGCGCGTGTTGCCGTCTCGACGGCGCTGAATCATGCCGGCTTGTGCCAGCTCACGCACATGGTCGTAGGCGCGCTGGCCGAGCATGTCCACCAAGCGTGATTGCGGCATGGGCTGGTGGTAGGCGATCAGCGAAGCGGCCTTCAACAAACGAGGTGGAAGGTCTGTCTTGGTTTCACGCGGGAGATGAGCGGCCACTTTCGGCTTGACCTCCATGGCCCAACGACCGCCGACCTCAGCGAGATGAAGAGCGCCACGGCGACGCTTCAGGGCCCCTTGGAGGTGGTCCAGCGCTGCGCTGACCTCGTCGGCCTCGTACCCCAGGGTCTCCGAGAGTTCCTTCACCGACAGCGAACGCCCTGCCGCGAACAACTGCGCTTCGAGAAGGAGTTCCAGCGGCGTCTCTGTCATCGGATCACCTCACTCCACGAGCCACGAATCCGTGTCGTCTTCCTTCTCTGCCAGCACCGCAGCCGACGCTTCTTCCAGCGCCGCCGCTTCACCGGCGCGTTGAATCAAGCCCTTGGGGGCTTGGCCGCTCTCTTCGGCCTCGAGCCGTTCAAGATGGGCCCTGACGGCGGCGTAGGTGTCGATCTGGGGCCAAAGGTCCACCACGTGGATGGGGCCAGAGGGGACCACGTCCTGCACCACGTCCGCCACGCGACGATGGACGAGAAAGAGCCCGGCGATGAAGGCCGCCACGTTGGCTTCGGTTCGTCCGCCAAGGCTGGCAGCGGCGTCTGGATCCATCTCCTCCAATTGCTGGACGACGTCCATGAGCGGAACCTTCGCGGATCCGTTGGCCACGCAAACCGCCCGCAGGGCGTCCCAGCACCGCTCGATGTCGCCCTCAAGGTCCTCATCGTGCATGCGGCCCCCGACGTCTTCCAAATGGGCTTGGAGTTCAGCAGCTGCTGCCTGACGCACGCGTTCGCGCTCCTGCAGGGCTTCCGCGTCGTCGGCCGCGTCCTTGAACGCAGCAAGAAGTTCACCAAGGGTGGTCGGCCTGCCTTCGGGACGGCGCAGTCGTCCGTCAAACAAGGTGGGCAAGGTGGCATCGGCCTCGCCTTGGAGCACTGTGGTGGTGAAGGCAAAGGCCTCGTCGTCCACCTCCAACTCCCATCCGAAATCGTGACCGAAGTCCATGTCCTCGTCGTCCATGTCGATGGCCGTGGCCCGGTCGTACACACCCAAGGTTTGCTCATGAAGCACCTCCCACGCCAAGCGAATGAGGCGACCGCAGGCAGGAAGGTCAACGCGATCTGCCTCGGTGCGCACGCGTTCTGTGAAAATTTCGAGGAAAGCCTCCAAATCGATGTCCCAGGCGTTCAGCCCCTCTTCACGGACCAAGGACAACACGAGGGCGATGGAACGGTCGATGGGGTCGCTCAGCGCCTGATGCTCGGCCCCGTCATGTGCAGCGATGCGCATGATGCGATCGCCGAAGGCGAGGGCTTCGTCGTTCTCGCTGCCGCTTGAGAGCAACCGCTCAACGATGTCCTGCCTCAGGAACCATCCGTCGAGGGCCATCTGCTGCACGAAACCACCTCACTCCTCATCGGGGGCCTCGACCAGCACCGTCTCGTCCTGCTCGGTTTCAGCAGATGCTGAGTCCGCTGCTTCGCGGACCGCCTCCAGGTGTTCACGGGATTCTGCTTCCTCCTCAGCCACTTCGTCAGCGCGGGCCATCAGCCCTTCGAGGCTCTTCGGCGTGCCGAGGGATTCGGGCACCTCCGGCATGGCGTTCTGGAACGCCACGGCCTCTCCCGCCCGGTCGGCGTTCTTCGCCGCGTCCGCTGCCGCTGCTTCCTCTGCAGCCTCGCCGAGTTCCAACGCCCGTTGCCGGTTGAAGTCCATGATGCGACGGCTGCATCCGTCGCCACCGTGCGTCACACCGATGTGGTGGTCCGCCAAACTGAGGCTGACCTTGCGCAAGGTGACCATGATGAATTGCGCGCGCTCAGAACGCGCCCTGCACATCTCGGCGATGAGGCGGGCGTTGTCCGAGTCAAGGTTTTGATCGACTTCGTCGAAGTAGTAGAATGGACTTGGATCGTAATCCTGAATGGCAAAGATCAGCGCCAGCGCCGCCATGGATTGTTCGCCTCCCGAAAGGCCTTGCAAGCGACAGCGGCTGGACTTTCCACGGGGCCGAGCCCACATGTCCAAGCCTCCAGAAAACGGTTGCTCGGGGTTCTCGAGGAAGAGTTCGCCCTCGCCGCCTTTGGAGAGGGTCTTGTAGACCCGCTTGAAGTTCTCGTTGACCTTCGAAAGCACTTGCGTTAGGCGAACAGTGCGCTGTTGATCCAGTTGTTCCGCCAGATCCAACAAGTCCTGACGCCGGCCTTTCAGCACGCCGTGGTCTGCGCTCAGGGAGGCCAAGCGCTCCTCGCAGGCGGCGTGCTGTTCGATGGCGCGCCAATTGACCGACCCGATGTCCTCAATCCTGCGTTCAAGTCGACGAACGGTGCGCTCGCCATCGGCCACCGTTGGCAACGGTGCTTCGTCCTCGACGGTCTCAGGCACGCCTTCTTCGACCATGGAAGCGCGGATTTCCACAAGGTGGGCTTCGCTGGTGGACAGCAGGCGGCGCAATTCCTCCGCATGCTGACGACGTGAGCGGGCATCGGACGCCTTTTGCTCAGAAGCAGCGCGGAGCGCGCTGCGCTCGTCAACGAGCCGAATGCGTTCGTCTTCCAAGCCTTGGTGTTCTTCGAGATGGGAGCGGCGCTCCTCTTCCTTGGCGGTCAGCACCTCGCGGTTCTCTGCCATCGCGCGCTCGAGGGTCGCCCGCTCGGTCGCTCGGGTCGCCGCATCAGAAGCCAACGCGTCAAGGCGTCCGGTCAGGTCTTCCACGTTCCCAAAGAGCAGCGCATGGCGCTCCTTCCCTGAACGGATGGTGGCTTCGTTGCTCTGCAGATCGGCCTCGGCGGTGGTCTTGGCCAATTCCGCAGCATGCAGCCGTTCCTTGAGGTGGGTCGGACTGGCGTCCTGCAAGTGCTGGCTTGCCTCATCCTTCGCTTCAACCGCCTCGGCGAGCCGTTGTTGTGCTTGCGCACGAAGCGCGAGGTGTCGACGCCCTTCCTGCTCAAAGGCGTCGAGGCGCTTGACCAAGCCCGCCAAGTTGCCTTCTTCCTTTGCAAGGGTAGACTTCGCGGCTGCGTGTGCGCTTCGCCATGATGCCAGTTTTGCGGCAGCGTCGTTGTTGGCGAGGTCGCCCAAACGACGACGGACTTCAGCCTGAGCCTCGCGGGCTTCGCGGACCTTGGCCGACACGCCTTCGGACATCATGCGAAGGCGCTCCACCTCTTTCGACAGGCGCTCAACTTCGCTCGCACCCTGGATCTTGCCGCCGAAGGAAATCCGTGAACGTCGGGGAGAGCCTCCAGTCATCGCGCCACCGGCTTCGGCCACGCTGCCGTCGAGCGTGATCAGCCGAACGCCACCCATGTTGGCACGGGCGGTGGCCATGGTGTCGACGACAAGGGTGTTGCGAAGCACGAAGCGAACGGCGGCATCGATACGAGGATCGTGCTCCAACAAATCGTGAGCGAACCCAATGACACCGGGCTGCCGTGCAACCATGACGGCGCGCCCAGCGGGCCGCCCAGCGTTGATTTTGTTCAAGGGCAGGAAGGTCGCTCGTCCAGCGTTGTTGTTCTTCAGCCAGCGGATGGCCTTGGCTGCGACCTCATCGGTTTCAACGACCACAGACATCATCCCACCGCCGATGGCGGTGGACAGGGCCGTCGAGTGGGCTTCATCCTTCGGCGCACAGAGTTCAGCGATGGTCCCGAAAATGCCCTCCAGTTCTCCGGAATCACGGGCTCCGAGTACAGCCGCGGCGCCTCCAGTCAGGCCCGAGGAGCCAGAATTCGACTCCATGGCCGCACGGGCGCGCGCCAATTGGCGTTCCACGTCCCTCAAGCGCGTTTCAACCGCGTTGGCTTCCTCCACCAACGTGGATTCCTTTCGTTGAGCGGCGGTCAGGTCACGAGCGAGGCTTTCCCGGTCGGATCCTTCGGCCATGGCTTTGATTTCCTGACCCTGAAGTTCGCTCTCAGCGACCTGCATCTTGGCGCCTGCCAAGGCTTCCTCGGCTTTTTGGCGCTCCTCCAAAAGCAACTCACCTGCGGTGGCTGAGCGGTCGACGTCGGATTGCGCGTTGGCCAAGGCCGCTCGTGCGTGCTCGATTTCCTCCTCGCACGCCTGCACGGTTCGGGCGAGTTCGGCCACGTCACTGGTCGAACCCTCGAGGGCCTCGCGGACGGTTGCTTCTTCCTTCGCCGCCGCAGCAAGGGCGTCTTTGGCCGCCTTGAGCGCTTCCTCAGCCTGCTTGATGTCTGCAGCCGCGTGGTCTGAAGCAGCAGAGGCTTCATCCAAATCCGCCTCCAGACGCGTGCGGTTCTCGCCATCGGTCTGGTCACGTGAGGCCATGTCCGACAGACGATCTGCAGCGGTCTCGATGGCCACGTTGAGCCTCTGAATTTCTTGCTGGAGGGCTTCGCCACCTCCACCAAGTTTGTCTTGAATCTGCTTGACGAGTTCGGCGATGGCATCGTCGAGCTGGATCAGGTGCTTCGCGGCTTCAGCAACGTCCGCTTCCAGCGCACTGGCTTCCTCGATGTTCCGCCCAATTTCACGTCGCTGATGCTCGATGGTGCCCTGCTGGCCGGCGAGGCGAGCGCGCCAGAGACGAGCACGCGCGTTGAGCAAATCTTCGCGGATCTTGAGCGCCTTTTCGGCGTCTTTCTTTTCCTCGACAAGTTCAGCCAGGTGGCGTTGTTGCTCTTGCTCGATCATCGCGATGCGTTCGAGGTACTCTTCGACCTGCTTGCGTTGACGGTCTGCTTTGCGAATTTCCTCGTCGTAAGAGGTGACGCCAGCCACGTCATCGAGGACCTTGCGTCGCTCGCCAGAACTCATCTTTGAGAGGCTGGTGACGTCACCCTGCAGCACGATGTTGTACCCATCAGGACGGGCGTTGGCCGCCCCGAGGAGGCGGTGGAAGGCCTTCAGCGATGATTCCTCGCCGTTCAGTTGGTATTCCGTCACGACGTTCCCGGCCGGTGTCAGTCGGACGCGCTTGGCCATGGTGATTTCATCCATGTCGAGCGGCAAGCGACGAAGGCCCCCCTCCATGGCAGGATTTGCGAACACAAGGGTGACGGCACAGCCTCTGGCAGGGCGGCTGTTCTTCCCTCCGTTGAAGATCAAATCTTTCGAGTTCTGAGCGCGGAGGGTCTTGGCTGATTTGGGGCCGAGCACGAACTGGATCGCGTCACCGCTGTTTGATTTCCCAGAACCGTTCGGCCCTGTGATGGCCGTGAAGCCGCGCCCGAAGGGGATGCGAACTTCACCCTTGAACGACTTGAAATCGACCATCACGAGTTCCTTGAGGTACATCCCATCCCTCCGGTCCAATTTGGACCTCAGGCGCGTCATCGCGAACGAGGGAACTTAAACACTCCTCGAATGATGTACGTCGAGGCCATCGTTCAGGAATGGCGTGCGTTTCGCCGTCACAAGGTCCCGAGCGCATCGCAACGCTCGCACCCTGCCCCCTTGCAGTACGGGCAGGTCGCCCGGACCAAGGGGCTCGAACGGGTCCGCATGGGCCGCGTCGGTCCTCGAGCGAGGCGAGAGTGACCGGCGTTGGAACTGCTCCTGTGCGCGTGAATGAACGCGTTCCGGTTTTCGTTCACCTTGGCCCGACGGGACTGCTGAACTTCCGCAAACTCTGATTCTCTATATTTCGGACCACGCATCAGCATCATGCCGATGAACGCGACCAGGATTTGCAAAAACCACGCCTGGTTGATGAAGGGCACCACCTCAACCAAACCTTCCGAAGATGCCGCACCGGGAAGGAGAGCCAAGCGGTCGAGCACGGCAAGGGAGAACAGCATGGCTCCAGCAATGAACATCACACGACGGATGCGCCTGGCCATGGTGGGGGAACGGGGCATGCGGGCCACGCCAGCCAGCAACAAAATGCCACCTTCCGCCATGAGCATGAGATCGGCTCCCGTCCACGTCCCAAGTTCCCCAAAGCAGTGGGTTTGGCCAAAGGTTTCGAGATGAAGGGCAATGTTGCTGACGCTGCATCCGGGGTCAGACATCCGGATGATGTCGAGTTTCGCTGCTGGCGCACCGCTCACGAGCATCGGCGCAATGCTGCCCCGCTCGACGTTCACCCAAGCTCCGGCCGCGACGCCGAGACCAAGCAGCGTGCCAATTCGGCGACGCCACTTGCCCATGGCGGGATGTCAGGGGCCGCATCCATAGCCCTGTCGGCCTCGCCGATGCGGTCAAAGGGGAAGGCCCTGAGGTCAGGACGTGCCCGAAGCACCGCCGGTGGCTGTGGTCGGCAGCGGCATCGCAGGCCTCTTCTGTGCCCTACGGTTGGCTGAAGGTGGTCGAACGGTCCAGATCTTCACCAAACGGAGGACTCAGGACTCGTCGACCAATTGGGCGCAAGGTGGGATTGCTGCTATTCTGGACAAAACTGCGGCGGATGCCATCGAAGCACACGTGCAGGACACCCTTGCAGCGGGAGCAGGAACGTGTGACGAAGCGGTGGTCCGAGCCGTCGTGAACGAAGCGGGCGACCGGATTCGTGACCTTCTTGATCTCGGGGTGAATTTTCAGCGAGACGAAGACGGAACGCTGCATCGTGTGCGCGAGGGGGGCCACAGCAGCAGCCGCATCCTGCACGCGAAGGATGCGACAGGCCGTGAGATTGAGCGCTCCTTGATTGACGCGATCAGCCATCATGACGGCATCACCGTGCACAGCGACACGATCGTGGTGGACCTCATCCGTCGTGACCACGGCAACCCTGCAGCCGGCGTCGATGGCCTGTGGGTTCAGCACGAAGATGACGTCGAGGTGCACACCGTGCCCGCATCAGCCGTTGTGTTGGCCACCGGAGGCGCGGGGCAACTCTGGGCTCCAACCACGAATCCTCCGGTTTCGACCGGCGACGGACTGGCCATGGCCGCTCGCTTCGGAGCCCATGTCAAGGACATGGCCTTCGTGCAATTTCACCCCACGTCCATCGAACATCCGTCCCGGACCTTCCTGATCACCGAAGCCCTTCGGGGTGAAGGGGCCGTCTTGTTGGACGATGAGGGGTTGGCCTCGTGGCGCGCGTCAGGTGACGATGACCCTGCGCCGCACTCCTTCACGCTCAGCGCTTCGCCGAAGGGTTCGATGGGGACGCGTGACGTCGTGGCGCGGGCCATCGATGCAAACCTCAAGCGGTCCGGACGGGACGCGGTGTGGCTGGTCACGGAACACCTTGATGCTGAGCGATTGAGCGAGCGTTTTCCAACCATCCAACGCATGCTGTCCGACCTTGATCTCCGCCTTGGCGTGGACCCCATCCCGGTCCGGCCAGCCGCGCATTATACCGTCGGGGGCATCGCGGTCGACGCGCATGGACAAGCGCTTGACGACGCCAAACGTCCCTTGCCTGGCCTGTATGCCATCGGCGAGGTGGCCTGCACGGGCATGCATGGGGCCAATCGGTTGGCGTCGAACAGCTTGCTGGAAGCGGTCGTCTACGCGCAACGCACGGCCACGCACCTGTTGGACACCGAACCACGGGCGACGTCTGCCGAATTGCCGGCGTGGCGCGCAGACGGTTTGCGCCCCGTCGAGGAACATGGTGCACTGGCCCACGATTTGACCAGCCTGCGTGAAACCATGGGGCGTGAGGTGGGCATCATGCGCAGGAACACCCGCCTTGCTCGTGCGCAGCGTCGCCTCGATCTTCTGGCCGCGGAGGTGGACGACACGTGGCGACGATGCCGTCCGACCAAAGATTTGGTCGAATTGCGCAACATGGTGCAGGTCGCCATGCTGGTGGTGAAGGATGCCTCAAATCAACGCGAAAACCGCGGCCTCCACTACAACGCGGACCTTACCGACGCAGCGCGTGAATCAGCGCCGTGACCTGAGCGTTTTGCGTGGCCATCAGTCCGTGCTGTTCGGCCAAGTTCACGATGTGGCCGTTTAGTGCATCGATTTCCGTTGGCCGCCCGACCCTGACGTCTTCGAGCATCGAACACCGGTTCTCAGCCGTCGCGTCCAGCACATCCACCAAGGTGGTCACCAACTCATCCATGCTCGGCAGGTCCACGCCGTGGCGACGCCCCACCAGTTCTGCTTCCATCAGCAACCCGACCGCAGCATCGAACAAGGGCGTGTGAAGCATCTCACCGTTTCTGATCCCGGCCAGGGCACATAGGGGATTGATGGCGATGTTGAGCAAGGCCTTGCTCCAAATTTGTCGGCGAGCATCATCCACAATCCGCGCCGACAACCCCGAAGCATCGAGGCAATCGGCCAGCGCTTCGATCGACGCATAGGGCGCTCCGCCCGGCCATGCGCCGAGAGCGACCTCGCCCCGGCCGGTCCACACCGAGGTGCTGCCATCGCCACGCATCGCGCCGTGCGTGGAACTGGCGGCGACGACGTGACCGGGTACAGCACGAGCCAGCCGCTCCACGACACCGAGCCCGTTTCCGAGGTAGGCCACCACGCCTTCGGGCGTGAGAAGGCTGGGGAGCATGGCTGCCACCTCCTCCACCTGATGCGCCTTGACGCACAGCAACACGGCGTCCATCGTCAGCGTGGGTGGCGTTGCGCCTGGAGCATCGAGGAGATGCACCCGCTCAGCAGGCAAGGCGACCTCGAGGTCGGCATGACCGGTGAGGCGAAGACCTGAGGTCAGCGCATGAGCACCACGCGCACCACGGGCCAAGACGTGGACCTCGTTGTGTTGCGCGAGAAGGGTGGCAAACAGCCCGCCCGTGGCACCAAAGCCCAGGACGCCGATCTGCACCCTCAGGCCTCCAAGGAGGACAAACGGAGGAGCACACGTCCGTCGAGGTGGTCGAACTCAAAACTCGAGGTCCCAGAAGCCGGTGGCGTCAAGTTCAGCACCGTGGTGCCGTTCGAAAGGCTCGAGGGGGCAACGACCTCCCAGCCTGGACCATCACCCGCAAGCACCACGTTGAGGGCCAGTTCTGCGTCAGCCTCGACCTGAATCTCAAGCGACCCAGTGGCGCTGAGGGCAAGGCCGGCGAGCACGCCACCGTCATGATAGACGCCGCCCACACCGATCCAGCGGCGCTCAAGCTCCGAAGAGGTCAGGCGAACATCGGGGCCGCGCTCGAGCCGATAGGTGACCGGGGACGCATCGCCCAGTGGGCAGTGCAGCAGATCGCCTTCTGCTGGAGCACGCAACACCAGCGCCTCCCCTTCACCGACGGTCGGCATCGCTCCAGACCCCCGGACCCCCAAATCCCAGATCCAACCTTGCTCGCCACGTGGTGGTGTTGCTTCCGGGGAGAGGTCCGCACATGAGTCACGGTCGAGATGCAGGCTGCCTCCGTCTTCAAAACCGGCCCCCCAGCTGTCCTGGGTCACGTTCCATCCGTCCTCATCGAAGGCCAAACGCGCGATCATGTCGGCGGGCTCCAACGCGAAGGTGGTGGCATCGATGCTCAGGTGTTCTGGAGGCGTGTGCTTCAGCAACATGGGGTCCGCGCTGCGGAGGCAGTGGGTGGAGGGAGTGGTGGTGTTCAACGCTTGCGTGCCGCTTTCGGTCCACCACACCGTGGCCTCGTCGTGGACGTACCCCGGGAGGCTGAGGTTTGCGTGGGCGCCCTCGGCCGCCATCAGATCAACACAGACAAGCAGGCCGGCCTCATCCGAGGTCAGGTTCCATTGCGGAGTGACAGGATAGACAGGGAGGGACGGTTGGAGCGGAGCCTCCCAGAGGATGCTCCCGCCCGAGACGCTGAGCATATCGCTGGTCGGCACGCCTTCTCCGCCCCATGAAGCGTTGAGCTTGATGGACGTGCTCCGTCCGGCTTTGACCTCAACTTCACAGTGTTCCACCTGATCGACCGTACACCCGTCCCATACCGTCGACCAACCGGGTCCGATGGCGAGGTCAAGCCTGACCTGCTGATCAAGCAGCGAAGGGTTGAGGACGCTCATGTTGATGGAAGCCGTCCACACGCCTTCGACGTCCACCGCCTCGACGACGTCCGGTGCATCGAGGGTCATGTCCGCGTCCCAGTCGTTGTGCGCAATGAGGGGCGTCTCGGAGGGAAGCGCGACGAGGAGCAAAAGGACCCACACCAAGCCCATGGCAAAGTGCTGCTGCTCGGGCACAGGCTTGGTGTCGTCGAGCACCATCGGCCACCTTCGGTCAGAACCCATGAGCAAGGTCAACGTCAGGATGACCGGGAGCACGAGCGACCAGACAGAGAAGCGCGTGAACACCGAAAACAGGACGGCGCCGAGGGCGAAGGCGAACAGGAGGAGCATCTGGGTTTGCGTCGTCCGAACCTCACTCATGCCAAGCCGTGCAACGTGAAGCCGCCCGCCCGGGAAGGTGGGCACGTGCAGCAGCGAAATCCAGGCCAGGAAGGTCACGGTGGCACCGGCCCAAACCAACGGGCTGGCCCACGCTGCACGCGTGGCCAAATCCGTGCGAAGCAAGCCGTCGAGCATGCCGAGGAACCAGCCTGGGTCATGGCTGATGGGGAGGGCCGAGACGCTGCTCGCCGCGGGGGTCATCACCCAGCCCACCATCCACAGGCATAACCCGCCAAGGATGAGGACGGCAGGGGCACTGAGCGCCGTCCAGCCAAGCGAAGCGCGATCTGGCCACGGGCGTGCGTCCATGCGCGGCAGCGTCGGGAGCACAAAGATGCCAAAGGGCCACACAAGCCATGCCGCAGGAAGAGCGCCGGTCGCCCAGAGCAGGATCGAAGGGTCCGGTACAGGAACGATTGGTCCAACCCGGACGCCTCTGGACCGGGCCACGCCGACTTGAACGATGGACGCCAAAGCGACCAGCCCGAGCACGGGAAGCGCCGTGAGCAAGAAGGCGTCAGCGAAGCCGGACGAGGAAATCACGCCATCCGTAGGCCGGCTGGCCTTCGTGCCGACAAACCCCGCCATGGTCAACGTGCACGCTGAGACCGCCCAGAGGAAGGTGATCCACATGCGCCCGAGGAACTGGCCGCGTGGCAAAGGGAGGATTTGCAGAACCGTTGGTCGTCCTCCACGGAGACGAGCCATCCACCCCAGGTCACCCAACTCGTCGTTGAACTGGACGATGGAAGCCGACACCGAGGCATCGGGCTCTTCCTCCAGTTCCCACGCAGGGAGGCGATCACCGACCTGTGGGCCGAGGGCAAAATGGCGGTCGGCCATGTGTTGGAGGAATTCACGCTGCGACCAAGCCTTGGGATGCACCCGCAGCGCGTCGGGAGCGTCGTCCTCGAAGCGAACCTCATCTTCCATCGGGACGCCTCCTTGTCTCGCGGTGACCCACGGTCCGCCTTGAATCAACCCCTTAGGGCTGAAGGGGGGCTGACTCACTTGTTCTTGAAGCGCTTGAGCCTGAAGGTTTCTTCACGCTCCATCTCCTCAAGCCGGAGCTTGATGAAGACTTGAGCCTCCTCAAGTTCTGGAATGACCTTGAACTCAAGGGCGTTCACACGCCGCTTGGTGGCCTCAATTTCTTCGAGAAGTCGCTTAAGGGTCGCCTCCATTTCTGCGGCCTTGACCATCTTCTCGATGAGGTCGCCGAAGGCATCGCTGGCTTCGTCAATGTAGGGGCTGGAACCGATGAAACCCACACCACGCTCGGCGAAGGTCGAACGGAGGTTGCTGCCGCTCACGTTGGGCACCACGACGCCCATGATGTTGCGGCGCTCGACCTCGACCTCTGGATGAGCGGAGTTCGCGATGGCCGCAGCCCTGACCGCGAGACCGCCTTCAATGGCGTTGGCCAGGTCCATGCGGGTCTTCGCAAGACGGTAGGCTTCGGTCAACTCGCGCTTGGCCGCAATCATCTCCGTCAGGAGGGTGCGGAACTCGTGGAACAAGCCGTCGCGCTTCATCTTCAGCAGTTTGTACCCGTTTCGGGTCTGCTTGATCCGTCCCTTGAGCTTGATCAGCTCGCTTCGGGTCGGCTTGATGTCGAGCGCCATGCTTCCTCACCTCGTTCAAGCGCGGTTCTCGGGGTGGTACTTCGCGATGAGTTCCTCGTCCAGACGCACGAGGTACTTCGTGTCGATGTTGGACATGAGTTCCCAGCACAGGTCAAGCGTCTCATCGATGGAACGGTCCTCGTCGCGGCTCTGGCGCAAGAAGCGATCTTCGAAGATGGCGGAGAAGTCGAGCAGTTGCTTGTCACGCTCGTTCAGCGCGTCCTCACCGACGATGGCCACGAGACCGCGGAGTTCGCGACCTTGGGCGTACGCAGCGTACATCTGGTCGCTGACCTTCTTGTGGTCGTCACGGGTCGTCTTCTCACCGATGCAGGACCCCATCAGGCGAGACAGGGACGGCAGCACGTTGATCGGCGGGTAGATGCCCTGCTGGTGGAGTTCACGGGAAATCACGATCTGGCCTTCCGTGATGTAGCCGGAGAGGTCAGGAATCGGGTGCGTGATGTCGTCACCGGGCATGGTGAGAATCGGGAATTGCGTGATGGACCCTTTCTTGCCCTTCACGATGCCCGCACGCTCGTAGAGCATGGCCAGGTCGGTGTACATGTAACCGGGATAACCACGGCGGCCGGGCACTTCTTCACGCGCAGCACCGATTTGACGGAGCGCGTCGCAGTAGTTCGTCATGTCCGTGTAGATGACCAGCACGTGGTAGTCCTGCTCGAAGGCGAGGTACTCCGCGGCGGTCAGCGCGAGGCGAGGCGTGATGATGCGCTCGACGGCGGGGTCGTCGGCGAGGTTGACGAACAGCACAGCGTTCTCCAACGCACCGGTGCGCTCCAGGTCAGACCGGAAGAAGTTGTACTCCTCAGCGGTGATGCCCATCGCACAGAACACGACGATGAATTCCTCATCGCTGTCCTTGAGCTTCGCCTGACGGGCGATCTGCAGCGCGATGTCGTTGTGGGGAAGACCCGACGCGGAGAAAATCGGCAGCTTCTGGCCGCGCACAAGCGTGGTGCAGCAATCGATGGCCGAGATGCCCGTCTGGATGAAGTCGTGCGGGCTCTGACGGCTGTACGGGTTGATGGCCGCGCCGATGATGTCGGCCTTCTCGTCCGCGACGATCTCGGGGCCGCCGTCACGAGGACGACCGGCGCCGTCGAGGATGCGACCGACGAGGTCGGTGCTCACGGGGAGCTTGAACACGTCACCAAGGAAGGTCACGCCGGCTTGCCGGTCGACCTTGGCGGTGCCTTCGAACACCTGCACGACGACCATGTCGTCGGAGGTGTCGAGCACCTGGCCGTTCTTGATGTCCCCGTTGGAGAGACGCAGCGAGACGATTTCGCCGTAGGCGACGGGTTCGGTCTTGTTCAGGAACACAAGCGGTCCCTTGACGTCGGTGATGGTACGGTATTCCTTTCCTGCCATGATGATCCCTCCTCAGTTCTCCTCCACGGTGGCTTCGATTTCGTCCACCATCGCCTTGACCATGTCGTCGATGCGGTCGATGTAGCCCTCCTCGAAGCGGCCACGCAGAAGCGCGGACCGCGCGGGCACGTTGACCACGTCGGAGAGCGCGGAGCCGGCACCCATGGCCGACTTCGCCGCATCTTGGAAGGTCAGCACGGCCTTGGCCATGCGGTACTGCAGGTTGATGTCACAGTAGGCGTCGATTGGGTCGAAACCGTTCTGCTGCAGGAAGTACTCACGGATCATGCGGGCCACTTCGAGGGTCAACTGCTGGTCGACAGGCAGTGCGTCGGAACCGACGAGCTGCACAATCTCCTGCAGTTCGGCCTCAATCTGGAGCAGACCGGAGATGGCGGTACGGATTTCGGGGAAGTCCTGACCGATGTTGTCGCGGTACCACTGGTCGAGGGACGGCGGGTACAGCGAGTAGGAGTTCAGCCAGTTGATGGCGGGGAAGTGGCGCTGACGGGCCAGACCCGCGTCGAGGCCCCAGAACACCTTGACGATGCGCAAGGTACCCTGGCTGACCGGCTCCGAAATGTCACCACCAGGAGGCGACACGGCGCCGATGGCGGTCACAGAACCGTCCTCGCCCGAGAGGGTGTTGACACGGCCGGCTCGCTCGTAGAACTCGGCGATGCGGGAGGAAAGGTACGCAGGGTAGCCTTCCTCACCGGGCATCTCTTCCAGACGGGAGGAAATCTCACGCATGGCCTCGGCCCAGCGGGAGGTCGAGTCGGCCATGAGGGCCACGTCGTAGCCCATGTCACGGAAGTATTCGGCGATGGTGATGCCGGTGTACACCGACGCTTCACGCGCAGCCACAGGCATGTTGGAGGTGTTTGCAATCATCACGGTCCGGTTCATCAGCGGCTTGCCGGTGTTCGGGTCGATGAGGTGAGGGAACTCGTCCAGCACTTCGGTCATCTCGTTTCCGCGCTCGCCGCAGCCGATGTAGACCACGATTTGGGCGTCGGAGTACTTCGCAAGGGACTGCTGGGTCACGGTCTTCCCGGATCCGAAGGGGCCAGGAATGCCGGCCGCACCGCCCTTGGCGAGCGGAAACAGGAAGTCGAGGATGCGCATTCCAGTGATGAGCGGGGTGTCAGGCGCATACTTCGTCTGGAAGGGGCGAGGCGAGCGCACGGGCCACTTCTGCATCATTTGAATCTCGGTGCCGTCTTCGAGGGTGGCGACCGTCTGGGTGACGTTGAAGTCGCCGCTCTCGATGCTCTTGATGGTTCCAGAAACGTTGGGTGGAATCATGATTTTGTGGACGATGGTCTCGGTTTCTTGCACGTGCCCGATGACGTTGCCGCCAGAGACCTCGTCACCGACGGAGGCCACAGGCTCGAAGGTCCAGGTCTTCTCCATGTCGAAAGCATCGGCGTCGACACCACGGGTGATGAAGAAGCCCATCTGCTCCTCGAGCGTTTGGAGGGGGCGCTGAATACCGTCGTAAATTTGGGTGAGCAGACCGGGTCCGAGCGCCACAGAGAGGGTCTCTTGGGTGTTCAGCACGGGCTCACCAGGACGGATGCCGGAGGTGTCTTCGTACACCTGAATGACGGACTGGTCGCCGTGGATTTCGATCACTTCGCCCATGAGGCCTTCCTCACCGACACGCACCACGTCGTACATCGCGGCGCTCATGCCTTTGGCCGTGACCACAGGTCCGGAAATGCGGTAGATTTGTCCTTCGTTGCTCATTCATCTTCCTCCAATGTGTGTGGAACGTCATGCCCATAGGTCGACTCCAATGGCCTTGCGGATGGTGTCGCGCAAGGTGTTGTCCTCTTCCGTGCCGATGCCCAGCACGGTCGGGGTCACTGATGCAGAGAGCTGCTCGCGCAGCCGCTCTGGAAGGCGGCCAAGGCTCGCGGAGTCGACCACCACGATGCCCACCTCCTTGCTGTTGAGTAGGGTACGGAGGACGTTGGCCATCGCCTCGTCGTCCGAAGGGTTGTGCAGGTGAGAAATCCCTGCGAGTTGGAAGCCGAGGGTGAATTCGGGCGTACCGACAACGGCAATTTCCATGCATCACACCTCCTTTCAAATGACGTGGGCCTCCACCACGTCAGCGGGCAATCCCGCCATGAGTCCACGCGTGATGATCCGCAGGTCCTTGACCTCCTTGACCTTCATCGCGATGTAGTGAACCACGGGCAGCGCTGAGACCGGATGCAGGTAGCTCATCCGGTTCAGGTGCGCGTTCTCACGGGCGGCGAGCCACGTGATGACCGGGTCCAGGGACATGGCCGCGTCTGCGGCCTCAATCGAGGCCTCGAAGGCCGCCATGTCGAAGCGGCTCGCGGGGCGAAGCACTTCGAGCAGGGACGCTCGACCGCCGCTGGACACCACCGAAAACACGCGCTTGGGAATCAAGCGGCCACCGGGAATCATGGCTTCAGCCACGTCTTTCCCTTCGAGGCCCATCGCTGCAGCCTCAAGCAGATTCACGATGTTGCGGTGATCGATTTCAGCCGCGAGCAGGCCACGAAGCATCCGAACGTCCGCTTGTGTGCCGCTCAGTGACGACAACGCATCGGCGAAATAGTGCCGGTCAAGCGCGTCCTCATAGGCGGCCAACGGCGAATCTTCTGGCAGCGCGTTCAACGCAGGTCCGAAGGGCTTGCGCCGCATCAGCACCACGGCCGAGCGAAGGTCGTCGGCGCGTTCGATGATTTGCAGCCATGGCGTGTTGATGTCGTTGATGTCCGGAAGGATGTCGTGCGCCACACGATCGAGGTCCACGTCGTTCACGACCGCGCGGAGCACGGCCTTGGCGTTGTGGTACTCGAAGCGGCTGGTATAGACCGCCACAATGCGAGCCACTTTGCCTGAACAAAGCTTGGTGATGTTGTCCAGCTCGTGTTCCAAGTTATCCGTCAGCGCGGCCTCAATGAGGTCGCCTCCATCGTAGGTTGCGGCGTACCGGTCGATTTCCGAGCGGTAACCAAGGTCTGCGACGGCCACGGTCAGTTGGTCCGGTGCGTGGTTGATCAATTGCCGGAGCCGCGCCCTGTCTGCCAACGCCTTGCGGCGCGACTTCGCCCGTGAGGCGATGTAGGGTGTGGATCCGAAGCGCATGGGTTCACCTCAGTCAAACAGTGCGGCGGTCACGGCAGGCAGGCTGCTGGACCATGCACGGTCAAGCAGCGCGTCAAAGCGGAAATCGTAAGAGACCGAGCCGTCCTCGGCATCGAGGATGAAGCCCCCGAGGCCGTCCGCATCGTCACCAACCTTCTTTCCGCCAGCGAGGTCGGACACGGCCTTTCGGTCGATGCCCACCGGGCGAACGGAGTAGCCCTTGCCGCCGATGTCGTCGGCACGGGCCATCAGGGACTTCAGCAACGCTGCCCTGCCTTTCCACTTGGGGTCGGCAAGGGTGCTCTTCGCTTGCTCGAGCGTGGCGTCAAGCGCCGCGCGGCGAGCGATCAGCAGGTCCCTCTGGTTGGCTTGACGCGCACTGGCCACGATCTCACGACCGATTTGCTCGGCGTCACGCTCGGCACGAGCGGCGGCCTCGGAGCGGATGGACTCCGCCTTGGCCTCCGCTTCGGACCGCATCGTGTCGGCCTCGGATTGAGCCGAGGCTGCGAGCTCATCGGCTTCCGCCTGAGCGGCAGCCGTGATGTCCTTTGCAAGCGATTCAAGCGACATGGTGTCTCCTCCAACGTTCAGCGCGGGCGCTGGACGTCCTGGCTCACGCCAGGAAGAGCGGCAAAGCGCCGAGGATCACGATGGACTCGGGAAGCGCGGTGAAGATCAGCGCGGGGCCGAACTTCGAGCCGTCTTCGGCGAGCATGCCAACGGCAGCGCTGCCAATGGCGGCTTGGGAAAAGCCGGCGCCGATGGCGGCGAGGCCGAGGGCAATACCCACACCGAGATCACCGGTGATGGTGTTGCCTGTGGCGGTGGTCGCATCGCCTTCAGCAGCAGCAACACCCTGAGCAATCAGGGTGATGGCGGCCAAGACGATCATGGTTCGCAGCGTGTTCTTCAGGGTCTTGTTCATGTTCACTACCTCTGTGTGTCCTGTTGGACTGTCATGCCCCCTCCACATGGATGCTTCGTCCGCCCACGGGGGTGAAGGGGACCCCGGAGCCGCTGTGGAATTTGCCCATCCATTCCACAAAGTGGAGACGGGCAGCGTGAATGCTCGGTGAGAGCAGGCCAAGCGCGATGGCGAAGGCCTGAATGCCAAGGAAGAGAAGGAGCGCGATGGCGCCGAGGAGGTAACCAATGCCGCCAGCAGCGAACTGCGTGAGCATCACCTCCCAACCCATGGAAATGGACACCTCGGCAATTTTGACGCCGGCCACGCCGACGCCCATCACGCGGAGGTAGGACAGGGTGTTGGCGAGCAAGCCGAAGGTCTCGATTGGACCCATGATGATGCCACCGGCCCACCCAAACTTCTCGTAAACGGCCAAGCCAACGATGAGGCAGAGGATGCCCACCAGCATCACGGCAGAGTAGGCGTTGAGGGCAAAGAGGTCACCGTCGTAAGCAATGAACAAACGAGCATGCATGAAGCCGCCGAGGAGGATGAGGATCCACGAGCCCTTCTCGAAGAAGGCGGCAGCAGCGCCATGGGCCTTGAGGACGTTCATGAAGCCAATGATGAACCCAAGCAGCAGGTGGATGACGCCGAGGTAGACGGAGAAAATCACGTACTCTTCAAGGCCATGTCCAGCGGAGGCACGGTGCAGAGGATAGGTCAAATGGTTCATGCCGATAAGCGCACGGAAGTCGTCTGAAAACAGCTCAACAGGCTTGTCGGGGTACAGGAAGCCAAGCGGGGAATTGCCGTTGGTGAATTCGTAGGTGACCCACGTGTAATTGTCCCACACGAAGCCGAAACCTTCGGCGAAATAGAAGCCCCAAAGGACGCACCAGATGCCCATCCACAGCAGAATGGTGATGCCGTTCTTGACCACAGGGTCCGCGGCCATGGGCTTGGAGCGGAGGAACATCGCGAGGGCCACGATGACCAGGCCAAAGCCCCAGTCGCCGAGGATGGCCCCGAAAATCATCGGGAAGGTGAACATCATCAGCGTCGTTGGGTCGTAGGCGCCGTAGGAGGGACGACCGACGAGGTCGACCATCAACTCGAATGGCTTCGTGGCCGAGGGGTTGTCAAACTCGACAGGAGGCTCAGGACCGTGCCCGTGGCCGTGATCGTCATGGTCGTCGTGCCCGTGGTGGCCGCCGTCCCACGCTTCAACCTCGACCAAGGAGGCGTGAGGCTTCAGAGCAGACCTGACCTCATCGGCGCGGCCGGTGGGGATCCATGCGTCCATGGCGAAGGCGCGGTCGGCGACGGCCATCTGCGTCGGAGCAGATGCGAGGTTTTCTTGACGCTCAAGCAATTCATGAACGCACACCAAGTCGCGACCGTTGGCCTCGACCCACGCTTCGACGCTGGCCTCGTCCGAGCCAATTTTGGCCTCGAGCCGCAGGATGTTCGACTTGGCCTCGGCCACGCGCTTGCCTGCACGGCCCTCGCCAGCAGGGACCTGGACGACCTTGGCGCCGAGTTGGCCGAGCACAATCTGAACCTCTGGTGCATGGTCGGGCCGGCAGGCCACGGCAACGATGCGGTCTCGGGCAAGGACTTCGCAGTCCTTGGCGAGGTCACCGAGGGCGTCACGGACCTTGCTGGCCTTGCTGGTCTCGGCGACCAGAACCTCCAGTCCGGAAATACCGTTGAGGAGTTCGAGCGGGAGGTCAAGCGGGGCGAGACGTGCCATCACGTCGCGCTCTTCGGCCAGCGATTGAATGGACGCTTTGGCTTCGTCGATGGCGCGAAGGTGCTCCATGACCTTCTCGATCCGGCCAGGGAAGGAGCCATCGATGAGGCCCTCAACTTGCTTGCGTGGCATGGCACCGCCGGTGTTGACCGCCGAAGTGGCGGCACGCACGGCACGAACGTTGGTCAGCAATTCACCGCGACCTTCCTGAGCCGCGGCTTGGCCGACGCCGATGCCTTCCTCGAATTGCTCGTAAGGTTGCACGTGAACGCAACCCAAAGCATCGCAGGCGGCGAGCACGTCGTCCATGCTGTCGAGCGGAGCCGCCACGGTGAGGCGGGACATCTCGACCATCGGGAACATGGGATCACCTCAGGCGTCGTGGATGGCGTTGAGCAGCAGGTCCACTGCTGCGTCGGTGCGCCCGGAGGCGGCGGAAGAAAGGGCATCGGCGGCCTTGGCGCCTTCGGCGCGGACCTTGTCTGCCTCGGCTTCAGCCTTGGCGCGGGCCGCGTCGATGGTGGCGCGGGCGTCTGCGGTGGCGCCTTCGGTGGCCTCAGAAACCGTCTCCGAGGCAGCGCGGCGGGCGTCGCCGATCGCCTTGCTGGCGTCCTCTTGAGCCGAAGCAAGGAGGGCGTCAGCCTCGCTTTGTGCGGACTTGATGCTGCGAAGGACAGATTCCATGCTCATGGTCAACACCTCATCCTTAGCCGAGCGGTAGGCGTCCGGTTTATGAGCATGATGCACCACTTCGCGGAAGGTCTCATTCCGGATTTGCGGGTCGAACGCCGCTAAATCGGGAGGCCATCAAAAATGGCCAGAGCAAGCGGCCCTTGACCTGGCTGAATCCGACCTGCTTCAACATCTTGCGGTAGTATGCGTTGGTCCCGTAGTGGGTGTAGGAGCGGGCCAACCCCTTCCACGGGTGATCCTTCTCACCCGTGATGCGGCGCGCGATGACCTGCACGCCCGTGGCCATCCAAAACCGACCGAAGAGCCCGTGGATGGCGTTGCCCTTTCCGGCGTCGCAAATCACGAGCTGCCCCCCTGGTTTGAGCACGCGGAAAATTTCCTCCAAGCCCTTACGCTTGTCTTGAAAATCCCGGAAAGAAAAGAGGCAAAACACACGGTCGAAGGAGGCATCGGGCAGCGGAATGGATTCCGCGATGGCCTCAACATAGGCGGCTGGAGACTCGCCTTGGGCTGCTCGAACCGCGTCAACGCGCTTCTTGGCGACCCGCAGCATCTCTGGCGAGGGGTCTAGGCAGGTCAACTCCACGTTCCGGATGGTTTCCGCGAAGGAACCCGGCCCGCACCCGACTTCCAGCACCTTCATTCCTGGTTCAGCATGAGCGGCCACGCCGGCCCGCCAGCGGCGGTCCTGACCAAAGGTCATCCACGTGTTGACGCGGTCGTAATGGGGAATGGTGGCTTCCAACTCGGCTTCCAAGACCGTCCACGCATCGAGGTCGATGCCCGACGGGTCGTATCCCCCGGTGGCTTGCCTCGAGGACATGGCTTGACCTCGACGGCCGCCCCCTCTTGATGCTTCGCTCGTGCCCTGTGGGCCCGTTATGCGATGCGTTCCACGGTTTCGGGCGTGATGCACTCTTCAGGCGTCACGCGGAAGACCAGGATGCGGAGGTTTTCGGGAGCGTTGCGGAATTTGGTGACGGTCATCGAGGTTTCGAAGTCCGTACCGATCGTTCGGACCTTGAACTCCAGCACCATGTCCGCAATCCCTGCCACTTCTTGTCGAAGCCCGGGGGGGAGTCCGTCGGAGGAAATCGTGACCAGCAGCAGACCACGAACCATCTGGGTGTGGGCCTGCAACATGCGCATCATGGAAATGACGCGTGATGGATCCTCACGCTGAACGAAGAAGTCCATGCTGTCCACCACGGCACGGAAGTAAGGGTCGAGCGCCATGACCTCGTTGGTCACTTCGGTGAGGAAGTCGCGGTTCTCGGTGTCCACGAAGCGGGTTTGTGCCAAGCGCTGGATGTCAGGCAACTGGAAACCCTCCAACCGATAGCGGCTCGCCAAAAGGTCTCGCTCCAACACGCTGGCGTTGTATTCCTCACCGACAGTACGCACGCCAATGTCGAGCGGCCAGCCGTACTTCTCGTAGACCCGGATGATTTCCTGTTGAGCCTCATTGGTGGAAATGAGGATGGTGTTTTCCGGCTCCTCAGCGGGCGAGGTGAACTGCTTGGCGAACAACTCTGACCCCGAACCCGTCTGGGTGAAGGCGACGATCATGAAGCCGCGTGGCACGCCACCGCCCATCACGGCGTCGAACTTCGGCACGCCAAAGCCGCCGACCTTGCCAAAGAATTCCTCGTCTTCGGAACTGAAGGTGATGTCTGCCATGGGTTCACCTCACTGAATGACGACCTGCCCACGGTCAATCAGGGCTGTACAGTACAGGTCCAGATTGGCCAACACGAGGGGAGGCGTCTGATCCGGGACGTTGATCAGCACGGAGAGCACTTCGCGCTGCCTGAACGTGTTGATGAAGGTGTGAAGGTACTCCGCAAGCATGCGGTCGTCGTTGTAGATGGACAGCGCGTTGATGCTGTCCACGAAGACGAAGTTCCGCTCAAACGTCGAAGTGCGAAGGATGTAGAGGGTCCTCAAGAGCACCGATTCGAGCATGATCGGGCTGTCCACGAAGTGCACGTTGGGGTAGGGGACATCCGTGCCGCCCAAAATGCCCGACGAAACGAGGTCAAGGAACTGGATGTTGCTCACGTCAACCCCAATGGATTCGAAGGCCTGGATGATCTCCACCGCACCGCGGCTGGCTGAGATGTAGACGCCACCCATGCCGAAGGACTGGATGAGCGGGAGCATGGTGCTGGCCGTGACCACGAAGGAATTTGAGTTGCCACAGCGCACCTGGACGGCGCTGTTGAGCGAG
The DNA here is from genome assembly GCA_002722135.1 of Methanobacteriota archaeon. Lineage (GTDB taxonomy): Archaea > Thermoplasmatota > Poseidoniia > Poseidoniales > Poseidoniaceae > MGIIa-L3. The sequence continues at coordinate 147,443 of PBKJ01000005.1, read as the reverse complement.
ACCTCGGTGAGTTGCTCCGCGATGAGGGCGTCGAGTTCGAACATGGTCAGGCCCCCCATCGTGTCTTTTGATCTGAAACCGCGCCCCACTTGAGCATCGGTGTGAGCATCACGCCGAGTTGCGTCAACTCAATCGAATGCTTGGCACGGCTGTGCGGCGTCCCACGCATTTTGACCACCTGAAGGAAACGAAGCAGGTGACCCATGCGCTCAACGTCCCCCATCACGATGATGCCGTCCGCGATGGCTTCTTCCACGCCAAAGGACGACCAGTGGGCGTTTTCCGTGGCGGACGTAATCTCAGAAATCAGCACGGTGGTGCACCCCAGGGTGGCCAATTTCTTGCCGAGGGTAAACAGGAAGTCGCGAATCAGTTGCTCGCTCTTGATCTTGTAACACAGGGTGGTCACCGAGTCGATGACCAAGCGCGTCACGCCGATGGTGTTCACGATGTCCACGATGGCTTTGATGAGCGCGTGCACGTCGTCAAGATCGAAGGTGGCCTTGTCCAGACCGAGCCAGGAGTAGAGCACGTCGACGTCGAAGACGTTGATGAGGCCCGTATCGACCATGTTCATGTCGAAAAAGGAGTACTGACGGATGTTTTCGAGCAGCTTCACGCTCGGCTCCGTCGCCGTGAAGTGCGCGCAAGCCTCACCTGCGAGCGCGCCGCGCACGAGGAACTCCATCGCCAACGTGGTCTTGCCCGAACCGCAGGTCCCAGCGGCCAGCACGGTGGAGCCGTATGGGATGCCTCCGCGGAGGATTTCATCCAACCCGTGGATGCCGGTCACGCACCGGTCGCGGGTGTAGACGCTGCTTGGCATCATGGGCTTCACGCCAAGACGCGGGACCTCGGTTCAAGAAGCATCCGCCGCGAATGGGACCTCAAGCCTCGATGAGCGGGGTCCAATCTCCGGGGCTGGGCGTGGAACTTACGGCCCAGTTGCTCATGTCCCTGATGTCCGTTCCGTTCCAGCCGAGCCCATCGCCAGAACCGAGCAAAAGGCCCGTGTCACCGCCCCACTGGACGGTTTGCCGCGTGGCGGGCAGGCTCGTGGTTGGATCGGTGTAGTCCACCCTCAACTGACCCTTGTCGTCAGGAATCACGTCGATTTGACCCACACCGAGCAGCCCGACCACGCCGAGGTCGAACACTTGCGTGGCGTTACCTGTCGCTTGGGTGTTGACGTCGCCGGTGAACACGGCGACGCCCCCGCCGCTGATGAGACCGTCCAGCATCAGGTGGCTGGTGGTGTCCCGAGCGTCTTCGACATGGAAGGACCAGCCCAACAAACGGACGGCGAACCCCTCGGGGTTGTGCATCTCGAACCACTCGGGCCCACCGTTGTCAGGATGAGGCTGTACCTCAGTTACGTGAAGCACAGATGAGGCGCGACCGCCGTCGTGCACCTCGAGCGAAACGCGGTAGAGCGCGCCTTCTCCGACCACCAAGCGCGTGGCTCGGCTGGAGGTTTCTGCGCCGATGCGTGTGGTTCCACCTTCGAACACCGTGCGGTCCGTGGTCCCGTTACCGTCGAGGAGGTCGATGCGCAAGTGCACGTCAAAGGACGCGTCGAGGCCCAGGCCCTCTGCAAAACCCTGTTCGGTGACGTTGCGCAACGCCGCCAGACGATGTAGGTCGAGTTTGCCGTCCACCACGAGCCCTGCTCGGACGCGCCCGTCAAACAGAACCTCTGCACTCATTTCGTGCCACGCATGCGTGCCGTTTTCCACGTCAGCATCACCGTCAACAACAGGCACAAACCAGCCTTCGTCTGCGACCAAACGGTCGAGACCGAGCACGGCTGAGCGATCCAACCGGTCGAGGTAAGGGTCGTTTGAACCCATTTGCATCTGAGCCAGGGCCAAAAAAGCCGTGAGGATCATCAAGAACAGCGTAAACGCAGAGAGGAACTCAATCACGGCGGTCAAACCGTCGCGGTCACGCCGAAGGCCCGACGCGTCTCGCATGGGCCAACCTAGCACGCGCGCAACATGAGCCTGTCGTCGGGATGGCTTTGCAAAGGCGCGGTGAGGGGGATTTGAACCCCCGAGGGTAGAACCCACAGGATTAGCAATCCTGCGCAATACCAGGCTATGCGATCACCGCAGCGCTCCGGCCCACCGAAGGTTCGGTCATGAAGGCTGCGGTGAGGCACAGACGGCTCAGAAGAAGTCGTCGAACTCCTCAGCCACCGTGTTGGCCTGTTGTTGCCGAATGCGGGCAGCAACGATGCGCTTCAGCCGGCGGTGACGCCCCCTGAGCACAGGCAGGCCAATGGCGACGGTGACGAAGGCGAGAAGAAGCACGCCTAGGGCGCTTTGGAAGAGGCTGTCGCTGGCCATCCCGTCGAGGAGCTTGCCCACCCATGGGCTTCCCAACGGAGGCTCGGGTTCAGGCTCAGGCTCGGGAATGAGGTGTTGGTTGTACTCCCACCACTGGTCCTCGATCAGCAAGCCCACGCTGTTTCCTGAAATCGCGACAGGGTTGTCGTTGCCCACCGCGTCCGTCGGCGTCAAGACGTAGTAGAAGAGGCGGTACGGTCGGATGGATTCGTCGAGGGTCCCGTTGACCTCGTAGCGGCCCTGCTCACCGGGGACGGCCTGCATGTTTTCCACCACCGGCGTCAAGGCACCAAGGTCGAGCCCAGTGGGGTTGATCTCAACGCGGTACAGATCCCAGGACACGTTCCCTTCGGGTTCGTGGTCGGGCCACGTCCAGGTCACGGCCACGTCGTAACAACGGTCCCAATTGCCCGTCCTTGCGTGGCATGCGGTGTCGTTTGAGAAGGTGCTCGTGGCGCGCATGTTTGTGACCGTCAGCTCTGGCGGAATGGCGTCCGCGCAGAACAGGCCGGGGAGTCCAGACTCTGCGGTGCTGACGTTGAGTTGCGTCAAATCGGGCACCCCTGCACGATCTGCAGGAGCGATCAGGTAAGACGCACACGTTCCCGTTGCGAGGGCTTGGTCATCGTACCAGCGGTCGTTCGCAATGGAGGTGCTCGCCACCAAAGTGGTGGCGGTGAAATCCTCCCAGAAGGACGTGCTGCTGGACGCTTCGGGCGACGGGAAGAAGGTCGAGGAACCAGTGGGCATGGCCAATCGGTAAATGTTCCAACCGGAGAGGTAGGGATTCTCGAGGTCGCCACCTGCGTCCCAGTGGAGTTCGAGATGACCGTTGGGTCGCCGCTCAATGGTGACGTTCTCAACGACGATCTGAGGCGCAGGCAGCACGCCGATGAACATCAGGACGGCGTTTTCCCGAAGGATGACGTCGATGGTGCCGTCGTCATGGACCGTGGCTTCGTTCGGCGGGGACACGAAGTCCCAAGCAGTGGAGTTCATGGCCGGAAGCATACGGAGTTCGACGGTTTCGGGGTCGATGTTGTCGGGGAGGAGTTCACTCAGGTTGAATTGGATGGACATCTCGAGCAGACCCACGTCCTGAACGGTTCCGTCAGGGGATTCGAGACCAAACGAATGCAGCATCAGGGGTGCTTTGCCGTTCCCAACACCGTAATTGAGGCCAAGTTGCGGGAGGCTCACTTCGTGAGCCAACACGGCCTCATCGAGGCTCACGCCTTGTCCGGTGTACGCCAGCCCACCGTCAATGGCGGTATGGTGGAGGACGGTGATGTCAAGAAACCTCGATTGCGTAAACCCGAGCACGTCGCGCACGATGAGTTTGATCCTGTGATCACCAAGGTCCAGAGAGTCGACCGGGACCTCGACGACCTGCCCATGACTTGCGCCAGGAACGAGGTCGAATGGCCCGTCAATCTTCCACGTGTAATTGAGGGGACCAGCGGCCGTGTCCGAAGTTCTGGCGACGAGCGTCATCGTTTCATCCGTGGTGTAAATGCCGTTGGAGTTGGATTGGCTGATCGAGGCTCCAATCGGCCCGACTTCGATGTCGACGCCGTTCTGTGTGACCTCATTGTCTTCAGGATTGACGTCATTCCACAGGCCAAGATCGACGGGAATGGTCACCGAAATACGGCGGTCAAGCCCAGTGAAATCAAGGTCGAAGAGGCACGAATGGTCGGCCCCTGGCACCAAACTCGGAAGTTCACAGGACTGCTGCGTGTCCAGGTTCCCAAGCAGGTCGGTGATGGTCATCGTCATCGACAGTCCGGAGATGGTGGTGTTGCCGTGATTTTCGACCATGGCCACGATGGCGTCGTTGCCGTAGTAGTAAGGCGCGTTCGGGTCTTGCGTGTTGTGTGTGGGCATGAAGCCCATCACGACAAGGTCTGAGGTGTCGTCCAGACGAAGGTAAACGCTACCAACGTTGTTGGCCGTCACAAGATCGCCGCTTGAATTGAACACGCCAAATTCAAGCAGGTAGCGCCCGGGTTCGTCGTAAGAAAAGGCGGGGAGGTTCCGGCTGAGTTGGGACAAGCCACCCCAGTTGTAGCCGGTCAAGTCGACGTCCGTGATGGATTCTGCAACCGGAGCGCCTCCGAAATCGTGCATCAACCGCCATCCCCAACTCATGTTGAGGTCACACCCGCCGCATAGGTAGACATCGTAGTCGATGCGCCAAGTCTCGCCTGCTCGCGGATAGGTCACGTTGGTGTTCAGCACGGCGCCGTCTCCGTCGCTGGCCACGTCAAGCAAGCCGTCACGGGGGTCTTGGTCTGCTGGGACGATGATGTCCTTGAATTCCTCCGTCACGATGACGCTGATCACCAGGGTGTCGTCGCTCGTGTCGAAGTCGCCTTCTGTGAAGGTGAAGGTCACTGTGTAGTTCCCCTGAACGGTTCCCGCGGGCCAGTGGGAGGTAGGCGGTGACCATTGGGTCGGGAAGGTGTAGGTCAGGCTCTGCAAGGTCGCTACGCTGGGGATGGTCCCGGCCCCGTCCCTGCAGTGGGTCGAACCGGTTGGCGCACCCTCGGGACAAGCCTCCCATTCCACGTCACGGGGGTCGCTGCTGCCACCGATGTCTTCGTTGGTCACTTGGACCTGCAGGGTGACTGGCGTGTAGGCGTTGATGTACTGGCCTTCGGTGGGACTGAGGCTGTTGGTCATCGCCAGGTCGCCCGAGGCCGCGGAAGCCGTTGGCAAGGTGACCATGAGCGAGGCAAGCAAGAGCCCCACGAGAAGCAGCGGTCGCCAACGAGGCAGCCTGTCTGCATCCATGGACAAAACCTCACGCTCCTGACTCAAAGACTCATCGCTTCAATCGACGCGCAGACGCCCGGTCTTGCGTCATCGTATGCCCAGCGGACCCAACACGTCTGGCGGAATGGCACTGATGAGCACCAACACCAGGAACATCCAACCCAGGTAGTAGAGGCTCCGGAAGAAAGAGCGGGCAGCGTTGGGCATGCGTCCGTTGGTGTCGAAGGGCTCCTCTGGGTCGATGTTCCAGACCGAGGCAGCATACCAGACCGTCAGCCCGGTCGCGGCCAAGGTCCAGAGCAACGGAAGGCCGGATTCGGGCCAGAGGATGGGCACCACCCCGAGGGCCAAGAGGAAGCCGCAGTAGATTTTGGATTGCAGCAACGTATGAGCTGCCCCCCGTACTTCGTTCATCATCGGCACGTGGGCCTTGGCGTACTCACCAGATCGGTAGAGGGCCAGCGCCCAGAAGTGAGGAGGCGTCCACAGGAAAATCAGCACGAAGAGCATCCACGGCACCGGTGAACCGAGATCAAGCGGGTTCATGCCGGCAAGTGCTCCGGTTTCTGCGGCCGCAACCGCCCAACCGATCAACGGCGGGGTGGCGCCTGCGATGCCGCCGATGACGATGTTTTGTGGTGAGCGCCGCTTGAGCCAAACGGTGTACACAAGGACGTAAAAGAGCACAGAAAAAGCCGACCAAAATGCTGCTTTCCAATGCGCCAAAAGGAACACGGCGCTCCCTCCTGTACTGATGAGGAGACCGAACAACAAGGCAGCACGCGGCGAGATTTCACCCGAGGGAATGGGCCGCTTTGCCGTCCTTGACATCAGTGGATCGATGTCGGCGTCGTACCACATGTTGATCGCGTTTGAACCACCAGCAGACAAGGTTCCACCGACCAGGGTGATGCTCACGGCCGTCACCGTGTCCAGCCACGACCGGTCTCCTGCAATGGAGCCGTAGCGCACCAGCAGGTCGTGGACAAGGATGGCGCACACCGCCGTGACTTGCAGCAAAACCACCACACGGAGCTTCATCAGGTCGATGAGCACACGGTGAAGGGCACGGCTTTCCGTCATTCAGACTCGCCCTCGTGGTCCAATGGGGAGACGAGGCGACTCATCATGGTCACGGAGATGGCGACCACGGCCGCGGTCACTCCTAAGACGAGATGAAGCAGCGACAAGCCCTCAGGAAACCCATCGGCGTCCGCGAAGACGATGTAGCCCGCACCGACCAGAAGGTTCGCCATCCACAGACCTGCGGTAAAGTCCACTGCGCGGTACAAGGACATCGGCTCCCCAGCGGCACGGGAGGCGGTACGAATTCGCGCACCGCCGAGGACGAGCAGCACACCGACCACCAACGCCCCAAGCCGGTGCACCATCTGGACAAGGACGCCTGTATGGTCAACGCTCGGCAGCAGTTGCCCCCTGCAGGCGGGCCAACCGTCGGGGAACCCGATGGAACAGGCTTGGTTGTACTGAGCACCGGGCGCGGTTGAAGACACCCATGCACCAAGCGCAAGCAGCACCAACACCGATGCTGCGAAGGCATCTGTTCGAGCACGATGCCGGGCAAGGAAGGTGGCCGACGTGGAAAACATGCCCCACGAAACGCCCTCCACCTTTCGCATCGCGATGTATTGGTGCAGGAGGGTCGACGTCCAGATGGTGGCCATGCACAGGTGCAAAGCGACGGTCCAATCGCGGTTGTCGTACATGACCGTCAGCGCACCAACGCCCGCTTGCCCGACGAGCAACACGCCGGCCAAGGCCGCCGTGTTCCGAACGCGGGCCCCATAGGTGTCCCTTAATCGGTGCATCCAGAGCGCATTGATCAAAATCGGAACGGCGACGAGCCCGACCAACAGGCGGTGAACCCACTCACTGAAGATCTCCAACGTGGTGTACGTGTAACCGGCACCGCGCGTGTCTTCGGTCGCATCGGGGTTGTCGTCCCACCACTGCAGTTGCTCTTCCTCGCTGACGGCGAAGGTCCACGTCCCGAAGCACTTCGGCCAATCTGGACACGATTCGCCTGCGTCGAGGATGCGAATGGTGCCTCCAGCCAGGATGATGATGGCGGCCACGGCCACCAACCCAAGCGGGAGAAGGGAGGGACGGCGCCACCCCGCAGTCATCACTCAAATGCCGGTGGACGCCCTCTATTAACACAGTCCACTTGGCCACGACGTGCTGCGAGCCCTGCTCCTGGTGGTGCCCGTCGCGCTGATGCTGTGCACCGGACTGAGCACGGCCGCAGCAACCACCGTTGGAAACGTCTGCGAAGAAGACGCATGTGAAGCCGACACGTCCATGCGCGTGGTCGAATACTTTGGAGCGGACTGGTGCGAGCCTTGCCGCCCCGTGGAAGCGATGCTGGACGCGCTCGAACGCCCCGATGTGCTCGTCGTTCGGCATGCGCCCTCGCCGCAAGATACCGGATTCTCGAACCTCTCCTACCAGCGGTTTGATGCCCATTACGGGCTCATCAGCCTCCCTGCCATCGTGATCGATGGATACGCTGTCTTGACGGGTGAAACGATGACCCTGAGGCTTGAAGAAGCCCTGAACGTGACCGAAGGAGGCCGGTCGAACCTGACGGAGAACACCACATCCTGGACCAGTCCTGCCTTCGCCCCAAACGACCCGCATGGCACGGACGTCAACGTCAGTTCGAGCCTCTCGGGAAGCGCCAACGGCACATGGACGATCACCCTGCATGACCCTGTGCCCCTGCGAGCGCTCGAAGCGGCGCTTCCCACTCCTCAAACGTCCACAGATGAGCCCACGAAGCCTCTGGACGGCCTGCAGCTCGCGCTCTTGACCGGTGCGTTGGTCGCGGCCTGCGCTCCTGCAAGCGTCATGCTGTGGCGCAGCATGAGGCAGAGCCGTCTCGCACCTTCCGACGAGGAAGGCTGAGCCGAGCAGCCACGTGCGGGGACGAAGTCTTCAAGAGGGCCCTGTTGGTCGCCGGCTTGCGAGTTCGCTCGCAGGTGCATCCCATGGTCAAGCCCGCCCGACTCCACACCCGCTTTGAGCGCGCCCGCATCATCGGTGCACGTGCCCTCCAGATCGGCATGGGTGCGCCCCTTTTTGCCAAGGAAGACGACCTCCGTAAGGCCTTCCGCGAGGAACTGATTTCCCTCCACGGCAACGAAGAAGCGGACGTCCGCTTCGTCCTCGACCCGCTCAAGATCGCGCTCTACGAGTACGAGCACGAGCTCATCCCCATCGACATCGACCCGCACGACGCGTGAGTCAGTCTGAGCCTGCGAAGCCGTAGAAGGCCGCATCGCGCGGCTGCGGCAACATCGTTTCTTTGACGAGCATGGTGCGCACCGCCCACAATTCCGTGAAAATCCGATACTTCGTGGTGGCGTCGAGGTAGTCCACGCCCGCCGACCCACCGGTGCCCATGCGCCGCCCGATCATGCGCTCCACCATACGTGCGTGAGCGTGACGGAACGCGAGCATCGACTGTTCCACTTCGACAACGGTGTCGATGAGGCGACGCGGCCACGCCAACAGCGGCAAGTGCCGGTGGGATTCGATGTACAGCAGGCCGGCGTGGGCGCGGTCCACGACGCCGTCCGGTCGCAGGAAGGACGCAGCACCATCGACCCCGGCCGACATCCGGCGCTCAAGGGCCTCTGGCTCGCCTTGGCCGACGGCGACCATCCGGGCGATGACCTCGTCCGCATGGGTCCGCATGGCCGAAAGGTGGCCGTCCACGAAGGCCGCCACAACGGCCTCATCCTCGTCCGAATCCGCCAGCGAACCGTCGATGGGGGTGCGACCAAGCCACGTCAGCAGCACGTCGTGCAGCGACGGCCGGTCCACGCGTGCCTCAAGGTCGGCCAAGGCCGCATCTGACATGTCGCCGACGGCATGCAAGCGGCGAAGGTGGCCGATGGGATCTACGCCTTCCACCCGTTGCTCGTCGCTGAGACCGAGGGTCAATTCCAGGGCGCGCATCTGCCACGACTCGAACCCTGACGACGTGCCCAAGCGGTCACGGAAGGCCAAGAATTCCTGTGGGGCAAGGGTCTCCATCACCTTCCATTGTGCAGAGAGCAGGCGGAAAATCTCGGACACCCGCTCGAGGTGACGCACCATTCGAGGAATGTCACCTTCTGGGACCGAAGGTTGACCGAGGAGCTGAACGGTGGCGTCGAGTTCGGTCAGGACCTGCTTGAACCACAACTCGTAGGTTTGGTGGACGACGATGAAGTGCTGCTCGTTGGCGCAGGGCGCAGGGAGGTGGCCGTCAGGCCCTGCCTGCAAGCCGAGCAACTCGTTCAGACGCAAGTATCCCGCATAGGTGATCCTTGGGCCGTGAGGGTCCATGCCACACGGACGGGCGCGACGGCCTGAAAAGCCACCGGCGTCGAAGGTGCAGCGCGGTGCCGCGAACGGAACGGCAATGGATATAGAGCGCATACGGAACCGGTCGATATGGGCGTGGATGGGTCGACACTCGCGGGCTGGCTAGCGGATTACGACCCGGCCTCCATCACGATTGGTGTGGTGGCCTCACACTCCTCGCTGCAAATCCTCCACGGCGCCCGCATGGAAGGCTTCCGGACCTTGGGCATCGCCGTTGGCGAAGAGCGGCGCCGCTTCTACTCGGCGTTCCCCGGCGCCGACCCCGACGAGTGGCTGATGCTCGACCACTACCACGAGTTGATGGATCACGCCGAATGGATGCGTGAGCGCAACGTCATCATCATCCCGCACGGCTCCTTGGTCGAGTACCTCGGTTCGGACAACTTCCGAAAACTGCAAACCCCGACCTTCGGAAACCGCGGCATCCTCCACTGGGAATCGAGCCGCGAGCTTCAGCGTCAATGGCTGGAGAAGGGCGGCTGCAACATGCCCCGTGTGGTGCAGGACCCGAAGGACATCGACGGGCCTGTGATCGTCAAATACGCCGGCGCCAAAGGCGGGCGAGGCTACTTCATCGCTCGAGATTACCGCGATTTCCGCCGCAACGTGGACATCGAAGAGGAGTTCACCATCCAGGAGTACGTGCTCGGATGCCGCTACTACCTCCACTTCTTCTTCGACCCAACGGCCACCGACGGTTTCCAAGTCCGAGGCACGGGCAGCCATGAGGGGCAAAACCTCGGCCGGCTCGAATTGCTCTCGATGGACCGACGTGACGAATCCAACGTGGACGAGTTCTACAAGCTCGGCTCCTTGCGCGACCTGCGCGAAATGTCGCTGGAGCCGTCCTTTGTCGTGACCGGCAACCAGCCCGTCGTCATCCGCGAATCCCTGCTCCCCAAGGCCTTCCTGATGGCCGAAGGCACCGTGGCTTCCTCCTTCGAACTTGAGGAGGGCGCGCGCGGCATGATCGGCCCCTTCTGCTTGGAGACCATCGTCACCGACCAACTGGATTTCAAGGTCTTCGAGATCTCAGCGCGCATCGTCGCGGGCTCCAACCCCTTCGTCGGCGGCTCGCCTTACTCGGACATCAACGAGCCCTTCATGTCCACCGGCCGCCGCATTGCGCGCTCGATTCGACTCGCCGCTGAAGCCGACCGCTTGATGGACATCCTCTCCTGATGTCCACGCTCAAGCCGTTTTTCCGTGGAACGGCTTGATTGAGTTCGCTGCTCGACCCCAGGAAGGGTCATCGACTCTGATCTCTGAAAAATTCGAGGGCGTTCGGCAAAATCAGAGGCTACCCTCTGCTCACCCATCGTTGCAAAGGGGGGCCCTTTGCGATTATTCTTCCTCTTGGCCGGTCTGAACTTGTTCTTCCATTACAACCGAATCTGTCGCAACTGTATCTCCAATTCTCCCTATATTGTCACCAATTCTTCCAATATTGTAAGTGATTTTAGGCAATACAAATTCTCCAGAAACTAAAAATTCACTCATGGCTATACCAATATTTGACAAAGTCTCAGAAATATTATCCTTGTTCGAACGCCATTGGAAAAAGAAAACTGAATATCTGTCTGATTTTGTATTAAAAACGAGAATATGTGGGTTACCAATTGAGAATATTAGCAATCCTAGAGAGGATAAAAATACAAGATCGGCGACATACCAAGGTGCGGTCCATGTTGAAGAAATTGGACTGATGAAAATGAAACTGGAAATACAAGTGATCAACAAAAATAGCCTCCAGTTGTGTATGGTCTCAAAACTATGATGCTTGAAACCTAATACAGATTTTCTCGTAATTGAAAATTCATGCATTAAGATTGATTTTTTATCAAAGCGGACAACCTGAAACAGATTTTTCCCAACTACCATGGATAATTTAGTTCTTGTAGAACTTTTCTTCAGAATAACTTCTTCCATATCCTCGTCCGTACTGGACAATAAGCCTAAGATTTGGTTCTCCACATACGAGCATAGTAGGCATTAGATGTATTCTTTTTGGATGTTTCAAAGGGTGTATCCAGACACCCATTGCTCAGGACTTAGCAAATCAAAGGGGCTTCCAGTGGGTCGGTGCTAACGCTATCCCTTGAGTGCCTCGAGTTCGACGATCAGGTCGTCGATGAGTTCCGTGGTGCTTTGCCAAAACGCGACCATCCGAGCGCATGAGTGGTTGAGCAGATGCGTGTGGTGAAGGAAATCATCCAAGGTTGCCGTGATGATGCTCCTCTTCTGATCATGACTTAATTCCGAATCGAAAAAGCCGTTTGGCATCAGGTACGTGAGTTTGCAATGCGTTGCATACTCAACATGCTTGGCGAAGCGCTGCTGAATGATGCCAATTCTGCCGTAGTAAATGTGGTGAATTTTCGAGTTCAATTCCTCGGTGAGCTTCTCCCAGATGTTCGACGCTTCAAGACGTGTAAATGCAGGAGATTGGGCGAAGAAGAAGTGGTCTGCGGCCAAGTAACCCAGCAGGTTGTCGATGTCTTCGTCATCGACCTGATCGATGGCATCTTTCTGTTGGATGACCGTCTCACACATGCCAATGAAGCCCTCACCGATGCCAATGTCCGTGACGATTTCGTCAAGGTTCTCGCGAAGGTCCTGAATGAGCAGGCCCAGCAATTCATCGGTTTGCCTTGATTCCTTTCTGGCTTCGTTCCAATTGTTGATCCGCAGGGCAAGCAGGATACCGAACGAAAGCAAGAGAACTTCCAAGGCTGCGACGAGGAGAAACTCGCTGAAGGTCTGTGGCTCGCCGAAGGCGAAATCCATGACCTATGCTTACGCGTTCGGTCCTTGAATTGATGGCTCTACGTCCGGCGATGCACCGCGGAGCGCGACGAATCGTCTCGAATCAGAGGCCGTTCTTCTTGCGCGAATGGTGGTCCGCGTAGTGGTAGATCATCTTCAGCAGCCGGAGCCAGTGGTCCAAGCCGTCCTTCTTGAAGCGGTCATGGAGCTGCTCGTTCTGCATCAGGACGTCGCCCCACACGTTGGCAGCGGTGCCCTTGTTGCCCTTGACGGTGGTGAAGGTCTGGTCGGCGGTGCAGTCGAGGAGGTGCTTCCAGACCGCAGCGGGGTTGACCGCACAAGTGACCTCAACGATGACCTCGTCCATGCGGATGCCGGTCCCGGTCTGCCAGGTGCCCTCGCCCATGTCGCCGGCGAAGGGCAGGCACAGGTCGAGGATGGAGAGACCCGTGACGGGGTCAGCACCGGTCAGCTCGGTGAAGGCTTCACGCATGCGCGAGCGGTCGGCGCCGCGCTGCCCGGTGAGCATGCGCATCTGGTCGATGCTGTTGGGCACGAGGAAGCGGATGTCCGTGTAGTAGACGAGCGGCTGCTCGCGGCCTTCAACAGAGAAGAGGCCGGCGTAAGGCGCAGAGCCTTCTGCAGCCTTGGACTGCACCGTCTCGAGCGGGAAAACCGTCTTCATCGCGTTCATGGTCACGGACTGAATGATCCGGGTCATGAGGCGGCGCGGGGCTTCGCTGACCTCGTTGAAGGTGTCTTGGTACTCCTTCAGGCTGAGCAACTCGTAGCCACGCACGGCCAAGAGGGAGTGGACAACTGGTCCGGTCTGGACCTTGATGCCCTGTCCATCGCCGGCGTTGAAGGTGGCCTTGGACACCCAGCGCATGCCGCGAGCGGTGGCGCTTGGGGTGATTTCGTCGGCGTAAGCGCTGATGCGGCGCGACATGCGGTTTTCGAAGTCCGCCTGGTCGAGCTTGGTGAACACCGTGGAGCCGTAGTTGACCTTGACCGCGTGGTCGGCCACTTGGCTGGCGCTGACGCAAGCCAACAGGTTGGCTTGGTCTTGCGGGTAGATGATGAGACGGCGGCGCTGGTTGCCTTCGCCGAGGCTGCCAATGGCGGGGTCGGTCAGGAGGTAACCGAGCGTCGCGCAGTACTCGAAAATGCGACCGTAGCGGTCCTCGTCGCTGGCGCGTTGAATCCATTCGTCAAGCCCGGGCTCGACCATGTGCATTTCCAAGGGCACCAAGTCGGTACCGGAGCCAAACATCTGGCGGACCATGGGGGAGGACATCATGCCCATCAGGGAGTAGAGCGAGGTCTTGCCCGAGGTCAGGAAGATGTCGGTGATGCCTTCTTCGCCGAAGGACTCGCGGCGGTCGGGCATGTTCACGAGGAGGTTGAACGACGAGGGCGTGTCGCGGCTGCCGTTGACGGCGGGCCAAATCCAGTCAAACGGACGGGTGAGGATGTACCCGTTGGCGTCCTTGCCGAAACCAGCAGGAGAGTAGCGCACCCAACCCAAGCGGTTGTTGTAGGTCACGTTGCGGTGCATGAGCGAGGGGTAAAACACGCGCTCAGCAGGGTCGGAACCGGGCACAACACCGCGGTGACCGAGACCCCAAAGGACGGGGTCCCACTCGGGCCAGCCGTCCTTGGTCGGCTGGAAGAACATGTGATCGTCGCTTGGCAGGTCGAAATCCTGGGGACCTCGGACGCTGTATGCGGATCCCATACGGGCTTCGTCGCCAGTGGAACAGAAGACGAAGGTCTGGGTGGTCGCGACCGTGCTGGGCGTCCACATGTTCGCGTTCATGATGGTCTTCTGCTTCATCCAGTCCGAGGTGCTCTTGAGGTCACGCTCGTAGCGGAAACGCTCGGCCTCAATCCAGCTGGAACCAAGAACGATGTTTGTGTTGACCAAGGTCGCCTTGCCCTTCCCGATGTAGCGGGTGCGGGGGTCAGCACGGGTCATGTCGGAGTCCATCTGAGGCATCCAGGGCCCTTCCTGGGGCACGTAGCGGAGGAAGTCCTCGTGGTCGAAGACGTGCCCTTCCGCGACTTCCATGGTGCGGGTGATCTTCTGGGTCAAGTCCACGTAGGACTCCATGGGCTGGACGCGGCGGTGCTCTTGGAGGTGAGCGTCAGAAATCGTTCGGTGTTCCCACATGGTCATCCCTCAGTGCTTGTTCATCGTGTCGGGGTCTTCCCCGTCATCGCCGGACGACGAGCCGCCAGGCATTGGAATCCAACCCAGCACCATGGCGGCGATGAGCGATTGGAGGAGACCGAGCAGGATCTGAACGAGGTCGAAGGCACCGCCTTCACCGAAGCCAAATCCGAGGACGAAAAACGCAAGCCCCATCGCGAACATCACCAACGGGAAGGTCTTCATGATGCTCACCTCAGGGCTTAGGCCTTGAAGGCTCCTCCTGTCGCCTGCATTTAGGCGTTCGCTCAATCCATGGAGAAAGAGACCTCAACGTGGCTCAAAATTTGCGGTCGATGTTGGCCGGCGAGTCGTCACCGCCGCCAGCAGGACCGTAGCGGTCGGCCATGCTCCGACGTGGCGCAGGAGCGGGAGCGGGTTCAGGCTCGGGTTCGGGCTCTGGCTCTGGCTCGGGTTCCTCTTCCACGTCTTCAGCGGCCGTCATTTCGTCCAAATCTGGCGCGGGTGGAAGGTCGATGGAAGGCTCTTCCTCGACCTCGTCTTCCTCGGGCTCTGGAGCGGCAAAGTTGCCCGTGGCCAGGGCCTCGTCCGCTGCTGCAAGTTGAGCCTGCAATTCGGCACGGCGGGCGGCACGAACCTCGGGTGGGTCGACGGTAAATTCGCAGACCTTCTTGATCGGATCGCCAGCGCTCAATTCACCGGTGTATTCGCGAATGTCGTCGCCAGCGTTGATGATGACGGAAAAGCGGGTCGGGTCGCGGGATCGGCGCTTAGCGTGCTTCTTGTAGTGGTGGACGTAGACCTGGTACACGCCACCCGGCGCGATGCCTTGGGGCCACACCACGTTCTCGACGGGCCGACGCGTGTCGGGCTTGACGTTGGCGTCAACGTCCAGGACACCGCCACATGGCGATTCCTTGGCGCCGCCGTGGATGCGCTCCCCTGAGGGGCACACGACGTGGAGGTCAAGGTCGTTGAAATTGTTCCACATCAGGGAGATTTGCACGTCGCTGGTCGAGGCACCTTCACGCTCGAGACGAGCGCGGAGTTCAGATGCGGAGCGTTCAGCAGCGGCACGAGCCTCCATTTCGGCCTGCGCGCGGGCGGCCTCGACCTCGGCTTGGCGCTGCGTTTCGATCTCCGCGAGTTCGGCTTGCCGAGCGGCTTCCCGCATCTCGGCCAAGCGCGCCTCCTCTTCCTCGCGGGCGGCGCGAAGACGGGCCTCCTCTTCGGCTTCCCGCTTGAGGCGTTCCTCTTCCGCCCTGCGTGCTTCGGCTTCTTCCATCCGGCGGCGGGCGTCTTCCTCCTTCCGGCGTGCCTCTTCTTCACGCTGCAGGCGTGCTGCGCTTCGTGCCCGCTGACGTGCGTCATCGGCTTCGAAGCGGCGGCGTTGACTCTGGATTTTCGCGAGTTGGCGGTCAAACTCCGCGCGAGGCGTGGTGAAATCGGCACCGGCCACGCGAGAACCGAGGCCCTCAGCGACCATGCCTTGGCGCAGGTCAATGCGGGAATCGCGCCGCAGCACCAAGCGGAGCACGCCGAAGCTGAAGGCGCCACCAAGGGCGCCGGTGAGGGCGATGCTCAGCGGGTCCATGCATCAAGGCAGAACGAGGTCGGTCTTGACCGTATCGCCCAACCCCACCGCCTTGGGACGAGCAAAGGTTGACGGCCAAAGGCGAGGACAGCACCACATGAGCGGAGGCCGGACGGGCTTGGAGGCCCTGTTGCCAGGTGGCCGGGGCGTGTGGGTTCCCATCGACCACGGTGCGTCGGATTGGCCGGTGCCCGGGTTGCAGGACGTCGACGGGCTCGTCGCAGCCCTGAGCGAAGGCGGAGCCGACGCCATCGTGGCTCAGAAAGGCCTCATCAGCCATCTTCTTCGCACCGATAACGCTCCTGCCATCGGACTCGTGGCCCACCTCTCTGTGTCCACACGCCATGGCGGCGCTGACGCTGGCGAGAAAGTCAGCGTTGGCGATGTCGAGGAAGCGCTTGCCCGCGGCGCTCACGCCGTCAGCGCGCAGGTCAACATGGGCACACCCGGTGAAGGCCGCATGATTGAACGCCTCGGAGCCATCACCGGTGATGCTCATCGAGCAGGGGTGCCGACCCTCGGGATGGTCTACGCCCGTGGCTCGAACCTTTCGCCCATGGCCGATGATCCCACCAACGGCCAAGCCCACGCCGTTCGCTTGGCGTTTGAGCTCGGTTGCAACGTCGCCAAAGCCACTTGGAGCGGTTCCGTGGAGGCCTTCCGACACGTGACCTCAGCCGCGCCCATCCCGGTCTTGGTCGCTGGCGGACCGCGCACTGACGACGACATGGCCCTCCTCCAGATGATCAGCGGCGCCATGGAAGCTGGCGCTGCTGGCGTGTGCATGGGCCGGCAAATCTTCGCTCACCCTCACCCAACTAGGCTGGTGCGAGCCATCCACGCCATCGTGCATCAAGGCGCCACCCCCGAAGAGGCAGCACACCACCTTGAGGCCTGAACATGGAAATCTGGTCCGTGGGATGGAGCGAAGCGGCCTCGAGGCGCGAGAGCGTTGCCCGCTGCCTCAGCCTTGACGGCGAATCCACGACAGACCTCCCCAAGCCCGTCGTGAACGTCACGGGAGGCCATGACGAAGCCATTGGCGCCGTGCACGTGCACATCGCTTCAGAGGCCCATCAGCAGCAAGCGCTCGCCCACGTTGGCCTCGTCGAATGGATTGTCCTGAGTTTCGAGGACTGGTCCATGATTCCAGTCGAAAATGTGGTGGCTGCAGCCCAAGGCAGCCCGACGAAGGTCGCGGCCGTGGTCAACACGCCTCAGAGCATTGCAGGAGCGGCTTTTGCCCTTGACACCGGCGTGGATGCGGTGGCCGTTTCACCCACGACGAGGTTGCTCGACGCCGCCGAAGCCATGCGGGCATCGAGGCTTGAACGGGACGAGGAACGGACGGTTCCAGAGCCCACACAGGCCCGCAGTGCGCTGAGCACCTCCACCGTCACAGAGGTCACCTCTTTCGGGCTTGGCGACCGGGTTTGTGTGGATTTGGCGGGGTTGCTTGCACCGGGTGAAGGCATGCTGGTGGGCTCGACCGCCGCCATGATGGCCTTGGTCCACGGTGAGACCGTTCCTTCCGCCTTTGTCCCAACCCGCCCGTTCCGGGTGAACGCAGGGGCCGTCCACCAATACGCACTGCTTCCGGACGGGTCCACGTGTTACCTCAGCGAACTCTCGCCAGGGGATGAGGTGTTGATCATCGATGCTGAAGGCAACACGAGGCCATTGCATGTCGGACGGTTGAAGGTCGAACGCCGACCGCTCATTTCCGTCCTCTTTTCGAATCAGAAAGGTCAAGAGGGTCGTGTGCTATTGCAGAACGCAGAAACCGTTCGTGTTGTCGACGCTCGTGGAACCCCAGTGTCCGTGACCGCCTTGGAAACAGGCATGCGTCTGATCAGCCGGTCAGACGCCACGGGGCGCCACGTGGGTCAGCCCATCGAATCGGAGGTCACGGAGCACTGAACATGGCGGTCATCGGAGCAGGCAGCGCCAACGGCGCGTGCAGCTTGATTCACGCCGCCGGCATCGGGTACGGGGCAAGCCTCGGTCTCGACCTCCCCGTGAACGTTCGATTGCTGGACGCACCACCACGGCGTGAAGTTGAGGACCCCGACGGACTCCTGAAAGCGGTCCTCAACGCATGGACGGAAGCGGGCCATCCAGCGCCCCAAGGAGAAGTTCACTGGGCCGTTCGCTCGAGCATTCCTCCTCGACAGGGGCTGAAATCGTCGGCTGCTGTGTCCATCGCAGGCCTCCGCGCCCTTGCTGATGCCACGGGCACTGAGGTGGCCACCTCCGCATTGGTGGAACTCGCGGGTGCGGCTCAATTGGCCGCCGGCGTGTCCATCACCGGTGCGTACGACGACGCATGGGCCGCAGCCGAGCCAGGTTGGCGCGTGATCGATGTTGGGGCCACATCGGCCGAGGAGCGTGTCGTCATGGAGGGCGAGGGCCTGAGCCCTGAGGACTGGAGGGTGCTCATCCTCACTGGACCCGAGCGCGAGGAACATCCACCTTTGGAGTCGTTCTCGCCACACGCATCACATTTCCAGCACGCGCTTTCCGCGCTGCAAGAGGGCCGGCCGTTGGTGGCGTTGACCCAAAACGGGCGTGGCGTGGTGGCCGCAACCCAGGACCATCAAGGCCGTCAACTCGCCAACCATGCGTTCGTGAACGGTGGTCGAGCTGCCGGCATCACGGGCTCAGGACCTGCCATCGTGATCGTGGTACCGGCAGGCATCGAGCAGCCCATCGAGCGGTTGAAGCAACAATACGCGCATCGAGCCCCGGACAGGGAACTCATCGAGACGCGGTTTGTTGGCTAGAGTGAGAAAAGAGGGGGAGCGACGGCGCCCCGCAGGACGCCGCCGCTCGGCCAAGGCAAGGTGCCTTAGGGTGTTGTTGGTTGGTGATTTGACCTGCTTCAGGCCATCGCGGCCGTGGCCTTCTTCGCGCCCATCCAGGCGACGACACCGAAGCCGATCTTGTTGATCATGTCCGCGATGTTGTAGAGGACACCCATGACTTCCTCGCTGCCGAGGTCGTAGGTGTTCTCGTTGAAGAGGTAGCCAATGGGGTAGATGATCCAGCCCACGAGGATGAAGGTGCGCAGAGCGTCGGTGCTCCACTTCACTTCTTCCTTGATCTTGGAGTCGTCCACGCCGAGGCCGCCGAAGAGGCCGAAGGGCAGACCGGTTGCGACCATGATCATGGCCCAGCCCATGCCACCGAGGAGGAGGGCGATGGTTGGGTCCATGAGGGCAGCCTCACCGAGGTAGCCGAAGCCGATCATGATGAGGGCGCCCACGAAGCAGATGCCCGTGAAGCCGAGGCCGGCGAAGGTCTTGTCCGTGATGGCGTCCTTGCCCACGAGGGAAGGGAACTTGAGGGCCATCAAGGGGACGGTGATGATCCAGTCCATGTAGCGGTATTCGGTGCTGACGACCTGGGTGTCCACGTACACGCCACGCATGTAGTAGTAGTGGAAAGCCGCGATACCGACGATGAGCGCGGAGATGGTCATCGTGGTGCGGTACTCGGGGGCGACGTTGTTGCGCTCGCTCATGAAGAACACGAAGGCAGCACCCATCGAGATGTACCCCACGAAGAACAAGAAGAAGGTCACGAGCTCAAGGGCGTCGTTTCCTTGTCCATCGCTCAAGAACGAGGGGAGGCCGGTGTCGGCGTTGACGTCTGCGTCCGCGGCGAGCGCGGTCGGGACGAGAACGGCCAACACGGCCATGGCGGTCAACAGCAGGGCAGTTCGTCGGAGGGTTTTGTTTCCAGACATTAACCGACCTACGATTTTTTCACAGATATAAAGCGGCGTTTCTTTCTTCCAGCAAAAATACAGGTTTTCATATACCATGAGGCGGATTCAGATAGGATTTTTTGAAAAACGGTAACATACAGGGGTTTCGCCACCCCTTGCACCAAAGGCAACGGTTGAAGGCAAGAGGGTCGAGGGCCCCTTGAGTCCCATGCGCATGCGCTTTGGCGAGCGGTTGGCGGTGACCCTGTTTGGCACCAGCCATGGCCCATGCGTCGGGGCACTGATTGAGGGACTCCCGAGCGGCATGTCCGTTGATCATGACGCCATCCAAGATCGGATGGACCGGCGTCGTCCGGGAGAAGGCATCGGCACCAAACGAAAGGAAGCGGATGTGGTTCGTGTCGCGTCAGGCGTCCACGAAGGACGCACCACCGGCCAGCCGATGATGATCGAAATCGCCAACGCCGACGTCCGAACGAGCGATTACAGCTTTTTGCCCAGCCACCCACGCCCTGCGCACCAAGATCTCCCAATGCACGTGCGCAGCGAAGGGCATGCAGATTTGAGCGGCGGCGGGTCATCCTCTGCACGATTGACCGCAGGATTGGTCGCTGCGGGAGCCATCGTTGCTCCGTTGATGGAGCACTTGGGCGCCCGTGTGACGGCGCACGTCGGCGCCATTGGACCACATGAAGCACCCCTGCCAACGCACGGGACTGAATGGCCCACGCCCTCCGCAGCCCTTCTGCGCTGCCAAGATGCCGACGTGGCCGAAGCCATGCTCGACCACGTTGAATCCCTGAAGAAAGAGCGCGACAGCATTGGCTCGCGCGTGGATCTCGTCATTAGCGGCCTCCCGATGGGACTCGGCGAGCCATGGTTCGATGGCTTGGAACCGGCGCTCGGGCGTGCGTTGCTCGCTGTTCCCGGAGCCCGAGCCGTTGAATTCGGTCAAGGCACGCAGGCGCTCGCCTTGCGAGGTTCGGACCACCACGGCGGCTGGTATCCGACGGACAACGGACCTGAATTGCGCACGGAGGTTGCCGAAGGAGCGCTTGGCGGCATGGCTTCGGCCTCAGATTTGATCGTCCGGTTGACCCTCAAACCGCCCTCGAGCATCCCCCAACCGATGCCAACGGTCGATTTGACCACCGGCGAAGCCAGCACGTTGTCGGTCAAAGGCCGACACGACCCGGTGCTCGCCCCCCGAGGCGTCGCGGTGGTCGAAGCCATCGCGGCCTTGGTGGTGACCGACCTTGCACTCCGGGGAGGCTACCTGAATGGGTGAGGCATGGACGGTGCACAAATTCGGAGGATCTGTCCTCCGTGGTGCCCCTGACTTGGACCGTTTGGCGGACCGCATCGCCGAAGACGACGGCCCGGCAGCCATCGTGGTGTCCGCACTGTGGGGCACCACGGACCGGTTGCTGCGCGCCGTGGACGACCCACGGTACGCAGAACGGTTGGTGTCCGACCTTCGTTCTCACCACCTGATGTTCGCACCTCGCCTCGACCGTGGCCGCGACGGGAGCAGGTTTGAGCATGTGCTGCTGACGATGGAAGAAGCCCTGAGGCGACGGCGAGCAGACCCTACCGATGATGATGCGCGCATCCAACTCTTGGCCTCAGGTGAACGGCTCTCTGCTTTGGTCATCGCTCACCACCTCCGCAGGTGCGGTTTTCCGGCTCATGCCGTGGGTGCAGAGGACATCGGAATGATGCTCTCGGGCACGCTCGAAGCGGACGCCGTCGATTTGGAACAGAGCGCCCAAAAGTTCGACCGGAGCATCCTCCACGGTATCCCCGTCATCACCGGCTGGCTTGGATCTGGACGGGATGGCGCCCTCGCGTTGCTTGGACGGGGTGGCTCAGACCACACGGCCACGGCCGTCGCCCACCTGCTCGGCGCTCGGCGCGTCATCTTGTGGAAGGACGTCCGTGGCATTCATCCCGTGAACCCCAGGTGGGGCATCGACACCGAACCGATCGCCTATGTCCCCTACGAATTGGCTCGGATGGCCGCTGGATTGGACGCCACGGTGCTCCATCCAGCGACCGTTGGCCCCTGCATCGCTGACGGGATTCCCATCGAAGTGCGTCACCTGAGCGAGGCGCTGAGCAGCCCCGCAGCGACCACCATCGGCCCTGATCTCATCACCGACTCCGGCCTTCTTGCAGCGGCGTGCACCATGGACGTGTGCGCCATCGAGGTCACCTTCCCCCCGGTAGGCACCCCTGGTACGCAACAGGCGGCATTACTGACGCAACTGGCCAACCACGGGCTCAGCGTGCACGCCTCCCTGTCCTGGGTGGACGGCATCCGGCTCATTGTGGACGCCAGCGGCGTCAAGGCCGCCGAGGCATCGCTTACGGTGCTCGGCATGGAGGTCAACCGCGTCGGAGAGGCCTCGGCCATGATCACCTTCATCGGGTCGTGGAAGGACCCGGAGGCTTGGCTCCATGACCTCAGCATGGACGATGTGGATGTGGTCGACCACGACACGCGAAGAATCCGAATTTTGGTCCCGAGGGACCACGTGAAACTCGCTTTGGAACAAACGGCGAGGAAAGCGTCCTGGCTTGCCGAAGCGTGATCACGCTTCACGGCTCTCGCGCCAGCGCTGCAAATGCATGGGCAGGTTGAGCGCGAAGAGGGCTCCGGTGACGAGGAACACGAACAGCGTGCCAAGCGCAACGCCGTACACCGAGGTCAGTTCGACGGACTCCTCGAGACGACGAGCGGTGTTGCTGGACAGCACACCAACCAAGGCGGGGAGGATGGTGTTGGCGGAGAGCACGAGCGTGGCCAGCACAATGGAAATGATGGGGTTGAGGACGAGGGCGCGGTGGTACTTCCCCACAATTTTACCGGGATTCATGACGTACACTTCGTTGGTGCGAATGCTGGTGTCCAGCATGCTGTAGCGCAACACGCCGTTGCCGATTTCGATGTACATGATGAGGAAGACCGCATAGACCACGACCAAGCTGCTCAGCAGGAAAGGACGCTCAGCAAGCCCGAAGGGGTCGAAGGAAAGCGCGACCTTCGAAGAGGCAAACCGCAGGATGGCGAGAATGAAGAGCACGTTGGACGCCAAGAGGTAGCGGCCGTCACGACGGAAGGTCCCAACGAATCCTGCAATCGTCGCCAAGGCAATGACGACAACTTGGACGGTGGTCGCCACACCGATGCTCCCGGTCAACATGTACCAGATGGTTCCGGCTCCTGGGGAGACGATCAGCGTCAGGAAGGCCAAAGCGATGAGAATCCCGTACACCGCAAGTTGGAGGTTCTGGACCATCTTGTCGGGAGGGAGGAATTTCATCTTCGGCACCAAGGGGCCACCGAGGAGGCTTTCCACGAAGGAGGGAATCTGAATCTCCGGGATGGCGTCCTTGGGAATTTCAGTGCCGATACCGGCATTTCCTGCCAGCTTTTTCCGGCTGGGAGCAGAAGACCGAACGGTCTTGCTCTCGTACAGGTGAGCGGTGTCTCCAGACGTTTTTGCTGCCATGACCTCACCTCAGAATCCTCGCGCTCCTGCGAGGGCCGTCGAAAGGAGCATGTCGGGCTCCCAATCCATGATGTTGACACCGAGTCCCCGAAGTTCACCGATCAAGACGTCGCGTTCGGTCTTGAGCACCTCGTACCCGGTGCGGTCGAGGCGCTTTGCGTCGAACTCGAACTCAAGGGACGAAGGAGAGAGCACGGTCACGTCGAAGTCGCGCGCACGGAAGTCGCGCAACGCGTTGACGATGGTGGGATCGTCCTCGAGGTTGCTCAGGACGATGATCGGGCTCCCCTTGTTGATGTGGGGCAAGATGCGGTTCACCACGACTTGGAGCGGCGTGTTGCCCTTCGCCACGGCGCCGGCCAGCTTCGTCAAAATCACGTAGAGCTGCTTCTTGCCCGTGTCACGGTCAACGCTGACGACCTCGTCACCGTAGACGATGACACCGACCGAGTCGCGGCGGCCAAGGAAATACTTGGCCAACGAGGCCGCAGCACGCGTGGAGTACACGAGCGCGTTGCGGCTGACTGGACCGGTCTCGGCGACGGAGCGGGAATCGACGAGGATGATCACGTCGGACACCGCGTCACGTTCGCGCTCGTTGACCATGAGCTTGCCAGAGCGGGCGTAGGCGGACCAGTTGATGGCCCTGAACGAGTCGCCTTCGAAGTATTCGCGCAGGGAGTAGAACTCCGAACCTGGACCGGGCTGTCGGATGTTGACGGCACCGGTGAAGATCTTGGGCACGCGTGACTTGACGAAGGTCTCCTTGAGGTCCTCCATCTTGGGGAAGACCAGGAAGTCGTTGTAGACGTGGAGCTCCTTCTCACGGTGGAACAGTCCGAAGGCATCCTGCATCCGGACCGCAACCGGCCCGAGGCTGTAGAAGCCCCGAAGGGGACACTCGACGGTGTACTCGATGAAGGTCTCACGGCGTGGGCCGAGTTCCATCAGGATGTAGTTCGAACCGGATTTGATGCGCATGACCTCGGGGACGCGGTCGCGCACCTCGAGGATCTTTGCCAGCCCTGAATGATTTTGCATTCTGAGCGTGACGCTCAACTCACCGTCCTCAAAGAGGCGCGCACTGGACATCTTTCGCATCGCAGAGACGTTGCCGAGGGCCATGCCCTCCTCTCCGGTGAACTCCTCTGACCGACGTCCGGAGGAGGCGACGTCGGCGTGTCCACCAAAGAGGGCGGCCCAGGTCAAGATCACGAAGATGACCACGGCGATGGTCACCAACTGCGAATTTCGCAAGGTGAGGCCGAGCAAGTACATCGCGACAGCAAGGCTGCCGAGCATCGCTGATTTACGGCTCCACATGGTGGCCCACTCTCCGATTCAGATGACGTGAACGACCTCAAACGGTCGGCACGGGCACTTCACGCAGGATGTTCTGGATGACCTCACCGGACTCCAAGCCCTTGATCTGGTGCTCGGGCTTGAGGATGATCCGGTGCGCGATGGCCAGCTCGGCGACGGTCTTGACGTCGTCAGGGGTGACGAAGTCGCGACCGCGGAGGGCGGCGGCGGCGCGGGAGGTCTTCAGGAGCGCCTGCGAACCACGAGGCGAAGAGCCGACGAGAACGCGGGGGTCCTCACGGGTTCGGGAGACAATCTCGACCATGTACATGCGCAGGCTGGGGTCAACGTAGACGCTCTCACAGGCCTGCTGCATCGCGATCACGCGCTGCGGGTCGGTGATGACGTCGACGTCGACGGCGTCCTTTCCACGCTCGATACGGCGGCGGAGGATTTCGTCCTCGTCCGCACGGTCGGGGTAGCCCACGGACATCTTGAACATGAAACGGTCAAGCTGTGCTTCGGGCAGGGGGTAGGTACCTTCCTGCTCGACGGGGTTTTGGGTCGCCATGACGATGAACGGTGCGGGGAGCTTGTGGGTCACCGTACCGATGGTCACCTGCTTTTCTTGCATCGCTTCGAGCAACGCAGCCTGCGTCTTGGGCGGGGCACGGTTGATCTCGTCAGCGAGGAGCAAGTTGCAGAACAGCGGTCCAGGCTTGAACGTAAACTCGCCCTTCTTGGCGTCGTAGATGTTGGTCCCGGTGATGTCGGCGGGGAGCAGGTCAGGCGTGAACTGAACACGCTTGAAGTCGCAACCGAGGGCATCGGCGAACGTGTTGGTCATCAGCGTCTTGGCCAGACCGGGGTAGTCCTCGAAGAGGAGGTTGCCGTTGGACAGGATGTTGATGAGCACGTTGTCGATGATGTGCGACTTCCCGATGATGACCTTCTGCACTTCAGCAGAGATGGCTTGGGAAATCGCGCCGACGGCGGCGAGACGTTCCTTCACTTCGGGGCTGCTCTGGTGCCGGGTGGGCGCCGGAGCGGGGGCGGCTGGTGCGGCGGGTGCTGCGGGCGCTGCGGGCGCGGGTGCCGCCGGTGCGGGCGGAGCCGCGGGGGCGGGGGGCGCCGGAGCAGCGGGAGCGGCCGGCGCGGGCGGGGCTGCGGGGGGGGCGGGTGGCTGCATGGTTTGTTCCTCCTAGGTTACTTTCCCCAACGACGGATGTGCGGGATCAACTCCCTCAGTTCATCGTTGGAATAGTCGCGGTTTGAGCTGACCAGCTCAACCAGGCGCGGCTCGCGCACCATTTGCATGATTTCCGCTGGCGACTTGCGTGCGAAGTCGTCGCGGGTCAGGTCGTGGAGTTGCCGAACCTTGGACAGGAATGCTTCCCTGGTCCGGCGTTGGTACTGGGTCGGATCCAACTTGGTTGGACGCTCCCTGAATCGGGTGAGGTCGAAGACGTGACGCCAGTTTTCCTTCTCTGGCACGACCATGATGGCGATGGCCAAGAGGGCGAAGAGGTTCATGCCAATGAGCCACTTGAGCAGCCCATCGCTGGTGAGCAGGACCACGGCGCCAACGGCTTCGGTGAACGGCATGGTCAAAGCGCCGGCCACGTGGCGGCTTTCGTCGAAAACGACGTTGAAATTCGAGTTGGTGCGACCCACTGTTGACGACAATTCTTCGTTGCTGTGTTCCATCATGGAGCCCACGAGGCCGGTGAAGTAGCGCTGGTTGCCGTCCCATGCGTTGTCGCCTTGGTCGATGCCTTGGCTGTCCGTGGTCCAGCACGTGGCGGCATCGCGCGCTTCGTATTGTGGACTGTCGCACTGCAACTTGCCGGTCGTGTCGGCTTTTTCCCACGTCCACATGTGGTTGGCAAAGACGGAGTGGTCGGCGACGAAGACGATGCTTCCGGTCACCCCAATTTGCCCTTGTCCGCCGCCAGTAACGGTGTCGAGAACGCCCTCAACGGGGTAGTCCATGCGCACGATGAGGCCCGTCTTCCCTTCGCCAAGCACCGGGTTCGCGATGTTGTCAGGGTTGTAATCGGCACGGGCGATGAAGGCCGGCGTGGACGCTGCAGCAAGCACGCTGACGGTGCGCCCAGATTCGTCCTGATCTTCGAGCACTTGGATGGCCGTGGGGCGGTGGAAGAGGACAGGGAGCCGGCAGTTGTCCAAGTCGCGGGAGGTGACCTGCGTCTCGGAGCATGCTTGACGGGATTCGTCCTGCATGTCGGTGACGTTGCGCGTCAGGCTGGCGGCCGCCCAGACCCTCCGAGCGTCGGGTGCGAGGGGGTTTCCATCGTTGCCTTGCATCTCGTAATAGCGGTAAGGATCAACCACGGGGTCGCCAAAGAACTTGACACCAAACAAATCAGCCACGGGCTGAGCGTTGGAAGAATTGGAAGCGAGGATGACCTTGCCGCCCTTCTTGGTCACAAAGTCGTGAAGTGCGGCCGCCTCGGCCGCGTCAAAGGGCTTCTCTGGCGCGGCAATGATCAGCAAGGTGCGATGGGGTTCCTTCCAGTCGTTGACCAACATCGGCGTGGACATCGTGTTGGCGATGGTGTACCCCATGCCGCCTTCGCCGTATGAAGCGCGCGCGTCGGTGATTTGCTGGTAGCTGAGCGAAGAATCCACTTCCTCATACGGTGAAAAGACAACGTCTTTCCCTGCGCTGACGAGCGCTATGACAGTCCCGGCCATCAGGACGGTGACGATGAGGGCGACCAACAGCCACGACTCAAGATTGAGTCCTTTGCTGCCCTCTTCGGCCATGGTATCGCCTCATTGTGCCACAGGAGACTGTAGCACCATCTCTGCGATATTCACGGCCCACATAATGATTCTCCCACGGTGCTCTTGACACAATAGGGCGACGTGCACCGTTCAGGCCGATGTTTCGCCCGAGCAGCAGGCGCGTGAGAATCAAGCCTCTTCCGACGGCTTTGGCCGGCGCAAAACCGCAAGCAAAACCGCCACGAAAAGCAGCGACGTTGGAAGGGGAAGAGCGCTCGATTCCTCAGGGGTGGAAGGATCGCTCGTGCCGACGTCGTTGACGTCCCCGATCACGTCATCTGGATCCGCAGCATTGACGTCCACGTCGATGGTCGTGCTTCGGCTGGCTCCATCACCTTCTGAGGTCACGATGAACCGAATCTCACACGTCTTGGCAGGGTGGCTGCTTGAAGCCTCAAGACGGACGGTAACTTCGGTGGGCGCTTGACCACCAACGTCGGTGGGTTCCACAACGGTGCCGGCCAAAGCGTCGAGGCCAAGCACGCTCAGTTGTGGGCAGGAGCGAACCTCCGCTTCGGCCTCGGTCACCGCGTCTCGCGTGTTGCCCATGTTGTTGAGTTCAAGGGTCATCTCGATCCACGTACCGGCATCAAAGGGATTTGGCGCCTGAGGCACGTTGGGCTCCAGCCTGTGAACGCGGGGAAGTTCGAGGTCAGCGTCAATCTCTTGGGTGGAACCCGAGTTGGTCTGCGAGGCTTCCGTCGCGGTCACGGTCAAGCCAAAGGCGGAGGCAGGTGCGTAAGCGCGCACTTCATCCGCCGTCAATCCGGTAAGGGTGATTTCGACCGTCACGTTCCCATTCGCGCCGACGGTCACGGGCGACTCGACCTCCGCCTCAACAGGGGCGTCGCTGGGGAGCTCCAGCTCCACGTCAACCTCCAAATCGAACGGCCGGTTGTTGGCAATCCAGATCTCCAGGGTATGGCTGATGCTCCAACGGTTTCCGTCGAGATTGAGGATGACGCCGTCTTCAACGTCGCTTTCCCAACCAAGCTCCCACGAAGGCGCTTCGACTTGTGCATGGACCGACGCGACAGGCGCCAGGAGCAACACGATGAGCATGCACAGGACGCGGCGCATCCTCACTCCCCCTGTGTGATGGCGCGCAGCGCGCGGGAGGCAAGGACGCTCACCATGGAGCGGCGGTAGCGGGGTGGGAGCGCGGTGTTGTTGACCGGTTTGATGGCCTTCTGGAGGGCCTTGGAAAGCCGCTTTCGGCCCTCGGTGTCGGTCCAATCGGCGTGCGCCTCAACGAGGTCAGCGTGCAGCCCTGGGATGCTCTCCAAACCCGTGCTGGCCACGCGAAGCGAGGCCGCATCTCCAGGAATCCAAGCGGCTGCGATCCCGGCTTCGGGGAAGTCCCACGTTTCACGCACGCGCAACTTGTGGTAGGCGCCAACCCTTGACGAAGCGTCATCGGAAAGATGGACGGCGAGCAAGAATTCACCGGGCTGGAGCACGTTCTTCTTCATGCCGTCGAGTTCGAAGAAGTCCTCCAGAGGCATGCGGCGCTCACCGGAAGGGCCGACCAATTCAACCTCAGCGCCCAACGCCATGAACGCGGCCGCCATGTCGCCTTGGTACGTGGCCACGCAAAGCGTGTTCTGGTTGGGAATCACCCGGCAATCGGCACCCGTGCCGCAGTCGGCTTTGTGGCACCATTCGATGGACCGGCGCCAATCTTCGCTCTGGTTGTACCAAAAGCAGCGGGTGTCGAGGCAAAGGTTGCCGCCGATGGTCGCGCTACGGCGAATGAGGCTCGAGGCGACCTTCGCTGCTGCCTCAGCGAGCAGAGGATGAACGACGTCTGAGGTGGCCACGTCATGCAGACGGACCATGCAGCCCACGCGGTTCGCTTCCAAGGCATCGGCGCCGTCAACGTGCGCAAGGGAGATGACGTCACCCTTCGGGTTGAGGTGCCACTTGTAATTCGGCAGCAGGTCCGTGCCGCCGGCCACCCAGTCGAAGGGTCGGTCGGCTTCAGCGAGTTCTGCGGCAATGGCGCACGCTTCCTCGACCGACGTCGGACGGTGCAGCACAAAGGGAGGGGTCAGCATCAGACGTCACCTCCCATGTGACGCTGCTCCTGCTTCAACCAGGCACGGCCTGCATAGCCCATCTCGGCCATGGATTCAGGATCGGGATCGTCAATGGCGGCCCAACCTTCCAATTGTTCGTCGATCGGACGGGTCGGATCGAAGCCGAACAGGACACCGTTGACGTACGGTGACGTGTCCTCCGTGCGCTGACGCGCCCGGTCGCGCGACTGGTGTTCCTCAGCGCGCGAGGCGAGTTTCTCTTGGAGCGGGCCATGCGTCAACCGAGGCGACGTGAGCTCGAGTGGATCTTCCACGTCTTCCGCCTTCATGCGCTTCTGAATGTCGGACCACACCACGTCTGGCGTGAGCGGCAGCGAGGAGGGGCGCACGCCAACGGCGTCGTAGACCGCGTTGCACACCGCCGGCAAAATCGGAAGCAGGGGGCCTTCGCCGGCTTCCTTGGCGCCAAAGGGACCCTCAGGGTCGGAGGATTCGACGATGATGGGGGTCACGTGCGGCATCTCATGGACCGAGGGAATCTGGTATTGGAGCAGGTTTGCGTTTTGCAAGTGCCCGGTGCGCCCGTAGACCATCCGCTCGGAGAGCACCTGTCCAAGACCCATGTGGCAGGAACCGATGATTTGGCCTTCCACAGCGAGGGGGTTGAGCGCTTTGCCGCAGTCGTGCGCGGCCCAGACTCGGGTGCACTTGACCAAGCCGGTTTCGACGTCAACGTCAACTTCTGCCACGTAGGCCGAGAAGGAATAGGCGGGCGCAAGACCGGCGGCTGCCCCCTTGTGCACGCCACCCATCGGCGGAGATCGGTAGGCTCCGCGTGCGATGAGCGCACCCTTGTCCTCCTGCGCCTTGTGGAGCGCCTGAAGGTACGACACGCCGATGGAAGGGTCGTGCTTGTAGACGATGCGCCGGTCGACCATCACCAAGGTGGTGGGATGGTAGCCGAGCATGTCCCACGCTGCGTTGAGCAATTGTTCTCGAATCTCCATGGCCGCGCGGATGGCCGCGTTGCAGTTCATGAAGGTCACACGGCTGGAGTAGGAGCCGAGGTCCACAGGACTGGTGTCGCTTTCGTGGCTGCGGACATGAATCATGTCCAGCGGCAACGCCAGCACTTCCGAAACCACCTGGGCAACGGCCGTGGTCGAACCCTGGCCGATGTCGGCCGCTCCTGTGTGGACCGTGACGCCACCGTCCATGTCCACCTGGATGTGAACCGTGGCGTGGGGGAAGCGGTTGGGGTCCCAGTGGATCGGAAGGCCCGAGCCGGAGATGAAGAAACCGCATCCGATGCCGATGCCTTTGCCGAGAGGCATTTTTCGGAACTTTTCATCCCAGCCGCTTTCTTCCTTCACGCGACGCAAGGCCTCGCGCATCCCGTTGCTGGTGATGCGGAATCCAGAGATGGTCCGGCTGTGCGGCGGCAGAAGGTTGGCCAGACGCAGGTCGATGGGGTCCACGGACAATTGCTCGGCGATGTCGTCCAAGCCCACTTCGACGGCACAGCGGGTGTTGACCGCCCCGTGGCCGCGCATCGCACCGCTGGCGGGCTTGTTGGTCCACACGCGCGCACCGGTGTAGTGGAAGGAACCAAGCTCGTAGGGCGCGGTCGCCAGCACGCCGTTGTAGTACGAGGTCACGTGCCCGAAGGAAGCGAAGGCGCCTCCATCGATCAGCGCGTCAACGTCCAATCCGGCGACGCGACCGTCCTCGTCCGCGTCGAGTTTGACCTCGATGTAGGACGGGTGACGGCCACGGTTGATCCAGTACACTTCCTCACGGTCGAAGGTGATGCGAACCGGTCGGCCGCACTTCCGTGCAAGGATGGCCGCACACATTTCGTGAGGGAAGGGGTCAGACTTGCCGCCGAATCCTCCGCCGACGAAGGTCCGGACGACGTTGATCTGGTGCATGGGGACGTCCAACACCGTCGCGAGGGCGCGGTGGGTGTAGTGTGGCACCTGCTGCGGCGTGTAGAGTTGCAAACGTCCGTTGGCGTCCCAGTGCGCGACGACGGCGTGAGGTTCGGTGAAGCCGTGGTGCACGCCCTCGAAGCGCCACGCGCGTCGGGATGTCGCGGCGGCGTGCTCGATCTTCGAGCGGTCACCAAAGGCTTGGTGGACGCGCTTTTGCACGTTGGTGCGCCCCACGTGGTACTTTCCGCGCCAATGGATGGGTTCGTCGACGTCCTCCAGTCCCTTTCGGGGGTCGAACTCCGGTTCCAACTCCTCGTAGTCGACCACGATGGCGCCGAGGGCTTCCATGGCGGTCGCCTCGTCCACGGCGGCAACGCACGCGACGAGGTCACCCACGTGACGCACTTTCTCGACCGCCATGGCGTGTTCGTCTTTGGTCACCGGAAGCACGCCGAAGGTCTTGGGCGCATCGTCGCCCGTGGCGATCGCCAGGACGCCGGGCATGGCCTCGGCGGCCGAGGTGTCGATGGACCGGATGCGCGCATAGTGGTGAGGCGAGCGAAGGATTCGACCGATGACTTCGTTCGGAAGGCGAACGTCGTCGCCGTACCACGCCTGACCGGTCACCTTGGCGTTGGCGTCCACCAGGGCTGTGGCCTGACCCACTGTGGTGCCGGTACGAAGGCGATCGTGCACGTGATGCCCGGCAGGTTGGGGCTCGTTCCCACCGACCGACTCAGGGATGCCGTCGAGATTACGGGGGGTGCTGACCGGGCGGGAACCGCCCGCTCCGGGTGGCGTAAAGCGGAGCTTTCCTGCCACGCGCTTGCCGTCTTTTCGAACCTCTCCCCCGGCGCCTCCGGGTTGTTGACGGTACCCCCCAGACATGAACAATCACCTCGCATGCCCTGGAGGCAGTTGTGGTTCTTCGGGACCCGATGGATGCGGGTCGGCATGAGGATCGGTGGGTGGCGCTGGAGCCTCGCCCTCACCGCGCAGCAAGGCGGCAGCGGCCATGATGGACTCCACGATAGGTTGGTAGCCGGTGCAGCGGCAGAGGTTGCCCTCAATCGCTTCGTTGACTTGGGCTTCGGTTGGGCTTGAGGTTTGGTCCAGCAGCGCCTGCGCTGAAATCAGGAAGCCAGGGGTGCAGAACCCGCACTGTGAGCCGCCGTGCTCGGCGAAGCAGGTCTGGATTGGAGCCAAATGGTGGCCTTCAGCAAGGCCTTCGACGGTGGTGATGGCACACCCCTCGACGTCGCCTGCCAAGGTCATGCAGGACAGACGGGGTTGACCGTCAACGAGCACCGCGCAGCACCCACAGGTGCCGAGATCGCAGCCTCGCTTCACGCCCAGTTGGCCGACGTTGTCACGGAGCATGTCGAGCAAAACCGCATTGCTCGGCGCCAACACCTCGACAGGGCGGTCGTTCACCTCTGCCTGCCAGACGGTCTTCGGTGCTTGGGGGAGCATTGGGACTCGAGCTTCGCCGACCATCTTCGCACCGCTCCGTGGTCGTGCCTTCACCCTTTGAGGATTGGCCTGCGGCGTTACGCTTCTTCCTCACCGGTGCTAAGATTTCGCAACCGGTCTTCTTCCAATTCAATGGCGTTGCGAAGCACCAACCCGTGATGGACGCGGATGGCCCGGTTTCGGATCAATTCGTTGATCTGTGCCTCCAGTGCACCAAGGGCTTCGAGGTCCTTGCACGCATGAATGCGGGCATCAAAACTCCTGAACGTACGGCGTCGAAAGACACCAATCAGGATGTAGATGGGAATCAACAGGAACGGAATCACCAACTCTTCGGTGACGATCTCGATGACCACGGAAACCGAGAGCTCGAGGGCTCGAGGCTGGTATTCGTTGGTGAAGGAAAAGCCACCAAGGTAGAACACGCCCGTGTTCGCTCCGAAGTAAATGGTGAACGGGGTCACGTCGGGGTCCATCGGGTCTGCGTTTCGGTCGTTCTCGATGTCGTTGGGCCAACCGTCACCATCGGCATCGTCGTCGATGACGTCAGGGATGGTGTCCTGATCTGTGTCGGCAGGAGTTGAATCGGGGTTGAAGGGGTCGTACAGGATGGTCCCGGAGGAAGCGGCACGCTCCATTTCGTTCCGAATGCCGTCACCGTCAGCATCGTCGTCGTAGATGTCCGGAACAAAATCCCGGTCGATGTCGCTGCAGCCAAGCAAAATCACTCGGCTGGTGCCGTACGTGAAAGGACAATCGTCGCTCTTCGACGCTCCTGATTGGTCAGGGTAGCCGTCGCCGTCGCCGTCGCTCCACGACAACGGATCGTCAGGGAAGGCGTCGGCGCCATCCATCAGCGTCCAATTCTC
This sequence comes from Methanobacteriota archaeon, assembly GCA_002722135.1. Taxonomy (GTDB): domain Archaea; phylum Thermoplasmatota; class Poseidoniia; order Poseidoniales; family Poseidoniaceae; genus MGIIa-L3. The sequence continues at coordinate 113,716 of PBKJ01000005.1, read as the reverse complement.
ATCCGGATTGGAATACCCGTCACCGTCTGAATCCAGGCAACCGACGCGGTCCTCGGTCGAGGTCCCTTCGACCTCGGGGCAGGCATCGGCCTCTTCCGCGCCCGCTCCTGGGACCAGCATCAGCGCGGCCGCGACCATCAGCAGCAGGAGCCTGCGCATGTCCCGCCAACCCACCCTTCCCGTCTAAGGCTTGACGGAGAAGGATTCATGGAGGTCTGGCGTTAGGAAACAGCCATGCGAGCCGCACTGTTGGTCCTCCTCCTCCTCAGCTCGGCCATGGCCGGATGCCTCGGCAGCGACAATACGGAGGAAGCCGTCTCCTTCCCCCAGTTCGAAACCGTCGCGGATGACGATCAAACCTATTCGAACGCGGATTTTGACGGGGAGTGGTTCATCGTGATCTTCTCTGCAGAATGGTGCACGGATCCATGCTTTGATTCCATGCACGCCATCTGGAGCGTCATGCCGGAAGCACCTGTCCTGGTGTTCTCCACCGACCCAGCTGATGAGCCACAAGGCATCGACCTCGCCACGTGGCACGAATCGGCCAATGCGCATGACGACACGGATGACGATGCGGGCGTGACGCTCAGCTCGTACCTCTTCATGAAAGGTCACGAGCCTGCAGCCGAACTGGACATCACAAAGCCAGGAAGCGTGGGCTTTGTTGACACCGAGGGCAACCTGATCTATCTGCATCAAGGTCGGCTCAGCGATACGGGCCTCATCCAAGAGAAGATTGACTTGGCCTCAGGCGTTTGAAGCCGCGGATTTCATCCGGTTTCGGTTCCACTTCTTGATCCGTGGAAGTTGCCACTTGATGATGCCCAACGAGCCTGAGCGCTGAATCACAGGTCGTCAATGGCGGCGTCGACCACGGCCGCGACGTCCTCGTCATCGTTGGCCCAGAACGCTGCGCCCTTCTCATCGGCGTCTTGCCCGTTGCGGGCGACCAAGAGCACGGCCCCCAGTCCAAGACCGAGCACCACCACGACCAGCGCAGAGATGACGCCCGCTGAAATGCCACCACCAGAAGATGTGGTCTGGACGTTGTTTGCGTTGGCGGTGTCCATCAGCATCACGTTCACGGCGATGTTGGAGGTGGACGAGTGCCCCCCGCTGTCGTTGGCCGCCAAGCCTCGAATCGAGAGGGTGTGGTTTCCGTCGGTGGTGATGCCTGGCAAGGACTGCAGTTGCGTGACAATGGTCGCCAAATCCAGCGCCACATCACCATCGCCTTCCCTGTAGGTCTGAAGCGTGGACCAATCGTCGCGAAGGTGGTTGCTCCGCCATTGAACGGTGTCAACCTCTCCACTCACAGAGATGTCAAGCGCGTCTCCGGGCATCATGTGGATGCGGTTGTCGTCACCAATGGGTGTCTCGAGCACGACGGTGATGCTGTCGTCAAGCTGGTAATCGCGCTGGGCGGCTTCCATGACTGCAGCCAAGGCCTCGACATGGCCGTGTCCGTACACGTTGTTTTGCCTGTTCTTTGGAATCAGATCTTCCGCGCAAGGTTGGTTCGCACCCATGTAGTGGCATTCTCTGTACGTCGCAGTTTCTTGGAGGATGTTGCGCACATCAAACGGCGAGAGGTCCGGGTTGGCCTGAAGCATCAGGGCGACCGTCCCTGCAACGCCGGGGGTGGCCATGCTCGTTCCGCTGAACGCGACGTACCCGTCACCGGAATTGTGCTGTGCAGACATGACGTCAGAGCCGACAAAAGCCACGTTTGGCTTGACCCGCCCTTCCTCTGTGGGCCCTTCGCTGCTGTACTCTGCAATGGCGGTGTTCTTGTTGAGGGCTCCAACCGTGATCACGTCTTCTGCACCCCCGGGCGTTCCGATGGTGGCTGGGGCGGCAGAATTTCCGGCGGCGATGAGCATGCTGATGCCCGCTCGGACCATCTCATTCGCGTAGCGGTTCACGCTGTCTTCCTCGGACGAGGTCCACTCGATTGGGCCTGGTCCACCGAGGCTCATGGATGCCGCTCGGATGTTGAATTCGTATCGGTGGTCCACCGTCCACTGCATGCCGGCCATCACCGTGGCAAAGCTACCGGAACCGCCGGCGTCAAGCACCTTCACGCCCACAAGGTAGGCCTGCGGAGCCATGCCTGGGTGCTCGTAGGTGGGAGCACCCGTTCCAGCAACGGTACCCGCGCAGTGCGTACCGTGACCTTGGTCGTCGTAGGCTCGGATTTCAGTGCCGTTGGTTTTGTCAGGGTTGTTGACGGGGTCGTAAAACGCGATGACCTTGGGGTCGTTGGTGCTGTTGTCGTCGTCCAAATCATCAAGCCCAACGTGGAAACTGTCGATGCCTGTGTCGATGACGGCCACGGTCACACCTGAGCCGTCATAGCCGGTGGCCTGTTGGGCCAAATCGACCTCGTGAATCACGGCTGCATCGCCGTTTTGGACCTGCATGATGCCGTCCAATTCCAGCATCACCACACCTGGAAGTGAGGTGGTTTCGAGGATCATCGTATGAGGAACGCGACCCGCGACAGCGTCGATGAGCGGCAGGTCCCACTGGTGCACATAACCCACCTCTCGTTCGAGCATCGCCACGTCAGCAGGCGTGGGCGTGTGGTCGAAGTCGATGATGAGCGGGAGGGTGCCGTCTTCGTCAAGGAAAAGCGGGTGGTCGTGGTAGCGCTCGACCATGTCACCGATGCTGTTGCCGTCACGATCGACGGTGGTGTCAACCCACCAGCCTTCTTCCTCGGGCTCCGAATCGACGGTCGGCACGCTCACCGAAGCCATCGCCAAAGGCAACACAAGAAGCCCAAGGACGGTCAAGACGATGAGGCGCTGCGTGGTCGCCTTGCTGGTCATGTGATTGCGTGAAGTCGGGCCTGTTTCAAGCCATCGCATTCACGCGCAAGGTCACGAACGACGCTCTGCCGCGCGCTGGGCATCGAGCACGGGGGCCTCCTCTTCGGAACCATCGCCCCAGTACGCTTCTCGGATTTGCTGGTTGGTGTCCATGCACGTCACCACGTCAGCAGGACGGTCTGGGAGCGGTGCTGTACCGTCCAAATGAGCGATGATCGGGGCGAGGTTCGACATGTTCACCACGCCCCAACCCACTTGGGTGCAAGGGGCGACTGGAGAGATTGGATTCGTCCCAGAAAAGGGGTCCCATGTGCTGGAGGATGGATACCACGCTGACCGGTTGAGTGCATCGCGAACGTCCGCGTTCGTGAGCGTAAATGGCTCAGCATCCAGCACGCCTGTGACCAGTGAACCGTTCCGATCATCCTCCGCGCCAGCACCAAGGTCGCCAGCGCTGGAGCGGAGCGTCTGAAGGGCGGCGGAAAGGATGCCTGCGGTTTTGGGGGTCGCGAAGGAGGTCCCCGACGTGTCATGGTACCCGTCAAGGTCCTGATGGTTGGGCAAATTCTGCGTCCAATCTGCAGCGATGTCGGGGTACGAGCCGCTCATGGTCTCCTTCTGCTCGTCATCACCCTCGGCATAACCGGCGATACCAATGGACCAAGGCGGACCTGCCGTGGCGTCCTGAATCGCTGGGCTTGGGGAATTGTCAGCAGCTCCTGTGTGGATTTTCCCGTGGTCGACCACCGCCACACGCGTGGCGTCATCGATGCCCGGTACCGGCAATGAACCGGGTGCACCGAACGAGGTGCTGATGATGTCCACCAAGGGCTGTGCGGCCGCAGCCAGCACGGCTGAGTCGCTGAATCCCTCAACGAAGAAAATCACCACGTCCGGGTTGGCGTTGACCACTGCGCCGGTCACGGCGGTGCCGTGCCCGTCCGAGGGGTCATCCAGGATGGGGACACCGTCACCCTCCGACCAATCGGGTGAAGCACCGATGATCCTTGTGCCCTCGAAATAGACGATGTCGGAGGACCCAATTTGGTCCCAGCAAACCTCCTGGTCGGCGACCAGCCGTTCTTGATACGTCCCTGTGGTGGAGATCTCGCACACCAAGGTCACTCCAAAGGCCTCGAGCAACCAATCGGGGAGCACTTCTTCCGACGAGAAGTGGTTGTGATAGACGTTGATGCCCGTATCGATGGGCGCCACGACACTGAACGGACGCCAAGCGTCCCCTTGGCTTCCTTCTTCTCCTCCGTCGCTCATCACCGATGGTTCTGGTTTGAGCACGGCCATGGCAGAGAAGGCTGCGGCAACGAAAAGGGTCGCCACAAGCAAAACGCCGGGCGCAGCGAAACGTCCAGAGGAAGCGTCTTCGACGTCCATGGCCTTCCCTCAATTGTGTTGAACATGAACCCTGCGCCCCATTCATAGGTGCGGTGCATCAGCGAAACCCATGGGCGGAAACCGACTGGTGTGGATCGACCTCGAAATGACGGGCCTGGACATCGTGAACGACCAGATCATCGAAATCGCCACCTTGGTCACGGACGGCGAATTGAACCTCATCGCAGAGGGGCCCAACCTTGCCGTTCACGTCAGCGATGAAGCCATCGCTGGCATGGACGAATGGAACACCACGCACCACCACAGAAGCGGCCTTGTTGACCGCATCCGGGCCGAAGGCGTCACCGTCGATGAAGCACAGGCCCAAACCTTGGCCTTCCTCAGGCAGCACGTCGAGCCCAACACCGCACCGCTGTGCGGAAACTCGGTTTGGAACGACAAGCGTTTCCTAGAGAAGCAGATGCCCGACATCGTGGACTTCCTCCACTACCGGATGATCGACGTTTCAACCGTCAAAGAACTCGCCCGAAGGTGGTATGCCGACGTTCCTCGTTACGAGAAGAAAGGCGCGCACCTGGCCTTGGACGACATCCGTGAATCGGTCGAAGAATTGCGGTACTTCCGGGAACGCGTGTTCCGCTGACCCTCACATCGCGTCGCGCCAGGTGGGTTCGCCCGGTGCAAGACCGGCCTCTGCGGCCATGATGGCGGCCGCGACCGCGACCGCGATTTCCTCAGGGGTCTCTGCGCCGATGTTGAGGCCAATCGGACACACCACGGCTTCCACGAGCGCCTCTGGAAGGCCTGCCTCGAGGCATCCGTCCCGGAAGGACGTCCACTTTGCGCGGGAACCGATGCAGCCAATACGCGGCGCGCCGCTTTGGCCGGGAGTCAAGCCAGCAGCGTTGAGGTGTTCGAGGAGGCCATGCAAACGTGCCCGATCCTCCGCATGGTCATGGCCGAGCAGAAGGATGTCTGAAAATCGAGCCAGCGTGGTCGCGTTTTCAGCGGCAAGGAATTCGTCCACGCTGTTCACGTGACGTTCGGCCGCCGCCGGGTGGTGTGCTGCGTCCGCATAGGCTTCCCGTGAATCTTGGACCGACGTGCGCCAACCAAGTTGTTCAGCCACCTTCGCGAAGGCCACGGCACAATGCCCACCGCCCATCAACAGCACGTGAGGGGTTGGATGAAGCACGTCAATGGACACCGTCACACGCCCTCCGCAAAGCGAATCCAGCGCCACGACCTCATAGCCCTTGGCCCCACGATGCAGCCCGTAGGTGAGCACCTCACCCATTGGACGTCCGGATGCGTGCAAACGGCCGAGCATGACTTCCTTGACGCGTTCTTCCAACCCAGCACCTCCGACCGTACCCACCCACGTCGGCCCTTCAGCGAGGGCCAATTTGGCCCCGGCTTTCCCGGGAACGGAGCCCGAGGTGGTGACCACGGAAGCGAGCACAACGCGTTGACCGGCGTCGCATGTGGCGAGCGCCCAACGCAACACGTCGAGGCCCATGCGCCGCCGTGGCGGCTGCACGTCAAGGGTTTTCTCCACGGCCCAGCCAGGCCGCCAACTCCGGCATCACCGCCAGATCATCGGGCCGGTCGAGGTTGACGTGGAGGTAGGGCGCGTCCGCCTCGACCTTCGTCCGCTCATCCAATGCCTGACGAAGTGGAGCGTCGACGTCCAGAGCGGCCAGCCGTGACAGGGCTTGACCCCGCACCAACAAGGGGTGGCCTGCTCGGCCGTCATGAACGGGAACCACGGCTTCACCGGGCGTGGCCAACAGCCGCTCGAGCACCGCTTCATCCCAACCTGGCCGGTCCACAGGGCACACGAGGACGTCGGTGAGTGGGGGGGTGAGGTCGGCCAAGCCCATGTGGAGGCTTCCTGTCCGCCCATCGTCTGGGCGTGGGTTGATGACAACACGGCAAGGCAGGTCCGCCGTGGCTTCCGCAAGGTCAGGATGAACCACCACCACCGTCTCGATGCCGAAGCCAATCAATCGTTCAACGGTCACGCTCAGCACCGTGCCACCGAGGAGGGGCAACAGCGCCTTGGGTTGACCGAGCCGACGGCTCGCCCCACCGGCCAAGACCACAGCGTGGACCATGGTCTGATGATGGGCATCCAGAACATGGGGCTTGTGCTTCAAAAGAGGTGGCGAGAGGGTGACGTGGTATGCCTTCCGCCATCGTGACCAAGCGCGATTTATGGCCCCCGAACATGGTCAAGTCCATGCAGTTGCTCGATGCTGTTCTGAGGGAGCAAAACCGTGCGACGGTCATGGACCCGCGCGGAGGGATTGTCCCCACATGTCCTCGTCTCATCGCCGTTGTTTTGCTCAAAGGAGACTCCGGGCGTCACTACCGGTTGAGCATCAGGGACATGGACGACACCGGTCTTCACTGCAGCTTCACCGTCGAAGGAGCACGCTGGAGAACGGACCTGATGACGCCGTACAAGACCGGAGCCGCCGTGGCCTCGCTTTGCCTTCAGTCGACTCAACACGACCTGCCGGCAGGCGACCGCGCGGTCACCTTGGTCCTCTCCCTGCTGCGCGACCGTCAGACGGCCATGCGCATTCCGTTGCTCGGCCAGTTCATTGCAGCAGACCGTGCCTTGCTGAAGGACATCGGCATGTTCACCGACGAGGGGCCAATGCCTGATTTCGACGAACCCGACGAGTTCGATTTCCCGCCGATGGACATCGAACCGGAGGAGTTTGAGTTCCCACCTGATGAAGAGGAGCCTGCAGACCCGCATGAATGGACCATGCTCGACGAGTTGTACCACGCACCACGAGCGCAACCGCCTGTGGAGACAACGGCTCAAGCACCCGAACCGGAAGCACCGCCCACGCAGGAGCAGATTTTGCTTCGTGCTGCGGACGAGGCAGCGGAAGTGGGCCTCGAACACATCGCTGAGGCCTTGCGGGCCTTGGCGTGAGGTTCAGCCACGCGTGATCTCACGACCGATGATCATGCGCTGGACTTGGCTGCTGCCCTCGTAAATCTGCATGACTTTGGCCGCTCGCATCAGCCGTGCGACCGGATATTCCTCTGAGTACCCGTACCCGCCGTACACTTGGACGGCATCCGTGGCGACTTCCATCGCGCTGTCGGAGGCGAAACGCTTCGCATGGGCCGCAGATTCCGTGTTCCGTACGCCAGCATCGCTTTCGGCGGCAGAGCGCCACGTCAAGAGCCGAGAGGCCTCGATCTTGGTCTTCATATCGGCCAGCATGAATTGAATGGCTTGGTGCTGGTGAAGCGGTTTCCCGAAGCTCTGCCGTTCTCCTGCGTACGTCAGGGCGTGTTCGTAGGCAGCACGGGCAAGTCCCGTCGCGTGAGCGGCGATGTTGGGTCGCGAGAGGTCGAAGGCTTGCATCGCGTTCATCCAACCGCCTGATTCGGACTCACCGATGAGGTGATTCGCGGGAACCCGCACGTTCTCGAAGGTGATGGAGCGCGTGTCGCTGCAGCGTTGCCCCATGTTGGTTTCCTTTTTTCCAAGGCTCAAGCCCTCGCGGTTGGCCTCGACGATGAATCCCGACATGCCCCTGTAGCCTGCGTCAGGATCGGTTTTGGCAAGCACAAAGAAAAAATCAGCATAACCCGCGCCCGTAATCCACATCTTGGAGCCGTTGATGACGTATTCATCACCGTCTCGGCGTGCCGTCGTGGTGATGGCGGCCACGTCGGAACCTGCTCCAGGCTCCGTGACCGCATAGGACGCGAGTGCCCCTTCCTCTGCGATTTTGCGCAGCCACACCTGCTTCTGGGCTTCTGTGGCACCGGTGATGATGGGTGCGGTCGCAAGCGCGGTGGCGTAGGCTGCGGTGGCGAAGCCAGGATCGCCCCACGCCAATTCTTCATTGACGAGGACTTCTTCCATGCAACCGAGCCCTGGGCCGCCGTAGGCTTCTGGAATGTGGAGGTTGAGCAGCCCCATTTCGTGCGCGGCTCGGATGGCGTCGATCGGGTACACCTCGTCAGCGTCCCAGTGTTCCGCGTGGGGGCGAACCTCATCCACGGCGAACTCGTGAGCCAAATCACGCAGCATCTCCTGCATTTCGTCGAGTTGGAAGTCGACCATGCCACGGGGACAAGGCGGCCGGCCTTAATGCTCGTCAATGCTCACGTGGCCAAGATGAGGCCGTTGCGTTGCAAAGCGAGCAGCACAAGGAAGACCAGATACAGAGAAATCAGCATGGCACCTTCCCGCCGACGGAAGCGGTAATTGGTGCGCATGAAGAGCAGCGCGACGCCAATGGAAAGGATGGTCGCGGGGATGATCAGTCCAGACGTGATGGTCCAACCTGCTGCGGAGACCTCCAGCGGGTGCACCAATGCAGCGAGCCCTATAGACAGCGTCGGGTCGGTGATGTTCGAACCAACCAGGGTTCCAATGGCCACGCCCTCGCTCTTCTTGACCGACAGGAGCGCGATGGTCAACTCCGGCAACGACGTCCCGATGCCTGAAATGGTGGTGCCAATCACGGCCTCAGAAACGTTCAGCTTCTGCGCCACCTGAACCGCCAACTCCACCAAATGATGCGCNGCGAACAACGCGAAGGAGAGGCCGAGCACGACCATGACGATCGAGGCTCCAGTGCTCCANAGCGACATCGTCTCGCCGGCCTGAGGCTCAAGGCCCTGCTTTCGGGCATCTTCCTGNATTTCCTTGCGGTGTCGCACCAGCCAGACCACATACCAGACGTAGGCCAGCACAAGGAAACCGCCTTCCACGCGGTTGAGCGTGGTGCCCGTCCAAATCAGCACCCCGAGGAGGATGTTTGCGCTCAGCATCAACATCCCGTCACGGCGAAGCCACGTTGGCCCGACGCGGATGGGTCGACTAAGCGCAACGATGCCCAGAATGAGCGTGATCTGCACCAGCACGGACCCGAAAATGGAGCCCACAGCGAGGTCGGCGACGTCACCGCTCGAGGTCGGGATGTCGTAGGCGGCGGAGGCCGTGACCAAAATTTCCGGGAGCGAGGTCCCGATGGAAACCACCGTCAGCCCAATGACGACCTCGGCGACACCTGCACGCTTGGCAAGGCTTCGGGCGCCAGCGATGAAAAAGTCCGCCGAGGACACGAGAAGGCCAATCGCCAGAAGGAGCAGCAGGGCGATGGTGGTGAGCGCATTCTTGTCCAAAATGCCCTCGAGAACGGAAAGCCCGACAAACAACGAGGCCGTGATGAGGAAGGCGTTGTAGGACAGCAACTTTGGCAGCCCTTGCACCTGCGCGGGCTCCGCCATATCCCTTCGGGAGACTCACCCCTTCATCATCCTTCAGGAAAGGCTCAGCCTAATCCTGCGAGACGGTGCGCAACACGGCTTCGACGTGGGCCACGTCCGGAATGGTGTGGTTCTCGAGGGGCGGAGAAAACGGCACCGGGGTGTCCAACGCGCCAATGACCACCGGTGCGGCTTCGAGGGCATAGAAGGCCGATTCCATGATGCGGCTCTGAATGGTGTGGCCCAAACCACCGGACCACTGGGCTTCGTGGAGCACCACCAGCCGACCGGTGCGGAGGACCGAGTCCACGCAGGGTTGCGCATCAAACGGCATCAGCGTGCCGACGTCGATGACCTCGACTTCAACGCCTTCCTCCGCAAGGGTGGAAGCGGCCTGCAAGGCGAGGTGAACCATCGCGCCCCACGTGACCAGCGTGACGTCACGCCCGCCCCGGATTACGTTGCTCTTGCCGATCAGGTGCCGTTCGCCGGAGGCGACCGCGGCGTTGACCGCATCGGTCTCGACGTGCTGGTTGATCGACATCCCCCAGCCGGTTTTTCCGCCGCGAAGGCCGTACAACCCGATGTGCTCGAGGATGAGCACAGGGTCGGGAAGCGCGGAGGCTTCGACGATCATGTCGTAGGCCTGCTGCGGGGTGCTTGGGGCCAGGACCACAAGCCCCGGGTCGTTCGCATACCACGACTCGATCATGTTGGCGTGGTACGGGCCGCTTCGGGTCCGGGCACCAAGCGGAACACGCACCGTCATCGGACAATCGGCACCCCAACGCCAGCGCAGCATGGCTGCGTTGTTGACCAGCGCGTTGTGCGCCAGCGCCGCAAAGCCCCCAAACTGGATTTCAGCCATAGGCCGCATGCCCGACAAGGCGGCTCCAACGGCGGTGTGAATGATGACTGCCTCGCACAGGGGCATGTCCACGAGCAACGCCTGATGCCCAGCGTTTCGAAGCCCCATGTTGAGACCGAAGGCTCCAGCGACCTCCATGTCTTCACCGATGAAGACCGTGTTGCTGCCCTCTCGATCGGCCACGTCGGCCATGGCTTGTTGAATCGCTCGAGCGTAGGTCCACCCGCCTTGTTCAGCATAGGACCAGGCCAGCTTCCCGACGTCCAGCGGGCTGGACGGAGGGGCCTGCATCAGGTCAGCGCCATTGAGCCGATGGAGGTGACTGGCGTGCGTCTCTGCACCGTGGAGGCTCGTCACGCCTTCCGTAACGGTCGCAGGCTCAGGCCAAGGCATGGCATCGAGCGCCTCAAGGGCCTGCTCAACGGCGGAGGCTTCCTCAACCTCCATGGCGTGCAGGTCGTCTTCATCGACGCCGAGTTCAAGCAGCAGCGCACGGTGCGTCGGGACAGGGTCTTTGGCTTCCCAATAGTCCAACAANGCCTCGTCGACGTAGCCTTGCGTCGCTCCAGATGGGGCTCCAAGGTACAGGTCGTCGTGGTGGTGGGCGTGCCCACAACCCCGCATTGTCTCGACGTGGATGAGCGTCGGCCCACCGCCTTCGAGGCCAAACTCCCTCGCGACGGCCACGCTGGCGTGGATGGCCGCCGGGTCTGAACCGTCGATCGTCCAACCCGGGAAGCCCATCGCCACAGCCTTGTCCGCCCAGAGTTCGACGCCAGATTGGTGCGCNGGTGGCGTGTCGAGGGCAATTTGGTTGTTTTGAAGAATGTAGGTGATCGGTAGGCCGCGCGCACCTGCGAGGTTCATCGCTTCCCAAAATTCACCGGAGGAGGATGCACCCTCGCCGATGCAGGCCACGTGGAAGCGGTCCAGATCTTGACGGACGGCGGCAAAGGCCAGCCCCGTCATGGTGCAGGCCGCGATAGGCAACGGTGCGGTTGGAGGGAGCACACCCACGTGCCATGCCCCAATGTGCAGGTCGCGTCCNCCGGCCTGNTCGTGACCGCCGTTCATGATNGAACCTGCCTTGCCCAAATTGGCAGCCATGACACCGAGGGGCGTATCCCCCATCGCGAGCGCGAGGCCAACGTCACGGATCATCGGAGCCACAAGATCGCCGTCGTAACCGGCTCCTGGACGAGCGTCGAGCGGAGCATCCTGCTGCCGAACCAGGGGCGTGGCGGCGGCGACGATCCCTTCCTGCCACGTTGAACGGAAGCCTTTGCCTCCGAAGCGTGTGCCGTCCGGCGCTTCACGGCCTTCGGTGAACAGCACCTTCAGGGTCTCATCGAGGGCTCGAGTCCGTGTCATGAGNCGCTGCCACTCCAAGCGATGATCCAAGGTCGCCGCCACATAATGCGCCAATCGACGCAAGGTCAGGCGCAGATCGATGAGCACCCGCGTCAGACGGCGACCAAGGTGAAGGTCAGCGTTTCGACGAGGGATGATTTCCTCGGCAGCATCGACCCCATCGAGATGTCCGGCCTGCTCGGCCGCGCGAAGGGCAAAGGCGTCGATGAAGGCTTCACTGAACGCGTGCCATGATGCACCGTCGAAGACCTCAGCACCGTCGACTGATGCATCCCAAGCCTCAACAGCGACTGGAATCAGGCCTTGATGACGCTCAGCCATGAAGCGCAAGAGCTCTGCGCGAGCGGCATCGGCGAGCAGGGGTGTGGCGAAGTCAAGGGGGCCGCTTGGCTTCCATCCGCTGCCGTGAATGCGGGGAAGGTCGCCTTGGGCCATGCGCTCACCGACTCGGCCACGAAGCGCGGGGCTTCAAACCTCCCTGTGGACTAGGCGTCCTCGTTCGAAGGCCAGACCTTGAGCACTTCTTCGGCAAAACCTGTGGCGTCCTCCAACCGCGTCAAGAGGGTCAAGTCAGAAACGGCACCGGGACGACCGAGGTCCCAAAGCAAATCTCGGATTTCTTCCACGCACAGCCGGACGTACGCCAGCGTCTCGTCGTCCACATGTTGCGCGCCTTCCAGCGGTGCATCCGTGACCCTTGGCGGTGCCTCGTCAAGGACCTCGTCCATCGACCGCTCGACATCCATGGCGATTTGATCCGCTTGCCGCTGAAGCGCGTCCTGCATGCCACCGCTGTCCAGCATGGCCCCAGCACGCCCCTCGTTGGACGGCGCATCCCCAGACCCCAAGGTGGCCGACTTGGTCAAGTCGTCNATCGAGGGACCGGCGGGCGCCTGAGCGGTCTCGGCNTGGGCTTCAGGATCTGCTCCGTCCTCGTTGGCCTCCACCAACCGCGCCATGGTCTTGCGGACCAATTCGACCAAGCCTTCTGGGTCCTCATCGAGGCCGACGGCGTCCGGCATCACCTCGCGCAACAAATCTGCATTCAAGCGGTCAGAACCGAGCAGACCCCGGAGCACGGGCATCGCCCATGAACCGTCGTCCATCGCCGGCAGTGGAGCGGCAAATCCGGTGGCGAATCCACCTCCGCCCATGCCTTGCATGGGAACGTTCGCGGGCGGTGCNACCGTGCGCTTCTGAGCATGCGCGTGCACCTGAGCGAGGAGGCGGGCCATGTCGATGGGTTTGCCAAGCACCTCGGCGACGCCTGCACGTGCGGCGCTNACCATGGCCTCCTGGGAGGTGTCACGCGAAAGGAGCACGATGCGGGTGCGGGTGCCGACCGCAGGGTTCGACGAAATCGACTGAGCCGCATCGTGAGGATCCCCGTCTGACCACGCCTCTTCGAGCAACAGCACTTCGGGCACCGTTGCAACCGTCGTTCCGACGGCTTGCCGCAAGGTACTCGCCCTCGTGACCTGGAAGCCCTCGCGCTCGAGGGTGTTGGCAAGAAGGGAACGGCGGCCTTCGTTGCCGTCCGCGACGATGACGTGCGCCATGGCCTTCCCCAAAGGGCGAGCGCACGGTGACGGACTTCAACCTCTTCCTTCGCNCGATGTGCGGGACGGCCATACTCAGCCGTTCATCCGACGCGGATGTCCTCGGGCGCCAGGGCATACCATCCGAGGATGCCGTCTTCGAGGTTNTACAGCCGGGCGCCGTCGACGCCCGCTTCCATGAGCAACATCGCGGCCATCATGGAGCGCATGCCCGACTTGCAGTGGATGAGGATGTCACCTTCAGCAGGAAGTTCAGTCATGGCTTCGACGACCTGCGGATGAGGCACGAGGAGGCCGCAGCTGTGAGCGGCCATGCTGGCGTGCTCTTGAGCGGAGCGAACGTCGAGGACGAAGGGAGCCCAACCGTTCGCCCGCTTTTGGAGGAACTCCGAGGAGGAGATTTGGTGGAACATCATGCCGGCCGGTGCCGCATCCGTCTCATCAAGGTGGCGCCCCGCCCGGCATGCGGGATCGGCCTCCCAGATGGTGCTGGCGGCTGAAAGATCCGTGGGTGAGGCACGGCCNTCGAGCCGCTGGAAGGCAAGGTGTCGGACGTCGAGGGCCTGGACGTCGACCAAGGTCAGGCGGCCTTTTGCATCCTCGCCACGGCCCAACAGAACCTCGACGGCGAGGGCGGCTTGCATCGTTCCGAGCACGCCGGGCACAGCGCCCAGCACGCCAACTTCGTCACAGGCCTGGACCGTGCCGGGTGGTGGCGCGTCGGGATGAAGGTCCCTGTACGAGGCTCCTGTGGCCGGTTCAAAGAGCGCCAAGCGGCCTTCGAAACGATGCACTGAGGCGTGAATCCATGGCGTATCGAGCAGCGCACACGCATCGTCGATGAGGTAGCGTGCAGGGATCAAATCGGTGCCGTCAATGACGAGGTCATGGCCTTTGAGCAGAGCCAAGGCGTTGCTCGGGTTCAAACGTGTAATGTGGACATCAACGTCGAGTTCGGGGTCAAGGTCGATCACTCGTTGCGCAGCCACTTCGGCTTTGTTGCGTCCAACGTCTTCTGTTCGATACAGGACTTGCCGCTGAAGGTTTGAGAGNCTCACCACGTCATCGTCGATGACGGTGAGGCGACCAACGCCGGCTGCAGCGAGGTAAAGCAACACAGGGCAGCCAAGTCCCCCGGCACCGACGACGGCGACAGCGGCAGAACTCAGCCTTGCTTGTCCGTCGGCACCGATTTCTTCCATGCGCAGGTGCCGCGCATGGCGAACGGCGTCCACGCCGCGCGATGGCCGCTCGGCGTGTTCAGTCATGCTGCGCCTCAAGCCACCGCTCTGCATCAATCGCGGCCTGACATCCCATGCCGGCCGCGGTGATGGCTTGTCGGTAGCGGGTGTCAACCACGTCACCGGCGGCGAACACGCCAGGGACGCTGGTCATGGTGTGTTCTTTGTGAAGGATGTAGCCCTCGCCATCGGTCTCGATTTGTCCACCGAGGAAGGCCGTGATTGGTTTGTGACCGATGGCAATGAAGGCGCCCGTGCAGGCGATTTCCTCTTCTGTGCCGTCGCGTGGGTCCACGAGAACAGCGCCGCTGAGACCTTTCTCGTCGGACAACCAACGCTCAACTTGCCTGAAGGTCTTGATTTCGATCTTGGGATGAGCGGCGGCTCGGTCGTACATCACCTGTGAAGCACGGAACACGTCACGTCGGTGGACCAAGGTCACCTTGGAGGCAAAACGTGTCAGGAACGTGGCTTCCTCCATCGCAGAATCACCACCGCCGACCACGATGACTTCTTCTTCGCGGAAGAAGGCCCCGTCGCAGGTGGCACAGGTGCTGATGCCGCGTCCTTTCTGCGCGTCTTCGCCTTCCGCTCCAAGCCAGATCGATTCGGCGCCGGTGCAGACGATGACGGCGTTGGCATGATGGGTTTCTCCTTCGACCGTGACGGCAAAGGGACGGGTGCTCAGATCAACGGAATCGACGTTCTTGTCGTGCACTTCGAGACCAAAACGTTCGGCTTGCTCCCGGAGTTCCATCATCATCTCGGGACCACCGATGCCCTTCGGATAGCCGGGGAAATTCTCGATGTCAGAAGTCAGCATCAGCTGACCGCCGGACATGTACCCGGCGAACATGAGGGGCTCCAGCATCGCACGAGCGGCATACAAGCCGGCCGTGTATCCAGCGGGGCCGGAGCCGATGATGATGATCTCTCGTACGCCTTCTGACTCGACCATGCGTCAAGCAAGGGAAACCTGTCCTTCAAGGTTCGCGCTACACATCACGGTCGAACGTTCAGCATGTGAACGACGGCTTCGATGGCTGCTCGTGCATGAGGAACAAGCCGAGGCTCGATGTGCTCCGGATCGGCACCGGGTCCAATGATGCCCAAACCGATTGGGCGATTGTACTCCAACTGAAGGTCAATCAAAGCCGCCATGACCGCGTCACCCATCGCTTGACCGTGCAGGGTCTGCCCGCGTTCGATGATGCCCAACGTCACGACGCCCACGCATCCTGCGTCCAACAAGCGCTTGGTGGCCAACGGGACTTCGAACGCGCCCGGGACCCACACGGGCTCCATCAACGCGCCCCAAGAACCGAGCAAGGCCTGATCGTCAATGGTCGCCTTGACGGTGTCAAGCATCCTGCTGACCTCGTCCTTGTGGAAGGACCCACACACCACGCCAATCTTGCTCATGCCAGTGCCTCCTGTGCCTTGATGCGTTCAACCGTTTCTACCGCAGCAACGGTGATGGGGTCGACCTCGAGGTTCACCCGGTCACCGACNGTGGCCTTCCCAAGCGTGGTCCTCGCGAGTGTTTCCGGGATGAGGTGGAGGTAGAATCCATCGTCCTCGCACCGGCCGACGGTCAATGAAATGCCGGAGATNGCGATGTACCCCTTTTCGAAAATGTAGCGCATGGTGGCTTCTGACGCCTCGATACGAAGGTCACAGGCCTCCCCAGTTCTGGTGATGTTCCCGATGCGGCCGGTATCGAACACGTGCCCAGATACAAGGTGGCCCCCAACTTCATCACCGAAGCGAAGCGCACGTTCGACGTTGACCTCATCGCCTGCCTTGCGGTCACCGATGGTGCTCCGGTCCATGGTCTCCGCGATGACGTCGAAAGCGACCTCGTCCCCGTGCACGGCAACCGCCGTGAGGCAGACGCCATCGATGGCCACGCTCGCGCCCAGTTCGAGATGCTCGGTGTTCGGCACCGCCACGACCAACCGCCACGAGCCGTCCATCGCNTCGAACGAGCGGACGGTCCCGCACCCTTCAACGAGACCGGTGAACATCATGCAGCCCCCCGTTCAAGGATGCGTGCGATGATCTTGCGGGTCCCGTCGAGGTCGCCGGTCAGGCCAGCAACGCGGGTCACCTCGATGGTGTGGTGGCCGAGTTCGTCGAGGCGCTCACGGATCGAGCGTTCCGCGTGTTCTTGGTCGTAGCCGAGCGCGATGATGTCGGGACAAACCTTGGGCAAGATGTCGAAGATGGGAACGTCAGGGGCGTTCCCGACAATCGCTTCGTCCACAGGCTTCAGTCCCGCCACGAGGCGCTGGCGAAAGGCCATGGGCGTGACGGGGTCGTGCTTTCGAGCCCGTACCGTGTCGTCGTGAGCGACCACCACGGTGAGATGCTCGCCCAAGGCCTTGGCCTGTTCGAGGTAGTGAAGATGGCCGGCATGGAGGAGGTCGAACACCCCAACCGCCATCACGCGCTTGCCGCTCACGTCCTTGCCTCCAGCCTCGGGCCCTTCACGCCTTCGCCGTTATGCCGAGATGAACCAGGAGCTCAGCGCCGTGAACGAAGGGGATGCCGTGCTGAGCCGCCCATGCCTCGGCATCGGCCACTTGGAGCGCAGCGTCGCCGTCTGGTTGCAGCATTTCCGCGCCGATCACGACGGGCACCGTCCCCGCTGCGCGTGCGAGACCGACGGCCAACTCGGTGTGGCCCTGCCTTCGCTCGAGGCCATACTCGGCTTCACGACACACGGGAATGTGACCCGGCGTCCTGAATTCCTTGCCAAGCGCGGCAATGGCCTGTGCCTGGTCCGTTCCTTCGCTCAGCACCTGTTGGGTCAATTCCGCGAACCGTCGCGTGGTGAGCGCACGGTCGCGGTCCGTGATGCCGGTGAAGGTCTCGCGGTGGTTGATCGAGAGGGTGAACGCTGACCGGGCATCGTACTGCAGGTCGTTGGTCCGCAGGGCATGCAAGACGGGATGCTCCTCCAACAGAGCGGGTGCGGCGTGGAGGTCTTGCAAATAGGGCATCCCGAAGGCTTCGCCAACTTCGTGACCGATGGCGAGGAAGAGCAAACCTCCGCACTCTTGCCGAAGGCGGCGCATCGCTGCTGGGTCAGCAGAAAGGGCTGGGAAAAGGAGGTCGGTTTCGCCCTCGCGGTTCTCGGCGTCGAAGACGCACACGGGTTCGCCTCGCGCGAAGGCGTCGAGGGCTGCCTGTAGGCCCGTGGTCATGTTTGCAGGCTCGGCCTCCCCTTCAAGAAGGGTCGTATCGGGACACTTTCGCCGGATTTGGCAACGCTTTGACCGGAAAGGGTTCTTCATGGGGGACCATTTCGGCGGCGATGGGGGGGATGAGATGCCGGTGAAGTTCGGACCCGCGGGCGTCCCGCTTTCGTGCAAAGGCCGCACCATTGTCGAAGGCATGGACGACATCATCGCCCTCGGCCTTGAGACCATGGAGGCGCAGACCGTCCGCATGATTCAGCCTCAGCACTTCGACCAATACTGGCAAGCGGGCGTGCTTGCGGAAAAGACCGGGTTTGAGATGAACATTCACGGGCCCTACTACAGCGAGCTGCTCGGCGGCCGCGTGGAACTCGGCCGCTCGCTGGCCAAGATTGAGGCCACGCTCCAAGCCGCCCGCACCATCAACGCCCGTCACGTCACGCTCCACACCGGCCACTACGGCGAGACCGGNCGCGGCCGGGAAACCAACGAAACCGTGGCTAACGTGTTCGCCAGCGTGGTCGATCGCCTCGAAGCCATCTGGCACGACGACGAAGACGAGTTCCCCGTCTTCCCATGGATCAAGAACGGCACGCCGTCGAANGTCGGCATCGAGACCTCCGGTCGCCAAGAGTTGTGGGGCAGCCTCGAAGAGGTGCTCGAAGTCGTCAACCACGTGGAGGGCACCATCCCTGTGCTGAACATGGCCCACATCCACGCCCGTGGGCACGGGAGCATGAGGACCTCCGAAGACTACGGCGAACTGTTCGACCAGGTGCGCGAGACCATCGGCACCAAGGAATTCTACTGCCATTTCTCTGGCGTGGACCACCGCGGCGGAAACGCACAATTCTACACCCAGATCAAGAAGTCTGACCTCAACTTTGAGCCCCTGGCGGAATTCATCGTTGAAGATGGTGGCTGGCTCGACATCACCCTCATCTCTGACTCACCCTTGCTCGAACACGACGCGATGTACATGCTCCAAAGCATCGAAAAGTCCCGCCACAAGCAAATCGAGCGGAAGGCGCGTGAAGACCGTCGCCGAGCTTTGGCCCTCCANACCGGAGCAAGCGTCGAGGACCTGAAAGCCCGCGAAGCGGAACAAGCCGCTTTGCGCACCGGCCAAAAGGCCCCCGAAGCGGCCGAAGAGCCAACGCCAGAACCTGCGGCAGAGGCTGAAGCAACCCCGGAGCCCGAAGAAGCCCCCAAGAAGGCGGCATCCAAGGGCAAGAAAACCACGAAGGCCAAGGCAAAGAAAGACGAGAAGGCGGAAGACGACGTCTTTGACTTCGAGGAAGACGACGACGACCTGTTCTGAACAGGCCAAAACCGGACCTCTCATCGCCCCTCGGCGGGGTTCCGCTTAAGACGCCAGCGGGCGCCGTTCAACCGGTCATCATGGCACGCATCGCCGTCCTTGGGCTGGGAAATTGGGGGACGGCCATCGCTCGTTTGTGGCTCCAAGACGGCCACAGCGTGAACGGCTGGACGATCGAAGACGAGGTCTATGCTTCCATCATGACCGAGGACGTCAACGAGAAGTACCTCCCGAACCGTTCGCTGAAGGGCTTGGAAGTCACCATGCGCATCGAAGACGCCATCCATGACGCTGAAATCGTGGTTCTGGCCGTCCCTTCTGCCCATATCCTCGACGTGGTCGAGTCGCTCCTGCCTCATCTTCGCCCAAGTCACGTGCTGCTTGATTTGGCCAAGGGCCTCGCACCGGGGAAGCGCCTCATCTCAGAGGCCATCGAAGGCATGCTCGAAGCGAACAACATGAGCAATGCGCTGGCCGTCTTGACCGGCCCCACCATCGCTCCGGAAGCAGCGGACGGCGTGATGACCACGGCCTTGGTCGCCAGTTCGGATCTGTCCATCGCCACGCGCCTGGCAAACACCCTCACCACGCCAACCTTCGTGCTTCATCCGGCCAGCGATCCCGTCGGGGCAGAGCTGTGGGGCGCGTTCAAGAACGTCGTCGCCCTTGCTTGCGGGCTTGTGGACGGGCTCAAGCAGGTCGGAACCATCGGTGGTGACAACCTCAAGGCCGCCATTTTCTCGGCCGGATTCAAGGAAGGGTGCATCGTCCTCCCACAACTCGGAGCACGGGCCGACGTCGCCTTTGGGCCCGCTGGACTGGGTGACCTCTACGTGACGGCGACCTCACCTCACGGACGCAACCGCGCCATGGGTGAAAAATTGGGCAAGGGCCTGACCCTTGAGCAAGCCCTTGACGAAATGCACATGGTCGCAGAAGGCGTTCGTGCCGCACGGATGTTCAAGCAACGTTCCGAAGACATGGGCATGGACCTGCCCTTCGTGGCCGCCCTCAACGACCTCCTCGACGGAACCATCTCGCCGGAGGAGTGTTGCCGTCGAATGGTCAACCTCTGAGGGCGAATCCCTCATGTGCCCCGGCCTCGTCCACATCACATGGCCGACCTGACCGAACTCGAAGAGCGCTTGCACGCATGGCTCGTGGAGAGCGATTTCGAATCGGTGGCGTGGAGCACCAAGAAAGCGGCCAAGGCCTTCAAGGTCGAAGAAGAAGCCATCCTCGAAGCGGTGGCCAACCTGACNCGGAAGCTNCCGCAACGCATCCAAGTGTTCTACGCCGACGGCGCGATGCACATCGCGGCCGAGTGATCATTCATCGTCATCAGGCCGCGGTAGCGCGGCGGCTGGCAGGAGTACCGACCACCACGACGGATGCTTCATTTCGCCGCCCACCAACGCTCAACTTCCTCCTCAGCCAACGGATCTGAGGCCAGCAAAGGGTGCCCTACCGGGCGAACCACGGTGAGCATCTCCAAGCTTCCGAAGCCTTCGGCCGGAGCGGCGATGAGGACCACTTCACCGACTTTGACGCCATCCCCGCTGGCCGACAGATCCGACGTGACGTCCCAGCGTCGAACCGCAAGTTGCGTGAAATCTCCATCCAGACGGTAGGTGCTGGTCGATGCTTCGCCCTTGACAGGAAGAAGTTGCAGGGTGTCCTCATCCACAGGAACGGGAAGCGGAGCGGATTCGGTCAGCAGGAGAACGGTATCNCGCATCTCCCGCTCGGCCATGTTGAGGACGTCGCCAAGGAACAACACGCCCCCTGACATGCCCGTGCCGGCCCCTTGCCACGGAACACGCATCGTGGACACGGTGACCACCGCCACGTCGACGCCGTCACGGTCTCCCGTCAACAGGTGATGCTGTTCCTCGATGTGCGGCCAAGGAAACCCTGCGTCCTCAGCAGATTCAATCGGTGCACCAAAACCGGCCACAGCGGTGGGTGCGGGTGGAGGCAAGAGACCAACCAAAAGGAGACCGACCAGCACAGACCCGACCATGCCCCAGCGAGGAAGGCGCTCATCGACCCATGCGGCGCGCCCTGCGGGGCTGATCCACGACACGGCGAACACCACCAGGCCAACCAGAAGCCATCCACCGGGGACCACCCACCACGCCACGAGGAGGGCAAAAAGCACGTAGAAGCGGAGGCGGCGATCTCCGACTGGACGGAAGAGGCCTTCAGCGGATTCCGNTTCATCAGGCCGCGCCCTCCTCTGATGGATGATGAGGTCAACGCCAACCACCACGGCCAGCATCACCACGGTCGGCAGCCAATCGAGCATGGTCTTCAGCATGTGCTGCGTCCCACCAACGTTCAAGCCTGCGGCCTGCGTGGGTGGAATGAGGTTGGTCCATGCAGGTGACGCTCCAACTCGAAGGCGTCACCTTCCGCCATCTTGTGCCGGACCGAAAACGTCGGTTCCGCCGCAAACCCGGCCCGGGCATCCACGACCTCAGCCTGACGCTNGGACGTGGCGAGTTGGTGGGCCTTGTTGGACGAAATGGGGCAGGAAAATCCACGCTCCTCAAGGTCATGGCCGGCATTTTGCCAACCGATGAAGGCCAAATCTTGGACAAAAAGGAGAGCGCGCAAAGCCCACACTCGCTTCGACAATTGGTCGGCCACATGCCTGAACAGGTGCGCTGGCAGGGCAAGCGCACGCCCCACGCGATGCTCCAAGAACTGGCGGTGATGGANGGTGGACGTCTGGACTTGGTCGAAGGGGCAATTCGCTTGGTCGGGCTTCAGGAACAGGCGCACCTTCCGATGGACGGCCTGAGCCAAGGGATGCGGCAGCGCCTCACGTTGGCCTCCGCCATGCTTGGGAGCCCGGACGTCCTGCTGCTCGATGAGCCCTACAACGGACTTGACCCCGCCGCTGCCCGTAGCCTCACGCGCGTCCTGACCAGATTGGCCCAGCGTGGGGTCAGCGTGGTGATTTCCTCGCACCACCTGCACCAACTCGAGGGAGTGGTGGACCGCTTGCTGCTCTTGGACCGCGGTCGGTTGGTTGGCGAAGGTTCTGCAAACGGCCTGGCCGATGATCTCGGCATCGAGCGCCCGTGGTACACCGTTGTCGAAGGGGACAAACCGGAAGTGGACGCCAAAATCGTGGACCAGGGCCGGGGGCGGTGGTGCATCATTGGACCACGGATGACCCCTGAATTGCTCGCCTCACTCAAGGGTGCAGTTGTCCTCGAGCACGGCCGACGGAAGGTCAACCTCGCTGACGTGCTCGACCGCATCTCGGGGGATGAGGAAGAATGAGTCCTGCGGCCCGCGTGGCGTGGCTGACCGGGCGACGTGCTGCGCGGCAGTGGATGTCCACGCGAACCGTGGTGGCCCTTCCGTTGCTGTTGCTGGCCATTCCCGGTTCGGCATGGGGCCTCTCTGACCCAAACACCACCCTCCCGGCGGACATCCCGTTGGACACGCCGATGCAGATGCTGTTCGTCTCCAGCCTCTTTGTCCTCTTGACCGCAACGCTGTCAGCGGTCCTCTATGCGTGGGACGGCGTGAGCAGGGACCGCGCCTCAGGCGTGCTTGAAGTCCACCTCGGGCGAGGCATGGGCCGCCGGGGGCAGGCGACGGTCATCGCGGCCAGCCACCTCATGGTGACCACCCTCCCGGTTTTGCTGCTCGCCACGGTGGCGGTGTTCATCATTCGAATCCGCACCGGGGCGTGGGCGTCCTTAGGCGACAGCGTGGTGTTCCTAGGATCCACAGCTTTGGTGGTGACCTGGTACACGAGCATCGCGCTGCTGGCGTCCTCATATGCCCGCGACCAAGGCACCGCCATCGCCTTCGGTGTTGGCGTGTGGTTTCTGTTCACCATGCTCTGGCTTCTCGTCACCAGCGTGCTTGCAGGCCTTGCTGGCATCGAGGTCGGATCGACCGCCAACGCCCAGTGGGTGCAATTCGAGGCCGTGGTGGATTTGCTCTCTCCAAACGGCGTCTACCATCACCTCCTCGAACTCCGCTTGGATGACGTCGACCGCGGGCTCGGCCCCTTCCCGGTTCTCGTTGCGGCCTTGGCGTGGACCATCGTGCCCCTGTGGTGGTTCCAACGCCGCATAGAACGGCTGGTCCCCTAAGCCAGCGAGCGAGGGTTGAAGCCTCGAGGGGCCCACCGCAAAGCATGACCACCCGTCTTTCGGCCTGGGTCCTGCTGCTGCTTCTCGTGCTCTGCACGGTGCCTCTGTCAAACCCGACAGCCACACTTGACGATCCTGTGGAGGTTCAGACCACCGAGGGTCGACAATTGCAGGACGTCAACTGCTCCGGGATGACCTTCGAGGACCTCTTCAGCTACGACCGTGCTGAGTTCGATGTTCAGATCGACGCCGCGTGGACCGGGGCGGCCATCACGGCGACGGCGTACGCCTCCGATGAGCGTGCTTCGGCCGTGCGCACCGATTTGGACGGCCTCTTCGACGGCTTCCCCGGCGGAAACGACTCGTGGATTTCCACTGACGAGCGGGAAGCCGTTCGCTCCGTCGGGCCAGCGTGCATCTCCGACATGGACACCCGGATGGCCTTCCATGAGGGGAACGGGGTGCGGGACCGTGCCACAAACCCGAACGTGGTCAAATTCATCGAAGACGGCATCGCCCTCGACGAGCGGAACCTGGTCCCTGAGGACCATCCTGACAACCGCCGATGCGCCACCTTTGGAACGTCCACCGATTGCAAAGAGGTGCCCGTTTCAGCGACCGAAGCCACAGAAATCGACCTGCTCATCAAGGATGGAGAGAACGTCAACGCAGGCTTTGACGAAGTCGAAAATCCCGCGGACGAAACCTTCTCTCTCTCCATTGTGACGACCAACATGACCCGAGCNGGGATGGCGCTGACCTTCCCCCTCGTCCCCGGCCTGACGCTGGGCGCGTGGGCCGTGCTGGATGACGGCGTGGCCAACACTGACGTGCCTGCTCCCGTGATGAATCAAACAGAGAACGGGAATTTGGTGATCGAACTTGAGCTGGATTATCCAGAAGCGTCCTACCCCATGCAGCGCGAACTCTTCCTCGACTTCACCACCGAAGACCTGAGCATCAACGACCCGCCAGAATGGATGAGCAACGCACCGGAGAACGGCACGTGGATCGCGATGCCGCCCAACGCCGAGCGGGTGGACCTCAGCGCCAGCGAGGTCGCCCTGTGGGTCTCTGACCGCCATGGTTGGAACCTCCTGTGCGAAGGCAGCGACGGCTGGAACATCACGCACACCGCGGGCGCTGCCCCCACCTTGCATCGAGGCTCAACTCAGGAAGGCGAGGTGATCTGCCATGCCGTCGACGGCTATGGCTTGGTGTCCGAGGACAGCCGCTCATGGTATGGCGCTGTTCCGTTCGAATGGAACGCGAGCCTGAGCGAAAGCCTGCATGCCATTGTGGAGGTCACGCCCGAGGGTTCGACGGGATACACGTTGGCTGCCAATCTCGTGCAGGGCGAGCGTACAACGGCTTCAATCAGCATCCCTGTGACGGGCGCCACCGTGTTTGATCATGGTACGCAAGGGCTCCGCCCAGGTGGTTTCGTGTGGGAATATCGCCTCACAGGAGGAGGATGGTTGACCAGCGAGGCGCGCATCAACCTCGGTCTGGAATTGCCCAACACTCCGCCAACGCTGAGCTTGACACGAGGTCTGGACGGTTCGAACGGGACCATGAACGCGCTTGGAACCAGCATCATCGTGGCCGGTGAAGTGATGGATCCCGAAGGTGAAGCCGTCACCCTTGCGTGGCGCTTGTGCGGCGCATCGTCCTCTGACGTTCGCGTCGACGGCATGACGTGGGAAGCGGACGTTCGAACGATCGCCTGCGAACAGCAAGGCGTCGACGTCTACGAAATCACCGTCACCGCTGAGGACGCCTCGGGGGGAACATCGAGCCTCACCTTCGTCGTGGACGTTGCGGAAAACGACCCGGAACCCGTCCCCGTTGCCCCTGAAGACGAAGAGGGGCGAGGCATCCCTGGTCCGGGCGCAGCCCTAGGCGTGCTCTGCCTCATCGCTGCGGCCCTCAGTCGGCGCCCGAGTGGGGCTCGCCCACCGGCACGCTGAAAGGGACCTCGGAAACGACCAACACCCGGGGATGGCTGTGTTCGACGGCACCGTGGAGCGACGAAGCCACGAAGGCGGCCTGCTTGTGCCGTTCACCGGACCCTCGCCTGCGCTGGGAAGTGTCTTGGTTGACGCTGACGGGCAATATGTCGGCAAGGTCGACGGGGTGCTCGGCACCACAGAGGCACCCATCGTGCACGTGGCGCATCTCGACCGAAATCGGTCCATTGAGGACACCATTGGCGTGAAGCTCAGCATCCGGGCTCGACACGAAGGACGGTTCCGAAACGACCGTGGCCGCGGTCGAGACGACCGACGAGGAGGACGCGACCGGTTCCAATCCAACGACCGCGGCCGAGGCCGCGATGACCGCCGAGGCGGACGAGATCGCTTCCGCTCCCAAGGAAACNGGAGGGACGGGCAGCGGCCTGGTGACTGGATTTGTCCAAAGTGCAGCAACCTGAACTTCTCCTTCCGCACAGAATGCAACACGTGCGGGGAACCACGAGGCAACACGCCTGATGCGCCTCGGGATGATCGCGGTAGAGGTGACCAACGAGGCGGAGGTCGTCGCTACGGTGGAGACAACCAACGAGGTGGAGGTCGACGCTACGGCGGAGACGACCGTCGAGGTGGAGACCGCCGCTACGGNGGAAACGGCCGACGAGGTGGAGACCGACGCGACGGGAATCGACGGTTCGGCGGAGACGACCGCCGAGGTGGAGACCGACGCGACGGGAATCGACGGTTCGGCGGAGACGACCGTCGTGGTGGTGGTCGTTCATTCGACAAAAACGACCGACAAGGACCTCGGGGGCAGCGCAGTTTTGGTGGCGGAGACCGCCGTGGACCAAGGCAAGACCGTGATTTCAGGAATGAGGGTCGAGGCGACGGTGACCGCCGTGGCGGCGACCGACGCGGTCCACGGCAGGACCGTGGCAACGGTGGAAAGAGCCGTATTCGACCCAAGGGGCCTTTCCGTCAGGCTCGAGGAAAGTCAGGTGGCCACGCGCACAACCGCGGGCCGAAACCCATCCGCAGAACGCGAAGGGACGANGATTGAGGGTGAATCACATGGCAGAGGACGCGTACCTCGACGCCCTGGAAGCACTGACCGAAGGAAACCGCGAGCGTGCCATCGAACTGGCCACGGCGCTGGTCAAGGCCGAACCGGACCACGCATCGGCATGGGCCTTGCTGTCTGACGCGTACATCCCAGGCGACCGAAAGGTCCAGTTGACCCTTGACGACACGGCGAAGGCCATCGGAGCAACACGCTTTGCCGTCAAGCATGATCCTCGAAGAACGGACCTGTGGATTCGTGGCGCCATCCTCATGCGATCGATTGGGTGCTGGGAAGATGCGCTTCAGTGGTGGCAAGACGCGCGCCATCACATGCCAAAGGAGGCCATGCCGCTTGTTGAACAGGCGACCATCTTGGCCGACCTCGGCATGTATGACGAAGCCGCGGAGCGGCTTGAACAAATCATTGCGGAAAACCTCGACGTGGGCCCTAGCCAAAACGCACGCATCATGGCCCTGCTCAACGTGGTTCGGAAAGCAGCCACGAAAGATCGCGCAATGTTGTTCCGTCCATGGGAGCCGCATCACGACGGTTGGGACATCATCAGGTTGCGCATGCGACGTGGGCCCATCTCAGAGAACACCATCTTCCTCATGACCGCTGGGCCTGCGCTGATGCTCCTGGTGCTCATGGCACAAAACCAGACCGAGCGCGGTTGGTCAGGGTTCTGTTTGGTGTCCATGGCCATCCTGGTCACGACGATTGTTGGCATGCGCCTTTCTCGACGTTGGCATCAGCAGATCAACCGCCCCGCCTTGAACCTCGTTCGGGCCATGGACGTGGAAGCCTCCACTGGACATGTGCTGATTCCTGAGGACATCCGGATTTCCAAGCTGCATGCCATTCTGCTGCAGCGAACGCCACGCGCCTATCAGGAGAGGGTGCTGAAAATCGTCGATCGCTCACGCGCTTGGCCGAAGGGGCACCTGCCTCGTCTGCCTGATTTTGACTCCCACTTGGATGAACTTGGCTTCATCGAGGACGAGGATGTGGACATGGCGTCCTTCGAGGACGGCGATGACGGCACGATGTGGGAAAGCGAATAACGCCAACCATCATCCCTCAGCAAACGAAAAGGAAACAGTGGCATTCAAATCCTCTCGTGCAGCAATTTCCGTCATGTCTCGACGTTTGAACACCGCACCTGCCACAGAACAAGCCCTCCGCGCTCCTGCATCACACCTCCATGCTGAGCACGGCGATTGGACCATGCATGCCGTCTCTGTTTTGGTTGACGGCGTGCATGCCCTCGCGTTCGTCGGCCACGATGGAGCCTGGAGCGAGGTCCTGAGGCTGGGTTTCTTCGAGCCAGAGCCTCCGGCAGGCTTGCCGGAGAGCCTCCGCACGAAGTACTTCCACTTCCCCGCTCCAGGGCGCTTGTCCTGGGGCCACGACGGTCAGGAACACGAGGTCATGCTCGTGCTCCACGACCAGCCGACGAGCGACTGATCACGGCCAAGGTCGAACACGGTTACTGTTGCTGCTGGAGGGCNGCCTGAGCGTACTGCGCTGCGTACTGTTGCGCCGTCGCTTCATCGTACCCTTGTTGCGTCAACTGCGTCAGGTACTGCTGGTAGTACTGCTCGTACAGCCCTGCGCCGGCAGGCGCTGCGGCTTGCGTTGCGGCTGCTGCGCCACCAAGTTGTCCTGCATACTGTTGCGCATGCGCTCGAGCGGTTTCCTCAGGGTAGCCCTGAGCAACGAGCTGCTGAACGTACTGCTCAACGGGGTCCTGTTCGACCATGCCCATCGAGAAGTCGACGTTCTTGACACCGTCATCGTCACCGCCACGGCGGAGGAGGACCAGCGTCAGGAGCACGATGACCAACAAAGCACCACCGATACCGGCGATCATGGTCACGTTGAGCCCGGAGCTTCCGTCGCCGTCACCGCTGGTGTCGACCGGCGGAGACCACTCACCCGTGACGGGATCGTACGTCCATGCGCCTTCCCATTCACAGGCACCGTCCACGAGGACGAAGCGGCCGCCGGCCGCTTCTGCGTCTGGGTCCGCTTCGAGGCCCTGACACGGTGCGAGGTTGATTTCAAGCCACTTGATCGTGACCCAGCGCTCGCCAGAGATGCTGTCGTACTCGTAGATCTTGATGAAGATCCGCTGCGTTTGGCTGACGTTGGAGTACATGCCGTCGAGGGAAAGGTTCAGCACGAANCTGTCACCGTCGCCAAGGCCGTTCTTGGTCTTGGCAAAGGTGCCGTCGGTTTCGGCGTTGAACTTCTGAATCGGGGTCAGACCGAAGGTCTCCTCTTCGAAGGCAAGCTCGACGAACACGTCGGTCTCGTCCTCTGCACCGGTCACCACAGAACCGGACACGGAGAGGGTGTCCTCGACCACACGGGAGCCGTTCTCCCTGCCCCAGTCGAGGGTCACGACAGGCTCCTCATCACCGAAACCGGCGGGAACCACGACGAAGTAGAAGCGGAACTTCTGCGACGTCTTCTCTTCGGTGCCGTCGGTGACGATCAGTTCGATGCGGATTTCCGCCTGTTGTTCGCCGAAGGCATCGATGGTCACGTTTCGGAAGGTGTAGGTCCACTCACCCTGGCTGGCCGCGTTTTCGGTGTACACGCCCTTTGGTGATCGGAATTCGCCGTAGGGCTCGTCGTTGTACACGGTCCACTCGTACTTCGTGATCCCGTTTCCGCTGAGCGCGTCCGGGTCAGAGGACGCGCCCGCATCGAAATCAATGGAAGTCTCGCCGTTCTCGTCAAGGGTGAGCCGATATTGCTCCCATTCGCCCTCAACGTTCGGAATGACCTTGGTTCCGGTCAGTTCCAGTTGCTCGGCATAATCCCGGTCTTCGGTCACCACAATGGCAGAGGCGTTCGGGTTGTATTCGTCGGCCTCAAGGTCGTTGGTCTGAAGGACCACCTGAATGGTACGGGCGTGTCCTTCATCGTCGTGAAGCATCAGGGTCACGGTCCACTCGGCACCCGTGCGGCATCCGGTCACCTCAGAGATGTCTGCTTGGCAGAAGGTCGCGGTGGGGTTGGTGTCCGTGCTGTAGCTCACGCCGCTGGCCATCGCACTGCCGTCCCATGCGGTTGGGCCGTCCATGATCCAGTCNGCAGTCAGCGGTTCAGTGGTCGCAGTCGTGAAGCCAAAGGTGAGCTCGGCATCGCTCTTCATGTAGCGCAACTTGTAGTCGTTCGTGGAGGGG
Source organism: Methanobacteriota archaeon (assembly GCA_002722135.1). GTDB lineage: Archaea > Thermoplasmatota > Poseidoniia > Poseidoniales > Poseidoniaceae > MGIIa-L3. The sequence goes on along the minus strand of PBKJ01000005.1, from coordinate 84,356 downwards.
TCCGTTTGCGGAACATCGCCGTTGATGGTCAAGTCAAGCCCATTCCCTCGGGTTCCGAAGCCATTTGGATAGGCCGTCACGTCGTAGGCAAGCATGTTGCCCAGCAGCGGGAAGGTCGTGCTGTCTGCGCGGGCAGAGACCGTGGCGACGTCCATGGTCGTCACGATCATTCCTCCCTTTGCGGATGAACCATAGGAGCAGACCCCAAGGATGGTCTCGGTCAGTTGCACCGTTTCCTCTTGCGTGCGCAGGAGGCTCTGGAAGGAGCCACCGGCCTCCATGAAGCCACCGCCACCCGGGCCGCAGCGTGCAGGCACGGTGTCAGCATCGGCTTGAATCGTGCTCACGACCGCCGTGGCGACGGTCGTGTCGGCGTCGAAGCCCTGGAAGTTGGTGCTGTCGACGTTGTCAAGGATTGGATGGAAGGGGTCCGCGATGTCAAGGTCCGCGTAGCGGATCTTCGTGGTGTCCGTGGCCCGGCTTTGGATGTTCAAATCGAGCGGAAGCCGCGGGTCCGTGGTGCCAATGGCGTACACTTGGTCGCCATGGGGAGCCATGTGGGCCTGGATGGTCCCGCCCGCGTCCATGAAGTTCTCGAGCGTGTCTTTGTTGTCGCCGAGCTTCTCGTAGTAACCCAAACCACCTGCTCCGATGTCCTTGGCAGCGAAGGCCGTCTGCCATGGCAGAACGACCTTGTTGTACTTCAGGATCCACGTCGTGGTCAGGTAGTCGTTCCAGTCGTCGATCTCGTACTGGGTGTAGGACATGCCCAACAAAGCAAGGTCCTGCTTGATGGTCGAGGTGCGCGTGGTGCTTTCGCTNAGGATGGCGACGTCGACCAAGTCGGCAAAGGTGGCGTGGAAGTAGCGCACGTTGCCGCTGGATTCTCCGGTNGCAGCGATCGTTGCGCTGTAGCTGATGTTGTACGTTCGGCCGTCCTGATACCCGGTCCAGCCGGCGAAGGTCAGGTCCGTGCGCTCCTGNGGTTCGAGCGTGATGGGGTTGCTCGTGGTCCCGTAGGTGGTCGTGTGGGCCATGGTGGGATTTGCCGGGTCGGTGATGTCTTCGACGTTCATGGTGAAGACGTATTCACCCGTGAGCACCCCGTTGATGGCCGACAGGCTCCAGTCGTGGGTCACCGCGCTGTCGGTCGGAAGCACACAGGCCAAGACCTGATCGTCTAGGCAGGCGAGGGTGCTCGGCTTGGACAGAGAAATGTCCACCGATTCAACGTTGAAAATCACGCGAGCCAAGTTGTTGGAGGTCTCGACCTCGTCGGCTCCAAACCAAGCGGTACCTTGCGTGGAGTTGTCGAAGATGGTCTCGGCCTGAATCATGTAGACGCCAGCCGAGAAGTCGTGGCTTGCAACCACAGTCTGGGCCACGTCTTCGGCGTCGACGCCGGTGCGGGACACGGTGTACTCGTTGTCCAACGTGAAGGTAAACTCGAGGAGCGAGATGTTGTTGAACGCGATGCCCTTGAAGCCGTCGTTGATGCCGTTGCGTCCATCGTCGTCCGAACGGAACACGAAGTCGATCTGAACCGTGCTTCCGGCCAAGGAAATGCACTCTCGCTGACCGAGGTTGGCACCTGAAGTGGTGTTGGTGATGATCAGGTGCGTGAGGTCAATCGAGCGTGACGAGACAAGGTCGTCGGTGTTGAAGAACACGTTGTAGTTGCCACCGGTGCCGTCGTTGCGTGCAGCATCGCCGGTAAATTGGATTTCATCGTAGTTGATCACTTGGGCCTCGGTGCCGTTGATGAATCCGTCATCGTTCAGGTCTGTGCCGCAGGTGCCGTCTTCGTCGTAGTCGTTCCACTGACCGAGCAAATTGGCCTTGTAATCGGTGCCGTCCTTGTTGTAGCGGAACTCGATGGACGCCGTGTCGCTTGGGTCGTTGTTGCCTTGCGAGTCGGTCGTGAAGAAGGTGTCCGCGTAGTACTCGAAGTTCAGTGCAACGAAGTCACCGGTCATGGACGTCATGTCAACGTCGGGGATGGTCATCGTCTCGTTCCATTCCTCGCCGTATCCGTCGGTGGCGGTGTCACAGGGATGACCGAACCAGTAGGCGGCTTCACCGAAAATGGCCTCGCTGCAGGAGGCTTCGGTGTAGATGGCCCCGTTGGGGTTGCCGTCGTGGGAGAATCGGTAGCCTTGACTGGTGGTTTCGAAGGATTCCTCACAGACCTGACTTGGCGTACCGCAGTAGATGTCAGAGGGCAAGGCAGAGAAGACCGAGGCCTTGACGTCGAAATCCACCTCGGTGTTGCCCCAGTTGTTGGTGGTGACCACGATGTCGAAGGTGTCCTCAGCATAGAGGGCACCAGCGCGGAAGTTTTCGATGCCTTCCACCGCAGGATCATACACNTTGAACGGCGTGAGGTAACCCACCAATTCGTCGTTCAGTTCTTGCTCATCCCACGCGTTGTTGGACANCACNGCNGACACNCGGTAGGTGGTGTCGTTCACCAGGCTCGCGGTGATCGAGGTGGTGTATTCCTCACCGGGCGCGAGCGGGTTGGCCGCCAAATCGATGGTGGCCTGGGACTGCTGTGGGTTCGGGAGGAAAGCCGTGTTCTGCTTGTAGATGGTCAGGTTGTCCACGGCGAAGCCGTCGTAGCCGTCCCAGAGTTGCTCGTCGTCGTCGGCGGTTGATCCCTGGAAGCCCGTACGGAAGCGGAAGCGGAGGTCCACGGTCTCGCCGGCCCACGGTGAGAGGTCGAACTCACCGAGGTCGTCTGCGGTGAAGTTTTGCCAACCGTAGTAGGTGCTGAAGAAGTACACGCCGTAATAGAAGCGCGATTCGGCGGCTCCACCGTTCAATTGCTTGAACANACGTTCGTTGTCGAAGCCACCCCATAGGGAGTCTCCGGAACCACAGGCACCGGTGAACAAGGCCTCAGAGGGGCAACCAATGGTGCTCCATCCAGTTTCATCGCTACCCACTTCGACGATCGCCATGTCGTCCCACACGTCGTTGACGACGAAGCCGTTGGCGTCTGCGCCACCGAGGGCTCCAAAGCCGAGGTGCTTGAACAACTCAACGCTCATGAAAGCGCGATCGGAGTTGGTAAGGTCCACGTTTTCGAGGACCATCGCGTCGTCCCAATTCTTGCCGTAACCGGTCCAAAGGTCGCCGCTGCTGTTGGTCACGGCTTCACCGGACCACATGAAGTTCCCTTGATTCAGGTAATTGGAGGAAATGTTCGCACCGTTGTTGCCGTTGGGGTTGCCGGTGGCGCCAACAGAGGAGTTGGTCTGCAAGTGCCAATGCGTGTAACCGTCGACGTACTCCTCATACGCCCAGGTGCAGCCGGAGCCACATCCAGAAGCGTCCTCAGGGCTGTCCCAGTCGTTGGCGTAGACCGTGGTGTTCGAGGAACCTGCTTCGTCGACAATCTTGAGCTCGACGTCAACGGTGGCTGATCCGGAGTTGAGGGTGTCCATGCCGGTGTTGGTCACGGTGACGTTGATCTGACGGCTGCCTTCACCGGCCACGCCAAACCAGCGGTCCACAGGGTCAACAGAAAGACCGGTCACTGCCAAGTCTTTGTTGTCCATTTCAACCACGGTGATGGTGTCGTACTGTCCTTCCCAACCGAAGTTGTCCACCCAGCTGCCGAAGTTGTAGGAGGTGTGGCCAACCGCGATGTCCGGCGCGGACTGCGCGTCGCCGGCCAGCTGGCCGACCGCCGCCATGTTGGGACGACGGCCGCTTTCGTAGGAGAGTGGGTTTGTGTGCTGGTTGGCACCCGAGGAAAGGGTCACCTGCACGGTGCTTGGGAAGTTCAGGAAGAACGCGCTTGTTGTGCCGCCCGCCGAGTCCGTCGAGTCCTGCTGGTACGCAACGGTGGGGTTGACGAAATCGGGGTGGCCGTCGCCGTTGAGATCAGCCACGGTGAGGTCGTAGGAGATGTATGGTCCGAAGTAGGCAAGTTGCGGCGTGCCCCAGTTCCCCTGAGAGGTGGACACGGTGTAGGTGATGTTGCGCACGTTGCCGTCGGTCATCGCGATGACGTCGGTGGTGCCGTCATCGTCGAGATCGGCGATGTCAAGGCCACCGAACACGGTGCCCATTTGGATGATGGTGGGGTTGGCAGGTAGGGTCAGAGGGAAACGAGGGTTAGGAATCCCACAAGCGTATTCGAGAATGGTCACGTTATCGCTGTTGCCTGGATTGGTCGGTGCGTTGGTGGCATAGTCGATGCCTTCGGCTCGCAGGAGGAAAATGTCATCGTCAACGCACGTGCTGAGGCCCAATTGTTCGGTTTCGCCGTAGTCGCCGACTTCGAATTCACGGTAACTGTAGGTGCTTGCTGGACCAAGGTCTGTCTTTTCACCGCAGTTTCCTGCACTTGCAGCACTTGCTCCGGGGGTGCTGGGCACGGATTCAGAACAAGTGACTGGTCCCGTGTAAACCTGCAGGTACTGGGACGTGATGTCAGGGTAGAGGCCGAGGATGGCCACGTCGTCGTCGCCGTCGTCGTTGAAGTCTCCGACCTCGATGTCCCAACCGTAAAAGTGCGTGTAACGCTGACCGACGGAGAAACTGCGGCCACCGTCGTTCTCGATGATGGTGAGGTTGCCGGGCTCGCTGGCTGGATTGCCGGCGTCGTCTTGCTTGAACGGGTTGTTGCGCTGGTAGATGACAATGTCAAGGTCCGAGTCACCATTGAACTCACCGACCTCGATGAACTGAACGTTGGAGAACTCGTCCCAGTCGGCGTTTCGGCTGGTGTTGCCTGTGACCCAGACGTCGGTGCGGTCCCAGAAGTTGCCGTTCCCATCGTTCCACAGGATGGAAATCGTGTGGGCGCCGTCGGTCGCGATGGCAAGGTCGTTGTGACCGTCGCCGTCAAGATCGCCGATGGCGATGTCTTGTGGGTCGCGTCCAGCGGTGTAAGTTCGGGCCATCGATGCCCCGGCAGGAGCGGCGAAGGCGGTCATCAGGGAAGTCGTGAACAGCGCAACGAGCATGAGGCTCAGGGCGCGCTTTCGGCGGTCGGTCTTGGTCATCATCAACACCACTCGTTAGACGGAGCCTCGGTTCAGCCTTAATGCCTTTGCAATCTCGGGCAAGAATTCAGGAGCGGCTACGCCCCGCAGTGACCCGATTGTAAGGAAATTCTCACGCCTTCAACCACGATGGAGAAGGACCCCATCCCGTGCCCTGACCGCCGTGAACTTTCACCAGTTTTCCTGCAGCAAACAGCGAGTCAAGCCAGACCTCAAGCACGCCGCCCGAACGATCTCCAAGTCGCTCCCCCAACACCTCTTCGATGTCCTCGGTGCGCATGGCTGTGGCGCCGTGTTCGCGCACGACGACCTCCATGAGTTCCTTGAGCCATGCTTCGGCTTGGGGGTCGACCGAGGTCGGATCCTTGACCGGCAACGGGCGGTCGAGGCCTTCGACCACTTCCATCAATTCGATGGGGTCGGGGCGCTGCATGGCCTGTAGGCCGATGCGATCGACTTCAGATTCCAAGTCGAGTTGCCCGATGGGNCTCCGAACCACAGGAATCCGAGAAGGGTCTGGTGCGGGTCCAAGATCGGCCGGAGGCGCATCCTCATCGATCACATCGTCGTCATCGGCCAGGCCGCTCAGGTTCTGTGGGCGGGATGCCCGTGCGATGGGCATGGTCCAACCGACGCCTTTGAGCTCCATGTTTTCGACGAGGTTTGAGACCCACACCGCTTCGCCCTCGATGACGACGTCGACGTCGTCCTCTTCGTGGCGAAAACGGTACCGGACGGTTCCCCGGAGGTCGGCCATAGCACCCGCTTGAACGGGTGAGCCTTCAAGCCACCGTCAGGCGTCCTTGGCCATCTGGCGGAGGACGGTATGGAGGATGCCGCCGTTGCGGTAGTACTCCACCTCAACGGGGGTATCCAGACGCACGTCCACTTCGAAGGAGGTCTCACCGCGCTCCGCGTGGGTCGCGCTCACGGTCAGCCGCTGGAGCGGTTGTACGTCGTCTGTGATGGGGATGGAGAAGTGTTCCGTGCCGTCCAAACCGAGCGAAGCGTGGGTCTGACCGTCCACGAAGGTCAGCGGAAGGACGCCCATGCCAACGAGGTTGGACCGGTGGATGCGCTCGAAGGACGTGGCCATCACCGCCTTCACGCCAAGGAGGTAAGTGCCCTTCGCGGCCCAGTCTCGAGACGAGCCGGTGCCGTACTGGGCGCCCGCCAAGACGACCATCGGTCCATCTGCGTTTTGCGCGGCCTCGTAGACCGACATGACCTCGCCCGTGGNGTGGTCGATGGACCACCCGCCTTCGGTGCCCGGCGCGAGTTCGTTTCGGATGCGCACGTTGGCGAAGGTTCCGCGCATCATCACTTCGTGGTTGCCACGCCGGCTGCCAAAGGAGTTGAAATCGCCCTTTTCGACGCCCTGCTCCTGCAGCCAGCGTCCTGCAGGCCCGCTCTTGAGGATGGCTCCCGCAGGAGAAATGTGGTCGGTGGTGATCGAATCACCGAGCTTGAGCAAGACGCGAGCGCCGTCGATGGGGGCGATAGGCGGTGCCTCCGGCCCGAGCCCTTGGAAGAAGGTGGGCAAGCGAATGTAGGTGGAATCCTCCTGCCATGGATACAACGGCGAGGGTTCTGAAGGGATGCCGTCCCAGCGTGGCTCGCTCATCGCGTCCTTGTAACGGTCACGGAACATCGAGGGCGTGATGGCTTTCCTGGCCTCGGCGATGGCCTCGTCCGTGGGCCACACGTCGTGCAGCATCACGGGCGCGCCGTTGGCGTCGTGGCCGAGGGGTTCGGTCGCCAAGTCAAGGTCCAGCGTGCCGCAAATCGCGTAGGCCACGACCAGCGGGGGAGAGGCCAGGTAGGAGGCCTTGACCTTGCTGTGCACACGGCCTTCGAAGTTCCTGTTGCCTGAAATCACCGAGCCAACCACGAGGCCGGCTTCGTCAATGGCCGCATCGATCGCTTCGGGCAAGGGGCCAGAGTTCCCGATGCACGTGGTGCAGCCGTACCCGACCACGTTGAATCCCATGGCGGAGAGGTCTTCGTCCAAGCCGGTGGCCTCGTAATACTCCGTGACCACGCGGCTTCCCGGCGCCAAGGACGTCTTGACCCATGGCTTGACGCCGAGGCCTCGGGCCCGGGCGTTGCGCGCCAGCAGGCCCGCGGCCAGCATCACGTCAGGGTTCGACGTGTTGGTGCAAGAGGTGATGGCCGCGATGACCACGTCACCGTGGTTCAAATCGTACATGCCGTCATCGCCTTCGACGATGGCGGACTTGGACAGGTCATCCTGCTCCAACCCGTGGCCGTGCAGACCGAGCGGAGCGGTCAGGCTCCCGATGAAGTGGTCGCGCATGTCGTCGAGGTCCACACGGTCCTGAGGGCGCTTCGGCCCAGCCAGTGCGGGCTTGATGCTGGAGAGGTCAAGCTCGAGCACGTCGGTGTAGGCCTTCTCTGCCTCAGCACTGTCGTACCACAGGCCCTGTGCGCGGCAGTAGGCTTCGACGCCCGCCACGTGTTGAGCCTCACGGCCGGTCAGGTGCATGTACTCGAGGGTGCGGTCATCCACGGGGAAGAAGCCACACGTCGCGCCGTACTCGGGCGCCATGTTGGCGATGGTGGCCCGATCGGCCAGCGATAGCGCAACCATGCCTGCGCCGAAGAATTCGACGAACTTGCCGACCACGCCGTGCTCACGCAGCATTTCGACGATGCGCAGCGTCATGTCGGTCGCGGTGACGCCGGGGTTGAGTTCACCGACCAGGCGCACACCAACCACATCGGGCGCGAGCATGTAGATCGGCTGGCCGAGCATCACGGCTTCGGCCTCGATGCCGCCGACGCCCCAGCCGAGAACGCCGAGACCGTTGACCATCGTCGTGTGGGAGTCGGTGCCGACCAAGGTGTCCGCCAACCAGACGCCGTCTTCTTGGCGGGCCACGGAGGCGAGGAATTCCAAGTTCACCTGATGCACAATACCGCGAGAAGGAGGCACAGCGCGGAAGTCGGCGAGGCTTTGNTGACCCCACTTCAGGAAGGTGTAGCGCTCCGCGTTACGGTGGTACTCGATGTCGAGGTTAAGGTCGAGCGCGTCAGCGCTGGAACCGGACACGTCCACCTGGACGGAGTGATCGATGACCAAATCCACCGGCACTTGGGGGTTGACGCGCTCGGCGTCACCGCCCATCTCCACCATCGCGTCACGAAGGGCCGCGAGGTCAACCACGGCGGGAACGCCGGTGAAGTCCTGAAGGATCACCCGCGAGGGGCGGAAGGGAATCTCGCCACGCTCGCCATCGGCGGTCCAGCCTGCGATGGTGCGCACGTCTTCTTCGCGGATGAGGAAACCGTCGAGGTTGCGCAACGCACCTTCGAGGAGCACACGCACACTGTAAGGAAGTGTGGTGGTGTCCACCCCCGCAGCATCAAGGGCGTCGAGGGCGTAGTAATGGCCCCCAAGGGCCAGTTCGCGGCGCGCGGAGAAGGGGTCGATGGTCGCCATGGGTGGGCGACAGAACGGCCGTCTATAACGGCACGGATGGCGAGCCTGTTCACCAGAAGACGTACCACGGCGTGTCGTCTGCGCCCATTGAAACCACTTCGACCAAGGTCACCTGATGAACAGGGTCGCTGTTCTGGCTTCCTTCGGTTTCAATCTCGGAGATGGAGGTCACGTGTTCACAGCCGTCGGTGATGGTGCCAAAGACGGTATGCTTGCCGTTCAACCATGGCGTCCCCGGTTGGCCTGTTGACGAGTCTTCAGCATCCTCTGGAATCAGGAAGAATTGACTCCCACCGGTGTGTGGGTTGTTGGTCTTCGCCATGGAGAGGACACAGACATCGTGCAAACGACCGTTGTCGAACTCGTCCGGCAGGGTGTACTGCGTTTGGTCGCAGGCGCTGGAGGAGGGTTTGGCCTGGCCGTCTGGCCCGCAGTGACCGAACCATGAAGCAGCATATCCGCCCGTACCGTCGCTGTTCTCAAAATCCCCGCCTTGGATCATGAAGCCGTCNATCACACGATGGAAGATGGTCCCGTCGTAGGTCCCTTCGTTGACGTGCTGCATGAAAGAGGAAGCGTGGGACGGTGCGTCCGCATGAATCTGGATGGTCACGTCACCGGAGCGCTCGGTGCCGTCGGCATCGGTCCACGTCAGGGACATCCGCACCATTTCGTCACCGGTCAGCGCCGTACTGCTGCCGGCCTGACTGAGGGCAAAGAGCACAGCCAAGAACACCACACCCATCAAACCAAACGAGGTCAACGTGGGCGTTCCGTCCTTCAGTAGAGGTGGAATGAGGTACTCACCGATGCGCTTCTCGTTCATCTCGTTGAGCAGGTCGTTGTAGGCGGTGTTGTACCGCTTGGTGCGGCGGTCCATCTGCATCGCAGTGCGGAGGTTCTTGGCGGATTGGCGGTACGTCGAAGCCAGGCCTGAGGCCTTGGCCTCTTCACGGCGCGCCAAACCCGCGAGGTACCACGTCATGGCGTGCTCACCTTCGCCGTCGATCTCACGCATGAGGTCGACCACACCCGCGTAGTTGCCCTTCTTGATGTCCGCTTCCGCGCGGCTCCAAGCCTTCTGGACCTTCTCGCTCGCCATGGTCTGCGATGAACACCACCATTTTGAGATGTCCCTCAAAATTCTGAATCCGCGGTGGCGTCATGTTCAAAGGTCTGAGGCGACGGCCTTGGGACGCGGAGCGTCGGACCTTTCGGGGACATGATGAAAGCACCACGAGGCAGCACCATGGACGCCATCGTCAACGACTTCACCATCAACATCGCCACCGCGAACGGAACCGGCTCTCAGTCGGCCAACCTCATTCTGCTCCAGTCCCTGTTCAACATGGGCATCGAAGTGAGCGGGAAGAACCTCTTTCCCTCCAACATCTCCGGTCTTCCGACCTGGTACATCGTGCGTCTCTCCGATGCCGGCTACCAAGCCCCAGGTGACCGCACCCACATTCAGGTGCTCGTCAACCCNGCCACCTGGGAAGACGACCTCGCCCAACTTGAACCCGGAAGCGTCGTGGTCTGGAACAGCGACGCCAAGAAGCCCATGGACCGCGAGGACGTCATCTCCTACCCCGTTCCCATGACCAAGATGGCCCGTACCGTGAACGCCAAGTTGGCCCGCATGATCACGAACGTCATCTACGTCGGCGTTCTGGCTGAACTGCTTGGCATCGACGAGGCCGCTGTTGTGGAGGCCATCGGGAAGCAATTCAAGGGCAAGACTTCGGCCATCGAGCTCAACACCACGGCCTTCCACCTTGGACGGGACCATGCGCGTGAGCACCTGACCAAGGAAGACCCCTACGCGGTCGCGGCACGCGGCAGCAATNAAGGCCGCTTCTTCATGGAAGGCAACGAAGCCGCCGCCCTCGGTGCNCTCTTTGGCGGCGTCCAAATGCTTGCTTGGTACCCCATCACGCCTTCTTCGAGCCTCGCTGAAGGCATCATTGGNTGGATCCCCGAATTGCGAACAAACGAGGACGGCGAAGCCACCTGCGCCGTCGTCCAGGCCGAAGACGAACTCGCTGCGGCCGGCATGGTCATCGGCGCAGGTTGGGCCGGCGCCCGCGGCATGACCGCCACCTCCGGACCTGGCATCTCCTTGATGCAGGAATTCATCGGACTGGCGTACTTCGCCGAAGTCCCCTCCGTCTTCTGGGACGTCAACCGCGTCGGACCTTCGACCGGNCTCCCCACCCGCACCCAACAATCCGACCTTCAGATGCTCTACGAAGGCAGCCACGGCGACACCCAGCACATCGTGCTCATCCCAGGCACCGTCGAGGAGTGCTTCGAATTCGGCTGGCGTGCCTTCGACATCTCCGAGCGTTTCCAAACGCCTGTGTTCGGCCTCTCTGACCTCGACCTCGGCATGAACCGCTGGGCCTGCGAGGGCTTCANCTACCCCGACGTTCCGATGGACCGGGGCAAGGTCATCCGCGAGCGTGACATCTTCGAAGCCATGGAGGACTTTGGCCGCTACCGCGACGTGGACGGCGACGGCATTCCCTACCGCACCCTGCCCGGCAGCGGCATGGCGCCCATCCTGTACCGTGGAACCGGCCACGACCCCTACGGCGTCTATTCCGAAAAGGCCCACGTGTACCTCGACCTGATGGACCGGCTCCGCCGAAAGATCGACGGCGCACGCGACCACCTCCCCGCACCGATCCTGCGCGAGGAGGAAGAGTGCGACGTCGGCATCATCTACTTCGGCAGCATGGAGAACACCATTCAGGAAATCGACGACATCATCGAGGCCCAAGGCCGCAAGGTGAGCCAATGCCGCGTGCGCAGCCTCCCGCTGCACAGTGAAGTCGAGGCCTTCTGCGCCCGCCACAAGACCGTCATCGTGTTGGAAATCAACAGAGACGGACAGCTGTGGGGCATCCTCCGCCGCGAGTTGCCCAACCACCTTGTGGACCGCGTTCACTCGGTGGCGTACTCCGACGGCATGCCGCCTCGCGCCTCGATCTACGCTGAACAGATCATGGCCACCATCGAGGAGGTGGAAGCATGAGCGATGCACCCGCACGAAAGGCCCGACCGGTCAAGCTGAACATCATCGACCAGCCCGTGGACGCCTACAAGGGCGGCCCCTCCTCGCTGTGTCCTGGCTGCGGTCACGACCAAATCTCGACGGTCATCATCAACGCCGCATGGGACAACGGCATCGAGCCGCACCGCATCGCCAAGATGTCGGGCATTGGATGTTCCTCGAAGACGCCGGCCTACTACCTCGGCCAATCCCACGGCTTCAACACCGTGCACGGCCGCATGCCCTCGGTGACCACCGGCGCGGCCGCCGTGAACGGCGACCTGACCTACCTCGGCGTGTCCGGTGACGGCGACAGCGCGTCCATCGGCATCGGCCAACTCATCCACGCCATCCGTCGTAACCTGGACATGGTCTACATCGTCGAGAACAACGGCGTCTACGGCCTGACCAAGGGGCAGTACTCCGCCACCGCCGAAGTCGGCTCCAAGAAGAAGAAGGGGCGCCCCAACGAGCAGCAACCGATCGACCTGTGTGCCCTCGCCATCAACCTTGGATGCACCTTCGTGGCCCGATCCTTCTCAGGGTCCAAGAAGCAACTCACGGCCCTGCTCAAGGCGGCCATGGCGCACAAGGGCTTCGCCCTCATTGACGTCATTTCGCCCTGTGTGACCTTCAACAACAACGACGAGTCCTACAAGTCGTACGGGTACGTGAAGGAGAACGAAGTTACCCTCCACATGCCCGACTACATCCCACAGCGCATGCCCATCGAGGAGGTCGAGGTGCCTGAAGGCCACTACGTGGACATCACCCTGCACGACGGCTCAACCATTCGTCTGGAAACCATCGATGCTGAGCACGACCCCTCGGACGCGGTCGCGGCCCTTGCCGCGCTGCACAAGGCGGATTCGGAGCACCATCACGTGACCGGTTTGCTCTACTTCGACGGAAATCAGCCCACCATGCACGAGGTGCTTGGTCTGCCAGAAACGCCGCTCGTTGACCTCGAAAGCACCCAGTTGCGCCCCTCCGAGGGCGCGCTCGAATCGGTGATTGCCGCGTTCCGAGACGGTTGAGACGAGGCGGAACTCTTCTCAAGGAGCCGAGACAAGTCCTTGCCATGGACCCGCTCCTCTTGGCCGGCGCCGCAGGAGGTGTCGGCGCAGGTTGGTGGCTTCTGCGACGCTGGAAACGGCAACGCGCCGACCACATGCTGGACGCCATGAAGGCCAGCAAGTACGGNTTTGGCGGCGTTGCTCCCCCCTGGGAGTACGACGAGTCGCTGCCACCGACCATGCTTGGACTGGTCCGTTTGGGTCCGTTGTTTGACGAGTTGACCCCCGCTCAACAGAAAGCGCGGCTCGACCGAGAAGCAGCGCGTCGTCTCGAAGCCCTCGCGTTGAACCTGAATCCACCGGAGTTGAACATGGAAGACGACCCTGACGTGCCGGAGGCACCCGACCTCGACATGTTGGTGAGCATCGCGCTCAAGGAGCGCGGGCAACACATCGCTGAGGTTGAGGAAGGCCTCGATCGGCACGCACGAGGTGCCGTCCTTGGCGAACAGGTCGGCCTTGGCGTCCGGGTTGAGACCGTCGACCTTGAGGACTCCACCATCGAAGACCGCGTGGAACGCGAAGGTGGAGCCACCGGCGAGCTGCAGATCAGCTTGGCGTGGGAGGATCGAAACGACCTGGACCTCCACGTCTTTGCACCCAGCGGTGAGCGGATTTACTTCAACCAGCGACGCAGCGCATGCGGCGGTGAACTGGACGTTGACATGAACGCTCGTCCAACCTCGACCACACCCGTTGAAAACGTCGTGTGGAAAGAGCATCCACCCAGCGGCACCTACCGCGTGGGCGTTCACTTCTACCGGCACCACCGCCGTCGGGGAACAAAGCGTCAGACGACCTTCACGCTCCGCACCAAGGCCCTCGGCGAGGTGGCTGAATTCACGGGGAAACTCGAGTACGGCGATGCCATGCTGATGGTNACGAGTTTCACGTTGCCATGAGGAGCGGTGGTAGTCCCTCTCGGATTCGAACCGAGGTCGAAGGAACCAGAATCCTTCATGATGGACCGCTACACTAAGGGACTATGCTGCGAGGCACCCACGTCCTCCATTTGAAGGCAACGGTGCTGCATCAGGGCACCGTTTCTCGGGTGATTTCCACGACCCGGAAGAGCAGTTGACTGACCCACGAGAGCATCATCACGGTCACGAAGGTCGCGATGGTCCACTTGGCCCACGGCCGCTCCGGTTTCGGCTCAGGCCACGGATCAATGCCTTCGGCCTCGGCCTCCGCGACGATCTGCGCCAATTCCGCGAGTTCCTCCTCGACGGTCAGGTGGCGGGCCATGGTGCGCCATTGGCCCGTGGGCCTTGAAGCCTGAGCCGGGCGCAAGGATGAACCGCGCCCTGCACCAGGGCACGGCATGAGCGAGGTCCCTGCAGGCATGGACCTGAGCGGCGTGTCTCGACGCCCTCCGCGACCGACGGTCACNATGACGGTGACCCGAGATGGCCCGGAGGGATTGGAGGTGCTGCTCGGCCTACGCGCCCCTACGATGCGGGCTTTCCCGCAGACCTGGGCCTTCCCTGGCGGCGGTGTGGCGCGGGGTGAAGCCGAGGCTTTCGCTTCCACCGACCTTCCGTCCGTTGGCGATGAGCACGACTTGGCGCGTTTCGCCGGCGCACGGGAGATGGCCGAGGAACTCGGTTGGTGGTGGGACGGTCAACGCTTGCAGGTGATCGATGCGGAGTTCCGCGCCGCTTTGCTCAGCGATCGCACGGCATGGGCGAGGGCCATGGCCAACGGCACACCCGCCGTCGACCTGCGCGGCATGCGGGTCATCAGCCAGCGGACCACGCCACCGTTCGGGCCCATGCAGTTTGACAACACCTTCCTCCATGTTCACCTCGGTTCGGTGGACGACACGCCCGAACTCGACCTTGAGCCGCAAACGGAATTTACCGAGATGCGATGGGCCACGCCAGCCGCCTTCCTTCAGGACTGGCGCCGTCACGCGATGCGCATCGCTCCGCCCGTGGTTTCCNTGCTGCAGTTCCTCCACCGCCGCCTGAGCAGCAACGGTGGAGATGCGGCTGAAGCGATGGCCTTCGTCGCCAAACAGCAGCCCGGCCGAGCCTCCATCCTCTTCGCCCANGGGGTGCAAGTGGTTCCCGTTCCGACCGCGACCTTGCCCCCTGCCGATCACACGAACTGCTACCTCATTGGCCCGCCCGGAGGGCCGATTGTCATCGTCGATCCGGCCATAACGCATCGGGAAAGCATGGAACACCTGGCCGACGTGGTCGACCGGCACGGCGGCGAGGTGCAGGCCTACCTCTACACCCACGGTCATGGCGATCACGTCGGTGACGAAGATCTCCTTCGCGAAGCCTTCGATGTGCCCATATGGGGCCATGAAGAGGGGGGCATGCGCATCGACAGAGCCCTCAACGACGGTGATGTCATCGAATTGGGCGACCACAACTGGACCGTCCTTCACACGCCCGGCCACCATCCTGGCCATCTTTGCTTGCTGAGCGAAGCAGGATTGGTCGCGGGCGACATGGTGGCTGGGATTGGCACCATCCTGATCCCACCNGGTCNGGGCGACATGAACGTGTACCTCGAGCAACTCGAGCGTCTGGCAACGCTCGAACCGCACATGATCTTCGCCTCNCACGGGCCGGTCGTGACCAAACCGACCGCCTTGCTTCAGCACTACGTCAGCCATCGACGCGCCCGACATGCAAGGGTGTTGGACGCCGTGCAGGCAGGACACCGTATCGTGGCCGACATCTCGCGAGAAGCCTACGCGGATTCGCCGGAGGCTCATCCTGGACTGGCCCAAGATCAGACGCTCGCGCACCTGCTGGCCCACGCTCAACAGGGCACGGTGCGGCAACACAACGGCGGCTGGCATCCGGCCTGATGTGCGCTGTCCATCGGGCATCAGCGTCAAGAATGAGGCCACACTCCTCCGGGCGGGGTCGTCATGAAGCANGCGATGAGCGCGTTCGATTTGCGTGCCATCGCCCTCGAGCTTCAGGCNCATCTTGGCGCTTGGGTCAAGAAATNCTACATGCCCCACTACGAGCAAGTCGTGCTCCGCTTCAACCCGAAGGACGCGGACGCTTTCGACCTCGTGATCGTCCGAGGGCGGCGAATTTCGACGTCCACCCGCGACCGGCCCATGCCGATGTCGCCGCCTCCCTTCGCCATGCTGCTCCGGAAACAGTTGGGCAACGCGCGCCTCATCGCGGTCGAACAGGTGGCCTTTGACCGCCTGCTGCACATGACCTTCACGACAAAGGGGGGCGATCGACACCTCATCATCGAATGCTTTGGCGACGGCAACGTCATCCTGCTCGACGAGAACGACACGATCATCCAGCCCTTGACCCACGCCACCTACCGCGACAGGACGCTCAAGCGTGGCGAAGCCTACCTTCCACCACCCCCTGCGCTGGACCCTGATGCCCTGGACGGGGACGGGCTTGCAGCCGTTCTTTCAGCGTCGGAGCGCAACCTCGCCTCGACGTTGGGCGGACAGGTCAACCTCGGCGGACGTTTGGCCAACGCGGTGTGCGATGCTGCCGGCCTCGACGCCGACATGGCAGCGAACGAAGCGGACGCTGCTACGGTTCATGCGGCCTTGCGCGGGCTGTTGGACGCGTTGGAACAAGGACGGGCGGGGCACCTTGTGCTCAAGGCGGACGCACCGGACGTTCCCAGCGACGGAAGCCTCGATGCGTTCCTGATGGAACACGTCGAGGAAGCCACGCCGGTGCTGCTGCCCGACCATGCCGGACGGAACACGATGCCCTTCCCTGGCATGCTCGAAGCCATCGACGCCTGGTGGGGCGGCCACGATTCGGACGCGCTTCTCCGCCGGGAGCTCGAGCAGGTCAACGCGGCTGCTCCCGGGCGAGGGCATTCCACAGACGTGGAACGCCTCGAACGTCGATTGGCTCAACAGGAGAAAGCCCTCGAGGGCTTCCACGCCAAAGTGGAGAAGCAGCAAGCCCTCGGCCACGCGGTTCAGGAACATTGGACGCACGTGGACGGCCTGCTCACGCAGACCCGCGAAGCGGTGGAACGAACCGGTTGGGATGCGGTGATGTCGGCCGTGAAAGGCATTCCATGGATCCGCAGCGCCGACCCTGCTGAACGAACGATTCGATGCCTGCTGCCCAACGAAGACGGTGAACCCGGAGCGCAGGAAGTCACGCTCTATCTTGATGAAAGCGTGCACCAAAACGCGCAGCGTCTCTTCACCGCGGCTCGGAAGCAGAAGGACAAGTCATCGGGCGCGGTCGCTGCGCTGGAAACGACGCGAACCGAGTTGGAGCGCGCCAGAAAGAAGGAAGCGAAGCAGCAGGCCAGCGGTCAGGTGGTTCGCGTCAAGCGATCAAAGCGGCTCTGGTTCGAGCACCACCGCTGGACCATGCTCGCCAACGGACGACTGATGGTCGGCGGACGTGATGCCAAAGGCAACGACGCCATCGTGAAGAAGCACCTGAAAGGCGACGACATGTACCTTCACGCCGACCTCCATGGCGCTCCGTCATGCGCCATGCAGTCCCAGCGTGGCTTCGTGATCGATGAACGTCCTCCGGCCTACTTGCCCGAAGGCATGCCTGCGTTTCGGCTGAGCGACAGGATCGAGGCCGGCGCCATCACAGAGTCTGACATGGAGCAGGGTGCACAACTGGCCTTGTGTTGGAGCCGCGCATGGGGCAGCGGTGGCGGTCACGGCACGGTGTATTCCGTCAAACCTGCCCAGGTCTCCAAAACCGCACAGACCGGCGAATTCGTCGGTGCCGGGGCGTTCATCGTGCGAGGGCAACGTCAGTGGTACAAGGACATCGACCTGCGCATCGGCCTTGCGCTGGTGGCCATCAACGGCGTCCCTCTCTTGCTCGGCACCACGCCGGAGCACGCGCAATCCCTCGGAGGGCGATGGGCGGTCGTCAGTGGCGGACGCACCAAGAAGGAAACCGCCGCCAACCGCATTGCGAAAGCCACGGGGTTGAGCGTGGACGACATCCTCCCAGTGTTGCCAGGCCCAATCGACGTGGTGGAGGACCATCACCTCTTCAGCGCCTTGAAACGCGACGATGCGCCGTCGGGCGACGCATCCTGACCTCACGCCATCCCTGGAATCGTGGCCAATGCATCCGTACCATAGCGCTGGCCAAGGCCCTCGCAAATCGACTCCAATAAGGCCACATCATCACCGTTGAAGGCGGCTGAGTCGTCTGAATCCACGTCCAAGACGGCAATCACCTGCCCAGAGGGTGCAATGACAGGAACCACGACCTCGCTGTTGGTGCTGCTGCTGCAGGCGATGTGCTCTGGACGAACGTGCACGTCAGGCACGTCTTGTGTGGTGGCCGTTCGGGCCGCTGCACCACAAATGCCCTTGTCGAAGGGAATGTCCAAACAACCGTGCCCTCCCTGGTAAGGACCGACCTTGAGGTGATTTGGTCGCACGGTGCGGTAAAAGCCCGTCCAGTGGAAGTGATCGAAGGCGTGGTGCAGTTCACAGACGACCGTGGCCATCGCGGTGACCCAGTCGTCTTCGTCCTTCAGCAGGCCGTCGATGCGCGTTCGTACTTCGTCATGAGGCGTGTCGGGCATGGCCGAAGCCCGTCCATGGCCGATATGAGGGTTCGCTCAAGCCCTCAGGGGCGGCGCACAAGCATGGCGACGGCGTTGCCGCCGCCCAAGCACAGCGTGACGATGCCGCGCTTCGCGTCGATACGACGCATGGCGCCAATCATGGTGATGAGGCAGCGGGCACCGGAAGCACCCAGCGGGTGGCCGAGGCTGACCGCCCCGCCGTGGAGGTTGAAGCGGTCGTTGGGGATGCCAAGGTCTTGGGCCACGGCGCAGGAGGCGGCCGCGAAGGCTTCGTTGTGCTCGTACACGTCGACGTCCAAGACGTCGAGGTCTTGGCGCTCTAGCAGGGTCCGAACGGCGGGAATCGGGGCCGCCATGACGCGCTCAGGCGCCACCCCGCTGGTGGTCTGATCGACGATTTCAGCGATGACCTCCCAGCCCATTTCGGCCGCGAGGTCAGCATCCGCGACAAGGACAGCAGCAGCGCCGTCGTTGAGGGTGCTCGCGTTGCCGGCCGTGACCTTGCCCTCGCGATCGAAGACGGGCCGCAGGCGAGCCAAGCCTTCCGCGGTGGTGTCGGCTCGAATGCCCTCNTCGGCCAGCACGGTGACCGGGCCTCCTCGGCGTTGCGGNACCTGAACAGGCACCGTTTCCCATGCGAACCAACCCTCTGCTTGGGCCGTTGCCGCGCGCTGCTGGCTCTGTGCGGCGAAGGCATCCATGCCCTCACGGGTGATGCTAAACTCNTCGGACACCACTTCACCGGTGTTGCCCATGTGCATGTCNTTGTAGACGTCCCAAAGGCCGTCATGAATCATGGAATCGACGAGGGTGCTGTCGCCCATCTTGGTCCCGCGGCGCTGCCCCATGAGCAGNTGTGGCGCGTTCGTCATGCTCTCCATGCCGCCGGCGACAATGCAGCGGTGTTCGCCGGCTCGGATGGCCGTGGCGGCGAGCATGATGGCCTTGAGCGAGGAACCGCAGACCTTGTTCACGGTCATCGCAGGCGTGCTGACCGGCAAACCTGCTCCCAAAGCGACCTGCCGTGCAGGGTTTTGCCCTGCACCGGCTTGGAGCACTTGGCCCATGATGACCTCGTCCACGAGACCGCTGGCCGGATCAAGGGCAACACGNTCCAGCACGCCTGAGACGGCCACGACCCCAAGGTCGACCGCGCTGAGGCTGCTGAACGCACCCATGAAGCGGCCAATCGGGGTCCGAGCGACGCTGCAAATCACCGGGGTGGGCATGCAACGACGACCCGGATTCGGGCCTTCAACCTGTTCAACGACGGGATGCGACCGTTTGATGAGGAGAAGCGCGTCGCCGGGCCATGGCCAAGGACAAGACGGGCTTCAATCCCGACCGCGAGCAGAACGAAATGCGTCACGTCGAGGTTGAGCTCGACTTCACCCCGAACGCCCTCGCCTCGGTGCTCTACCGCCAAGGCGACACCGTCATCCTGGTCTGCGTGACGAAGGAGCGCAGCCTCCCACGTTGGTTCCCCCGTGACGCGACCAAGGGCTGGGTTCACGCCGAGTACAGCCTGCTGCCCGGCAGCACCGACAGTCGGTTCCGCCGCGAGCGCAACGGTGCGAAGGGCCGGACACAGGAAATCGAGCGCCTCATCGCCCGTTCCCTCCGAGCAGCCGTGGATCTTGAGGCGCTCGGCCCGGTCGCGATCAACGTCGATTGCGACGTGCTGAACGCCGACGGCGGCACCCGCTGCGCGTCGATCACCGCCGCCGGCATCGCCCTTCGGCTTGCTGTGCGCCGCCTCATCGCCTCAGGCGACTGCCTCCCGGCGGACCTGCGCCCCTCGGACGAGGACCGCCGCAGCGGATGGACGGCACCCAAGCTCAACGACGTGGAGCGCGCCAACCACGAAATGGCCGTCATGCCGAACGAACTTGCTGCGATTTCTGTGGGATTGCTTGAGAGCAACGTGTGGCTCGACCTTGACTACCACCTCGACAGCCGCGCCGACGTGGACATGAACGTCATCAAGACCAGTGACGACCGCTACGTGGAAATCCAAGCCACCGGCGAGGAGGCGACCTACAACGGTGAGGAGCTCATGGCCCTCTTGGCCATGGCCGACCGTGGGCTCGAAGCGCTTTGGGACGCTCAGAAGGTCGCACTCGACGGTGCGGAGTGAACCCCCCTACGCAGACGATTCCGCCGAACCGAATTCGACGGAGACTTCAAGGACGCAGGAACGTAACTCGGCCTATGCGCAGCGCTGTGCTCCTGACCGTGCTCGCGCTGGCCTTGCTCGCGCCCATGGTGCAGGCACAATCGTTGGTTGCCTCCGTGGATCTTCAGTGTGAAGAAAGAACGGAAATCGAAGTGGCGCCGTGGTCCACACCGAGTGCATCCTACGTCTGCACCGTCGCCAATGAATCCGTGTATCAAGAGAAAATCGACATCTCCGTACAGTCCAACGGATTGGTCGTCGCTCACCCTGGTTCAATCACCCTCAACGCTGGAGCAGAAGAGAGCTTCACGGTCTCCGTNCAAGCTGACACAGGGATGAGCGCACAGAGCCGACAAAATGCTGTTCAGGTGCAGGTCGTCGAAATCAACGGCGTTCCTCCGCCCAACGTCGCCTCCGCAGACAGCACGGTGATCGTCGACATCCTTCAGTACGGCCAAGCCGAGGTCGAGGGCGACATGACGGTCTTCCGTGCCATGAAAGGGCTCAGCGTCGTCGAAGCCGAGGCCATCCTCACCAATTCCGGCAACGACGTGGACGACATCTGTGTGACCTTCGAGGTTCGATCGTGGACCTGGGAAGGCGGCGAATCGGCAAGCATGGAAACAGGAGAATCCTGTCTTCAGGTCGCATCTGGAACGATGGACAAGGCCCGGGCTCAAGTCAGCATCCCTGATGACGTCGGACGCCTTGGTGACGAACGTATCGTCCTCGACGTCACCGCTTGGAGCCGATACGCCTGTGACGTGGCCATGGAAGGATGCCAACGGGAACAGGCCACCTCCAGCATCACCATCGCTCCTCCCGATGAAGAGGAGATCATTGCAGAAAACGATGACAATCTGGTCGAAGAATCGAGCCTTCCCGCGCCTGGCGCACTGGCACCGATGGTGGCGATGGCACTGGCTGCCGCGGTTGCTCGCCGGCGTGACGAGACCACGAGCGATGCTGGCGCGTGTTGAGTGGGACAGGCCGGACTTGAACCAGCGACCTCGGCATCTTCAGTGCCGCGCTCTCCCAACTAAGCTACTGTCCCTGAGCGTTTCCGGCCACACNCACCTTCCCTTCAAGGCTTCCGATGTGGACCTCAGCGGCTGCAGAACCGGACAATGGCTTCAAGACCCACACCCCAATGGTCCGTCATGAGCCGCGAGGGGGAGCCCCAAACCTCCGCGGAACTCCCCCCCGAGGACGGCACGAGCAAGCTCGAAAAGGAGCTGACGACCATCAGAAACCGTCGCTCCAAGGGTGACCGACGGCGCTTCCCTTCCGCCATCGAGGATTTCGTCCTGATTTCGGGCTTCATCTACGGCGCGTTCTATGCTCTGCTCATTTTCTCGATGTCCGGTGGATTGCTGGGCACCTCGACGGCGCTTGATCACGCGGCATCGAAGACCTTCTTGGACCCCAGCGGCGAATGCCAGGAAGTCACCGACGAGCCTTGGATTCACATCTACCCCGACAACGACAACGAGCGGTTCAGCATCGGCGTCTACAACCTGCCAAACGGCATCGCGACGGTGAACATGTCCCTCATCGCCATGGAGGTTCTTGGTGAAAACACGGATCGCCTGTCNACACAAGTCGAAGAGAACTATTCGATCGGCAGCAACGGCTCGCTCGGCACCGTGTTCAGCTTNCATCATTTGGCTCCAGGCCCCTACGAATTGAGGGTCCTCGTGGACATGCAACCCCCTGAGGGCAGCGAGAACGGTACGACGGTGGAGGGTGAATGGCCCATTTCCAACGACCTGTCCGTCGAGCTGTCCACCTCCAGCGCGACCCTGAGTTTCCTGCCCTTCGTGGACGATACGGACCACACCGAAGCCACCATCCTCGAAGCCGGTCAGCGCAACTGCTGGACCATGCCTCAACTTGGACGATGGGGCTTCGTCCTCATGGGCGCTGAACTTGGCGGCGGCCGTGAAACCGCGATGCTGACCGGCGGAGCGGCGGGGATTCCTGCGTGGTGGATGGCCTTCATCTCGCTCTCACTCTCCGCCGTGAGCCTCTTGCTGCTCTACCCGCTGATGTACAAGGTCTACCACCAGGACACCGACGACATGCTCTCCAACAAGCACATTGAACACGTGGTGAAAACGACGGTCAGCAAGGTTGCAGCCCGTTTGCACATCACCATCGATTGGGAGGTGTACAAAGCGGAATCAAGGGAGTTGTCCATCGACATCATGGTGCCCTACGGCACCACGGAAAACACGCTCTCGGACAACAAGGACGTGCGTGCCGAAGTCCTTCGCGACCTGCNCGAGGAATTCTCGCTCTTCCGCGTCTTCAAGCCGGTCCAACTCACCGTGCGCCCGGTGAACCACCAAGGCGTCGACCTCGACACGGGCATCGGATTTGGCGGCAGCACCGCGGATGAAGAGCAACCGGAGCGTCGCGACTACAGCGCTTTCTTCGGGGAATTGCACACCCTCGCACGCGTCGAAGAAGAAGTTCGAGACAGCCTCGACCTGTTCTTCGCCCGCCGAAACAACGTGACCATGGTCGGTGCGGTGGTCACCAGCGATGATCGCCACATCTTCGTCTCGACCGTGTACCGCCCCACCCTACGGTTGGCTTTCTTCCGCTTCAAAACCACCACAGAAGAAGTGGAACAGGAACTCAGAGCGTTCATCTCTTCCCGCAACGAAGACCTGCTGCACAGCCAGGACCTGATCCTGAAGGTCCGCAACCAAGTCTCAACCCTCGCCGACCGCTCCGGTGCAGGGCGTGTGGAACAGTCCTCAAGCGACGACGAACGTGTGGCTGCTGTCGCCCGTCAAGACGGACTGGGCGGGCGGGTTCTGCAAACGAAATTCGTCGGCGACCTGCTGTCCACGGTGGAATACACGGCCAACGAGAAGCGCGAATTCATCAACAAGTGGGGCTTTTGGGGCCTCATCCTGTTCGTTTGGATCCCGTTCATGGCCTCGGGTGTCATTGTGGGATCGATGCTCGGCATGCTCTCGCGCATGAAGTTCATGCGCGTGCTCTGGGCGGTCGTGATCGGTGGTTCTGCAGCCTCGGTCACCTGGGCCTACACCGCAGACGGCATCATCCGCTTCATGCACGCCTACAAGTTGGAAGCGATGATCCCCATCGCCATCGGCGTCTTCGTGCTCATCGCCTACCTCCACATGCGCTCAACCAAATCGCGCCGCCAAGCCGAGTTGTTCGAGGACACGCTGTTGGACAACTTCCACGCCGACCTGCACGCCAAGTACGGCACCGAGTGAGGGCGCGTCATGGACAAAGTGACCCTGCTTGACGGACGTGAGGGGCACGTCGGCGAGTTCGCTCGCATCGGCATCGTGACCGTCTCGGACCGAGCGAGCGCGGGCGCCTACGAGGACGAAGGTGGGCCTGCCATCCTTGGCTTCCTGCGAGAGGCGGTGGCCTCTCCTGTTGAGGCCCACTACCGCTGCGTGCCGGACGATGCGGACGCCATCGGTGCAGCCCTGATCGACCTGTGCGATGAGGTAGGATGCGCAGTGGTGGTCACCACCGGCGGCACGGGGCCGGCGGCCCGAGACGTGACGCCGGAAGCCACCGAAGCCGTGCTTGACCGCATCCTGCCCGGCTTCGGTGAACAGATGCGGGCCATCTCACTCGCCTTCGTGCCGACGGCGATCCTGTCTCGCCAACTTGGCGGAACCCGAGGCGCATCGCTGGTGTTCAACCTGCCCGGTCGTCCGAAATCCATCCGAGAGACCATCGATGAAATCTGGCGTGCCGTCCCTTACGCGGTGGACCTCATCGGCGGACCGTACCTCGATATGAACGACGACGTTTGCGATGCGTTTCGTCCAAAGACCGCTCGGCGCCGCTGAACACCTTCATGGACTCCGTGCATGAACGCCTGCCCATGCCGGCACGACAAGGCGACCTTCTCATCACTGGAGCCATGACGGTCTTCCCAGACGGCACCCGACTTGCGGACCTCCGCGTCGAGGCTGGCGTCATCACCGAGGTGGCCGTTGGCGGCGGGCTTGAACCCAAAGGCGGCGAAGAAATCCACCTCGACGGAGAAGGCTTGCACCTCATCCCTGGCGTCATCGACCCGCAAGTGCACTTTCGTGAACCTGGCCAACCCGAAAAGGAGGACCTGGCAAGCGGAAGTTGTGCTGGCGTCAGCGGTGGCGTGACCGCCTTCCTCGACATGCCAAACAACCACCCTGCGGCCACCACCGTGCCCTCCATCGAAGCGAAAATCGCCAGCGCAGGAGCCACGGCCGTCTCCCATCACGGCTTCTTCATCGGCGCAACACCGGACAACCTCGAGGACCTTCAGGAGGCCGTGGGCAAGCCAGGTGAGCCCATTGCGCGGCCCGGCATCTGCGGCATCAAGATCTTCATGGGCAGCTCCACAGGTTCGCTCCTGGTCAGCGAAGAGGGCGCCTTGGATCGCATCTTCGAGGGAACCGCCGGGCTCATCGCCGTGCACGCCGAGGACGAGGACCGCCTGATTTCACGAAAGGAGGAATTCGAGGGACGCACCGACATGGCCGCCCACGCCGAGTGGCGCGACGACGTGACGGCGCTGCTCGCGACCCAACTGGCCGTTGGCTTGGCGACCACACACAACCATCGCCTGCACGTGCTCCATCTGACCTCGGGCATCGAAGCCGACTGGTTGGCCGGCCGCACATCGCATCCTGGCGAGGAGGGCGACGGCCCGTGCATCACGGTCGAAACCCTGCCACAGCACCTGACCTTCGACGAAACGGACGTGGAGCGGCAAGGCACGCGCCTGAAGATGAATCCGCCCATCCGTTATGCCAAGGACCGCGAGACCCTGTGGTCTCGGCTCAACGACGGCACGATCATGTGCATGGCCACCGATCACGCGCCCCACACCTTGGAGGCCAAGGCGCTTGGATTCCCGAAGGCGCCTTCAGGCATGCCGGGCGTGGAAACCTCCCTCCCGGTGATGCTGACCCACGCCGCAAAGGGACGCTGCACGGTGGAAGACGTCGTCCGCTGGATGTGCGCCAACGTTGCAGATTGCTACCAGATGGTGGGCAAAGGCCGCATTGAGGTTGGCGCGGACGCTGACCTTGTGCTCGTGGACATGGTCACCCAGCGGACGGTGGACGACGCGAACGCGTGGAGCCGGGTCGGTTGGAACCCCTTCCACGGCCGCAGTCTGGTGGGATGGCCGTCATGGACGATCGTGGATGGCGTTCCTGTGTTTGAGCGCAGCGAGAGGACCGGCGACAAGGGCGAGGTGCTGGTTGCACCCGGTGAGACGGGCCGTGCGCTGGTCATGCTCCCCTGGGCGTAAAACGGCGAAGCGTTGATGTTCGCTGCATCGAACTCGAACGCGTGACAGACGTCTTTCGGGACCGGGCAAAGGCCCTCGTGGAGTCCGACCGATTCAACAACCTGGTGTTCGTCGTCATCGTGGCCAGCTCCATCGCCATTGGTTTGGAGACCTACGACCTTGACGAGCAAGGCTTGTCCTTCCTGAGCGGCCTTGATCGTGTGTTCATGGCGGTGTTCGTCCTTGAAATCGGGCTCCGACTGTACGCAATGCGGCTTGAATTCGTCAAGGACCCATGGTGCATTTTCGACTTCATCGTCGTCGGTGTCGCGCTCGTGCCCCAGGCCGGTGTGCTGGCGGTGTTCCGCGTGCTGCGCGTGCTGCGAGCGTTCCGTTTGGTTTCACGCATTCCTGAGCTAAAACTGGTGGCGGAGTCGCTGATCTATTCTGTCCGTGGTTTGACCGCCGTGGCCATGTTGTTGACCATCGTCATCTACGTGTTCGCCGTCTTATCCACGGTTCTGTTCAGTGGATCAGGCCCCGAAGGGAAGGAATACTTCGGCACCCTCGGCCGCTCGCTGTACTCGCTGTTCCAAGTCATGACCTTGGAATCGTGGTCCAACGGCATCGTTCGTGTCCTCATGGAGCGCGAAGGATGGTGGGTCGGCGTGTTTTTCGTGGTGTTCATTTTCATGACCACCTTCACGTTCCTCAACATGTTCGTGGCCATCTTCACCAACACCGTTGTGGCGCTTGAATCCGATTCCGAGGACGGCATGCACACCGACGTCAGGCGGCTCATGGCCAAGGTGGATGAGCTCCATGCCGAAATCATCGCCCTTCGTACAGGTGCTGCTGAGCACGAAGAGCAATGAGAAGCCCGGGCCCGCGGAACGCTTCATACCGAAGAGCCCGTGGCTGATTCTGGGGACGCCATGCACATCGTGATGTTGGCCGGTGAATATCCACCCCGCTGGGGCGGGATGGCCACCACCATCTACCACCTCACGGCCGAACTGGCCTCGTGCGGTCACAAGGTCACCGTCATCACCCGCAGGGGAACAGGAGATGCACCGCCCATCTCAGGCGTTCGCATCATCGGCGTGCCATGGCTGAAAGCACCCATGGCCTTCACGCGCTCCTTTGGCCGCCATGCCTTGCGGGCGCTGCTTCGGCTTCATGCCGAAGATCCGGTCGACGTCGTTCACGTCCACACGCCCCTCATCGCATGGACGCGTGGGCAGTTTGACCGGTGCCACCGCGAGGTCGCGCCAACCGTCACGACCCTGCACGGCTCATGGATCGGTGAGCGCGAAGGGCTCCTCATGGCACGACGACGGCGAGAGCCGGCAGCGATTGCGAACCCGAACGATCTGGCCATCCTCCTCACGGCCAAGGCCTACGCGCGCTACGAACAAGCCGCGCTCGAGAAGAGCACCTGTGTGGCCATCTCCGCCTTCAGCCGTCAGGAGTTCATCGACGCATATCGGCCGCCTGAGGGGTGGTCCTGCGAGGTCATCCATTGGGGCATCGACACGGAAATGTTCCATCCTCGCCCGGAGCGAATCGAGGAAACCCTCGCGCTACGTTCCACCCTTCAGGTGCCTGAAGGGCACCGCCTGCTCCTTGCCGTCGGCCGCCTGGCCGCGCGGAAAGGGTATGCGACGCTCATCGACGGCTTTGCCGCCCTGCGCAGCCGGCGGCAGGACGTCCACCTCGCCATCGTCGGCCGTGGCCACCTCAAGTCACGCCTCCTTCGCCATGCCGCGAAGCGTGGGGTTGCGGATGCGGTGCACATCGAATCCAGCCTGCCCTTCGAAGCCTTGGCCGACGCCTACCGTGCCGCTGACCTGGTGGTGTTTCCCTCCCTGTACGAAGGCTTGGGCATGATTCCCATCGAAGCCATGGCCTCAGGCACGCCGGTCATCACCGTCAATCATGGCCCGATGCCCGAAACGGTGGACAGCAGCACGGGGGCGTTGTACACCGTCGGTGACCATGACGCCTTCGCGCGCGTCGTTGACGAGGAACTGTCCGACACGGCCCGGTTGGAAGCAAAAGGCGAGGCGGGCCGTACAAAGGTGCTGGACCGCTTTACGATGGCACGTGAACTCGAGGCTTATCTCGAAGCCTACGGCCGCGCAATGGCCGAGTGAACGGGCCGATCAAAGGCCGTACAACCGGCTGTACTTGCTCTCGATATAGCGCAAGAACGCCGCCGCAGTCGGCGGTGCGCCCGTCGCTTCTTCGATGAGCGCAGGGGGCAACAACAGGCTTCCACGCTCATGGATACGCGCCTTGAGCCACGCCAAGGGTGCGCTCCAATCGCCGCCTCGTATGAGCGCGTCCATGTCCCCAAGCTCGTCGCTCATGGCTTCCAAAAGCTGAGCAGCGTAGAGGTTGCCAAGCGTGTACGTGGGGAAGTAACCGAAAGCACCCATCGACCAGTGGATGTCCTGAAGGCAGCCCAACCGGTCTTCCTTGACTTCGAGGCCGAACCATTCGCGCATCATGTTGTTCCACACATGCGGCAAGTCCGTGATGCTCAGGTTGCCCTCGAACATCTGCTTCTCGATCTCATACCTGATCATGATGTGGAGGTTGTAGGTGACCTCGTCGGCTTCCACACGGATGAAGCCCGGTTCGACCTTGTTCGCGATGAGGTTCATCGCGGCGGGATCGAGGATCGGAATCTGCGGGAAGGCCTCGTGGAACCAAGGCCCCACAACGCTCCAGAAGGCTTCAGTTCGGCCAACTTGGTTCTCCCAAAAACGGGACTGAGACTCGTGAACACCGAGTGAAATCGCTTCACCTCTGGGCGTACGCTGGAAAGCCTCGGGCAAGCCTTGTTCGTAGAGCGCGTGACCGGTTTCGTGCATCACGGCGTACAAGCATGAAAACGGATCAGCCTCGTCAAACCGCGTGGTGAACCGCGTGTCGCCTGGCCAAAGTCCAGCGGAGAAGGGGTGAGCGGACGCGTCCATGCGTCCTGCGTCGAAATCGAAACCCATGGCTTGACTGACACGCTCGCAGAAGGCGATTTGATCGGCCACTGGAAAGCGTGCACCTTCCGGTAAGGTCGGGACATCGCGTGCGGCTGTGGCTTCGGTGATGCGGGCCAACAAAGGCACGAGGTGGGCCTTGAGTTCGGCGAACATTGGGTCGTACCCGGCCATGGTTGACCCAATCTCGTATTCATCCAGAAGCGCGTCGTAGGTCGGCCCTTCGTGCCCGAGCAGACGAACGCGCTCCTTGGTCATCGAAAGAAGGGTCTCGAGATGTGGCGCGAAGGCCGCAAAGTCAGAGGCCGCACGCGCGTCCTGCCACGCACCTTGAGCGAGGCTTCGGGTGCGTGCAAATTCCGAAACAAAGGCTTCGGGAAGCAAGACAGCGCGGTCACGACGTCGTGTCATTTCCCGAACGGTCGCCGCGAGATCCGCGTCATGTTCAGCTTCATCGTGCACCGCTTCGAGCAGGGCGCCGAAGGATTCGGACACCAGGCGGCGGTGGGATTCTGCGGCCAGCCAAGCCAGCACGTCGGAGCGAGCCGCAGCACCCTTGCGTGGCATCAGGGTCTCACGGTCCCAGCCGAGGTGCCCCTGAATGGAGCCGATTCGAGCGAGGTCGTGCACACGGTCAAGGAAGGCCTGAGCGGCGGTCATGCCCCTCGGTCGCGTGCATGCTGCTCAAGGCTTGCGATGGCCTGATGTTCGCCACATGTTCAAGACCGCTGAGGTCCACGGGCATGCATGGTCCTCCCGTTCCGGCGCCGTTCCTCGGAGGAGGAACCCGCCCCGAAGGACGAGGACGAAGACCTCGAGGCGATCCTCGAAGCGGTTTCCGACGCCCCTGATGAGGACGAGCAGGCCTTTCCTTCGCCCGCATCGGAGCATGCAGACCTCGACCTTGCCGCAAGCGCACTGACCGTGGTCACCACATGCATGGACGTCCGTCGAAACGAGAACGTCCTCATCGTCTGCGACCCAACGACGGCAGAGGTGGGTGCGGCCCTGCACGAAGCAGCCATGACCCGTTCGGACCGCGTCCTGCTGATGCTGATGCCCAAGGGCCGCCACCACGGCCAGGAGCCACCGGCTCCCGTGGCCACCTTGATGCGGCAACAGCAGGTGGTCATCGCCCCCACGCGCTACTCGCTGACCCACACCCGAGCGGTCCGCACGGCCCTTGCCGATGGAGCACGCATCGTGACGATGCCTGGCATGACCGCTGAGATGTTCCAAGGTGGCGGGATGTCGGCCGACTTCGCCTTGGTGAAACAGCGTATTGCACGGCTGCCAAGCCGGCTGAGGCGAAGGCGCATCGTGAACGTCCGTTCCGAAAACGGAACTGAGCTTACCTTTGAGGTGGCGTGGCGCGAATGGAATTTCGATGACAACGGGATTTGCAACCGGCCGAAGATGGTCATGAACCTCCCCGCTGGAAAGGTGTTCATCATGCCCCGCGAGGGGACGATGAACGGCCGCTTGGTGATGGACGGCAGTTGGGAAGGCACCCTGATCGACGAGCCGGTGACCTTGGACATCGAACAAGGCGTCATCGCGTCCATCACCGGCGGAGACATGGCCAGCCGCATCCGGAAAGAGTTCCAAGACGCGGCAGAGCCCTTGCGTCAAAAGGACCAGGACGTGGCAGGAACGGTCGCGGAATTCGGCTTTGGCATGAACCCGGCCGCCACCCTGACGGGCAGCGTCCTCGAGGACGAGAAGTGCCTCGGAACCTGCTACTTCATGTTCGGAGACAACACGGCTGGAGGAGGAACGAA
This sequence comes from Methanobacteriota archaeon, assembly GCA_002722135.1. Classification (GTDB taxonomy): domain Archaea; phylum Thermoplasmatota; class Poseidoniia; order Poseidoniales; family Poseidoniaceae; genus MGIIa-L3. Next base: position 53,957 of record PBKJ01000005.1, on the reverse strand, counting down.
CCGCGTGGGCTTCACCCTCTCGGGTGTCATGCAGGCTCCATCGGTCTGGTTGGACGACGAGCTGCTGCTCGAGAAAGGCGCCTTCGTCGAAGAGTAATCAGTACGGCATGGCGGGATTCCGCGTCCCGCACACCGGACAGAAGCGCCACTGACCGTCAATGCCGACCCCGCACCCTGGACAACGCAAGCCAGAGGGGATGGTCGGAGGCACGTTGTGCATGGGTGCGGGCTGAACCCAGCCCTGCTGTTGCGGCTGAACCCAACCTTGTTGCTGAGGTTGTCCCCAAGCATTGGGCTGTTGTTGCCCACCCAAGGTGTTGCGTTGTTGCTGAGGCCATCCCCCGCCAACAGGCGCCTTGGGTTGCATGGGCCGGGGTTGAGGCATGGGGGCAGGCTGCGGAGGCTGCACAGGGTTGGGCTGCTGACCAACGGGTGCACGCACCGGTGCCGCGCGTACCGGACGAGGGAGGGCAGAGGCGACTTCTGCCGCTTGGCTGCCCACGAATTCTTCCATCGTGACCTGCCCGTCACCGTCCACATCGGCCGCGGCGTGGAGGCGGGCGGCCTCTTCCAGGTCCGTGCCGGTGGCTTCTGCCAACTCTTCGATGGACAGGCCTCCAGACTCGTCCTCATCGGCCGCGAGGAAGCGCTCTTCGTCCGTCACCGGTTCGGGCTCGGGTTCGTGCACCGGTTCCGGGGCCGGCTCAGGTGCCATCATCGAACCAAAGGCTCCGGCGAAGGCATCGGCGGCCGCCTCGTTCTTCCGTCGGTCGTCAAGGTCAGCGATCACGGGCTCTGGAGGTGGGGCGGCATCGCTCGGCGCGCTGGGAAGGGGAACCGCCGAGGGACCTGCTGGAAGAGGAACGGTGTCTTCAGGGGCAGGTGATGGCGAGGTGGGAAGCGCGACCTCCACGGGTGCAGCGTCCGCAACAGGCGCCGGAGATGGCGTCGGCGGGACCTCGATCGGCGCCGTCGCACGGAGTTCGAGTGCTGTGGCGCTCGCTCCACCGCCCGCAAGAGCGGCGACAGGAAGAATCTGGCCGGCCACGTCCAGCGACGCGTCCAGATCGAGCGCGACTTGAACCAGGGTGCTTTCGTTGCTCGCCACTGCACTCAGGTGACCTTCCATCCCACGGAGGTAACCGCGCACTTCCTCTTCTCCGCCGGTTTCGTTGGCGACCGCGAACAGGCGCATCAAGCGCATCGGATCCGACAGGCGCTGGAGGGCATCGCGCTGAGCTCCGGTGACCGTGACGCCTCCTTCACCCGCATTGCCTTCCGAATCGTCCTGTCCAAGGAAGGAGCGAAGTGGGTCGGCCATGGACATGAGGCCGAGGTGCCCGGCCACGAGGTAGTACAGTTCACCGCCCTCACACGACATGCGAACACCGGCTTCCATGAAATCGAAGTCACCGGGTTGAAGCACGAGGTCAGACAATTGACGGAAGAAGGCCACGAAGGCATCCTCCCGACTCATGGCCAGCATGGCATGAAGACCGTCCGATGAGGACGTGGCGCCGAAGTACTCGGCTGCCTCGTCAACGTCGATACCGGCCTCGCTCACGTGGTCCACCTTAACCCGCCTTCAGGGTCCCCTTCTTCAATCCCTGCCCGACCTTCCGGCCGCTGCCAAGTCGAGGATGGCCCGGGATTGTTCGGCGGTCCAGCCCGTGGACTGGAGCTGCATCAGGATGGTCCGCTCAACGCCGCCTGCACCCAATTCGTCAACCACCCACGCCACAGCGGCCGCTCTGTCCGCTGATTGGGACTCTTCGAACATCGAGAGGTCGACGCTGACCTTTGCGCGCCGGCGTGTTGGTCCGCCGCTTGATGCATCGTGTTGCGGTGCTGCATCCGGTTCAATGCGGCGGCGCCCGACCTTCTTTGGAGCGGACGCCTCGGTCACAGGCTTGCGGGCCGCGACCTTGGGCTCAGGTGAAGGCTTGGCGCGCCCGGGAGGGCCGCCTGCTTTGCGCCCAGGCGGGCCCCCGCCCGGGGGCCCCTTCCGTCCGGGTGGACCGCCCTGGGATGGCTTCGGCTTGGCTTGCGACGGCGCCCCAGACGGGCCTGCAGCCTTCGCGGGACCGCTCGCAGACGGTTCCTTCCTCGGCAAGGAGCGCGTCACCGGTTCACGCCGACGGGCCGGTGTACGCACCGGTTCATCGTCCAGATCGTCATCGAACCAGTCGTCATCGTCGTCCTCGTCATCGTCTTCGGAAGACCGGAACACGCGGCGGACCACCAACAGGAGGAGAAGCAGGCCGAACAGACCTCCAACCCCGCCGCCAACGACCACCATCAGGGGTTGACCAAACACCTCGATGGGTTCGTTGTCTCCGCCTTGTGAAACAGCAGGACAACCGTCCGCGAAACCGTCGGTGCCCAGCGGTTCATCCGGGCATTGGTCGAATTCGTCGTTCACGCCATCGCCGTCCGAGTCACGCTGGATGGGCGCGCAGCCGTTGGCGTCCACACGGTTTCGGTCGCCGGGGGCCGTGTCTGGGCACAGGTCGGGGTTTGTTCCTGTGGCGTTGTCGCCAAACCCATCCTGGTCTTCGTCCAACCATTGCGTCGGATCTTCGGGGAAGGGTTCGTCCACGAATCCGTCACCGTCATCCGGGCATCCGAAATGGTCGAGGTTGTTGGCCAACGACCGCAGGGAGGTTCCCGCCTCCGTCGGACAGGCATCGCCTTGGTTTCCGCTGACGTTGTCGCCGTAGCCGTCACCGTCGGTGTCGTTCCACTGCGTGGCATCCAAGGGGAAGGCGTCCCCGGTTTGGTCGGTCCGCAGACCGTCGGCGCCTTCCTCCCATTCGGGGCATCCTGAGACGCCGTCGCCGTCCAAGTCGTCTTCGCATGCCGTTTCATCAAGACAACCGGTCGCGTCGACGGGGAATCCTGCCTTTGAAGCCGGGCAGAGGTCCACGTCGTCGGCCACGCCGTCGTTGTCGCTGTCGCGTTGCGAAGCGGCACAACCGTCGGCGTCAACGCTCGCTCCAACGGGCGTCAAGGGGCACAGATCATCGGCGTCCCTCACCCCGTCTTCATCGCTGTCGACGTTCTGCTGCTGCGTGTCGCAACCAAAGGCGTCAATGGTTCTGAAATCGAGGGTGTTCGGGCACCGGTCTTCGTCGTCCTTGACGCCGTCGTTGTCGCTGTCGAGTTGGTTCAAGGCGCAGCCAGCGGCATCCACGGCTGCTCCGGCATCGGTGTTCGGGCATTGGTCGTCGTCGTCACCCACGCCGTCGCTGTCGATGTCGTTGAACAAGGGACATCCTCGACCGGTCCCGCCCGCAAAGGTGGGCGTTCCCTCGGCGACACCGGGAACGAGGTAGCACTCGTCGCCGTCAACGCCCCCGATGTTGTCGCCGAAACCGTCACCATCGCTGTCGGTCGTCTGCGTGGGCTCCAGCGGGAAGGCGTCGTCTTGGTTGGCTCTGCCGTCGCCGTCGGTGTCGGGACACCCGTACAAAGGCACCTGAATTTCGTTGCCTTCTGCGTCCTCGCCAAGGCCGGTGGTTGAATTTCCGAACGCGTTCAGGCACCCGTCCAAATTGAGGCCAGCGCTGCCGTTGAGTTCGTTGTAGAAGGACGTCCATTCGTCCGGAACACCGTCGCGGTCATCGTCCACGGCGGCAAAAATGAGGGCGGGGAAGTGGTCGGGGTTGGTGGCGCCCTCGCTTGAGTTGTCACCGTATCCGTCCCCGTCGCTGTCCACCCACTGCGTGGAATCGTCAGGCCAGAGATCAGCGCCCTCTTCCACGGACCAGTTGTAAGGGAAATCTTCGGGCGGGCGCGGGTCCGACGCGCCGTCGCCGTCACGGTCTTCGCAACCACGGCGGTCGCGGAAGGAGGTCCCGTAATCGTAGGGGCACTCGTCGCCGGTCAGGTCGTCCGTTTTGTCGTCGCCCCAACCGTCACCGTCCGTGTCCTTGTACTGGCGTGGGTTGTACGGGAAGAGGTCCGGCTCTTGGTTGTCCAAGGCAGTGTTGCAACAGTCCGGGCCGCTGTTGTCACCTCGGCCGTCGCCATCGCTGTCCAAGGACTGCTTCCAGTTCAGAATGAAGCTGTCACCCTTGTTCCAAGAACCCGAGTTCGTTGACCAGCCGTCCTGGTCGTTGTCTTCGCACCCCTGACGATCAAACCACGAGGTCCCACGGTTGTTCGGACAGTCGTCAGTGGTCTCGTCCCAGCCGTCGTTGTCGAGGTCCAAGCAACCGAGCAACCCGAACGTGCTGGTGCCGGTGATGCTGGGGCAGGCGTCGGGGAAGGGTCCCGTGGCCAAATCCCCGAAACCGTCGTTGTCGCTGTCTTCCCACTGCCCGCTGATGAGCGGAAGGTCGTCATGGGCGTTCGGGATGAAATCGCGGTCCTCGTCCAAGACGAGACGAAGCACATGGACGTCCTTGTTGACCGAATCCACCGCAGTCAGGGCACGGTAGCGGTGATCGTCATCGCTCGGATCCGCGCCGGTGTAGCCCTCGGTTGGATGAATCTGAGCATCGGCCGCAACACCGCTGAAGGTCACCGTGCGCACACGGCTGGCGTTCTCGAAGGGCAGGCCGTCGTCGTGCACAAGGTCCGAATGCATTTGCAGGCCGTCTTGGCTGGACGTCCAAAGGTCGCCGTCGTAATCGAAGGCCCCGCCATCGCCAAGATGCCCGGCATCGAGGGCCGTGTCGCTTGCGCCGTCTGCACTCAAGTGGTGCAGGAAACCAAGCGTGCTGCTCCATCGAACGGCGACAGTACCGTCATGGCCGCTGACCAAGGGTGCACCGAGGCTGCCCCAAGCCGCGGGGCGGAAGTCGCGCGTGGCGCCGTCAGATCCGACCGTGCTGACTTCCGTGCCGTTCTGGAACAGGTGCCCTGCGTCGCTTGAGGCATAGACCACGACGTGGTGACCGTCCTCGTCTGACCCAGCAAAGGTCACGGAGCCGTCTGGATGAAGGTCCGAGGCAAGCGTGGCGTTCACCGTCGCCTGACCTGACGAATCAACCGTGATGCGGGAAAGGTTGGCCAAAGTAGCGTTCTCGGTCAGGGCCCAGAGGGTCAAGTTCTCGTCGAAGGCCGCAGCCAGTGATGCACCGACCACATCCACCCCGAGGTCCAGGGTGGTCAAGTCCCACGTGCCTCCGGCAGCCCCGCTGCCCCACGCGACGTGGATGGCGGCGTCACCCGCAGGAGCGTACACCACCGCCAAGGTATCGTTGTCGGGGAGATGAACGATGGACGCAGGTGCGTCCAAGGTGGCTCCGGCGGTGATCAAATTCGTGTCCCAACCCGAGCTGGTTTCCACGGTATGCCAGAGCCGACCGTCCCCCTCGGTTGGGAGGACGAAGTGCTGAGCACCGTCCTTGTGCATGGTGGCCACGTGCTGGCCCCATGCACCCGTGGTCAACACAGGGCCCTGGTAGGCCATCGCACCGTAGGCGTTCAGTTGCCCAATCGAGTGCGTGCCGTCGAGGACCTGATGGAACACCACACCTGCAGGCCCGATGTCGTTTGGAAGGGCAACCACCTGTTCCATGTGAGGGCCGCCTGCGAGGTAACTGGTGACCCACTGGCCGCCGGGGGTGCCGTCAAGCGTGTGCTCGATGAGGTGCAGATGGTGACCCCCGGCCTCGTCGGGCGTGACCACGTGAATGGCCGTCTCGCCACGCAGGGCGGTTGAGAGCATGATGTCCACAGGGAGCACTTGCGTGGGGAAGGACAACGATTGCCAGTCCACACGCTCGCGGATCTCGATGGACAGGCTGTGGGTGCCGCCATCGAGCGCAGCCACGCGACGGCTGGACGCCATCTCCTCCAAGCCGTCTCCGTCGGTGTCAAGTTGGGCCATGACGCGCTCAGCGGCGTGTTCCCCCGCCGAGCCGGACACGAGGGTTTGGGTGTCGGCGGCAAAGCCGTTACCGTTGCCGAAATACAGGTCGAGTTGCCCGGGGTTGGCGCCGCTTCCTGCGCCGCTGACCAGCAAATCCGGCTGGCCGTCGCCATCGACGTCACCGGCAGCCGTCAGCGCGAGACCAAGGCGTGCGTTCGACGTGCCGTCAAGCGTCCACGTCGTCGTGCTCGCCATGCCGCTGGATGAACCCGCCCAGAGCCATAGCCGCCCTGCGTTGTAGGCTTCGGTGCCGTTGAGTGGCTCGCTGACCAACAGATCGTCACATCCGTCGCCCGTCACGTCGGGCAGTACGAGGAGGGCATACCCGAGCAGCCGTCCCTGTGCGTTGGAGACGAAGGTCCGATCTGGCGTTCCGTTGTAGCCGGTCGCGCTCCCGTGGAAGACCTCGATGGCCGAGTAACCGACCGGTGAATCGATGCTGCCGGTGTTGGACACCACCAGGTCGGCGGACCCGTCACAATTCAGATCCCCTGAGGCCAGGGCTTGTCCAAAGGCGGGACCGATGGACGTAGGGAGGATGGACCGCTCGAGGTCGAGGACCGTGCCGTTGCCGAACAACACGTGCACCTTCCCATCGGTGTCGTCGGTCAGGGAACTCACGGCGACCTCGTGCCCCCCGTCGCCGTTCAGGTCCGAAATAACGGTGAGCCTGTGTCCCAAACCTTCGCCTCCTTGGCCGTTCATGACCCAGTCGGCAGGGCGCTCAGCCACGATGCCAAGCGAAGAGAACCAGGCCGAGAGGGACCCGTTGGCCGCATCCTCCTCAGGAGCGCCGACGAGCAGATCATCGAGGCCATCGCCGTCGAAATCGGCCATGGCCAGGCCATGACCGAACATCCCTGTGCCGTTGAGGACCGTTGTGGTGCCGTTGCCAAACGCGACGTGAACCTGTGCCGCATGAGGCAGCCCGAACGCGACGTCGCTGAGGCCGTCACCGTTCAGGTCGCCGTGCACAGATTGACCGGCCGACGTGTGGTTGTCCCCAAGCGCGACGGTGGACGCCACGTCTCCGGACACGCGACCTTCGCGCTGTCCGACGAGGCTGCGGATCAATTCCACGCCCGCGCCGTTGTCGCCGTCCACGGCCGTTGCAACCTGCGCCACACCGTCACGGTCGTGGTCCACGCCAATCGCCGTGGAGAGATCGACGTTTTCTGTCACAACGCTTCGCTTGAATCCATCACCGAGCATTTCCCACCTGAGCAATTCGTCTTCGATGACGGTGTAGATTTCGACGCCACCGTTGACCGCAGCCATCTCCACTTCGCCGGTCACTGGACCGGCATCGACCAACGTGCGGTTCCACAGGACACCCTCGTTCCACACGAGCCAGAGCTTGCCGCCCTCATCGACGACGGCTGCGTGCTCACGGTCCTCGTGGAGCACCAGCGAAATGGACGATGCATCCACGTCGAGCATGAAGGTGCGCACGTGCCAGACTTGGTCGAAGTACATCGAATTCGGGAAGGCCTCACGTGCTGCGGTGAGGTTCTCTCCGTCCCTGATGACCAGGCGGGCGCGGTCATCAGTGGTGGCCGCGACCGCACAGACTGGACCGTCGCTAACGTTGTCCACGGTGGTCACAACGCTGGTGGACCAAGACGCGGACACGCCGTCCGTCCATCGGTTGTCCTCGCCCATTCGGCCGTGATGGACCTGCCCCTGGTCGTCGATCCAGCACAGATGGCGCATGCCAGTTGGAGCAATCGACCCCACGGGACCAAACACAATGGTGGTGCCCTCAGTCAGGTTTGAGCCGAGTTCCCAGGTGTCGAGGACGGACTCTTCTCGGGCGACACCGTCGTACAGAGGCGTCATGGAAGCGTCGCTCCCACCGTGCTCATGGCTGCTGGAGGGGCCCGTGGTTGACTCGGACGGCAGAGGTGCGTTTCCCGCGTCCAAGACGGCGCTCAAGCCCACGCTTTGCACGGAAAGGACCATCATGACGCACATGAGGAAGGCCTGCAGGGTGCGAACGCGTTGCATGGCCATGCTTCTTGATGACCGAGGACGTTCAAAACCCATTCCCCATGAGGCATGACCCTCACGCACGAATCCTCTTGGTGAACCGTTCCATGTGGAACCATGAGCGGGCACATCCTCGTGCTTGCTGCTGGCGCCTTACCCGAGGGCGGCGTGCCCCCGTGGTTGCTGAACGGTCCGTCGATGGTCCTCGGTTGTGATGGCGGTTGGAGGCATGCCGAAGGACTCGGCCTCGAACTGACCCTGATCCTCGGTGACTTGGACAGCGTGGGCGAGGCACCCTCCGACGTGGATTGCGTTGCGTTGCCCGATCAGCAAGCCTCTGACCTGGCGAAGGTGCTCCTCTGGTGCGCGAGCCATCACCCGAACCACCCCGTGCACGTCATCGGGCTTGAGGGCGGCAGGCTCGACCACACCTTGGCCGCTCCCGCAGCCCTGATTGAGGCCAAGAGCGATGCCGTGATGCACGTGAGCGGAGGAGACCTCCGCAGGATCCCCACTGGAGGCATGCACACCGTGCCGGCTGAGCCTGGCATGATCATTGGCTTGCATCCGTACGGTGAGGTACAGGTGATTCACCTCGCAGGCGTGACGTGGGCGCTGGAGGATGTCGTCTTGACAACCGGCACCCAAGGCGTGCACAACGTGGCGAAAGGTGCAGAGGTGCACATCCATCTCGCCTCCGGCGACCTCGTCGTGAGCCGTTCGAGGGATCACTTGGCATGACCGGGCAAGGCCGCATCGAGCATGGCGCTGTAATCGCCTTCCCCGTCCCACGCTTGCGCGACCAAGTCGATGCGTGAGCGCTCGCGCGTTTCTTCAAACGTACCCCAGCGTTGCAGGAGGCCCAAGCGGTACGCCATCCGAGGGCTGTGGCCAGGCAAGAGCAAACGCCACACGTAGGGGATTCGAACCGGAGAAATTCTGTTGATTTGAGCGCGCAATTCTGTGGCGCAGGTGGTTGAAAGGGAATGGTACCACTCTGGCTTCCGGGCCAACTCATCCGCCCGGCGCGCAAGGAGCATGAACAGTTGACGCTCACGCCGCCTTGAGGTGGTGGTTCGGTAGCGGTGGACCTGATTCTTTCGAGCGTTGGTTCGAAGGAAAATCATGTCACGTTCGAAGCCGATGGACAAGTAGAGTTCGTAGGCGCGCCACATGCCTTCCCAAGGAGAAAAACGGTCCGAAGCATCGCGCCGGGCTTCGAAGGAGAAGGTCACCGCTTTCCCGTCAAGGAACTGGAAGGTGAGCATGGTGTGCGCGATGCCCTTTGTTTTGGAAAAATGGTCCACGATGTACCAGACGTCTTTGATGGCGTTCAAATCGAAGGTGACGTCCTCCGCCCACGCCTCATCGCGGTCTTTGGTGCTCCTCCAGGTGAAGTCACGGACGTGAGAGAAGGTCACCGTACGTGCTTCTTCATCCACCTCGGCCGTGGTTTGGTGGCGGCAATAGTCGCACCAGTCACGATTGAGGGACGCGATGCGGCGACGGTAGACCCTGTAAAACAGCCAAAGGCGAAGGCCAAGCCAGCCCACCACAACCCAAACCACCACGCGCAGGGCGAGGGGGATGGAATCTGGGAACATCCCGTCCATTGGCGAAAGGTTCAGCGGACGGTGGATAGACCCGTCGGCGGGGAGAGGCTCAGCGGCGCGTGTGCATCGTGTCCTCGGACGGCGTCCGAACCTTGCCGAGGGTGTGCCGGAGGCACGATTCCAATTCAGGATGCTCGAAACGGAAGCCGAGATCCTGCAGGCGTCGTGGCTCGACATGCTGCCCTTCGAGGATCAGCTCTTGCCCCATTTCCCCGAACATGATGCGGACGACAAATCCCGGAAGGGGCGCGAAGGAAGGGCGTCGGAGGACACGTCCGAGCACTTTGGCGAAGGTCCGCTGAGGTACGGGATTTGGCGCGGTGATGTTGAACGGCCCATCCGCTTCCTTGTGCATCATCAGGTGATGAACGGCATGGACGTAATCGTCCATCGAAATCCAAGACAAGCGTTGCCGGCCGCCGCGGATTGGTCCGCCTGCACCCATCTTCGCGGGCAAGAGTTGCTTGCCCAGCAGGCCTCCTGCGGCCGTGGTGACCAAACCTGTTCGAAGATGAATCAAGCGGATGCCGGCTTCTTTGGCGGGAAGCGCTGCGTCTTCCCATGCGTTGGCCATGTCGCACAGGAACCCTTCTCCTCTGCTGGAAGATTCGGTCAACACCTCGTCACCACGGTTTCCATACACGCCAATGGCAGAGCCCGAGAGGAAGACCTCTGGAGGCTGTTCTGCGGAGGCCAGCGCCTCCGCAAGATGGCGCGTCGGCCCGATTCTGCTGTCACGGAGCAAGGCCTTCCGTGCGGTGGACCAACGCTTGTCACCGATGCCAGCCCCAGCCAGGTGGATGACGGCGTCAAAGCCCTCGAAGGAGCCTTCGAGCACGTCACCGGTTCGGTCGTTCCATCGCACCACCTCGCAGTCCGCAAGGTGCTTGGGCAGCACGGTTTCCTTCCGCAGCAGACGAACCACGTCGTGCCCAGCGGCGAACAAGAAGGCGCACAGTTGCGTGCCAATCAGGCCCGTCGAGCCGCTCACAAGCACACGACGACGGGGCAGATCGGCCGTTTCCTCGATGCGCTTGAGGTCCCCGCGAACCCGGTCGCTACGGAAACGGAACATGGAGCGAAGACGAGGCATGACCGTGATCGGCGCCGTCCAGCCGCTGAAGAAGTGGAAGGGAAGACGCCACTGCACGGTGTCCACCACTTCCGATTGGGCTCCACTGGCGTCAAACCGGTGCTCGTGATCCCAGCGGCCAAATGGCCCCTTGACCATCTTGTCAGAGAAGGCTTGTCCGTCTTTGACGTCAAAGTGTTCGGCGATCCACATGGGTCGCAAGGGCCCGAGGCGCATCTTGAACCGCGTTTGCTGACCGTTCTCGAGACCGCCGAGTTGAACCGGCGTCAAGCGCTCCCACTCTGGCATGATGCGAACGAAGGCTTCAGGGGAATCGTGCCACGCCCACAGCGCGGCTTGAGAGGATGGCATGGGCGCACGGTGTTCAAAGACAGGCATGGTCACACCCTCGCGAGGACCCCTGTGGCCGCAGGGACGGGGTTCGACAGGTGGCCAAGCCACGGTGGAATCGCGCCGTCTGAACCAGCAAGGTGGTCCAGCAGAAGCAAGGGAGCCATCCGCGGAAGGTGGCCCTTCCGGTAGGCGTGGATGGAGCGGATGACCTCTTCACGGCGTGGTGAACTCAGGGCGAGGTCCATCCGAGAGAGCGCGCGCTCCATCGCGTGAGCAAAGCGCCCACGTCGCGGCAGAACGTTGAGGTGACCTTGAGCTTCGATCATGTACTTCAACGCCACTTCGGACGCCGGCAAACCGGCATCAAACCCAGCAGCGATGGTGCGGCCGAGCTTGCGCTTCGCATCGGCGGTGCGCGCAACGAGGAAGATCTTGTGCTCCTGATGGAAAGCCATGAGGCGCTGTGCGGTCCAGCCCTCCTGACCAGCGGATTGCCATCGGTGATGGAAGTGGACACGGGCAAGGAAATGCTCGGCTTGATTGGGATCGTTCAGTCGCCCTTCTTCGATCACCGGAATCTGAGGGTTCAGGGCCATGAAGACCATGGCAAACACGCCGACGCCGTCGCGTTGGGGCCGTCCTTCTTTGGCCGGGTGGACCTTCACCCGCTCGACACCACAGGACGGTGAATCCTTCTTCAGCACAAGGCCGTTCACGCCCAAACCCGCCAAGTCATCCGCTGTTCGCGTCGCCCACGCCACCATCGCATCGGTCAGGTCCTTGCCGGAGCGAGGCTCAATCAATCGAACGCCGTTCTCGCCTTTTGAGAGACGAATGGTCGGCCGAGGCGTACCAAGGCCGATGCCCACTTCTGGACAAACAGGCAGGAGCCTCAGGTGTTCAGACCATCGACGCGAGAGGGGGCGAAACTCGCATGCGTCTCCGTTGTAGCGGACGGGTGAACCCAAAAGGCACGCCGATGCCGCCACGAGCGGTTTGTCCATGAGTGTAAGAACTTCGTGGAGTATATGAACGGCAGTTTGAGCGCGGTCACACGTCCCGTCGTGGCGGCATCCGGAACGAGGAACCCAACGTTTGCTGGGAAGGCCCGGGGCCGAAGCGGGTGATGTACTCGCGCGTCTTCACCTTCTTCTCCGTGCGATGCGACATCATGCAGCGCACCTTCCCGAAGACCGGCCGCTCGGTCCAGCCGCGGTCGAACTTTCCGCACACCCAACCGATGCCAGCGTAGGAGTTTGGATCGCGGCCGTCCAGGGCCCAGCGGTCGTTCAGCGCAACCATCCAATCGAAAGCCAATTGGGGCGTTGGGGCCCACTCGAGGATTTTCTTCCCCCACAACATCCTCAGGTAATTTTGGATGATCCCCTCCTGCATGAGTTGGCGTTGGGCTGCGTTCCAGAGCTCGTCGCCCGTTTGGGCGGCCTCAAGTTGTTCGAAGGTGTACGCACCAGGCCGTGGGTCGTCGGCGTGTTCGGCCAAGGTGGCCTGGGCCCACTCTGGGATTGAACTGTAGCCGTCGTGATCTTCGACCATGTGGGCGTGGATGAACGCAAGGTCCCGCCACGTGATGACCTGGTCAAGGAAGGCTTCTGCGCCTGCAGGGAGCCCCCACCAGCCTGAGCGACGACCGTCGGGCGGCGGTGTGACGTGACCCGGATCCCAGCCGTACAAATCGAGAACGTCTTTGACCATCCTTTGCGCAGAAATGTGGCCGTAATGCAGCCATGGTGAGAGTCCAGTCGCGGCTTGCAAATCCGGATGATTTCGGTCTTCGTGATACCGTTCAAGCCGGTCGTCGAGGAACTTGCGCCAGCGTTTGTTGGCGGACATGCTGCCGCCTTTCATGTGAGGGACAGGTGCAACGTCGTGATCGATGTCGAGCGCAAGAAGCGCTTCTCTTCCGACGGCGTCGCCCTCAGCCGTTCGCCAAATGAATTCCAATGGCGTCTTGGGCGTGTCCGTTTCCTGGAAGGCCAAATCGACGAGGGTCTCGTCCACATCGGGCAACGCGAGCGCCGGCGCCAAGGGGTGCTCAACGGGAAGGTCAGCCAGGTGGTCTTCGATGGTCTTGTGCAGGTGGCGTCGAAGGGAATAAGCCGTGGTGAAGGCGCGCCCGGCGTGGCGCATTGCGATGAATCCGTTTCCGTCCACGACGTGAACCTCGCATGGTGCGAGGTTCACCGCACGCTCCGCGACCTGGCGCGGCATGTACGTGGGATAATCGTCGATGACGAGGGCGTCTGCATCAACGCTCATGCGAGCCAGAAGCCCGCGGGCTTCACCATGGCGGGTCTCGACATAGGGGACGTAGGTCACGCCGCTTCCGAGCATGGTGGTGCGCTGGTCGATCATGCCCTGCAGCACGAAAGTGTGGATGCGGTCGTTCGCCCATCGATGGCCAATGGCCAAGGCTTCGACCACGAGCAGGGGGAGGTTCCGTTCCACCGCGAGGTTCACCGCATGCTCGAGGGCGAGGTTGTATGTTGTTCGCCTGGATGAGGTCATCCAGTAGAGCACGTGTGCTCCGCTGTGCCCGTCTTTCGCTGACCTGACGGCCAAACGAGGGCTCCGCTGCTCAAGCATAGCGGCGGCGCCCATCGTTTTTCATGGGCGAGAGGTGGTATATCAAGAACCGTTCAGGGTCCTGCGGTGAGCAACGACGCTTCATATACCGATGCACTTTCTATCAATTATGGCCATCAGCATTGAGCCAAGCAACCAAACCGTGCCTGCACAGGCGGTGCTTCCTACGGCGTTCGGGACGTTCAACCTGCACGCCTTCGTTGACCCAAAGGACGGTGCGGAGCACGCCCTCCTGACCGTCGGCGACCTGACCTCGGCCGAAGCCCCCCTTGTGCGCATCCACTCTGAATGCTTGACAGGCGATGCTTTTGGCAGCCTCAAGTGCGATTGTGGCCCACAACTGCAACTCGCCATGCGGACCATCCAGGAAGCCGGCGTCGGGGCGATCGTGTACCTGCGTCAAGAAGGCCGGGGGATCGGCCTCTTTGCCAAGGTGCAAGCCTACCACCTGCAAGACCTGGGTTATGACACGCTGGACGCGAACCTGGCGCTGGGCCTACCGGCCGATGCACGCACCTACGAAATGGCCGCGTCCATGCTGCAGGAGCTCGGCGTCCGTCGGGTCCGCCTGATGACCAACAACCCGCTGAAGCGGAAAGGACTCAGCGAACACGGCATTCACGTCGAAGATCGAATCCAACATCTGGCTGGCCTGGGCAAGCACAACATCCGCTACTTGGAAACCAAGGCAGAACGCATGGGGCACCTGCTGTCCACACAGGAGGTCTGAACAGATGGGCGAACCTATCTTAACCGCTGCAAGCCTCACGAAGAAAGAGGCGACGGCGTTGACCAAAGACATGATTGGTCAGCCTGCCCCAGCCTTTGAGTTGAGCGCTGACGACGGCAGCGTGTTTGACTCCACTTCCCTCAACGGAACATGGCGCCTGATTTTCTTCTACAGCAGGGACAATTCCCCGACCTGCAAGCGAGGTTGCCTGACCTTCAAGGAACAATACGACCTGTTCGTTTCTGCCGGTTGCTCTGTCGTCGGCATCGGTCGCGACTCCGTCGACAGCCATCGGTCGTTCAAGGAAGGCTTCACCGGCGGTCTGCCGTTCCCAATTCTGTCGGACCCCGAACGCCTCGTCGCCACCTCGTTCAACGTCCCCATGCACTTGGGCCGCTTCCCGGCCAAGTCCTCCTTCCTCATCGGACCCGACGACACCGTGCATTACGTCTACGACTGGCTGTTCCGCCCCCGCAGGCACGTGGCTCGCATCCTTGGCGACCTCACCCGCGTCACGGGCGGTGAGGCCTGATGTGGAACGAGCTCTTGCTCGAAGCAGGCCTCACTGAGCGAGAAGTGCGCTCCATCATGGTGCTTGGAAGCAACCCCAAGATGAAGGCCAGCGAGTTGGCGAAAGAACTCGATACGACCCGACTCGACGCCTACAACAGCCTCTCACGCCTCCAGGAGATGGGCATTGTCACGGCCACGGCCGACCGACCGATGCAATTCTCCAGCCTCCGCGTTGATGAGGCCGTGCACCACATCATCGAAACCCGCCGCGCGCAGTTGGATCGCCTCCAAGAGGGCTACGACGCGCTCAGCGAAGGAACCAGCGACGAAGCCTCCTTCGAAGCCATCCGCAGGGAGCGCGATGAACCCCGGTTCGCCGTGTTGAAGGAACGTGTCCACATTTATCGACGACTCAAGCGCATGGCCGAAGAGAGCGAGGAGCGCCTTGTGCTTCTTCTTGGTCGGTTCGGCATCCTTCACTTGTGCCGCTCTGAGGCCCTTGAGGCCGTGAACACCGCGGCGCTTCGCGGCGTGGTCGTTCAGGTCATCACCCAACTGGAACCCCGAACGCTCCGCTTCTACGAACAACTCCACCCGGACATCGAAATCCGGCACGCGGATGAACTGGACTCCAACGGCTTCCTGCAAGACCAATCCTACGTCATTCAGTTCCTCAACCTCGAGGCCAACCCCGTGGGGCGTGGCAAGGAAGACGCGGCTCTCGTGATCGAATCCGAGCCCTTCGCCGTCTCGCAAGAGAACCTCATCGACGCCATCTGGGAGGAAGCCATTCCGTTCGACTTGGCCGTTGCACGCTTCACTGAGAACAGGATCAACGATCCACTCCGCCTGACCATCGGCGAAGGGTCCTTCCTCGAGTCACTGACCTCTGCGCTGGGCTTCGACGGTGAGCTTCCTGAGGAGGACACGCCCTTCGATCCCGAGGCCTTCTTTGCCGCGGGTGACACCGTCAACCAAGCCCGGCAAAGCCTCAGCGACGGACGGCTGTCCAACCTGAAAGTGCTCGGGATTGACATCGGCCGTATGCTCCGCCAGGTCGGGAACCGAGTCGGCCACGAACTGGCCTTTAGCCTGCGATCGATTGACAACGACATCGAGTTCTTGGACGAAATGATGGACTGGTGGGAACACGCAGGCCTTGGCACGCTGCTCTACGGCATCGAACCAGAATTCCACGTCCAGGTTGGGCTGCATCACCCACCCACGGTTGACGAGGACGTCTTGCCCATGTGGGAAATGGACGACGGCATCATCGAAGGGGCCCTCATGACGCGCTTCCCACCCGGCTCCAACGTCGACGTTCGACGTCAGGACGGCAGCGGTGCACACGACGACCTGTGGCAGTACCACCTGCTCACCCGTTCCGAGGCCTGAGCCTGAACGGCGTTTGATAACAGACACCTCGATGTGATGGTATGCGTCTCGGGACTTTCCTTCGCTTCATGTGGACCGTCAGGAGTCGGAAACCCATCGACCTTGAGCGGATCAAGGGCATGGGCTTGCTCGCGGTCAAAGTCGGGCAAATCCTCGCGCTTCGCCCAGACCTGTTGCCACCTGAGCGCTGCTTGGAGCTCCAAGGGCTCTACCAACGCACCCACACCAAGCATGCAGCGCCACTCTCGCGACTGATGGCGAAAAACTGCCCTGAGGGATTCGCCGACCACTTTGCCTCGATTGAGGAGGAACCCATGGCAGCTGCCAGCATCGGACAAGTCCACGCCGCGACCCTCCTCGACGGGCGTGAAGTGGTCATCAAGTTCGTCAAGGACGATTTCGAGGAGCCGTTCCGCAAGGACGTCGCGCGGATGAAGCGTTGGCTTTCTGCGGTGCTGTTTTTCTCACCACGCCTCAGGAAGGTTGGGAACCCCATGGCCTTGCTCAACCACATCGAGACCTACACCCTCGACGAGTTGGACCTTCGAAACGAACGACGCGGGCAAATCCGTTTGCAAGAGGCCATGGAGAGCGTGAAGGAGGACTTCCCGCTCGAGCACCTGCGCTTCCCAGAAATCCACACCGACATCTCGAGCGAGCGGGTGTTGGTGGTGGAGCGCGTGCGCGAACCCTCCATCGAGGACCGAATCGACGACGGCAGCCTTGGTTGGGAGGATTTGCTCCAACTCTTCCGGATCCAGGGGGCCTTCATGTTCGGGTTGGGCACCTTCCACGGCGACCTCCACCCCGGAAACGCGATGCTGGACGAGAACGGGGTGTACACGTTCATCGACACCGGAGCCATTTGTGAAGCTCCAGAGCACGTGCGTGCAGCGCTGTTCGGTTTCTTCGAGCACCTTGCCCGCGGCAACCTCGACGAGGCGTTCACCGCGATGCTCGGCATGGCGGCGACCCCTCCCACGGGTGCAAAATTGGACCGTTACATGCGGGACATGCATCAGCTGTACGACGGGTTTGTGGGCACGAGCGTCAGCGAAGTGTCCCTGACGCAACAAATGATGAAAACCGTTCGAACCGCGGTGCTGGCAGGATGCACCTTCGGCGAGGAATCCTTTCCNATCATTCGTTCGCTGATGTACATGGACGGCATGGTGCTCCGCAGCCATCCCGACGTGGATCTGATCACCTCAATGGGCCCACACCTGGACGCCTTCAAGGCCATCATGCCCGAGGCCAGCGTGGACCTCACCCCCACCAAGCAGCGTTCACGCCTCGGCGGCACGCCGCTCCCGAGCTGAGACCTTGAACTCCTTGTCGAGTTCGAGAATCCACTCCGGCGTCGTGCCAACACCCGGCAGCGAGTCGTCTTCTCGCGGATGAATCCCAGTCAAGGCTGCGATGCACCACTCCACACCGCGCCAGAAGCGGAGGCGCTCCAACACAGGGTTCATCCAGTTCGTGAAGGCGCAGTAGTGCGTCACGCGAGGCAAGCCGTGATGGAGGGCATGGTGCTGAGGCGTCTGAATCAAACGAACCTTTTGCAAGGTCCGGATGATCCAGTGCAAATCCTTCGGCGTGGAGTGCGCCCAGCGGTGGACGGTGTTGACGTTCATTCCGAGGAGAGTCAGCAGCAGGAGCTGCCAACCGAACAGACCCAGCAGGGTGCCAACGGCAAAAATCCCCAACGAAATGNACACCGTCGGGGCCATCGCCTCCCAGAGGGTGATCCGCGTGATGTGGCGTGGCCGGTGGTGGTGGAGGATGTTCTTCTTGATGGCGTTTCCAATCAACGGCGTGGTCTCGGCGCCGTACCTGTCCTCAGACCAGTGAATGATTCCGGANATGAAGTCCACAAGGAGGTAGATGCCGATGGCTTGAGCGAGGACCGACCACCATGGCCCTGTCGGAACCAGCAAAACTGGGTCCGGGAACATGGTGCGTCTACCGCAGTTGAGGGTATAAGCCGCATCCCGAATCGGCCATCGAAAGAGCGTTTTCGCGAAGTAATTTCCATCTGAGAAGAGATTACAAACAGGACGCTTAGAAACGGTCCTTTATACCGAGTATGCCGATGTTCAAGCGATGTCACAACAACACGTCATCATTGTCGGCGCTGGACCCGGTGGTTTGGCTGCAAGCCTCCTGCTGGCCAAAGCCGGTGTGAAAGTCAGCGTTTTCGAGAAGTCTGAGCGCGTCGGTGGTCGAACCCGTACCATTGAGAAGGAGGGGTTCACCTTTGATTTGGGCCCCACCTTCTTCCACTACACCGAGGTCATCGAGGAGATCTTCCAAGCCATCGGCCGAGACGCCCATGCCGACCTCGACTTGGCGCAGCTTGACGTCAACTACCGTCTCGTCTTCGGTCAAGGCGGCGAGTTGGATTGCACCAGCGACCTCGACCTCATGAAGGACCGCATCGAAGCCCTCTCCGGAGCCAAGGATGCTGAGGCCTTCGTCACCTACGTCCAAGAGAACCGGAAGAAATTGGAGCGTTCCAAGGCCTGCCTCCAGGAGCCGTGGAACGGCCCCGGCGACCTGCTCTCCAAGCGCGCCATGCGTGCAGCGACCGTTCTGCGACCCACACGTAGCGTGGCCGACGACCTGGGGCGCTTGTTCGACGACGAGCGACTGCTCTTGGCGATGTCCTTCCAGACAAAGTACCTCGGCATGTCACCGTTCAACTGCCCCTCGCTGTTCACCATCCTCGCCTTCCTCGAGTATGAGCACGGCATCTTCCACCCGATGGGTGGGCTCGGTAGCGTTCCCGTTCGTATGGCGGAAATCGCCGAGGAATTGGGTGTCGAAATCCACCTTGGCGAGGCCGTCGACCGCGTGATCACCGAAAACGGACGTGCGGTGGGCATCGAAACCGCCTCCGGTGAGCACCGGGCCGATGCTGTGGTGGTCAACGCAGACTTCGCGAAGGCCATGACCGAGATGGTGCCCAACGCCGACCGCCGACGCTGGACGGACAAGAAGTTGGAGAAGAAGAAGTACTCCTGTTCGACCTTCATGCTCTACCTTGGCGTGGACCGAACCTACGACCACTTGCCTCACCACCAAATCTANGCCTCCAGCACCTACGTGGAGAACCTCAAGGACATCGAGGACCGCCACGTCGTGACCTGGGACGACCCCTCCGTGTACGTTCAAAACGCGTGCGTCACCGACCCTCAGCTGGCACCAGAGGGGTGTTCGACGGTGTACGTGCTGGTTCCGGTCACGCAGATCCACCCCAACGTCAACTGGTCTGACATCAGCGCCGATTACCGCGAGCGCATTCTGGACCAAATCGAAACCAAGCTCGGCTACGAGAACATCCGTGACCACATCGTCACCGAGATGATGATGACGCCGGACGATTGGGGCGACTACTGCTACCGCGGTGCGGTGTTCAACCTCGCACACGGCCTTGACCAAATGCTGTGGCGTCGCCCACGCAACCGCTTCGAAGACGTCGAAAGCATGTACCTGGTCGGCGGTGGAACGCACCCAGGATCCGGGCTTCCTGTCATCTTTGAAAGCGCACGCATCTCGAGCAAACTCGTGCTCGATGATCTCGGCATCGTTCCCGACTGGAATGGAGTCAGCGTGTGGTTCGACTCGGTTCGTCGCTCCAAGAACGGACGGCGAGCACTCAAGAGCATCGGTGCGCCCCGCCCGCACAAGGGCGGCGAGCCTACGGCTTGAGGAGGGAACCACATGACGGAACTTCGCATGGCCCTCGACGCGTGTGAGCGTCGTGCAAAAGAGGCCTCATCCTCTTTCGTGGCTTCCTTTGCGTCGCTCCCCGCCAAGAAGCGAGCCGCNGTCAACGCCGTCTATGCCTATTGCAGGTGGGTGGACGACATCGTGGACGGCGATGCGGACGAACGCCTTCCAATCACCGATGAAGTGCTGGCGTTCACCCAAGCCCGGATGGAGGAATTGATTCAGCAGCACGGCCGCAGGCCGTCAGACCCACAGGACTTGGCCCGGTGGCGCCTCGAAGCCCTGTCTGCGATGCGCCTGCGTTTGCGTGCCTTTGACTCGGGAGCAGAACCCAACGAAGACGAGCACCCTGTGATGCGGGCGATGGCGTGGGTCATGCAAACCTACAGCGTTCGGTTGCTGGATCTCGAGACCATCATCGANGGCATGGAAGACGACCTGTTTCCCACGGAAGTCAGAAGTTGGGAAGACGTCCGCGCGTATTGCTTCAAGGTCGCCTCCGCGGTCGGTCTTGTCCTCATCGAAATTTACGGCTACGAAGATGCTCGCGCTCGCCTTCACGCCATCGACATGGGCATCCAACTCCAACTCATCAACATCCTCCGTGACGTGCAAGAAGACTGGGACCGCGGTCGCGTCTACCTCCCGCTCGACGTGCTGGAATCGCATGGCCTGTCCAAAGAGGACCTCAGCGATTCACGCATCGAAACGGACCTTCGCTGGAGGGCCTTCATCCGAGATTACTGTGAAGCNGTGGAAGGCCATCAGGACTCGGCCAAGGACCTCCTCCCGCTGCTGGATCGGCGCGCTCGTGCGCAACCAGGGATGATGGTGGAGGCCTACGAGTCCTTGCTGGCCTCCATCGTGCGCACCGAAGGCGCGGTGTTCAGCCACCGCCCGAAGGTTGGCCTCCTGACCAAGGCACGCCTCGCTGTCCGCGTGATGTGGTCCAACCTCCGACGCGACGACCTCAGTCTTTCCTGAACTGTTGGATGGCGTCAGGGTGTGCGTCGTCCACGTGTTCAAGCATCGTGAGCGTCTATTCTGAACGGCAAGGAACAGGTGCGGGATTCAAGTCCCCTTGCCTTGTGGCCAAGGCATGGCTGACCGGCTCCCCGTCAGCGTGACCGTTTTGCTTCCCACCCGGAACGAGGAGGAGGCCATCGGCGCGACCATTGACGCCATCCCAAGGGACTGGTGCGACGAACTGGAAATCATGATCGTGGACGGCTCGTCCACCGACCGCACCCGAGAAATTGCCCTTGAAAAAGGAGCTCGCGTCCACCTCGAGCCCCGCAAGGGCTACGGCCGCGCCTACCGCACTGGATTTGAGGTCGCCAAAGGCGACATCATCGTGACGATGGACGCCGACTGCACCTACCCCGCAGANAAGGTGCCTGAGCTCGTTGCGAAGTTGTTGGACGACGACCTGGAATTCATCACCTGCGATCGCCTGACGCTTGCCGAAGAAGGCTCGATGTCCGGCCTTCACGGTTTTGGAAACTGGATGCTTTCGTTTACCGCTCGCCTGCTGTTCTGGTACGGCATCAAGGACTCCCAATCGGGCATGTGGGTGTTCCGAAAGCGTATCTTCGAGAACGAAGCCATGCGCCCGACCAACGACGGCATGCCGCTTTCTGAGGAAATCAAAATCCTCGCGCGGAGGCACCTTGGCAAGCGGAAGGCCATTGAAATCTCCGTACCGTACCGACCGCGTGTTGGGGACGCAGAAATCCACACGTGGGGCGACGGCTGGAAGAACCTGAAATTCCTCTATGCTCGCCGCCTTGGGCTCCACAGGACCGTGACGCCTTGGGGTCCAAATGAGGACAACACGGATTCGGACGACGGGACGCTCAAGGCGTGACGCTCAGACGGCGTCCCAGTCGAACCCACCGCCCACCGGTTGGTCGTCCGTGGCTTGATCGGCTTCAACTTCGTCCACTTCATCTGCGTCATGGGCGATTTCCGGTGCAACCTTGTCCTGTTGGAGCACGCCCCACGAGGCGATGAGGTCAACGTCAGAAATACGTCGACGCCGAGCCATGATGGCGTTGAGGGCCAGGAGCACCACCACAAGGGCGCCTCCCGCCGCAGCGAACATGACCGCACGGCCGTCGCCGGAGGATTCGACCACCTCGATGGTGGTGGCGATGACGTCGATTTGTGCCGTATCTCCGATGCCGTCGGTGGCCACCACGCGAACGTAAGGACTCCCAAGATCGTCGAAGACCACCTCGATGCTGCCTTCCCAGACGCCATTACCAAGGTCGTCGGACAGGTTCAGCGTCCATGACTGGTCGCCCAGGGTCACCGTCGCTTGCACATCATCGGTCGTCCCGTCGGCGTCTTCCAGCTCAGCAGAGATGCGCAAGGTGGTGCGCTCCCCGAGGACCACGTCGTTCGGTGTCACGACCAAACTCTCAGCAACAAAGCGAGGGAGGCTCGACTGGACGGTGATGTTCACGTGGTCCTCGTCCCACGACCCGCGTGCGTCTGCAACGTACACTGAGAGGTGGTGTGTTCCNGGTGGAAGCCACAACGAGTGGTTCGCGTTGGAACTGATGACCTCAAAACTTTCACCGGTCCACAGGCGCCAGGCTCGGTCGACCAAATCACCGTCACGATCGACCGACCCGTCGACCAGCATCACCTCTGCCCCCGGTGCAAAGGAGGTCAAATCATCAGGTGCGGCGATCAAGGCGGTCGGCGGCGAGGGGTCCATCACCACCGGTACGACGCCTGTTCGGACCGCTCCAGTGCTGTCTTCCAACGTGAAGGTCACGTCGTGTGACCCGGAAGGCAGCCAAATCTGGTGCAAGATGGAGGCATCTACGCCGTCAAGGAACACGTCGTCGTCCACGCTGACCGACATGGTGAATTCGTCTCCGTCCGCGTCAAAGGAAGCGCGTGCATCAAGCACCAGCGGGAGCGAAGACGACTGGCTGTGCCCAGGCTCAGGCAGGGTCACGTCGAGCACAGGAGCAGAGGTGAGCACCTCGACCTGCACGCTGACCTCCACCGGTTCGTGCAGCCCATCGTCGACGGAGAGCGTAATGGTGTGGTTTCCCGCGCTCAAGCGCGCGTCAAACAACAGCCAGTCCACGCCTTCGGGCGTCAGGCGGCCGTCAAGGTCGCTGGACCAGACCACGTTGAGGTACTGCGAGCCACCGGCCGGCTGACCGGGCAGACACCACCACGACATGTTCGTGGGGAAGGTGCTGCACGAGGCGTCCCAATCGCCCGAGCCTTCCGCACTGAAGCTGAGCAGGTCCGCACTTTCGACCACATCACCGTCCGCGGGCGAGGCAATGACCGCACGGGGAACGCTGTCGTCCACGGTCAGGAGCATGCTGGTGGAGCGGGCCGAGCCGACGTGCTCTGGGCGGTCGTCGTTGACGGTCAGGGTCAGGGTGTGNACACCGCGGCTGAGCCAGCCGGTCCACGTGCTGAACGCAGGTCCGTCACCTTCAGCGAGCACCCCATCAACGCTGGAGGTCCAAGTGTAGGTGAGCACATTGCCTTCCGGGTCGGTGACCGTCGAGGCGTCCAAGGTGACCATGGACGAGGAGGCGTTGCTGTCCCGCTCAACCGTGAACACCGGCTCAGGCACCTCGTTGTACAGGATGACGGGAACAGGATAGGTGGCGTTGTTGCCAAGTTCATCCCACGCGATGACGATCATCTGGAAGGTCGGAGGTGTGTCATCGAGCACGTGGTTGAAGGTCCAGACGAGTTCTTCCGCGCATGGATTCGTGGCATCCAGCGAAGGAAGTGGCCCGCTGTATCCATCGAATTCAAGGCCGCAATAGACAACATCGCCTTCGGGATCGACCGTGCCCGTGGTGTTGACGGTCACCGTGCCGGTTTGTGGCATCACCAATTCACTCCATGGGTTGAGGTTTGGTTCAAACGCCAAGGAGAGCACTGGACCCAGATTGACCAGTTCAATGATCCTGCTCCGGATCACGCAATGCGTGGGATCGCAGACTTGTACGCTGATCTGGTGGACGCCGTCGCTCAGCGTGCAGCCATAGGGGTCGTCATCGCTGTTCACCGTAAACGGCGCTCCCTCCTGCGGAGTGCGTTCCCCTGGAAGTCCGGAACCGGTGCAACTCGCAAACAGGTCTCCATCGATGGTGCTCGTCCATTTGAAGGTCAACGGGTCGTTGTCCATGTCCCACGACGTGCTTGCATCGAACAACACCTCACCGTTGGACGGGAAGGTGGTTTCATCCTCCGGTGACGTCCAGTTCACGATCGGCGCTTGATTCGACAAGGGGAGGTCGCAATACACCGTGGTGGCATCGTCAAAGAGCACCTCAACGCTGGTGGAGACGCCCCCATAGGTGCAGGTGACGTTGAGGTTCCCGTATGCGGAAGCACCGTTTGTGTCGACCACGCGAGCAATGGCATCCTCGAGCACCATGTGCCCGTCGAAGTTGGTCGTGAGGGTACGTGCGGGGGCGACCGCCGTAAACGAAAGGTCGACCGAAGCGAAGGGGACGCCGTTTCCAACGAGGTTGCGCACCCAAACCTCCACCGGCCANGCTTCCTCAATCATGCTCGTGGCGTCNATGCTGACGCTTGTGAAGGGAGAGACAGGGCTGTTTGAGAGATGGAGCGTTGAGCCGTCGGTCAAATCGATGGAGGCCCCGTTGATGGCCAAGGCCGTCAGGTCGGTCGCTGTGACGTTGACGTCCGAATTGCTGAGCGTGAGGGCGTCCATGCACCCCGTGATGTCAAGCCGGTCAATACGGAGCAACTTCTGATCGCTGAGGTCCAAACAGCCCGCATCGTCGAGGGTCGTGTCGTGCAGGTAGGACACGCGCTGACCGGGCACGTCAGCGTTCCAGACCACACCCGCATGCACGCCATGCAGGTCCAAGCCTTCGAAGGCACCGTCCGCCGACTGTACATCGACCGCAGGCAAAGCGGCACCGCTTCCGTCCGTAGCGTTGGCCCACACGGTGGCGTTCATGAAACGGAAACGGCCACCGAGCTGGCCAAAGTTCAGGTTGCTGTTGTCCACGGAAATGGGCACGGTGGCTGGAGCGACGTCTTCGACGAGCAAATCCTCAATCCAGAGGTCCACAGAGTCCTCGATGAACAGCGCATGTCCTGCGTTGCCTCGCACGTCGCAGTGAAGGCAACGAACGTCACCAGAATTGGACTCAACGTCATTGGAGCGGAGGTAGTGAAGGCCGGCCTGTTGGCCGGGGAGGATGCCGCTCTGTCCGTTGTTCGACGCGGTGAGGTTGCTCAATTCCACGCTCCGACCGTCCTCGATGAACGCGCCCGCAAAGCCGTTCCCGTCCAGCAGCACACCGTCGACGATCACCTCGGCCATATCGACCCGAAGTCCGTATTCGGTGTTGCCGCTGAGGTTCCACGTGTGGCCTTGCATNGAACCTCCGCCGGAGGCGTGAACGCCAGACCCTGGCGAACCGGTCACCGAGAGTCCGTCGAAGGTCGGCGCGAAGTACGACGAGCGGACCGCCACGCCAGAGGCGTGCGCCCCTGCTCCTGCTCCTGCATCACCGGCGTCCTTGACCGTCATGTTTCGAACCGTCGTGGAAGCGTCGGTGAAGTACATGCGAAGGCCAACGTTGGTGCACCCGTCGATGAGCACGTCCTCCAACCACGCGCCGGTGGCGTTGATCTCGACCGCAGCTTCGGCAATGTTCGGCGTTTTGGCGCCGGGCCCACCGGTGCCGGTGACCGTCAATCCGGTGATGTCGGCCGANTCGTAATTCGTGTAGTTCGTGCGGTTCTCTTTGTCGATGAGCACACCGCGGTACATGCTGTTGCTCACGTCGAGGTCCTTGACGACCGCCCTGGTCCGGAGGCTGTCGTCCACGTGGCGGACGACCAGTCCAGTGTCTGCTCGATCGATGCTCATCCGTTGGAGCAAGGGGACGCTGTCCTCCACCCAGACCCCAGCGACATAGGCCCACGAAGAGCCCGTGATGTTGTCCATGCTGATGTCTTGGAAGACGCCTCCGGAACCGCCCCAGATGTTCAGTCCACGTGTCGTAACGCCGCTGAAGGTCGCTCGCTTCACGACGGGAGCCGACCCCGAACCGACCGAGAGCCCCAACCCAAAGCGCCAGTCCGTTTGGAAGGCGTTCTGGCCGGCGTCATTGATGATCAGGTCCTCGAACACGGGCGTGGCGCCAAACAGGTCGATGCCCACGCGGTCGGGCGCTTCGATGGTGAGGTTGTGGAAGCGCGCATCGCCACCAAACATCGTGATGCCATACACCGAATCCAGCATGGTGAGGTTGTCCACGCGCGATCCGCGTCCGAAGGACGACGCGTTGAATTGGATGCCTTCGTGGTCCACCGATCCAGCGGCTTCGAAGACGACCGGGCAGGTCGCGGTACCTTGGACCGTCAGGCGGCCGTCAACCACCAAGCGCACGCCGGCGCCGAGTTGGACGGTGGTGCACGCGGCGATGACCAGTTCGTCGCTGACCGCNACGGTGGTGGTGCTGGAGAGCAACACCGTGCCGCTCCACGTCGTCTGAGCACGCCCGCTTGTGGCCTGTTCAGCGGTCATGGGCGAGAGGTCCGATGGCCCAGGAAGGGCCATCGGCGAAGCCACGGCGGTGAGCATCAACGCGACCAAGACGATGCTGCGGAGAATTGAGGGGAACCGCTGCATCGTTTGGGAACCGCTGACGTTGCCTGTTCAACCTTGCCCACCGATGTGAGCGGACGCGGGAGCAGCGAAACGGACTTGAGCGACGGGAGCCACCTCCACTCGTGCTGCCCGAGGCGCAAGCCAGGATCCTCCGCTGGTTGGGTCCATTTGCCGACGGTCTGCGTGAGGCTTGGGACGTGCCAAGGGAACTGAGCCTGCCCGGCATGGCGGAAGGCTTGGGCCTCGTGCGTTCAGCCCTCCACGTGCCGTTGAACCACCTCGTCGAGAGCGGTTTGGTGACCGTACGAAACGCCCACGTCATCGGTGGTGGCCGAAGGCGCAGAAGCGTCCACCACCTGACCGAAGAAGGTCGCCGCGCCCTCGATGCCTTGGAACCGCTGGAGGAACAACCCGCCATTGCAGGCCAATGGATTGGCCACCATGCGCCCGCCGGACCCGCCTTCGGTCGAGCCTCAGACGTGGCGGCCATCCAACGCCTGCTCGAAGAGCACAAGGCTGCTGCTTTGACCGGCTTGGCAGGCGTTGGAAAATCCACCGTGGCGCGTTGCGTGGCCGAAGCATGGTGTGCCAACGGTGGCGATGTACGGTGGGCGAACGTGGACGCTTATGCTGCATTGAGCGATCTGGCCTCGGTGTTGAACGGATCCACCACTTTTGGTGACGATGCCTCCGCAGCAGGATGGTTGGAGGGCTGCTCCTCCAATGACCTCATGGTCCTCGACGGATGCGAACACATGCACGCGATGCATGCTCCAATGATTTGGAAGGCAGCCGCTGGTTCAGACGAAGGGCCATCGTGGCTCATCGTGGGCCGCGCTCCCCTCGAATCGCCGGAATCCATGCACCGTGAGGTGCTGGACCCGCTGGACGATGAGGCAGCAAAACACATCCTCGGTGACGTCGACAACGCCGAGGCCATCCTTGCTCGCCTTGGCGGTCATCCTCTCGCCCTCCAGTTGCACCGCCCCGGGATGACGTTGCCCGAAGAAGGCGAAGGCATCGAGGCTTTCGTGACGAACGCTGTTCTGGCTGACTTGTCCAAGGATGAACGTGGAGCGGTCGAGGCATTGGCTCTCCTTCCCTTTGCCGTCCCCGGGGATGACTTGGAGCAGGCAGAAGCCGTGGCGGACCTTGACGAGCGTGCGCTCTTGTTGTGGTGGACCACGGGAGGGTTGCAGGTGCACGCCCTCGTCCGACACGTCGTGTTGGAGACCATGGGTGAAGCGGCCATTCAGCGCGCGGCCCGAGCCGGCGCTGACCATTGGTCCAACAGCACCAGCCCCCTCGCTCCGTTGATGCTCATGCATCACCGCGTGCTGGCCGGTGAGNGCGGAATGGATGATGCAGCTGGCGCCGTGATGGCCGCCACCTCCGATGGNCTGGGAAGGCTCAGCGCCCTGATCTCGGATGCGCTTCACCATGTTCAGGAACACGAACGTGAAGGCCTGTTGGGCGTCGCCGCAGAAGTCGCGGTCCGCCGTGGCCACGTCGACCGGGCAAGAGCATACCTCGATGAGATGAANGCCCCCGACGCAACCGCACTGGCCGCCGTGCTGCGCCTTGAAGGACGGAGCGANGAGGCCGAAGCGTTGCTGATGGACGCCATCCGAACCAGCGCATCCCTGCGTCCGCGGATGGCCATGATCACCGCACGCATCGAAGACCGCTTGCCCGGACAACACATGGACGTCCCTGAGGTCATGGACATGGTTCAAGCGATTGATCCGGCGACTTTGCCTCTGGAGATGCGACGAACGGCCGTTGTGGCCAAAGCACTGCTTCGGTTCAGTTTGCTCGTGATCGACGGGCGCCTTGACGAAGCGACCGACCTGTTGGCCGATGTGGATTCGACGGGCGCCCTCCCCAGCAGGGACATGACGGACCTGCGATGGCGGCACGCGATTGCGAGCGACGCCGTCGACGCGACGCTNCTCGCTGGACTTGAGGAACNCCTCGGTGAACGCCGCGACCTCCGAGCCGATGCCCTGAGGTTGTCTCTGCTGGAACGCATGGTCCTCGAAGGCCACGACACGGCGACGGACACGGCTGCGAAAGTACACCTTCCGGCCGCAGAGGACATCGGCACGCGTCGCCTTCGTGCACGACACGCCACCTGCCTTGCTCGGCTTGCCACCGACGCCTCACGCCGTGCGAAACTCCTCCACGCGGCNGCCATGCACCGGCACGCGGGCTCGACCCTTGCCGCCAGGGCCCTCGTGGATGAGGCGCACGCCATCCGGGGGGGCTGACGTGCCCGTTGATGCCAGCCGTGTGGACCTGCCGGCACGCCCCGGTGTCTACCTGTTCAAGACCTCGCAAGGTCGTGTGCTCTACGTCGGTAAAGCCACGCGGCTCTCGGACCGGGTCCGGGCCTACTTTGCCTCAACCCCGGACAGGGCCATGATTCCCGAACTCGTCGCGCGGGCAGACGACATCGAATGCATCGTCACGCCGACGCCGCAGGAAGCCCTCGTGCTCGAGCGTCAGCTGATCCGCGAACATCGGCCGAGGTTCAACTCCCTGCTCAAGGACGACAAATCCTTCCCGTACCTCGTGCTCACCGNCGAAGCCTTGCCGCGAATCATGTACACGCGGCATCCACCAAAAGGCGCCCAAAAATGGGGCCCCTTCCCAAATCCTGCCGCGGCCAAACAGGTCATGCAATTGCTCCGGAGGAACCTCGGCATTCGCGATTGCAAAGAATTGCTTCCTCAGGGCTGCTTGGCCATGCACATCGGCCTTTGCGCCGGGCCATGCATCGATGCGGAAGGCTACCTCGAACGGGTCGAGACGGCCCGCAANATCCTCAACGGACAGGCGACCGAACTCCTCGAGGAACTTGCGCTGGAGATGGANCAAGCCGCAGACNCGCACGCCTACGAACACGCTGCGGTGGTCCGCGACCGCATTCGCGCCGTTCGGGAAGTGATTTCCCAGCACGTGGTGTCCAGCCGTTTGTACCGGGACAGCGACGCCATCGGTGTGGCCGTCCAAGGTGACCTCGCCGCGGTGGTCGTGCTTCACGCCGACGAGGGCATCGTCCAAGCGCAGGACGTCTGGCCGATGGTGCACCGAGGCGACTTGGGTGAAACCGTCTCTGCCTTCGTGGCGGACCACTACGAAGCGCGGCGCCCACCACGTCTGCTGCTCACGCCCGTGCCCCTGCTCGATGGCGTCGAAGCATGGCTCGAGGAGCGCCGAGGCGCGAAGGTGGATTGCAGGGTGCCCATGCGCGGCGATTTGGCCACGCTTCGCCGCCTGGCAGACCAAAACGCNGAGGTGCAAGTGGGACGGCTGGCACGTCGTGGCTCAGGCAGTTTAGAGCAACGCGCTGCAGACGACGGTGCCGTCCTGCTTGGCCTGGACCGTTTGGACCACGTCGTCTGTTTCGACATGGCGCAACTGCAAGGTGAGGAACGGGTGGGCGCGAGTGTCGTGCTTCGCAACGGCCGACCGGCCAAGAAGGAGTACCGCACCTACACGGTCAAGGGCGACGCCATGGACGATCTTCGCATGATGCAAGAAGTCGTGCAACGCTGGCTCAAGCGCCAAGACGAATGGCCCGACCTGTTGTTGCTCGACGGCGGGCAAACGCACCTTGACGCCATCAAGCGTACCTTGGAGGAAGCGAAAGTGTGGGGCCGCTTTGAGGTCGCTGCGTTGGCAAAACGCGAGGAAACCGTGTTTCGCGAGGGGCACGACCCCATCGTCCTCGACCGTAACGGACGCGTGTTGGTGCATGCTCGGGACGAAGCGCACCGCTTCGTCAACCGCTTCCATCGCAAGCGTCGTGGACGAAGCACGATGGAGGACCCGCTGGAATCCGTTGAGGGCCTCGGTGCAAAGAAAATGCAGGCCCTCCTCCGCCATTTTGGCGGTCGGAAAGGCATCGAGCACGCCAGCCTTGCCGATTTGCAAACGGTCCCTGGCATCGGAAAAGCGCTGGCAGAGCGCCTGCATGAGCGCCTTCACGGAAGCACGACGTGATCAGGTGAAGCGCCCGTCATCGTCCAGGTAATCCGGCATCGGACCGAGGTCGTCCACGTCGCCCACCATCATGCCGAGGCTGTTGACGCCCGCATAGCCCGCGAAGGCCGCGTCGCTCATCGCCAGCTTTTGTGCCGCTGCTCCGCTGGCCGCGGCCTTCAGGGCAGCCTTTCGGGCCTTCCGGCGACGTCGTCGCCGACGCCATCCAATGAACATCAGACTGAGGATGATGAGGAAGGTGGTGGGGTAAACCCAGATTTGCCGCCAGATGTAGGCCCACCCGATCTCGAAGCGCAACTCGAGGTCGTCGTCCAGTTCACCGTGCGGCAGCATGTAGGTGATCTCGTCTCGGCCATCGACCTCGGTGATGGTCAAGAGGTTCTCAGACGAGGTCCCACTGACCTTGAGCCCCTTGGGNAGGGTGACGGTCATTGGACCGCTTAGCGTGAGGTCAAACTCCTCGGCAACGGTGGTGTCAACTTCGCCGGTGGACACCGGAAGCGGGTCCTCCTCAGGAGGCGGGAAACTGAGGCCGTTCGAGTTGACAAAGCCGCCCGCAAGCGAGCGAGCAAAGCCTTCCATGAAGGCGGCCATGGGGTCCATCACGGGTGCGGTCAGGGCGGTCGCCGACTCGCTGATGATTTGGAACTCAGGATCTGCGCCTTCGTTGACCAAGGGCCAGATGCCTGTGGTCAAGCCCAACTCAATGCGGACCTTGGGGATCGACACCGAGAAGGACACGGGTTCAGCGTCGGACACCACGGCGCCCGGCGCACCGATACCAGAGAGGGCGAACTGCACCTCAAAGGCGTCCATGTCCACGTTGGAGAAGGCGATGCCCGCCTCTTCTGGATCGACGTCTTCCAAGCCCTTTACGCCCGCTTGGATGAGGCCGGTNAGCATCTCTCCGGCTCCGCTGACAAAGGACGTGAGGCCTTCTTCCGTGGCCTCGAGCGGCAAGGATTGGTCGCAGACCTCGTAGTCCCAATCGAAATCGTCGCAAGGGATGGTGATGGGCTCCTCCAGGGCCAAGGGATCGTCCATGCTGCTCGAGACGTCAACGGCCAAGCGCANCAGGTCGGATGGAATCACCTCGAATTGGACGTGCACGGGGTCGTCGGGACTGGTGATGTTCTCGAGGAAGGCCAAACGATGCATGTCCACGCGCACCTCAAGCCCGAACTCGACGGACACGGCCTGCCGCCACTCGTGGAGGTCGAAGGTCTCGAAATCGAGCTCAACGCTGCTCAGCACGCAGGTGCGCTGTGTGGCGGCGCAGAGCACCTGCTCGCCGTCCTTGATCTCATGGTCCCACTGCCAAGGCTCTGGGCCCCGCACGGAAATGTCGACCTCGTTGCTGCCGTTGGCGCGCAGGGTCAGCGAAATGCGATCATCACCGGATTCGGTGACGACCCAACTTGGCAGCACCACGGTGACCTGCAGGTCGGTGCCGCCGAGTTGCTCAGGGACGATGGAATTCAGCACGTCGTCGGGCGGGTTCAACGAAGCGGCAAACCCCGCTTCCATGATGCGCCGCAGGTCATCGTCCTGCACGGTGGTGAGGAAATCGTTGACCGTCGGGTCATCGATGTTGGCCGACAAGAGGTCGAGGAAGCGGAGGTTGACGGGATCGCTGACCGTGCGCAGCACCACAGGGTGATCATAGCCCATCGCTGCGGGGCCGGTCAGGCAGTAGTGCTGGTGCACACCGGTCACGCCGGTTTCGGTGCACCCGTCACCGTGGGTGTAGTTCAGGCCGCCCGATGGGCCGTCGACGCCTTCGTCCACGGTGTCACCAACCCACGCCAGTTCGCTCATCGTCAAGTCGATGCCCGGAATGCCGTCGGTCACACCCGTGATGATGTCGTCCACAGGGAAGGCATCGGTGAAGAGGTTCAGATCAACCAAGCCGTTGTGGTGGGCCAAACGAAGCCCATCAGCCGTCAGCAACGGCACATCGGCCAGTTCACTGAACTGAACGACTTGGATGCCCCATTCCTCGAGCAACGCGGTCTCAAGGTAATGCAGGCTGGCGCGCATGTCGAGGACGGCGTTTCGCTCGTCCGACAGGTCCAGCGTGACGTCGAGGGTGAATCCGGGGTCGCCTTCAGCGACGGTCACCATCGTGGTTTCTGACGTGTTCCTGAAGCCCATGGTCAAGGACGTGGTTTGCGAGATGCTCGTGTCCCCTTCCGCGGCTTGTGTGTGGTCCACCGTCCACTCGCCGGCGAAATGATCCCCCATCACGACACGGGTGCCGTTGGCGTCCACCGCACGAACATCAGCGAAGGCTGGAGGTTCAATCAGGAAGGTCGAACGGTGGCCGGGCTCCGCGAAGATGGCGAAATCCGTACGGATTTCGCTGCCCATGACGAGGAGACCTTGGTAGGCCCGCTCCACGTTCAGTTCGGCGCCTCCGGCGAGGTTGAATTTCGCCACGTCAAGGGTCACAGTGGCCTGGGTGCCGAAACAAATCGGGGGCTCAAACACGTTGTTGGAACCTGAGCCTTCCGACTGAGCGTCGATGGCCGCGTTGGTGGTGCAGGCCGTGGTTTGTCCCTCCGCACTGAAGGTGTTGGTGAANTCGGTGGTCATGTCGGCCACGGTGCCGAAGCCTTGGGTCAAGAGTGAATTCACCGAGGCGTTGACCGAAGCCATCAGCTCTTCACCCACGGTGTTGGAGCCTGGTCCTGCGGTTTCTTCGTCGAGGAAACTGCGNATCAAATCGGCCGGGGCTCCGTCGTTGTCTTGGAGTCCGTCGGAGGCCAGCGAAGCGGCAAGGATACCGTCGTCAAAACCGAGCGCTGAGCGGTCGAACTCACGCACCATCCACGTCAATTCCATCTGAATGGTGGAGGTGTCCTGCATCTCGAAGTGGTACTGGCCTTCGATCCACTCCTGCTGCTCAGGCGTGCCGTCTTGGGTCCCGTCATACGTGTCGCAGGTCTCGCCGAGGTTGCTGCAGGTGGACATGCCCGTGGCCGCCACAAAAGGGGCCATGGATTGCAACAGGAGCATGGCCAGAANCAGGCTCCAAACCGCGGTGCGTGGACGTCCCATGCCTCAAAACGTACCTGACTCCTTGAAGAGCGTTCCTCCATCAGGACGCATGGGCAACGGCGCGCCGTCCTCTGGCGTTCGCGTTCCCCGTGCCGACGCGGAGCGCGTCCGCGCGTCGCTGGACGCGGCTGGATGCCTGGACCGCGCGTGGCGCCCCGTCGTCGATGGCGGCCACCTCGTGTGGCCCGTGCATGAGGGGGTTTTCCTGCCTGCAGACGTGGGCGGTGAGCGCATTGACGTCGCGCCAGAAACGTGGTCGGCAGCCCCGCCTCCCATCGATCCTCATCATCGGCTTCGCGAGGCCGTGGAGGGTTGGCTGTTGACCCACGTTCCCGCTGATCGTGAGAAGCGAGAGGGCCTCCTCAACGACCTGCCCAAGCGCTGGGAACGCCTCAACGACCTCGTCCTCCTGCCAAACGATGCCTTCGCCTCACCGATGTGGAAGGAAGCCCTCAGGGCAAGCGAGCAGCCCCCGTGGGCTGAGGTTGCAGCCGCATTACGCGCTGAACGGCTGGGCCAGCAAGCGCACATTGCNGCCGACGTGATCCGCAGTTCAAACGCCACGATGCTGCTCGGTGCAAGCNGGGACGTGGAGGTGACCGACCACGGCGTCGTCTTTCGGTTCGATGCCACGCAACAGATGTATTCCTCAGGGAACGTGACGGAACGTCACCGGATGGGGAACCTTGACCTGCGCGGTGAGACGGTGGTCGACGCCTTCTCCGGCATCGGCTACTACACCCTCCCAATGTTGGTTCGTGGAGGAGCCGAACACGTCCATGCGTGCGACATCAATCCCGATGCAGCCGCTTGGCTGCTCAAGGGTGCGCAAGCAAACGGCGTCGAACATCGGCTCACACAACACGTGGGCGACAACCGCACCACGCTCCCGGCCCTCCAGGGTGTTGCAGACCGCGTCGTGCTGGGCTTGCTCCCTACCTCGGAGCACGCATGGGAGGACGCCGTTCGCTGCCTCAAACCGGGTGGCGGGTGGCTGCACGTTCACATGAACGTCGAAGAGGAACGCATTGAGGCCTGGGCGGAAGANACCGCTGTTCGCCTTGGCGGAAGCATCGGGCATCTTGAGCGCGTCAAATGGTACGCTCCAAGGATTCGGCATGTCGTGCTTGACGTGCACGTCTCAAGAGGCATCTGAGTCTTGCTCTGCATCGGATGCGAGCGGAGGCAACAAGACCGCAGGGATGGGCGTGTGCTTTGGGTTGGTCAGCGAACCAGGCTTGCCCGTGGATGGGGCGAACACGCTCCAGATGCTCCCGCTCCAGTAGCCTCCACACAAGAAAACAATGATTCCGCCAAGGAAATAGATGTTCCATAAGCTCAACGCGCCAAGCCCAGAGCGGCTTTCTTGGCTGACCGGTTCCTCGAGTTGACCTGTGGCATGCTCCTCGGCGATGACGCCAAGCATGCGCACGCTGCTGATGTGAACCTCATACAACGGGCGACCGGCGGAGGCAAAGGGGTTCTGAACGCCGGTCCCGGTGGGCTCGTCGCTGGTCGGCACCTCCGCGATGGCGCGCACGTGGCTCATGCCGTCCCGAACGACGCCAAAGGTGGCGTAGCCCTCGTCGTCGCGGTTTTCAGGGTCGAGGCCGTGGGCTTCGGTTTCAGCGATGTACCACTGCGAATCGGCGGAGTCAGGATCTTGGCTTCGCGCCATGCCGATGGCCCCGTCCACGTGACTGAGGTTGACGTCGTGCTCAAGCGGGATGGTCTCGCCCGTTCCGCCGCTGCCGCATGAAAGGAAGGTGGCAGGATACACGCCGACGGTGGTGCAGGTCGGGTCACCGGCTTGGGTGACGAAATCGTCGATGACACGGTGGAAGAAAATGCCGTCGTACAGGTCATCCTCCACGTGCTGGATCATGTTTTCAACCGTGATCGGCGCCCACATTGGGAACATCTCGATGATGATTTGGCCCTGCTNGTTGCTTTGGAAGTGGCCGGGTTGGTAGTCGACGTCGAT
Organism: Methanobacteriota archaeon; assembly: GCA_002722135.1. Taxonomy (GTDB): domain Archaea; phylum Thermoplasmatota; class Poseidoniia; order Poseidoniales; family Poseidoniaceae; genus MGIIa-L3. Next base: position 18,376 of record PBKJ01000005.1, on the reverse strand, counting down.
CACCAACACCGGATTCCCAGCGTACGAGTAGTCCATGGGCGAGCCCTCCAGTTCAGGGCCGTCGTCCCACACCGAAGGGTCCAGTTCCGTCGAGCGCCAATCCTCTTGCGCACCGATGCTTCCTGGCGTGGCCAGCACCCCGAGCAAGAGCACGGCGAGAAGCGCCGCCTCCGAACGTTGCCGCTGGCCCACACGCCGCACAGGATGCACCTCCACATGAAGCACCCGCCGAAGCAGGCGGCGGCGCGGTGATGAAATACCACCGCGACCAAGGGCCACCATGGAACAACCCTACACCTTCCTTGGCTTCGAAATCCCGCAACTCACNCAAATCGTGGGTGGCGCTCTTGTCCTCGAGGGCGTGGGCTTCTACCTCGGCACGGGCATGGAGAGCATGACGGCCCTGATTCCGGGCTTTATCGGACTGCCCCTTGTGCTTCTCGGCATCATGGCGGGACGGATGCCGGAGCGCAGGAAGTTGCTCATGCACATCGCGGTCACTTTCGGTCTCATCTGCGCCCTCGGCGGCCTCATGGGCATCTCGAGCCTCATGCAAGGCGACATGGGCGGCTCCACGTATGCCCAACTCATCATGCTGGTCGTTGGGTCCGTCTACACCTTTGCCTGCGTGCAGTCCTTCATCCACGCGCGGAAAGCCCGAGAAGCGGCGTGAAGGCCCNCGGTTCACACGGCCCAGCATGACGCTGCGGATGACGCAACATCGGTGCGCGAAGCGTCAGGCTGATGAGGGGCACGTCTGGTCCAACCATCATGTCGGATGAGGTGCTCGAGGCTGAGCTCCTTCCTGACGTGGTGCCGATTCCCTTCGAATACAAGGAGGGACTCAACCAATCTCGACGCCGGATGCAACTTGGTATCGGTGTCGGCGCCGTCTTTGCCCTCTTCGTGTTCGGCCTTCTGGTCTCCACCACCGTGCAAACCTACAACGAGGTAACGGCCGAGAAAGAGACCCCTTGGTGGGCCACGCCCCTGAACGAGCGGGCGGACATGGATTTGCCCATGGACACCCTTCGGGCCCAACTCCCGGTCAACGGCACCTACGATGTGCTCCCGTTCACGGAGCATTTCGTTGAGGTCGATTTGCCGGCGAGCGAGGATGACCTCGGGACGCCCGGACCAGACCTCATGCACGTGGCGCTCTGGCTGCCTGACGTTCCGGAAGGCACGACCGTCCCGGTCATCATGACCATTCATCCCTACTACGACTTTGGCGGCGAAGGCATCGTCGGGGACGACAGTGCACCGAACACCGTGCCGGATGGCGGTGTGGGCAAGTGGGTCTACGACACCTTCGTGCCCCACGGTTACGCCCTTGCCCAAGCCTCCACCTTCGGCACCGGACAATCCACCCACTGCCAGGACGTCAAGGGCCTTGGCGAGCAAATCGGCATTCAGGCCGTGGTCCAGTGGCTCGGTGAGCAGAATTGGTCCAACGGCAACGTCGGCCTGATGGGCAAGTCCTACGCGGGCACGACGAATTGGGAGGCGGCGCAGAACCCCTCGGAGCACCTGAAAACCATCGTCCCGATTTCCGGATCCATCGGCGTCCAGGAGATGTTCTACCGAAACGGCTCCTCGGAAAGCCGTGCCATGCTGTACGACGCCCTCTACGAGGGAGCCACGGCGGACGCAACGGACGACGACATGCGAATGTGCCAAGACGACGCCATCGGCCCGCTGAATCCGCTCACCACGTGGGCCGGCGCTGACTTTGGCGGGGCGGAGTGGAACGATTACTGGGACGANCGACGNCATCTTCCCGACGTGCTCGAGAACTACAACGGCAGCGTCTACCTCGTGTGGGGGCTCCAGGATTGGAACGTCGATCCATACCACGCCTTCCCAACCTACCAGATGCTCAAGGACGCAGGGATCCACACCCGCGCCATTGCGGGACAGTGGGCCCACAATTACCCCGACCAACCGGACCGGCACGGTGAGCTCGGCAGCGGCTACGGCGCCGAAGCCTACCCCAACACGAGCCGCATGGACTGGGCCGTGGAGCTGTATGCCTGGTTCGAATGGTTCCTCAAAGGCCAGGGCGAGGAACCCGAGCCTCACGTGCAAATCCAAACCCAAGACGGGCGATGGCACGTCGAGGACACGTGGCCGCCCGAGGACATGACTTGGTGGTCAAAGGGCTTCGACGAAGCGGCGGTCAACGGGCGTTTGGTGACCGCCACACAGTCGGTGACCGTTGATTTCGGCATGCTCAACGACACCATCCACATCTCAGGGATGCCGACCCTGCACATCACCGCGACCACGCGCACCTGTCAGGGCGGTCAGATCTTCGCGACCATGTACGCCGACGACCTCCGCCTCGGTCACGCCACGATGGACATCCGTTACCGCGACGGAGGCATGGACGCTCAGACCACAGCACCGCTTTCCACCTACCTGATGCTGATGGAGTTCAATCCCCTCGACACCGTGGTTCCAGCGGGCAGCACGCTGCGCCTCGTGTTGACCGAGGACGGCATGGACTACCTCCCAAGCCCTTGCGCGGCCATCGGTTTGCGCATCGCCGACAACGCGGANTCCGTGCTTAGCCTGCCGCTGATCGAGCGCGGAGTGGACGACGAACGCTGGTTTGACGCACCGCCATGGTGGGAGCAGCAGGAGATCCCAGGGGCCTGAGCATGCGCGTTCTGGCCTTCGAAGACCACGTGGACATCGAGGCCCTGCTCATCTCTGGCTCGGTCAAGACGGCTGACCTCTCGTTCGAGCAACGGTGGAACAGCGAGGATGCTCTCGAGCACATTGTGCGGGTTCGTCCTGATGTTCTGCTCCTCGACCATTTCATGCCCCCGACCACCGGATTGGACGTGCTCGATGCCGTGCTCAAGGCGGTTGACGCAGGTCGCATGGCCCGGCCCACCACCATCGTGGCGATGTCGAGCGAGCCTTCGTGCAACGACGCCATGCTGACCCGTGGCGCGGACCACGGCATCGTCAAGCACCGCGTGGCCACCTTGGACATCTGGCCATGACGCCAACAGAACCAAAACAAGAGCCACAAAGTAACGGCGTGGGCCCTCAAAAATCTGACATGACCCCTGCATGGGGGGTCAGCGTCAGCGGTGATGCTGGGACGAGGTTGGCCTCAGCCTTCTTCCCATTGCTCCTGTTTGTGGGCACCGCTGTGGCGTTTTTTGGAGAATTTCATCTTCCCATATGGCCGGTCATTCTGGGCGCATTGTGCCTTCCGCTTGTCCTCCTTTCCTCTCTCCTTCACGACGGAAGGTGGACGCTTCACGACGCGCGTTGGGCATGGGTTCCCGTGCTGGTGATGATCACGTCATACGCCGATCCGACGTGGATGGGACCCATGTTGTCCGACCAATCGGACCACCTCCAAACCGCAAACCGCTACCTCGGACGATGGGATTGGGAACCGTACCACATGGACCGAGACTTTGCCTTCAGGCCGAAAGTGGTCTCAGGCCTGGCAGCCGTTGAACTTGCGATGACTGGAGCGGTGTCTCGCGTCCATGCCGTGCCTCTGATGCTTCTGATCGGCTGTGGTTGGCAGGCTCAACGCCTTGCGGAAGAAGCGGGTGCTGGTCGATGGGCGCTCCTTGCACCACTCCTTGTGCTCAGCCTCCCCTCCATGATGCAACAGGGTCGGACCGTCTACCTCGAGGCGTTGGCCACGGGAGGGGTCATGCTCGCGCTCCGGCTCGGGCAAAAGGCGCTCAACACGCCACTCCCGTCATGGACCGGAANAGGGCATGGCTTGACCCTCGCTGCGGTAGGCTTGGCCAAATTTCCATACCTGTACCTTGGTCCTTGCATGGCCATCATCGTAGCCATCAGGCATCGCTCCATCAAGCGAGGAGGGTGGGTTTTGCTTGGTTGGACCGTGCTTCTGGCTCCGTTCGCTTTGAGCGATTTTTTGGATCACGGTCACGTCGCAGCGAGCCTCAGCCCACAAATGACTGGGGCCGTGGCAAGCATTGCTGGAGACGTCGGCACATACAGTTCAACCCAAGCCTTTGATGAAATGGGCCTCGAGATCTTCCACCTTTTCCAGATTCTACTCGTGTTCGGGCTGGGGTTGTGGGTGGCGAGGGACGCAGCCCCCAGAGGATTGGCCGTTGCTGGTCTGCTCCTTCCTGGCCTGATCCTCTTTGTGTTCATCTTGGATTTTGGCTGGCCGCGATACCACCTGCCGTGGCTTGCCGGCCTTGTGNGCCTCGGCATTGCAGGACTGCATGAACCCCCCTCACTGCCGCGACCGTTCGCTCATCCTGCATGGCGCCCATTGGCCTTGAGCCTCCTTGTGGTGTGCGGTGGGCTGCAGATCCAAGGCACCGTGGGCGAGGCCCTTGAAGAGCGTGAAAGCAAACTTGGCAAGGTGGCTTGGAGATGGGACTTCATCGAACATTATGCTGCCTTAGAACCGTCCATCCCAGAGAGCGCCGTGGTCCTTGCAGGCTATGACATCAGCCTTGGACTTCGGTACGGCGTTCCAACGTACAGGTTCGGACCATCTCTGGATCCAATCCACGACTCCATCGAAGTGGTGTCTGCCACGCATGTGGTCACGGGAGGCATGGCCACACGGTTCGCATGGGAGGACGATGCAATGGTGCTCCTTGGCGCCCCCATGACCCCGGTCACCCACACCACCAGAGGAAACGATCACCATGTGCTTTGGGCCGTTGACGCACAGCGTATGGCCGCTCATGATGCNGCAGCTGAGTTGGATTTCACCGAAGCAAGAATCCACGTCGGGGATGCTTTGCTGGTTGATGGAGGAAGCGTCGTCACAGCACCTGATGGATGGGCATGGATGGACGTGTATGACGTAGGGCGCCACGGAGGGAACGCCAACAGCGTCGTTGATTTCCTGATCGATCTGGACAGCACGGCGACAGAGATTTGTGCGGCGGATTGTCCCAACACCATGGACGTCCCGGACGATGCCACGTACGTCCTGAGGTTGAGGTGGGAACATGTTTGACGCACTCCGAGACGTGCTCGCGTGGGCGGCGGTGTTCAACCACGCCTTGAGCGTCGAGGAAGTTCACCGTTACATCTCTGAAAAGGCATCAGAAGCCGAGGTCGAGCGGGCGCTCCACGATTCCTCCTTCGCCGTGTGCACCGAGGAAAAGTGGCACCTCACGTCAGCATCATTTGACGGTTCTTGGAACGAAGATCGGCGAACAAACGCATCGTTGCACCTCCATGAAATTGGNTCGGTCTTGGCCCAATTGGCGGCTTCGCCAACCGTTGAGGCCTTGGCCATCACGGGATCCGTCGCAGCAGGCGTAAATGACGCGGACGGAGATGTTGACCTTCTCATCGTTGCTCGGCCTGGCCATGTGTGGCGGGTTCGCGCGCTCGCCATCTACCTCCAACACAACGTCGCNGGAGGANGCAGGATGTGCCCGAACATGGTGCTGAGCCGCGACAACCTCGACCTTCGGCCTTCGGTATACGCCGCCCGTGAATTGGCCATGATGCGTCCGCTCAAGGGCGAACATGTCTTCGAAGAAATGATTGCACACAACGCATGGTTCAGCGAGCACCTACCGAATGCCGCCGTACGCGAGCCTCTGGACATGCCATCGCCGAGTGGCGGCATGCCGTGGTGGTGGGCCGTGATGCGAAGCCCGTTTGCAGGCCGCTGGGCTGAGCGTTGGGAATCTGGACGACGGATTCGAGCGTTGCGTGCCACCACACGCTCGAACGAGACCACCTATGACAGAGACCGCTGCCTCGGTCACGAAAATGCCCATCGAACGCGGATTGAACAACAAATGACGCGCATTCTCCAGGGGGAAACCCCGTGAATGGGACGGCCTACCACGACGAGGTCGCGGCATACTACGATGCTGAAGCGGAAGATTTCGAAGCGCGCGCAGGCCAAAATCACGTGCTTGAGCAACTCAGGCAAGCCTTCCGCAACGTGACCATGACCTATGACCCCAAACACGTGCTGGAGGTCGGTTACGGTCCGGGCCTCGACATGGTCTGGTTCGCCGACCAGCCCGGTGTGGAGACCGTGTACGGATTGGACGTCACGCCCACGTTTCATCGGATTGTGTCTGAGAAAAGTGAGGCGCGTGAAGACGACAAACTTCGGCCAATGCTTGGCTCAGCCGAAGACGCTCAGAAGATGATGGGTGGCACCAAGGTGGACACCGCCATCGTGTTCTTTGGTGCACTGAACACCACCGCCGACCTGGAAAACGCCGCTGCGTCCATCGCAGGAGTGCTTGAGCCTGGAGGGAGAGCGATCCTAACCTTCGTCAATCGATGGTACATGTTCGATGTGCTGTGGCACCTGCTCACCTTGCGACCTCGGCGGGCCATCGCACGCCTCCGACCCGTCTGGGGAGGGTACAGCCCAACGCGCCATCTCCCCTCTGTCTGTCACTCCGCGCACGGGGTCAAGAAGGCGTTTTCTCCACATCTGAAACGAATCAAGCGGCAGGGGTTCTGCATCACGCACCCTGCATGGTACCGGCACCACTGGGCCCCGGAGGGAAGCCTCCGGAACAGGTGCCTGCACGCCGTGGACCGTGCACTTCGCTTCACGCCGTTGTGGAACCTGGGCGAGTACAGCCTCTACGTCTACGAACGTCCAATCACGGACTGAACGACGACGTCAAGATCGTCGAAACGGGCGGAGGCTTCCGCAGCATCACCATGTCCATCGTCCATGCGGAGGCTGGCAAAGATGGAGGCAGCGGCCTGTTTTCCGTAGGCCTTGCGCGTTCGGGCTTCGCTCCACGCCTCGATGGTTGCGCCGCGTGCCTCACCCACNCGTGCTGCAAAGTCCCGCTGGCGGCACCGCACCAGCAAAGGCGGGTGAACAACGCCCCCAGGAGCCTCGTCCGCAACCGTCCACACCCACGACGCGAAGGCGTCCACATCCACGATGGACATCCACATGCTTCCGTCACCAAAACAAGGTACAGTCGGTCCGCCGTAGAGCATCGAGAACCACGAACCGGGACCAAGGATCCACGGGGCGCGCACGACGGTGCACCCGGGNCCGACCCGGGCACGCCACGGTGCCTCNCCGACCGCGTAGGCTTCGGCATACCCGATGGGGTTCACGTCTGCTCCGGCGTGCACCATGGCCTCACCACGGTCGCCGTACGACAGTGAACCGTGCACCGCCAACGCCGGCACGCCATGGGTGTGAGCAGCCGAGAGCAGGGCTTCGTTGGCCACCGCGGTTCGCTTCGCAATGCGGCGACGGCCGCGATCTGTGCCCGCCGAAGGGCGTGCAGCGTGAACGAGCCGCGTCATGCCGTCCAACCATGAGGTCCACGGCAGCCCGGGTTCAAGCAAATCCCCGCGCACCACCTCATGCTCCAGGTCAACCGGGCTGGAGTGGGCCAGCACCCGAAGGGGTCGGTCGGCCGAGTGAAGCAACCGGCGTCCGACAAAGCCGCTTGCACCGGTGAGCAAGGCAGGTTGGGGCGCGGTCAACGAGGTCACTCCTCGTAGAGCACCCAATCGGGCTCACCGGGGTCGCGGTACCACCAGGAGCCTTCCTCGTCCTCATACCATTCAACGCCGTCCTCGTCGACCGTGATGCCGCCGTCGTCCTCTTCGGCCTCAGGTTCCGGCTCGGGCTCCTGAGCTGCATCGGGGTCCGCAAGCCCAGATTCGAGGGCGATCTGCCGCTTGACGTCCTCCACGCCTTCCTCAGCACCGGCAAAGACGCGAGCGTCAGAAAGCACCGCAGCGTTGTGATCGCCAGCGCGCACAGCATCGTCGGACTCTTGGATGAAATCGTCGGTCATCTTTGAGCGGAATTCTTCGAACTCGTCCCGCCCAAAACTGCCGACAAAGGAGTCGTCGGTGGTGGCCATCAGCTCATCGAGGTTCTTCCTNCGGCCCGTTTTGATGTCCGGGGCGTCAGGCATGTCCTCGTCGTAGAAGGCGTCGCCGTCGTCCTCGAGGCGGTCGAAGGTCCGCTCGTCGGGGTCCGCATCCTCGATGGCGTCCATGAGCAGGTCATGCTCCTCACCGTCGATCTCCTCTTCCTCGTAGGCCGCAATGACGTCGTCGACGAGGNCGCCAAGTTTGCGGGCGAGTTTCTTGTCGTCGTCCGCATGGTCCGTTTCGAGCTTGGCGATCTGCTTCAGCAGCTTCTCGTAAGGCGTGCCCGTGAGGGCCCCCATGAACCGGCTGAACCCACCTCGCTTTCGGGCCATGGGGCGTGGTTGATGCGGGCCGGACTTGAAGGGTTCCCCTTCCCTCGTCAGACGGAACGGTTCATGTTCGGTTAACGCCACGTCCGTCCGGGTCCGATGGTCGAGGCATGGCTCGTGGAAGCGATGGAGCGCTACAACGAGGAATCGTTGGCGCGCAGGGAGGCATACGCCGCTCAAGTCCACCTGCCCGGTCCGGTCCTGCAGGACCTCGTGTGGTGGGCCTTGCAGGCCCTGCCCGACGAAATCNTGGTTGGGCTCGACGTGGACGGAGGCCGTGAACATCGGCCCGAAGTGGAGGACGCCTTTGCTGGGGAAAGCCACCGTGACAACCTGTTCGCGGGCCAAGGTTTCGTCATCAGCGAGGCGGCCGTGGTCAACCGTGGCGATTCCTATTCCGTTCACCACCTCCCCGAGGACTGGACCGACGATTTGTTTCGCAGCGACCGCGGCAGCCGAGGAGGACGCTTCACCCACTGGTTGCACACCCACCCGAACGCGCCTGCGGTGCCGAGCGGTGCAGACGCCGATGCGGCGCAGGAAACGCTTGGCGTGGACATGATCCTCGGCCTGCGGTTTTCACCTGAAGGCCCCCTGCCTTGGTTCGATGACGTGGACGGGACCCGCCGCACCTTGGCCGCGCCGGAACAGCCGCGCAGGTTCGGTCGCCGCGGCCCGCCGGTGCTTGGCGTGGCGCCGAGCGGCCATCGCATCCACGAGATTCAGCTCATCGCCTTCCACCGGACGGGGCTGGGGGTCAACGTGGTGCTCGTCGACGATGAAGGGTGGCCGTACGGTTGGCCGCACGCGTGATCAGGCCACGTAGGCGTACAGGTCGTCAAGCCGTTCAGGGTTGACGCCCAAATCCGAGAGCCCGAGCCTCGATTCGGAGTGCATCACGACTTCACCCGTGACCCGATCCAGCGAGATGGTCACGTCGTCCACGAAGCCCCACACCGGGGTGGCCGCGGCGTAGTGGCGGAAGTCTTGGGTCTCGTGCAGCAAGGTCAGCCGTGAGGTGTTGTCCGCCCAATCGTCCACCGTGCTCCAGAAGGCGTCCTCTGCACCTGCCGCGACGATGAGGGGTGATTCGTCCATGCGGTGCGCGTCGTCGATGGAGAGACGTGCACAATTCTCACTGACGCTGGCACATGGAGCAGGGTCGTCAACGTAGACGGGATGAGGTGAGAGCAGCGTGATGGTGACCCGTGCCGCAAGGAACACGACGACGACGATCACCAGTCCGGTCCAGACGCGTTGCATGAGGCTCATGCCTTCACCTCCGGTCGTCCNGATGCATCCCAGCCGCGCANGCGGTAGTAGGCGCTGAGGCAAGCGGCNTCGTCGTCATCGTTCTGGAAGCTCACGCAGCCCTTGGCCACGCCGCTGGGGAGCGGCTCTTTGCGAAGGCGCCATGACAGCAAGTCTTCGTTGGCGGCGTCCCGACCGAGGGCACGCCAATGCGCGACGTTCCAGGCCCGTGCCAAATCCCACTGCACGCCTGCGCGGGCACAGAGGTCAGCCCAGCTGGCCTCATCGCCGGTGATGGCGGTCCACGCCTTGGCCAGCATGTCGTCCGGACTCGCGCCTTTCGCGAAGGCACACAAGATGAGGGAGTCGCGCACGACAATGGCGTTCTGGCTCTCGATGAGTTCCGGCACGAGGTCGAGTGCGCTGTCCTTGGGCAACCCTGTCGGGGCCTTGTAGCCCGCTCGCATGTGCGATGCACCGACGTTCGCGGTCATGTACGCAAGGGCATTGCCACGCTTTCCGCGCGGATCCCAAGCCGGCAAATCGAGCCCCTTGCAGTGGGCCGTGCACCGTGTCGCCGGATGACCCGTCATGGATTCCACCACCTCGGCAAAGGCCACAGCACCGCCGTGAAGGGCGCCGAACAAGGAGCCGTCACCGGGTTGAACCCTGCACAAGGCCGCAAGCGCGAGCGGTGGAAGCGCAGGGTCGCCAAAGCGCCAGGTCACCGCATCGCCCTCGGCGTAGGGCCCGAAGGCAAAGGGGGCAGCGAAGGTCGTGCCCCACGCTTCGGGAAGCCAGCCGCGCTCCGCCAATTCACACACCAGGCTGAGGGCGGCGCCGGAGGAAATCGTGTCCAAACCGAGGCGGTTGCAGGCGTCGTTTCCGTCCATCACGTCAAGGCTCGAGGTCAGGCCGAGNTTGCTGCCCATCATCGCGAGGGTCTCGTACTCCGGCCGCTCGACGCGGTTCAGGTGGACCGGGCGGCCCTTCGTGCGCACGCCGTCGACGGTCGGCCGGTCGGCCGCTTCGCAGGCGATGGGGCACGGTGCGCAGCAGCCCGATTGTTTGGCGTCAGGGTGCTCGTCGTGCCAATGTTCGCCCGAGAGGCGATGCGCGTCGAGGGGCACGGGACCTGCGCTGCTCATGCCGGGCACGGGCGCCGACGAAGGTGCGCCTGCACCTTCGGCGACCGCGGCGTCGGCCATCTGGGGGACGATGCCGTCCGCAGCGGTGTAGTTCGCCGTCGGCATGCGGTCGTTCGCTGACGCATACAGCGGTCCCCGGCTGGTGCCGAAGGCGTAGAAGGGGTCGCCCGCACGACGCTTGAGGCCCATCTCCTGACGCTGGACCTTGACCGCGGCAGCAAGAGCATCCGGGTCGTGAATGCGGGCCAATTGCCGTGCTTCTGGCGTGGCGTTCACCGTGATGGCCTTCAGCCGCTTGAAGCCGAATTGCGCGCCGGTACCGCCGCGCCCTGCAGCACGCCGGCCGGCGGTGATCGGTGAGGCAAAGCGGACGCCAGCTTCACCGCCGGGACCGATGGAGAAGCATTCCCCAAGGCCATCGAGGGCCTGTTCGCAGGCCCACGTGGTCGCGCCCTCGAGTTCGGGGCAGGGAATGAGCCGCGCTTCGAGGTCGTCGATTTCGAGGCGAACCAGCGTGTCGCTGGCACCGGTGAGGAACAGGCCGTCCCAACCGGCTTCACGCAAGCGATGGCCGAGGTTCCCTCCGACGTAGGTGTCGATGTAGACGTCGGTGAGCGGTGAGCGAGAAACGACCACGGCACGGCCGGCCGAGCCGACCTTCGTGCCTTGGAAGGGGCCGGTGAAGACGAGCAGAGGCGTGGAAGGGTGGCGGGCCGCGTCCGAGCCGCCCGTGATCGGATGGACGAGGTCGTAGGCCGCGGCATCGGTGGTGTCCCACTCGACCAAGACGCGGGTGGCGAGGCCCTTCCCGCCCATGCCTTCGAGGCACCATGCGTGCGGGATGGAGCGGGCCTCAACGGTGCCCTCGGAGAGGTTCACGAACAGCACACGACCGGGGAAGCCGTCGAAGCGCCATCCCTCCATGCGTCCACCTCACAGCTCCACGCGGCGCCAGGCGCCGTCTTCTCGGGCGTACACGCGGGGCACGCCGGTCGGGATTTCCAGCGAGAGCACCTCGTCTTCCGACAAGNCCTCGATGGCCATCACCACGCTGCGCAGCGAATTGCCGTGCGCGGCAACGAAGAGGTTGCGTCCGGCCTCAAGGGCNGGCACGAGATTGCCTTCGAGGTAGGGCAACGTTCGGGCAGCGCACAGTTCGAGGGACTCGCCTTCGGGGGGCGGCACGTCGTAGGAGCGGCGCCAGATGTGGACCTGCTCGTCACCGTACTGCTCACGGGTCGCTTGCTTGTCCAAGCCCTGGAGGTCGCCGTACATGCGCTCGTTGAGCTGCCATGCGACGTGCACAGGAAGGACGTCCTCGCGACCCGCTTCGCCGCGGATGGTCGCCCATTCGGCCATGCGGCGCTCGTTNTCGCCGAGCCCCTCCAGCCCACCCTCTGGCACAGGGTGCTGGATGACGGGAATGCNCCCACCGTCGTGCTGCGCCAAGGCCAGCATTGCGGTCATTTGGGCGCGCACAAGGGTGGACACGTGAACTTCGTCGATCGGCANGTGCGCGATTTGGCGTCCGCCCGCGACGGCCTCCTCGATGCCGACGTTGGTGAGGGGGACGTCGACCCAGCCGGTGAAGCGGTTGGCCGCGTTCCACATGGATTGGCCATGACGCATGAGGATGAGCAGGGCCATGGGACTCGTGTTGACCATGGCGCGGCCGGACATGAGGCTTCCCACGACCTCAAGGTCCGAAGATGAGGGGCATCAGGGCAAGGATGCCGAGGGGAAGAAGGCCCATCGCCATGTCCCGGCCGAGGATGACAAAACTCGTCCACACGTTGCGACGGATGATGACTTCCACGCTGGCCTCGATGTGTGCATCGAGCCGCTCTGAAAGGTGCGCTGCCCCTCGTCGTGCTGCTTCTTCAGCCGCACTCCAAGCCACCGCAGCCGCAAGCCCTTGCGGCGTGAATTTCCGGGAAAGCAGCGCGATGCCACCGGCTTTCTTGGCGATGCTCCACGCCCGCCCCCTTGCGCTTTCTTCCTCATCTCCCTCTCCTTTGGGCTCGTCCTCGCGGGCAAAACGCCGGAGCCAACGACGGGCCCCAAGACCAACATCAGCCACCTTCCGCAGGCGGTCCACGTCCTGCTTGATGACCGCCAACAGCATGCGCCGCGTGCGACCAATGCGCATCAGATCAAGCACGAGCCACACGAGGGTCAGGAACATCAGCACCGCACCGCCAATCAGGCTGACTTCGTCCCAGGTTCGCCAACCGATCGGGTCGGCCAATTGACGGTAGAGCAGCACGATCACCGGCGGTGCGAGAAGCGCCAAGGTCTCGTTGAGGATGAGCAAGCGGAGGCCCTTGATGGGCAACTCTCGAAGTTGTTTCAGGGCCCATCCTGCATGCGGTGCAACCTTCGCCACAGCCTGTCGCGCAGGGCGCGCAAGGAGGAGAAGACGAAACAGCAAGGGCAACCAAATGATGACCAACACGTACGCATCCCACGGCCCTTCTGGAGGGACGGACGGTGTCGTGATGGGCGTCGCCACGCTACACCATCGGCAGGACGGCCATCAAACCCGCGGTAAGCGAAGGGCTGATGGTCGGGCTCTTTGTGGGGATAGCATGGTCTTCACCCACCCCATGGCGGAATGGCTCGGCTTCTCCATCGACCGCGACTGGCTGGAGGCCAACGTCCGCTGGAAGGACTTCGGCACCGGCGTCCGCCTCGGTAAACTGAACCGGGAAGACGCCACCTCCCTCGTGCTGTACGACGCCGACAGCGAGGTCACCGTTGACGCCTTCATGCCCCACAGCCACCCTGGCGGTGAGTGCTACGTCGTGCTCGAAGGCGAAGTCTGGGACGAAGACGGCACCTACCCGGCCGGCTCCATCGTGTGGATGGACCGCGAGACGACCCACACGCCGAAGACCCGCGGCAAGACCCTGATTCTGGTGCTCTGGCCCGAGGGCGTCAAGACCGCGTGAGCGATTCCTCAAGGGCGAACAGGCCCTGCTCCAAGCGCCGGTCAAACCACCACGCACCCCCGGGGATCGAGGCTGCAATGAATCCGGCCGGCACGCACCGCCAGTCCCACCACCGGCCCACGCCGAGCATGAGGGCGAAGACGTAGAGCATGAACAGAACGCCGTGAATGGGGCCGAGGACCTCGACCATGTGCGGCGCGTCCATGAGGTACTTCACCGGGGTCGCGATGCACATCAGCAGGACCGCTGAGAGGCCCTCAATCCAGCCGAGCCAGACGACCCAACGCATGTGTGAATGGAGGCGGCGCCCCTTGATGAGGCCTGCCGTCAGGCATCGGAGGTGGACCGAAGCTCACCGGCGATGAAGAGCGAGGCAACGATGAGGGCGATTTGAATCAGCAAGCGCACCACGTGCCAGACGTTGGCGTAGGTCTTCCCGTCCAGCGGCACGTTCTCGACCCACATGTACAGGTTGGCCCAGTAGAGCACGACCAGCAGAGCGGCGCACGCAAGCCCGCCGTAGGCACGCGTGGCCGGCACGATCAGCGCAAGGCCCACCGCAATTTCTGCCACCCCGCTGGCCAGCACCCAGAACCGTGGCGCGCCAAGGACCGCGGGCACGATCGGTTCGAACCAGGCAGGATCGACAAAATGTTGGACGCCAATCCAGACGAAGGCCGCACCAAGCGCCAAGGCCGCGACCGTTCGGCCCAGGACAAGGACCTCCATGCTCACGCCTCAACCATGGGTCGGGAGGAGCCGCACGCGGGGCATTCCTGTTCGGTGTCGTTGTCGTACACGTACTTGCACGCCGGACAAACGCCGGCCAGCACCAGTTCTCCGCCGACGTCGATGGTCTCGCCAATCAGGGTCAGTCGACCGGGCTCAAGTTCAGCCACGGTGTACCCGCCCGAGCCGCCCAAGCGCAGCAGGATGTCGGGCGGCAGCGTGACCGTGCCGATGTCGTCGACCAACAGTTCGCGGCCCACTTCGAGCCGTTCGATGTTGAGGTCGCTGCCGTGCTCGGCCACGAAGCGGCCGTCGCGCAACTCGAGGCTTCGGTCGCAGAAGGCCGCGACTTCCTTCGAGTGGGTCACGATGAGGAAGGACACGCCGTCCTCCTCGTGCAGTTCCTTGAACAGCGCCAGCACTTCACGGCTGGTCACGGGATCGAGGGCGCCCGTGGGTTCGTCGGCCAGGATCAGCCGCGGTTCGGTGATGAGGGCACGGGCGATGGCCACGCGCTGCTGTTCACCGCCGGAGAGCATCATGGGCAAGGCCATGGCGCGGTGGCCCATCTGCAACCGCTCAAGCAGGTCGAGCGCCTTGCGCTTGGCGACGCGGGAGCGCACGCCTTGGTTGATGAGCGGCTGCGCGACGTTGTCGCGGGCGTTGAGGTCGTTGAGCAGGTTGCCTTCCTGGAAGATGAAGGAGACCGTTTGCTGACGGAGCTTGACGAGTTCTTGGCCGGTCAGGCGGGTCATGTTGCGTCCGTCGAGGCTGACGGAGCCCGCGCTGGGCTTCATCAGGCCGCCGAGGCACTTCATGAGGGTCGATTTTCCAGAACCAGAGGGGCCGACCACAGCGACGGCTTCACCGCTGCGCATGGCGATGTTCAGGCCACGAAGGGCGACGACGTTGCCGTCTTCGGCCTTCGATTCGTAGACGTGGTACACCGCGTCTGCTTCGAGGATGATGTCGGCTTGCTTGGTGTCGGTCTCGCTCATCGTCACTCCCCCTTCAGGACGCTGGCAAGGTCAGCGGCCAGCGTACGCCGCGTGGTCACGAGCAGGGCCAGAACGACCGCACCGAACACGGACGCCGACACCAAGGCCAGCGATCCCCATGGATAGACCAAGGTCCGTGTGATGGTCGTTGAACTCCCTCCAAAGATTTGGAAGATGAATCCGAAGACTTCGAAGAAGCCGTTGAAGGACAGCGCCAGTCCGATGCCCAAGCCTACGCCGAGCACCATCGACATCAGCACGATGGAGAGGATCTCGAAGAGCACAAGCCGGATGATTTGGCCCGGTGCAGCGCCGATGGCCTGCAGGATGGCCAATTCCTTCTGCCGCTGGTTGAGCACGAGCGAGAGGAACACGAAGGACGAGGCCACGGCGGCAAGGCTGGCCACCACGAACTGCAGCGACAGCAGGCCTTGCGTTCCGAAGATCAGCCCGCCGTTGCGTTCCACCGCTTCGTGGGCGGTGGTCCAATCCGAGGCGCTCCCGACGCGCGCGTCGGCTTCGATGCTGGCCCGCAGCCCCTTGAGGTCGTCCCCGTCGACATCGGGCAGCGCAAAGGTCCACGTCGTCGCCGTGTGGTTGTCGGCCACATCGTCGCCGATGAAGCCGCGCCAGGTGCCCTCGCCGATGATGAGCGATGAGGGCAGGGTGGCCGCCGGCACGCCAGGAATGAATTCGTGGGTGCCGACATAGCGCAGGTCGAGGTCGTGTGGGATGACGGTGATGTTTACCGCACCGGGCGTGATGAACAGCGGTGCAATCGCCGGAGGCGGAATTTGGCTGAAGCCGTTCGCACAGCCGCTCTCGTCAGCCAACACGCCGTCCGGGCAGATGGCTCCGGTCAGGTCAGCCGTGGTGTTCAGGTCCATGCCGGTCAGGTCGAGGCCGAACAGACCGGTGAGGTCAGCACCCGAAAGGTTGGCACCGGTGAAGCCGGGCGTGGGCGTCTCAAAGGGACTGAGGACGGGCGCCCACACCGCGCCAGAAAGGTCCGCACCGGACAGGTCGGCGCCGGAAAGGTCGGTGCCGATCATCAGTGCGCCAGAGAGGTTGGCGCCGGTCAAGTCGGCCCCGGAGAGGTTTGTGCGCGACAAGTCGGTCACGCCAAAGTCGCGCTCGGACAGGTCGCTGTCGGACAAATCGACGTAGGACAGGTCCAGCGCAAGGGTCACGCGGTAGGCTTCCAGCAGCACGTTCAGGTCGGGCAGGCCGCCGGCGTCGTCGGTGTTGACGGTGATGTTCACCTCTTCGTAGGTGAAGCGTCGCACCTCTGAGCGGTCATCGCCGGCTTCGAGCAGGTCGTCGCCACGGTCGGAACGTCCGTCGCGCCCGCTGCCCCACAGATCGAGGGAGAAGGCCGCGTCTTCACCGACCGAGAAGGTCCCGTTGGCCAAGACGCCAAGGCTCGTGCCGACGTCGTCGCCAGGCAGCGATTGCTCGCCCCACCGAAGCACGTCTTCTGAACCGTTCATGACGATCCACGTCTGGTAGGCGTCGCCGTCGCTGGAGCGCAGGAACAGGCTTGGCGTGGTCGTTGCGGACACCGCGAGGTCTTGACCACCGACGTCCCGAAGCACCTCGATGGAGGTGCTCATGTTGACCGGCGTTTCGAAGTTCACCTGCAGATCACCGCCCACCTGTGCATCCGCGGTGCGCTCGTCCACGAGGGTCCCCGTGTAGCCCTGCACCGCAGCGAGGGTCACGATGGACAGCGTGAGCAGCATGATGACCGCCAACCGGTTGACCGATTCGGTCGAGCCCGAACCCTTCAGCCCACGGCGCACGTCCTTGAGCAGCGGCGTGCGTCCAAGCAGCAGCTGCATCAGTTGAGGTCCAAGGGCGCCCAAGCGACCAAGCAGCAGGGCGCCGCCGATCCACAGCAGGAAGGGCCCGAAAATGCCGAGCAGCCCTTCGAGGAAGAAGTTCGAGTAGAGGCCGTCACCGCCGGTTTGCAGTTCAAGCCAGGTGTCGAGGGTGCCGATGCCACCGACGCCGAAACAGAGGGCATGGAGCCACGTCTTGGGCTTCGCGGCCTCGCTCGTGCGGCGCACACCTTCCTCGATTTCCATCTCAAGGAAGCGACGGGAGCGGCTGCGACCGAACAGCAGCGCGAGGCCGATGGTGGCCAGCGCCGTCACGATGGTCGAGGCCAATCCGAGGGCGGGATTGACGTTCACGCCAGAGGGCTCGAAGGCCATGAATCCGACCGCAGAGAGCACGCCCGGCACGGCCGCCAAGGCCAGCACGTAGCCGGCCAACCACGCCACGAGCGACATGACCCCAAGCTCGACCAGTACCATTCGCTGCAGGCGGTCGGCGTCGGCGCCGATCACCCGATGAATCGAAATTTCACGGCGCCGTTGCTCGAGGGAAAGCACCAGTCCGTACACGAGCACGGAAAGGGACAGGATGACGATGGGGACCATGATGATGTAATCGAAGGTCTGAATGAGCCCGAGGAAGATGTTCAGGAAGCTGATGGTGCCGCCAATGATGTCGATGTACACCAGCGAAATGCCGGCATCGGTGTAGTTGCCTTGGCCCACGCGACGCTGCACGTCGTCCAGCCATTCGGCCGCATCCGCCGTCGAAGAGGTGGGGAGCGCGGCTCGGTCCACGGCCACCGCGAGGTAGACGTGATCGTTGTTCATCAGGGCCTGACGCTGCGCTTCCTCCAGCACGTCGAGGTGAAGGATGAGGGCGTTGGCAGGGATCGTCGGATTGGCCAAGGGCGCCTCTTCGTACACGCCGGCCACGGTGAGGTTGTTGACGGTCACCAGCATGCGGCAGTAGACCATGCCGTTCTCGCTTGGCTTGATGTCGCCGCCTTGGCAATCGGCTTCAGCAATCCCACCTTCCACCGCCAGGTTGCGGTCCACGACCATCGCAAAGGTCAGCGATTCCAGCGTGTCGCCCACCTCAGCGCGTGCGTCAGAGGCAACGCTGGCAGGCAGCATGATGCTGCGCTGGTTCACGGCCGTGGAGGCGTTGGGCCATTCGCCCAAAACGAAAATGTGCGCCTAAGGGCCTTGCTCGACAAGCCGCTGAACAGGAGTTTCACTGTAGATGACTGCATGACG
>PBKJ01000004.1 GCA_002722135.1 Methanobacteriota archaeon | reverse complement strand
GAGTGCGTCCATGCCGGGCGGCGCAGGTGGCGCTTCCATGCCGGGCGGCGCAGGTGGCGCTTCCATGCCGGGAGGCATCGGTGGAGCAGGGGGGAGACCGGGAGGAGCAGGAGGTGCTTCCATGCCGGGAGGAGCAGGAGGTGCAGCCATGCCGGGTGGCATCGGGGGTGCTGGAGGCAGGCCGGGAGGTGCAGGAGGAGCGGGCGGCAGGCCGGGTGGGGCGGGTGGTGCGTTCTCGTCGGTCATGCTTTTTCCTCCTGAGCAGCCCAAAGGCAGCAACGTTTCCACGATTGAGGGGCACATAACCGTTCCCCATTTCAGCGTGAAGCGTGCCCTTCTGGGTCCGTGGCGTTGAAGAAGGGTCAGCGCCGCCGGTGAAACATGGCCGGCGGCGACTCAAGCACACCTCCTGTGGTCTTCGTGGTGGGCACCGCTGGCGCAGGGAAGTCATCCTTGGTGACGGCCTTCCAGCGCTGGTCACGCTTCCTCGAAACCGAAGTCCTCGCCGTCAACCTCGACCCTGGCGCCGAACGTGTCCATTACGACGCCGAATTCGATGTGCGTGACATGATTTCCCTCACCGAGGTCATGGACGAGTACGACCTCGGTCCCAACGGCGCACAGATCCTCGCCGCTGACCTCCTCGCCGCTCAGGCCGGTGACGTGGCCGAACAACTCCACGCGTTGTCGGGTGAGCTGATGGTGGTCGACACCCCCGGCCAGGTGGAACTCTTCGCCTTCCGTGAAGCGAGCAGCCACCTGATCGACGTGCTTGG
This sequence comes from Methanobacteriota archaeon, assembly GCA_002722135.1. Lineage (GTDB taxonomy): Archaea > Thermoplasmatota > Poseidoniia > Poseidoniales > Poseidoniaceae > MGIIa-L3. The sequence continues at coordinate 110,893 of PBKJ01000004.1, read as the reverse complement.
TCGCGAGCAAGCCGCAATCATCTACCTCTTCGACCCGATGCTGTCCCGCTCTCCAAGCGGTTTTGTCAGCCAGATGTTGCTTTCTTCCATCGTCGAATTCCGCCTTGGCCTGCCGACGAAGAACTTCCTCAGCAAGAGCGACCTGCTGGACGAAGAAGAGTTGGAGCGCGTGTTGGAATGGTCGGAGCGCCTCGAAATTCTCGAGCAAGCCCTCTTCGACGAGGCCGGTGGCCAGCGCACCGAGTTTGCCATCAACCAGCTCCGCCTGATGCAATCCTTCTCCCAAGCCCCTGGCTTGACCCCGCTTTCCTCGGAACTCGAAGAAGGACTTGCGGACATCCTCACCTTCGTGCAGGCCATGTACGGTGGCATGAGCGACGCCCGTGACGGCTTTGCCCAAGACATCGAACACGAGCGCAACTGAAGCAACGCTCAAGGGCCGCATGAGGCCCACCGCAGGCATGACCGATGCGCTGCTCGCGATTGACGACCTTGGAGACGACCTGGAAGCGGTGCTTCGCTGGGCCATCGAATTCAAGCGGCTCTGGAAGAGCGGCGACGAGGTCGTCCTGAATTTCATGCCGTTGGACACCCTCACCGTGGGATGCATCTACGAAAAGCCAAGCACGCGTACCCGCGTGTCCTTTGAGGTCGGCATCGATCGCCTTGGTGGCAACCCATTGACCCTCCTGAAGAACGACATCCAACTGGGCACCAGCGAGACCGTCTCGGACACGGCCAAGGTGCTGTCCCGCTTCCTCGGCGCCATCACCTACCGCTGCTATGCGCACGCGGACGTCACGGAACTTGCAGAGAGCGCAGACGTGCCGGTCATCAACGCGCTGTCCGACAAGCATCACCCTTGCCAAGCCGCGGCCGACCTGATGACCGTGATGGAAGCCTTCGACACCGACGAGAAACTCCGCGTAAGCTGGGTGGGCGACGGCAACAACGTGCTCCACGACCTGATGTTGGCTTCCGTCATGCTCGGCCACGACGTGGCCTACGCCGTGCCCAAAGGATACGAGCCGGCCGAGGACGTCGTGGCCCGCGCCCACGCCATCGCCGAAAAGACCGGCGCGACCATCACCGCAACGAACGATGCCGTGGAAGCCGTGAGCGGATCTCACGTCATCTACACCGACGTCTTCGTGTCGATGGGCGAGGAGCACCTCGACGGGAAGATGAACGATTTCGATGGCTTCCAAGTCAACGAAGACCTCGTGGCCAACGCCGACCAAGACTGGCGCTTCATGCACTGCTTGCCCGCCCACCGTGGCGAGGAAGTCACGGACGGCGTGATGGATCACGCACAGTCCATCGTGTTCGACCAAGCGGAAAACCGGATGTGGGCCCAGATGTCCATCATGGCACGTTTGGTTGATCCGGCCGCGTGGGAAGCCATGGGCGAATTCATGGGCCTCGAAGCCTGATCACATCATCACGCTGACGAGGAAACCGAACAACCCGGCCAGCATGCCGAGGCGCAAGCGTCCGACGACCAGCGCATCTTGGCCCTTGTACAGCGGCCCGTTGGTGGTGATGATCAACAGGATGGCAGGCACCTGAAACAAAATTTGGGGATACAACAGCGGACCGCGCCAGTACGGCAGGTAGAGCACCACCAGTCCGAGCATGGCGCACACGTAGGCGATCATCCGCGCGCGCTCCGCGCCAACGGCCATCGGAAAGGTCGAGCGATGACCTTCGTCGCCTTCGAGGTCGTGGACGTCCTTGACGATCTCACGGGCCAGATTGACCAGGGCCGCCACGGTGGCGGCAGCAAGCGCCACGGGATGAGACCAAGCGCCGGCTGCGGAGGCCCCGAAGAGCACCACGGCACCGACCAGCACCGAGATCGACACGTTGCCGACCAGCCCACGGCCTTTCAGCGCCGGTCCGTGGTCATACGCCATCATCAGCACGGAGGCAAGCACCCAGATGATGACCGGAGCCAGCATCGGCGCCTCGGGCATGAACACGGCCAGAACGAAGGTTCCGAGGATCAAGGTCAGCAGCGAGATGAGCCACAATCCGGCCGTGAACCTGGCCGCAACCGGCCGCGACACGCGACCGCTTGGAAGCGGACGATGCGGGTGAACGACCTTGTCCACCTCGACGTCCCGCAGGTCGTTCATCGCGTTGCCCGCACCCATGAAGGAGACGACGCTCAAGGCAAACAGCACCGTAGCCGTGAGGCCTTCAGAGGTCCAATCGTCGCCGAGGACCATGGCGGCACCCAACGGCACCGTCGCGGCACCAAGAACGAGGTTGGTCGGGCGGGTCAGTTCGAGCAGCGCTCCGGCTCGACCTGCCATGGAGCGTAGCCAAGCCAACGCGACATGGACCTTTGCCCGTCACGAGGCCGCGATGGACCAGATGCAGACGCGGATGCGAAGGCCGCCGTTGGCGCTCCGGTCGTCGAAACCGACCTTCTCGAAGCGACGGTCACGGGCGAGGACGTTTCCAATTTGGTTCATCGTCGCACCCCAGCGGAAGCGGCTGTTGATGTGGTCGAGGATCATCGTGGTGTTGGCCTCGCCGGTCTCACCGAGGTAGGTGTGGATGGCCTCACGAAGGCGCTGGGTGCGGCCCATCAGGCCACCCCCCGAACCTGCAGGGCGTTGGCCCTGGCTTGGAGGCCCTGAAGGCTCCGGGACAGGGGGCGCACGGGGCGCGCCCTGAGGTGGAGCGGACGCCAGTCGGCGTCTTGGCCTCGGTTGGGCAAGCGGCCGGACCCGTGGGCAAGGCAGCTCTGCTGATCGTCGGCCCAGGGTGAGCAACGGGTGGGGGCATTCAGGGCGCGCATGGACGCGAAGGTCGTGGGGATGGAGGCGTTGGCCATGCCCTGCGCTCACGACGGTCGCATATGAGGCGACGAAAGGCAGGGGTCACTGAAAGTGAAGTGAAGAACGGTGCACGTCGTCATGTTCACTTCCGGTATTTTCCTTCACTTTCGCCGCGTCGGTTACCGCTAAATACGGGTGGACGTTCGGCGAAAATGCCTGCTTGCGTGGTGTAGTGGCCCATCATAAAGGATTCTCATTCCTTTGACCCGGGTTCAAATCCCGGCGCGAGCACTTAGCGTTCTACTGCTTCTGGCGTGCTCGCGCTTCGCCACGTGCAGATTCCTTCCGAGATGGACGATCACATCCAAGCCGCCATGGCAGAAGGCGGTTGGACCTCGAAAGCGAGGTGCGCCGGGGTCAGGCTTCGATGCTGCCCAGAAGATCGAAGATGCCGTCCGACCATTCAGCGGCATCGTCCTCGTACATGACATCGCAATCCACACGGTCCGCAAGACGGGTTGCGCCTTTGCGCTCAAGCAGGTCATCCCACTGAATGCCTGCTTCACAGAAGAGATCGAACGAGGTGTCTCCGAGCGCAAGCACGGAGAAGGACAGACCAAACAGCGCCGCATCCTCGAGCTCGGAGACAGTGTCGTACAAGTCCTGTGCGTTGTCCGGTTGTTCGCCGTCGCCCCAGGTGCTGCACACGATGAGCAGGATGTCGATGTCGCGGAAATCCTCAATGGAAATCTCGTCCATGCCATGACACACCGCTTGGAATCCACGGGCCTTGGCACCGTCGGTAACTTCCTCAGCCAAGAGTTCAGAGTTTCCAGTTTCAGTTCCAAAAAGTACGGTGATGGCGGTCATGTGTTTCCCTGCAGTCTGAGGGAGAAGGCGGCATCTATATGATTTTTAGGGCACCCTAAAAATTTGGCAACGAAAAAGAGCGCACGATGCTCGATCTTCAGGCCAGAGCCTTCGGCATTGATGACCGACGACAACGCCACCTCGAGGCGTTCGGCAGCGACGAGGAAGCATAGCCGAATCGTTCAGGCAAGGAGTTGCCAAGCGGCACGGACGTAGAAGGCCGAGAAGCCGAGCATCACCACGCCGCACCCGGCAAGCAGGCGCTTGTAGACGGTCTCGGAAATGCCGTTGCTCGCCTTGTGCACCGCGTAGGCGACGACGGCCTTGGTCAGCATCAACGTCAGCAAAAAGGACAGCGCATACGCGACCGGCGCCAGCCATTCTTCCTGCACCACGGAAGCCATCAAGGGTCCACCGATCAGGAACCAAAACACGTAGGCGTTNGGATTCAGCANGTTGGTGATGACGCCACNAAGGAGCGANCCAGANGGNGCGCNGGGTTCCGCATTGAAGTCCGGCGGATCGAGGGTGAAGCAATCGACGCCNATCTTGGCGAGGAAGAGCGCTCCAGCCACCGTGATGGCGAGCAGCAGGTACGGACTGTTGGCCACCGAAGCGGCCACCAGAACGCTGAGCAGGATGAGCGGCCCGTCGGTGAAGATCGGGGCTGCCGCCGTCCACATGCCCGCTTTCAGCCCGCCGGACAGCGTTTCGCGGACGACCATGGTCATGAGCGGACCGGGCTTCAGACCCTCCACGACGCCCAGCATCGTGCCGGCCGCAGCCAGGCCGAGGACGAGNTCCACNTCCATGCCCGCGGGTTCNGCACGCGAANTTTAGCCTTCGCCACCCAATCANGGTGATGANAACCGACTCACTCNGCGTCTTGCTCGTTCAGCAGACCACGGCGGCCAGCGAACATCGCCGCGCCAAGGGCCGCCAGAGCGGCCATGGCTCCGAAGCCCGGTGAGGGCTCGTCCACAGGCTCCACCTCTTCGGGGCAGAAGCCAACGGTGATCGACGCCTGGTTGTTGCCCATGGCGGTGGGGATTTGGTCGGCAGGACCGAGGATGGCCGATTGACGGCCGTCTGGATTGTTGCTTCCCAGACCGTCGCCGAGCACCACCGAGACGACCTCTGACGCGTACAGTACGTTGCCGTTGGCGTCGCGGATNCCGATGGCGTCNATGTTGTGGCCGACGCCAAGGTTCGTGGTCGACAGATCGGAACGCGCCTGAATCGTCACGAAACTGCCGTTCGGGTTGAACACGCCGTCCGCATCGGACAGGAAGACGTCGTAGTACTCGTAGTAGCCTCGGAAGTCGTGATTTGAGNCGTCCTGTTGGAGGTCCTCGTGCAGTTCGTTGGTCCAGTCGTGAATCTCGTACTGGTACTGGTAGGTGCCACCGGTCATCTCAATGACGACCACTTCGGTGTACACGTCTTGACCCATGAGACCGTTTCCTCCGGTGATTTCACCGTCGGTGCAGAAGCCGGGCTCGGGTGGCTCAAAATCACCCACGAGCAGGATTTGCAGCACGTCGCACAAGCCATCGCCGTCCAAATCCTCAGGCATCACGTTGGCATCAAGCGCGTCCGAGAGGCAGACGTCTTCGAAGATGTCGGGCCAACCGTCACCGTCGTCGTCTTCGTCCTCGGGATCAAGGATGCCGTCGCCGTCCGTGTCCTGAACGCACAGCCAGACCGGTTTCGTCGTCAGGTACGCGTCCGTGTTGCCGCGGGTGTAGAAGACGATCTCCTCGGGCGCACTGTTGCGGATTTCAACCGTGTCCGGCCAGAAGCGCTGGCAGTACTCCAGCTTGCGGTCGCCCCAGCCTTCGCTGCCCCATTGGCTGTACAGCCCTGCACCGGCCACGCCATCCGAGTCGGTCATCCAGGTACCGTTCCAGTTGTGCTGGTTCACCTTGCCGTACCACATGGAAATNCGTGGGCGCTCGTCGGTGGTGTTGAGGAAGTCGTTGATGATGTCGTCCAGCACCACNCCTTCGTCGTCNTCGAGGACGTCNATGGAGCCGTACTTCCAGCACACCGTGGTCCGCTGACCGTTGGAGGCGCTCTCGATGTACACCGTGTAATCCTCGTTGGGATTCATGTTGACGGGCAGCGTGATGGTGTGGCTGCCGTCGTTGTCCTCGACGCTCGAGAAGTAATACTGCGCGCCCCAGCCGCTGTGGAGGGAAAGGTAGACGTCATCGGTGACGTCACCGTCCATGGTCCAGGTGAAGGTCAGGTCGTCGCCCGACTGCACCGTCGCCGGTGTGGCCTCGAAGGTCGGGAAGGAACAGTATCCAAGCAGGTCCGGACCTGTCGTGGAATTCACGTAGAACATGTCGTAACTCGAGATGGTCACGCCGTTGTCAAAGGTGTACCTCGCCGTCACCGCGTACCAGATCTGGACCGGCAAATTGGACCACGTCTCGGTGATGGACGCGCTTGGCCCGGTGGCCGTGAAATTCCACCAGCCGGCGTCAACGAGGTAACCCGTGTGGTAGTGCGTGAGGATGTACTCCACCTCGTAGGTGGTGTTGGTGATGAGGCAATCAAGCGAAATGTCGTGATTGAAATCATCGTCCGAATAGTACTCATGGCCCATGTAGGTGTTCGTGTTCGCATCGTTGACCACGTGGATGCTCGTGCGTGCGTTTGACTCACCGCACACCTCGTCGGGCCCCGGGTTGGGGTTGTAGGAGGGAATGATGTTGAACGAGTGCCATTCGTACAAGGTCCCGTTGTCGGTGTACATCGTTGCACTGAAGGCATACCACACACCGATGGGCAGATCGTCCGTCTCGACGGTGTGCGACATCGACGTGGAGGTCGCCGTGGTGTTCCACCACCCGTCGTCCATGATGGTCCCGTCTTGGTATTGGGTGACCTTCCAGTAGACTTCGATGGCTTCACCCACAGCGGGGCAATCCAACAGAATCGTGTTCACGGCCGATTCCTCGGCGTAGTAGTACTGTTGCAACCGCTCGGTTTCAAGTTCAACACAGGGGTCTGAACTGTTTGAATCAACGACGGTGAACGTGTGGTTGGCCCATTGGCTGATGCCCATGGTGTAATTCGAAATGCCGTACCACCAGGTGTACTGTCCAGCAGGCAGATCTGTGGCCTCAAAGTTCCTCACTCGGAAGTCGAAATGGCTGCCTGAGTCATCGTCATGGATTTCGAACATTCCGTCCTCGTAGAAGTTTGGCATGTAGCCGTTTGCATCGTAAAGGCTGAAGTTCCAATGGTACATGCCTGCCTCCAAGCAGGTGTGATGCGCATAGGCATTGAAAATGTCAACACCGTAGGTCCACACGCTCCTGTTCCCATCACCGTTTGGATCTGGTGTCCAGGGCGACATTTGGCTCGGGTCGTCGGCCTCGGTTCTCGGGAGCACATCCAGATGCGTGCAGGGGGAGGGGACGGTGCTGTTTCCGACAATGATCATGGTCATGTCTGTGGCCACATGCGAACCTTGGTTCACCAAGGTAGCATGGAAATAATACACGCCGTCGGCCAATCCACTGATTGTGCTGTTTTCGACGCTGGAGGTCGACGTTGCATTCCAGTACACGCCCCAATCATAGTGACCCGTCACATGACCCATATTCCACGTTGAATCCGAGAGGTTCCAAATCAATTGATATTCCTCACCAACGGTCAGGTTCCCGCTGGTGAACTCAACGTACACATCGGAACCGGAAGCCCACACCTCCGTTCCGTTCGGGTGTTCATAGACATAGCCGGAATGATCGATGTCAACGTACACCTGACCGTTTCCGGCCGATGTTCCACTTGAGTTACCGACCTGAATCGTGACCAAATCCGCGGAAAGCATCGTGCCGTTTGAGGCGTAGAGTCCTGCTTCAATCGCGTAATAGCCGTCCGCAAGAGACAAGTGGGTTGGTCCGGATTGGGAGTGCGTGGAATTGACTGCGGGGTCGATGAGATTCGTGCCGTTGTTGATTTGGTTGACGCCCGTATGGTCCCAAAGCCACCAATGCATGGTGTAATTTTCACCAACCGTGAGGTTGTACATGTAGATCGTCTGGTAGACCCATGTGCCCGAATCCCAGACTTTGGTTCCGTTTGGATGTTGATACACGTGACCGGAAGGAACGATTTCGACGTGCTCCGTGCTACCGCCATGGGAGGTCATCACGTCCGCGTCCTCGACGTCGAGAACCACGGGAACTTCATCGTGGAATTCGCTCAACAGCGGCGATGAAAGCGTTCCAACAAGCATCATCAAGGTCAACATCAACGCAACGCGCTTCGTGCTCATAATGAGAGTTATCACGAGCCCGGTATATCATCTTAGGTCCGGCCTCGCTCAAGATGGGCGCCGGGTTCCGCATTGAACTCCGGCGGATCAAGGGTGAGGCAATGCCAGGGCGAGGACGAGGTCCACCTCTATGCTTGCAGGGTCAGCACGCGAGGTTTCGCCTCCACCGCCCACTTCAACCTCGATGGAGAGGTTGATGCACCGAAGGTCACCAAAGCCCCGCATGGAGGTCCGCCGCACCCGGCCGGAGGAGAGGGACCAGATCCTGGACCTCTATGCCCACGCGTCCGCCCTGCAGCGGTCGAAAGGTCAGGTGACGTGGCCGCAGATTGACCCCGCTCTTGTGGACCTCGAGATCCGCGAAGGGCGCCAGTGGCAGATTTGCCTTGACGGGCAGATGGCTTGCGTGTGGGTCGTGGCCTACGACGACCCGCAGATTTGGGGGGAGCTCGACGCCGACCCCTCCATCTACCTGCACCGCATCGCGACCCACCCCGACTTCCGAGGACGCAACATGGTGGGCCACGTGGTCCAGTGGGCGCGTCATCACGCGGCCGAGGAAGGAAGGACCCACGTGCGTTTGGACACCGTCGGCAACAACGCCGCGCTCATTCGCCTGTACACCGGCAACGGCTTCGATTTCCTCGGAGCGGAGGACCTTGAGGACGTCGAAGGGCTCCCTGGACACTACGCCGACGGACCGTGCCTGCGCTTCGAGATCGTGCTCAATGCACCTCGCGCTTGAAGCGAAAACCGCTCGACGGTCCCGCGACGCCATGCGTCGTTCAATGCTTCAGAGCCAGAAGAAGATGATGTCGAAGATTCGACCAAGAAGACTCCGCTTCCTCCTCTTTGCCATGGAGCACGATTCCCCGGCGCAGTGAAGAGCATTCTGCAGAAGAGAGCGGAAACGTCTGGTTCGCGGACGCGTGGTCGTGGTGCGGACCCGAGTCAATCGATGTGAAAGCCCATGGCTTCACAATCCACGCACTGGTCAATGTGTTCGTGGCCGATGCCTTCCACGCGACCGCAGCGCAGGCAACATGATTGCACGACGTAAATCGTGGGCTTCCGTTGGGATTTCACGAGCCCTNATTCAGGGCGTGTTGGATAAGAAGGCTTGTTCGTCGAACAGCCGCGCAGTCGCCCGTTTTTGTGAAAAATCAGGTGTGAAAATGCTCACTTTTCGTGCAACACAGATGCCCGGGTCATCGCGTCATCAGTCCTGAACCTCGGGGGCTTCGGCGAGGGTGTCCATCAGCCAATACAGGCCACCCCAGACGGTGCTCACGGATTCGGGCTCCTGCATCATCGCTTGGGCGTGGATCTCGACCGCCCGGCGCCAACGTGGGCCGAAAATGCGCACATAGTAGCCGCAAAAGGCCTCCACCAGATCAAGGGAAAGGTGACCGTGCTTGGCCAGCAGACCGATGTTGTTCATGCCAATCATCGTGGCGTTCATCGCGTCCTTCTCTTCGCGGCTGAGCCCCACCAATTCCTGAATCGTCAACTCCTCGTGCAGCTTGTTGGTGGTCACGGCGAAGCCGCGGTGAATCATCGGATTGTTGAGGTGCGCTGCAAGGTCGCGCCCGATCTCATATCGCCGGTTCTCGTTCCAGAACTTGACCTGACGCAGGCTGAACAACAGCGTGAACAAAATGGCAATGCCGCTCACGGCCTCGCCAACGTTTGCCGCCGTCTCGATGTCCATGAGGGAACCTCTGTTGAGAACCGAGTGACCCGGTCATCAAGGTCGTTGCGGTGAATTCACGCGGCGCAGCGCGCCTCGTGGGAGCGTGCTCGGCGTGTCTGGTCAGGACAAGTCGTCGCCATCGAGTTCATGGCCCATGCGTTCGGCTTTGGTTTTCAGGTACTGTCGGTTGTCGTCGCCGACGCCGACCACGAGGGGAATGCGTTCCACCACGTCGATGCCGTAGGAACGCAATTGTTCGACCTTGTCGGGGTTGTTCGTCAGCAAGGAGACCTGCCCGGCTCCCAGTGAATTGAGCATCGTGGCCGCCACGGTGTAATCACGGCCGTCGGCGGGATGCCCAAGCATGAGGTTCGCGTCCAGCGTGTCCGCGCCTTGGTCCTGGAGGTGATAGGCCTGGATTTTGGCGTGCAGCCCAATGCCGCGTCCTTCTTGCCGCAAGTAGAGCACGCACCCCCAGCCACGGTCAGCCACCGCGGCCAGGGCCGCGTTCAACTGTGGACCGCAATCACACCGAAGCGAACCAAAGGCATCACCGGTCAGGCACTCAGAGTGGACGCGGACCAGCACGGGATCTGGACCGCGAAGGTCACCCATGGACAGGGCAACGTGTTCAAGACCACCATCGTCGGTGACCACTTCGATGCGGAAGGCGCCGTAGCGCGTTGGCAAGGTGGCCACGCTGGGCACGTCGTCCACGGTCACGCGATCACCTCAATGCACATGCGCCAGTCGCCTGCGACTTCTTCTATAGAAAGGACCCTGTGCCCTTGACGCGCGAGCATCGGAGGCAAATCCTCCAGCGCTTCAGGGTCGTCAAACCGAACCTCGAGCACGTGGCCGCCTTCGAGACCACCCAAGGCTTGCCGGGTTTCTCCGACAGGGATGGGGCATCGAAACCCCCTGACGTCAAGGCGGTGGGTGGGCGCGTTCGCCTGACCGCCGCCTTGCATGGCCCTGCGTGGAGCCAGCGTGCCTTGAAGGATTGCAACCGACGCCCCTATGAGGCACGACCGAGAGTCCTGACCGTGGCAGCGACGGCGAAGGCCGAGGACGACATGTCCTGGTCCGAAGTGGCGGCCTTGGGACTGCGGTATGGAAAATACCCGCTCGCATTGCTCTTGGTGGAGGCCTTCTACTGGTTCTTGACCGAACCTTCCGACACACTCGCGCCGCTGCAGGTCTTCGAGGCGTGGCTGTGGCACGGCATCACGGAGCTGATCTGGGGCGCGGACGCCGTCAGCCTCAGTCAGCACAACGGATGGATGACCCGCATCGATTTCCATCACAGCAGCTTCCCGGGCACCTTCGACAGCGTGGGCCTCTACGTGTCCGACGAATGCGCGGGCGTCCATGAGATGATCTTCCTCTCCACGCTCATCCTCATCACCGATGACGTGCCTCAGAAGGACCGCCTGCGCGCCGTTCTGGTGGGCTGCGGCATCGTGTTCGTGCTCAACCTCGCACGGTTGGTGGCCTTCTACCCCATCGCGCTCGGCGGGTGCTTGGAGGCGCCCAACGACCCGGCCTGCCTGAACGACATGTGGGCTTTTCACCGCAACGTGTACGAATGGGGCTTCCTCGTTGTCCTGATCGGACTTTGGCTGGCGTGGTTCACCTGGGTGGGCGGCCCCCGCCGCGTCAAGGACCGGAGCATGGCGGGGCGCGACACGTGGCGCATCACCCCACGCAAAGCCTGGCAATGGTCTGAGCACCGACCCGCCTGGAAGCAGCCCGTGATGGGCGTCGCCTTGGCCCTCATCCTCATCCTCACCGCCGTGTATATGGTTCGAAACGACCCAGCGGCCTTGGAGGCAAGGGCCACGGCAGAAATGTGCGCGTTCAACGAATTGGTCAGCCAGCGGTGCGCGGACGCGCAAAACGCGTGGGACGACGCCATCGCCGGTGCGTGGTCCGTGGCCAGCCTCGGCCTGCTCAGTTTGGCCACCAGCGCGCTCATCTTCGAGCGACCGCTCGCCGATGGACGATGGCCGTCGTCGCTGAGCGATGAGGAGCGGCGGGCGCTGGAAGCGGCCGCCAAGGAAGAGGAGTGAGCCTCAAAGCACCAGTTCAGCGTTGCGAGCAGCGCCCGCAACGCCTTCCTTGCTGAGGGCCTTCATCGCCTTCGCCGCGACGCTGCTGTGCATGCCCAATTCGAGGTGGTCATCGGCTTGCACGATGCGTCCCACAGCAAGCGGATCGCAGGCCAAGGTGGCGACGAGCCAATCCGTAAGGTCGGCCTTGGAGAGGCCTTCCGAAGAGGAGATGTCCACGCGCATGGTCACGAACCCGAAGGGGTCAGCGGCATCGGACAGATCCTCACGGAACTGCACGGGGTCGCGCTCGATGCCCTCCGGCAAAGCGGGCGCCTCGGCGTCCTCAACCGGCAGGTCGTAGGTGGCGACGATGTTCTGCATCTGCTGACCGGAGGTGCGGTCCACCAAGGTCCACGCCTCACCCGTGCGCCCGATTCGGCCNGTGCGGCCGATGCGGTGGATGAAGGCGTCCATGTCGTTGGGCACGTCGTAGTTGATGACCTGCGTCACCGTGTCCACGTCGATGCCGCGGGCGGCCACGTCCGTGGCGACGATGATGCGCACCTCACCCTCACGGAAGCGACCGAGGATGCGTTCACGCTGGTTTTGTGAAAGGTCGCCGTGAAGGCCATCCACGTCGAACTTCGCCTTCTCAAGCCGGGTGACCAAGAGGTCCACCATGCGCTTGGTGTTGGCGAAAATGATGGCCTGTCCGTCCTCTTCGAGGTGCGAAAGGACACGAGCCGTGGCCCAGAGCTTGTTGGAGCGGCCCACGTGAACGAGCATCATGCGCACGTCGGGCAGGTCGATTTCGTCCTCGTTGGTCTGCACGAACTCGGGGTCGCGCATGAATTCCGAGGCGGCGTTGACGATTTCCTGGGGGAAGGTCGCGGAGAAGAGAAGGGTCTGCTCGCGTGCAGTCATCCGCTCGAGCACCCACAGGATGTCGGGGAAGAAGCCCATGTCGAGCATGCGGTCGGCTTCGTCGAGGATAAACATCGTCGGCTTCGTCAAATCGATGTGACCGCGCTCGGACATGTCCATCACGCGACCGGGCGTNCCGACGATGACGTCCACGCCCGCGTCAAGCTGCTTGGCCTGCTTCTCGATGTCCGTGCCACCGTAGACGGTCTGCATGCGCAACCCGGTCTCGCCCTGAAGCGATTCCAATTCTTCGGCCACCTGAACCGCAAGTTCGCGGGTCGGCGCGAGCACGAGGGCTTGCAGGCCCTCTCCGGGCGAGGCTCGCTCGATCATCGGGAGGCCAAAGGCTGCGGTTTTCCCTGAACCGGTACGGGCCTGACCGATGACGTCACGGCCACGACGGGCCAAGGGCACCGTGTCACGCTGGACTTCGGTGGCGAATTCCCAACCAAGGCCATCGATGGCGGATTGAATGTGGGAGGGAAGGTCCCACGTGCTGAATTTGGTCGTCGTGAACATCCTGTTCGCCTCCGTTCCTCGGTTCTGCGGGCCGCCGGAACGGTGCCGACCCTCGCGCGTCTCAGAAGGACTCGGCGTCCTTGATCTCCTGCTGGAGCTGGCCCATCCAGTACTTGCGGGCGTTCTCACGGGTGAGCGGTCGCTTGGTCTGACGAACGTGCTCGAGGATGTACTGTCGGAACTTCAGGGCCTTGGTTCGGTTGATGCCCTTGGGAGTCATACCGTCCCAGAGGCGCTCGAACTGCTCGGCCTTGTCATCGTACGTGACGTCTTCCATGACCACACCTGAACGTCTTGGCGACCGGCGGGCCTCCTTTAACGCTGTTGGCCGTCGTCGTTGGCCGAATTGGGCGNATCGTTGGTCTCGACCGGGGGCGCCTCAACCCGCTCAGGCTCCAGCATGCCGATGGGTTGTTCCATGGCTTGGGCCACCTCACGGTCCAGCAAGGGCACAGGCTCGGCGGGCGCCAAGAAGCGGTTCTTTTGATCCTCGCTGCCGTCGATTTCTGGATCGAAAATCATCTCCATCAGCAGCGCCCGGATGCCGGGGTCTTGCTCCACTTGCAGGCGGTCTTGGGCAAAACTGCGCTGTTCGTCCTCACCCATGAAGCGGTGCAGCATCTCGACGCAGGCGCGACGAATGTCCACCACGTCGTGACGGGTGCCAGCGAGGACGATGGAGCGGGCCCTGCTGCCGCCCAAATCGACGCGCTCGAGCACCTTGAGGGCGCGACCGCGAACGGTGGCGTCGGGGTCGTAGAGCACTTTCTCGGCCAAAATGACCGCCATCTTCGGTGCAGGGTTCACCAGTTTGGGCAAGCACTTCGCTGCCTCACGGCGCACCACGACCTCTTCGTCGGCCAAGGCCCACGTGACCAGGTCCCATCCTTGGTGCCCGGCACGCGCCACGACGCGCCCAAGCAAGCGTGCCGCTTCCTTCCGGAGGTGCACGGCGTCCTCAAGCAGCAGGCTGTCCACATGGACGCAGACGACGGAAGGCCATGACTCNCCCATCACGCGGAGGCCCTCCCAGGCCGCCTTGGACAGACGCGTGTCTGAGGAGCGCAGGGCGTTGACCAAACTGTCCTCGACGCCAGAGGGGAAGACGGGCGTCATCCTACGCAAGGCATCGCAGGCGGCGGCGCGAACCGAATCTTCCGGGTCGTCGATCAGCACGCTGAGGTGATCGAACAACTCGTCGGAGCGCTGCTGGGCCACCTCCGGCATCGCCATCAACGCGGCGCGACGGATGTTCGCATCGTCGTCCATGCAGGCCTCGATGAGCGCGTCGTAAGCGNCGTTTGCGTGGACGCCTTTGGCGAGGACCAAACCCTCGACGCCGTCAAGGCGGGTGAAGGAACGACGCTCGCCGTCGAGCATCACGCTGAGCACATCGGACCGGCCGGTGGCCAAATCAAGCACCTGAGCCGGCGTCAAGCGGGACCATGCGCCGCGACGGCCTTCCTCGACCTGCGCCCGCTGGACAACGGTGGCCACCTCGATGGGTTTGCCGGTGCGGGGGTCGCGGGCGATGTAATCGGCCATGGGCTTCGGCCCCGCACCCACGCCACCCCTCATCAACATGCGCGTCCAATCACCGCGAAGGGCTAAGTGGCCCCCTCAGGAGCGTTCCTCAATGACGAAGGCCGCCGTTCAAGCGCTCGTCGTGTTGGGCCTCTTCCTCACCATGCCGTGGGCCACAGTCCTGCCTTCAAGCGGCATGGTTGAGCCCTTGAACGAAGGGTCCACGCCCTTCGTGATGCCNGCCATGGCCATGCAGGCCGATTTCAACGGCACGGGATGGAACCTGAGCGGAACAAGCTGGGACACCAACGACAACGAAGTNGTCATCGATCGACCGTCCGTGGCGTGGTCTTCACCGCCCGGAGCACCTCAATTCCCTCGTGCTGCTGCCTGCCTCTTCCCAATTCCTGAGCGGAACGAAATGTGGCTTGTGGGCGGCGTGGTCGATCCCAGCAGCCAGTGGAACGACGAGGAAGAAAGCAGCCTGATGGAGATTTATGACGTCACCAACGGCACCTGGTCCGTAGCCNCCAACCCGATTCCAAACACCCAATCTTACGCCGGTTGTGCGCGTTGGGGCGACACGCTGGTCCTCGCAGGCGATCTGCCGCTTCCTGACCCGCAATCCTCGGTGCCCTCCTTCACGACAGGCCTTGTCCAGCGGTACAACCTCACCACCGACACATGGTCCACGGGCACCTCGATGCCCCCGGCTCAAGCGGTCGGAAAGGCCGGCTATGCCCACCACGACGGTGTCCTGTACGTGGCCGGTGGCGTGAACCAAACCGGGAGCGTCATGGCGCTCAACACCACGATGAGTTACGACATCGATGCCGATGCATGGACGACGGGGCAAAACCTCACCACGCCTCGTGTTCAACCTGCCGCTGCCTACTACCGCGGTCAGCTCTACGTGATGGGGGGCTACGAAACCACGCTCACCTCCTCAGGTGGGGGTGGCCCTCCGTCCGCATCGTGGGACATCACCAACACCACGGAAGTGATGGCCAGCAACGGAAGTTGGTCCAATCACACGGACCTTGGGGTGGCCTTGGCCGGTGCTGGAGCCACGGTCATCCACGATGAAATCGTGCTGATGGGCGGTGCATCGAGCACGGGAGCACAACGCCGCACGTACGGATGGCTGCCCGAGACCGACACGTGGCGCAACATGGGGAACCTCATCCACCCCGTACACAGCATGTCATGGGCGCACTACAACAACGCCACCTTCGTCTTTGGAGGCGACTCAGGCAACCCCTCGTGGAGTTGGATGCAGCTTCGCTCCACGAACAACCGCTACGTGAGTCCAGCAGCACACAGCGGGACCATCACCTCACCCCCAATCGATGTGCGCACCACGGCTGACGGTGACGCCCTGCTGCGCTGGATTCGCTTGGATGGAACAGCGCCTGCGGGCACCTCGCTCGGCCTCCAATACCGAACGGCACCTGATGCCCTGTTGCTGAACGGGATGGATTGGTTGCCGATGATTGGGAATTTCAGTTACAACCACCCCATCGGGAACCACACGGTCCCCGAGCCAAGCACCACCGGAACCGATCGCGCCGTGCAGGAATTCCTCGACTTGAGCCCGTGGTTGCAAATCCGAATCGTGATGGCCACCACCGAAGGTGAGGCGTGGACCTTGCCCGACATGGACAAAGTGTCCTGGGGCATGGAAGAGATGGTCTTCACCCACATCGACCGGACCGCGTTGCAAAGCTACGGCCAACCCCTCAACCTGACGACCCTTATCGACGTCGAAGAGGACTGGAGCCAAGCGGTCTTGGTGCTGGACGCGGGCTTCGGGCGCGTGCAGCGCATCGTGGCCGAGGAACAAGGTGGATCCTGGACCCTGAGCAGTCCCGAGGACGGTGTCCGTGCCATTCACGCTGGAAGCAGCCACGTTCACGCCAACCAAGCCGGCCCGTTGGAACTCACGTGGAACCTGCAGATCGAACAAGGCGTGGTGAACCTCGACCAAATGCAGGTGCACCTCGAGCTTCTGGCCGATGATGGAGGATTGGTCTTCGCNGCCGCCCCGGAAAATCCAACGTGGACGTGGGACAACGAGGTCGAGGTTCACCTCGACGCCGTCACGGCCGACGGCAAGGNCCTCATGGCCTCCGCATCCACGGTGGTGGCGGCGGACAACACCCTCTCCGTCAGCCTGTCAACGGATTTCCCGGGCAGGAACGATGCGCCCGCAAACGGCTCATTCCAAGCCCGCATGCACCTCGCCGTAGAAGGCTTGGCTGCAGGACAGTTGGTCCCTGCCGTCACCTGGTTCAACACCTCAACGGCGTGGGTGGACCTCGACTTCGACGCCCCCGACCCGCTCACGATGGTCTTGCCCACGGATGCCTCAGGCACGGCCGACCTTCGCGTTGAACTCCGTACAGAAGCCAACGTCTCCTTGGTGTTCGAAGAGGANGGCACGACCTTTGTCCTCGACGCGCAAGCGCCAACCCTGCTTGGCAGCAGTCCGAACCAGGCCGCCTATGCCGACCAGCGTCCCGATCGAAACGTCATCATGAGCTTCGCCGAAGTCGGTGGCTTCCATCCCGACGATGTCGCCTTCCACGTGTGGGTCGAAGGACGAGACGACGGACAAAACGGCGGCCTCAACGACGGTGCCGCGGCCCTCGCAGAATACGTCGAGACCCCGGCCATGTGGACGAACACCGGCACCGTGTGGACGGCCAACTTCACCGTCGACGACTCCGCGAACGAGGACCANGCTGCCGTTCGGGTGTTGGTCCTCGGCACGGACCGTGCGGGCATCGCGGTGCCAACCGCCCTCGCTGAAGCGGGCCACCTCAACTGGACGACCCGCATCCCGCGCACCGTGGAGATCCTCTCCATCACGCCGAACGATGGCGGTCCACGTGACCTCGAGCCTGGCCGAGCCATGGACTGGCAGGTCAGCGTACGCGACGGGAACGGTTTGGCTGACCTCCAAGAACTCCGCATTGAACTCGGCGGCGACGTCAACCTCGGCATCCGCTGGGACGTCATCACTGAACAATGCCAGAATCTGGACGGGCGAACCAGCGTCGTCGCCTGTTCAGTGAGCGTGACTGGCGAGGTGATGACCTTCGATCTGGCCCTCGCGCCGGAATGGTCCCTGACCCCCAGCACCCTCACTGAGGGCGCCGTGAGGGTGGTCGCGACCGACGTGGACGGAAGCAACGCCAGCACCGTCAATGGCGCATGGGCCTTCGCACGTGAGCTCACCTTCGACAACGTGGTGTTCGCCGATCTCGAAGGAAGCACGCAAGGGCCCGTCAACCCCGACAGCATCCTTGCGGTGGGGGAGCAGCTCAACCTGAGCGCGACNATCAACCACAGCGCAAGCGGCGTCCCATACGATGGCGGCCTCAGGATTCGATGGTTCGGCAACGTCGGACCGGAACGATGGGACGGGGGAAGCACCGTCATCGTGCATGACGGCGTGCTCGCGACGGACGTGCCAACCCCGCTGAGCGGGGGGAGGCTGATGATCGCCCGCCTCGAAGTGTGGGACCCCCAAGACACCGTGCTGCTCCACAGCATCCAACTCGACCCGATGGACGTGGATGAAGACCACCCGTACCTCGTGGCCAAGGGCGATGACGTCACGTGGTCGCGTTACCACTTGAACGACGTCGTGGTCGGCGTCAACATCGAAGAAGACACGGCATGGACGGGCCNGTTGAACNTCACCTGCCAAGTGACCTCCACCGAACGTTCCTGGCCAGAGGTGACCCAAAGCGTCGTCCCCAGCGGGCTCTTCGAAGACCTCATCCTGTTCACGGCGACGTTCAATTTCTCCAACGTTGGCGACCCCGCGGACCTCGACCCACAAGCGAGCCTGTCCTGCTGGGCCAGCGGCATGGACGACGCGGGAAGAACCCTGCAAGGGGCCACGGATTTGACGGCATCTGACCCGTGGTTCAAGGCCACCCTCACCAACGAAGGGCCCGACTTGGAACTCGGCGANGTCAGCCTGTCCGGGGCGGTGGATTCCGAAGGCGCAAACATCCTGGTGGCCGCTCCGGTCATCGCAAGGTCGGAAGCCATCGAACGTTCCTTTGTGGTGGAGATCACCCTCGAAAACAACGGCGAGGAAACGGTGGTCGTTCGACGAAGCATCGAGGGACTCGGGGCAGACGAATCGGAGCTCGTGCGCGGCAGTTTCAACGTTCCAAAGGGCGATTGGACCCTCCGCGTGACCGTCGACGCCCTCGGAGAAGTCAGCGAATTGGACGAAGAGGACAACGCGTGGACCTACGAAGCGCAATCCGCCGGAGGTGGTTCTGCAGCCGCCATCGCGGCTGCTGGAGGCGTGGGCATCCTGGCCTTGGCCACCGTGCTCATGCGACGCCGTGGTGGCTCCAAGGACGACGTTGAGGCCGCGCTCCCGCTCGCCCCTGGTCCAACGTCGAAACCCAAGCCAAAGGGCCCGCCAGGCGCGGAACGGCGCGTTGCAGGAGGGCCGCGAGCGCCGCCAACACCACCGAAGCAGGCCAGCGTCGATTTGTCCCGCGCTGAAGCAGCCCTCGCCGCGCTCAGCCCAAGCCCACCGCCAGAGGAAGGTCTGCCGGCCGTCCCTGACATCGGTGCTGTGGCTTCAGACCACACGGAATTGCCCGGAGGAGGCGAGTACGACTACACCACCGAGGGTACGCATTACCACGGAGAGGGCCTTGGACGCTGGAAGCTCCGTGATGACGGCTCCTTCGAGCGCGTGGCGTGACCCGTCGGGTTCATGGANGACGGCACACGGTGGAGAATCATGGACCCGCAGGACGTTGAGCGGACCTTGCTGGTCCTCTTTCGTTCTGGCGTGCCGCTGAGTGCTTCAGATTTGGCCAGAACCATGGCCTTCGGACAAGGCTGGCTGGGCATCGACGAGGCCGATGCCGTCGTGGCCCACTTCATCGAAACCGGTTGGCTGCGCCCCGAGGGTGACGCCTACCTGCCAAGCCGGGACCTTGCACACGTCCACGTCCCGTTGTCTTGGATGCCACGTCCGTCCCGCTTGTTGGATGCACAGGCGCCAGGTGAGCCCCCNACGCCACCATCTCCGGCCGAGGCGCCCGTCGAGGCGCCGAAGCCAACGCCGAAAGCGGCGGCGGCAGAGCCGGAAAGCGACGATCCTCGGGTGCGGCTCGAAGGGCGCCTCGTGGGGTTCATCGCGCGTGCTTCAGGCTTGGACAAGGCGGAGGTGCAACGCAGGGCCGAACGGAAGCAGCATGCCCTCCGACCTTGCACCTCATGGCTCGGCCTTGCCCTGGTGGCCCACGACCAGGGGCTGGACATGAACGCGATTGTCGACGCCCTTGCGCCAAACGCTCATGCCTCATCCTGACGGGATGAGGCCGCATCCGCCACGTCCATCAGCACCGGAAGAAGCACAAGCGAGAGCAGGAGGGAGAAGCCCACGGTCACGGCCGTGATCAATCCGAAGTCCCGAATGAGCGGCATCGGGGAAGCCAAGAGCACCATGAATCCGAGTGCGGTCGTCGCTGCAGAGAGCAACAAAGCGACGCCGGTGGTCGACATCGAGGCGACCATCGCCTCGTGCCGAGTGGCCCGTCGGGAGCGCTCCAACTCCATGCGTTGCCACATGTGGATGGCGAAATCGATACCGATGCCCAAGGTCAAGGCCGTGACCATGACCGTCATCACGTTCCATTTCAGCCCGAGCAGCACCATGGAACCCACCACCCAAAGGGTGGAAAACACAACTGGGGACAGCACCACAAGCGCAGGGATGAGCCGTCGCGTCAGCAGCAANAGCACCACGAANGAGACCGCCAACGAGATGGCCGTGGACTCCAACTGGGACACGCTCAGGCCCGTCAGCACGGTCTCAAGGACCACAAGGTCTCCAGTGACGTGCACCTGAGCAAATCCGTCCAGATCTGCGTCGAGGCCGTTCTCGCCCTCAACGCCATCAACCATGGCGATGAAGGTCGCGACCACCCTGCTGGAATCCGCGGAGGTGCTCGCTTCAACACGGATTTCATGCCGCAAGTGGGTCACACCCGCATCGCCGAAGGCCACCGTGGCCTCCACGCGGTCCGCCCACGTCAGCCCAGTGAGCGGGTCAGCGACGCTGGTGTTGGCCTCGAGGGCGCGGAAGGCACCGAGAAGATCGACGGGCTCGCTCGACAGGACGGGGTAAACGTCGCCGGTCTCGAGCACCACCAAGTTGTGATCTTCACCGAACGTTGCGTTGCGCAACACCGCATCGCGAAGGAGCACGTAGGGACCATCGTACGATGGCGAAGGCTTCGTCCCGTCCGTCCCTACCACGTCATGGTTTGCCTTCAAATCGCCATGGAGCAAGCGCAGTTGGTCAAGCATCACGGCGTCCATGGTGATGGAGGAACGGTCCTCCTCCGGCTCCATGAGGAGATAGACCACCTTCCAACCCGCGGCGTCGTACGACGTTTCGAGGTCCGCACGGACTTCCATGACCTCGAGTTCCTCGTCGAGGAAATCGGTCAAGTCGAATTCGGTCTCAAGCGAGAGCGCACCGACGAGTGAAGCCAGGCTGACCAACACCGCCACGAGGAGGATGCTCAGCTGCTGACTGCGCTGAACGGCGACAAGGCGTTCGCTGAATTTGGGCATGCGAAGGACGACCGCGTTCCGCTTTGAGCGACGCGCATCCACGACCACGTGCAGGGCACCGACCACGAGGGTTGAGGCCACGAAGGCACACACCACACCCAGCGCGAGCGCCACACCAAACGTCGCGATGGGAGGCAGCGGTGAGACGGCGTTGGCGAGGAACGCGGCCACGGTGGTCACGACCGCCAGCACGAGCGGCATCGCCAGACCCGCACATGCCCGAAGCCAAGCGTGCGCGGGATCTTCGTTTTCCTCACGGATGGAAAGGTAGGCACGCTGCAGGTGGATGGAGTAGTCAATGCCGAGACCAAGCACAAGGGGCGCGACGGCCACTTCCAACGCCGTGAACCGTGCCCCAAACAGGTTGAGCAAGCCGTAGGTCCAGATCAGGGCCACGGACAAGCCCGCCAGCGGGAAGGCCACGCCACGTGCGGTACGGAACGCCAGAGCCAGAACAAGCACGACCACGATGAGCGCCAAAACGATGAGCAACGCGAGGCCGTCAAAGGTGGAATCGTCAATGTCGTACGAAATCAAGTCCAACGAAACCGCGCCGTAATTCAACGGCGAGTCTGCGGAGATGGCCGCCAACTCCTGACGCAACTGGTCCTGCCAGATTTCGCGCTCTGCGGTGTCGAGCGAAGGATCGATGTCGAGCACCCACAAGGTGGATGAGGCAACAGGTTCACCTTCCCCGGTGCCGTCTTCAAGGTAGGTGCAAACCGGACCGATGTCAAGGTCTTCCGACAGCATGGCGTTCGCAGCAAAGGTCGCGGACGCGAGCAGCGCATCGTCATCGGTCAGGGTGCAGGTGACGTCATCCTCGAGCACCATCGCCAGGAGCGTTGGCCAGTCTTGAATCGTCGACAGCGGCGTTCCGTTGGCCTCCTCGTCCAGCGCAACCTGCAGGGCGGTGGGTGCAGTGGCCCACGCCACGACCACGTCGTTGCGGTCGGCAGAAGCTTGCCGAAGCCGTGCTTCATCCGCTTCCATGGCCTTGAGGTGGTCCAAGGTCAGCACGTTGCTGCCGTCGTCGGCCACCACATGCACAAACATTGGACGGCGCTCCTCAGGGAAGTGCTCGTGGATGCGGTCGTGGGCTTCCAGCGCATCGCTGTTTGGCGCAAAGCGGTCGAGGTCGGTGTCAAAAGCAGGCGGACTGGTCACCAGTGAGAGCATCAAGGTGGCCGTGAGCAGAGCGGCCAGCACAAGGATGGGGAGGGCCGCTTTGGCGAAGCCCGGAGCGGCACGGTCGGCGAGGGCCTCAAGGCGCTCCACCTCCATCGGGGTCCCACCGGGCGCTTCGGTTCATAAGCGAAGAGGCAGACGGTGCGCGAAGGCATGCAATCCAACCCGAAGGGTTGAAAGCGAGCCGTCAGGTCGAGCGACCGTTCCTATGCCGATCAAGGTGCTCTTCCGCGAAGGACAAGAACTCCGAATGCGCGTCGTGGGCGAGGGTCACACCTCCCTGCAGATGCTCCGCGAGCGACTGAACAACCACGACAAGATCGAGTACGCCAACTACTTCCCCGGCCACCCNGATCTCGACGACCCTGAGTTCTACATCCGTACGAAGGGCAANGCTGACCCGGCGAAGGTCGTCAACGACCTCGTCGCCTCCATCGCCGCTGANTTTTCCGGCGCAACCCTCTGAGGAGGACGCTCCGCGTGTCCGCTTCCGGACAGACCCATGCCGAAGCCATTGGCTTGACCGGTTACGCCACCGACGCAAGCGGCATTGGCGGCTTGGTGAAGACAAGGGTCGAAGATTTCCGTGTTGAGGAACTCTCCACCAAACTCAGCATGGATCAGCGTGGTCGATTCACCGTCGCGCGCATCACCCTTCGCAACTGGGAGACCAACCGCTTCATCGCCCGATTGGCCAAGGCCCTTGGCATTCCCAAGGAGCGCATTTTCTTCGCCGGCACCAAGGACAAGCGCGCCATCACCCGCCAACTCTTCGTCATTGACGCACCCGCCAACAAGGTCAGCGGTGTTGAGTTGACGGACGTTGACATCGAGGTGTTGGGACGCACCCACCAGAAAATCGGCTTCGGTAATCACCGAGGCAACCGGTTCACGATCACGGTGCGCGGCTGCGCACACCCGGACGGGAGTCCAATGAGCGACGAGGACGCCATGGCAGAAATCGAGCGCATTCACGCCATGCTTGAGCAGACCTTGGGAGCCGAACGCTTTCCAAATTGGATCGGCCCACAGCGCTTTGGCTCCGGCCGCCCAGTGACGGCAGAAGTCGGCCGCCACGTCATCGCCGGACGCTTCGAGGACGCCGTGATGGCCTACCTTTCCATGCCCGGAGCGGGAGAAGCGCCTGACGTGGCCGCCTTCCGTGCGCGCGTGCGAGAGGAGGGCATCACCGAGGAGGTCATCGAAGCGTGTCCGGACTGGATGGATTTCGAGCGCCGCATGGCCACGCACCTGCTCGAGAAACCCGACGACCACGTCGGAGCCTTCCGCCGATTGCCGAACAACCTCCAACTGATGACCGTCCACGCCCTCCAATCGGTCGTGTTCAACCGCGCCCTTCACGCACGCCTCGAGGAAGGGCTGCCCCTTGCAACCCCCGTGGAGGGAGACATGGTGGGTCGCGTCGATGAACGAGGACAACTCGAAGCAAAGGGGTGCGTGACCGTTCAAGGCCGAACCGCGGACCGCATCGCCCGAAACTGCACCCTTGGCCGATTGACGGTCACAGGACCCCTTCCCGGATCCGACGTTGGGACATGTGAAGGCCGGCCCGGGGCCGTTGAAGCGAAGGTNATGGACGCCATGGGCCTCAAGAACGCNACGTGGACCGTTCAGGCCATCCCTCGGCTGTCGACGAAAGGAACCCGCCGTGCCTTGGTGACCGGGTTCAGGGAATTCACGTGGGAAACGGTGCCAAAGGCCAGCGAGGACACGCTCGATGGCCGCTGGGCAGAGGGCCCAACGGACGGCGACCGTTGGCATCCAGAGGGAGCCTGCATCAAATTCCGTTTCACCCTCTCAAGCGGCGCTTACGCCACNACCTTGCTTCGTGAATTCATGATGGCTCCGCTCAACCATCTCGGTTGAATCGANGCGCTGACGGCAGGATGCANCGCCGCTGCATCTTGAATGGGCNACTCAAATGAGGCCCATGGAGATGACTTCGATCTCGCCCACGCCGTGAATTTCGGCCATGCGGGATTCGAAGACATCGGGAAGCCCAGGTCCATCGTCCATCTTCACGTGCACTTGCACGAAACGAAGACCAAAGGCAAGNGGCTTGATCTCAACGGCTTGGACGTCGTACACGTCGTCAGCGAAACCACGAATGGTCTCNGCGATGGCGTCGGGATCGACGTCCTCGATTTCGGTGTGCGGGTTGACCTTGTACGTCATCACAACTTCGCCCATGATTTCACCTCAGGGTCCTTGGAAGCCGCACGACGGACAGACGTAAACGACGCCTTGGTTGCGTGCACGTGGGCTGCGGCCGATGGGCTCGCCGCATCCGGGACACGGGAAGCTGGTCGCTCCTTCTTGCGTCAGGGGAATACCAGACGTGCTGCAGGTCGTTGCCCTCTCGCTCATCATGCCACCTCGGATGCTTCGGCCACGGCTCACCCCTCTTTATGCTTCCTCAGCGGGACGGAAGCGGGTCCATGAGTCGCAATCGGCCGTGGCGACCGGTGCTCACCACCAAGGCACCGTCACGATCACGGCACCAGCCGCGCTCCAGACGCACGGCTTGACCAGGGCGAATTCGCTCGACGTCGTCGCCCCACAGCAGCAAGCCGACCACCCCTGAGCGGTCTCGCGCACAGGCCGCCGCCATCGGACCAGTGTATTTTCGTCCGACGACGTGACGTGGCGGATACCGTCGGAGCACAATCAGATCCAAATCGACCACGGGGCGATCTGGTGCTAGGTCAGCCGTGGTCATTTTCCTGCGGGCCATAACGTGCAACGTTGGCCTTTACCGCTATGAAGGTCATTCTTTGCGGTGGACCTTGAAACGGGTCGCGGTGGGCTCGACGTCAATCGACTCGCCGTTGAGGCGTTTGCCGAGGGATGCTTCATACCGTGCAGAGAGGGCTTCTTTGGGCGCATCCCACGGCGTGTGGTTCCGACAGACCAGGTAAACCTCCGACGAGGAATTGCGGCTGGCTTCCGGTGAGAAACGGCGTACTTTNGAAAAATGCGGCCGGACTTCCGCGATCANCTCCTCCACACCGACGCCTTGGAACATCTTCGTGACAAAGGAACCGCCTGCTGCGAGACGGGGCAGACCGAAATCGAACACCATGGCCACCAACGACATGGCCACGCTTTGATCGATGTCCCAATTGCCCGTGATGTCCGGAGAAATGTCGGACACAATGGCGTTGATTTCGCGCCCGCCCAGCAGGTCGAGCAGGCGCGACTGAATCAGGGGGTCCGTGACGTCCCCGGTCAACAGGGTGGCTCCGTCGACCGGCTGACTGGCCATCAGGTCGATGCCGATGACGGTCCCGGTTTCACCGACTTCCTCCACGGCCACTTGCGTCCACCCACCCGGGTGGCAGCCCACGTCCAGCACAACGTCCCCTTCCCGGAGGAGTTCGAAACGTTGCTGAATTTGCTTGAGTTTGAACGCGGACCGAGCACGGTACCCGCCGGCCTTGGCTTGACGCCGCCAGCTGTCGCGGCGGTGGTTCTCAACCCAATGTTCCGCCATGGACCTCGTTCTGTGCTGCTCAAGGGGCCGTCAAGAAGGCTCCCCTTCCCAAACCGCTCGACGAGGCTTCTTCACCACCGCCATGTTCGGTCGACCATGAGCCGACGAGGACAGGCCCAAACCATGGCCGTCCTCGTCCTCGCCTTGCTCCTGTTTTCCAGCGCGCCGCATGCTTCGGCTCTACGAGCCGATGTGGTCGAGGAAGGTAAGTCGATCACCGTCCAAGCGCGCACCACGGTCTTGGTCGAGGAAATGACGGCCACGTGGTGCGCCACCTGTGCGGACATTGACCCATATTTGGCCGAGGTCGCCGATCGCCACGGGTCACGCTTGGCCCTGGTGGGCTTGCATCCATTGGACGGGCAAGACGGCGTGGCCACAGCGGCTTCTGAAGCGCGCCTCGACCGATGGCGTGCCGTTCACGACAACCTGAACCAGACCCCGGCCTTCCTTGTCGAGGGCGAGGCTCCTTTGGTTGGACCGGAAGTTTGGCCGGACGTCACGCGAAGGATGCTCGAACTCGAGTCAAGCCGTCCAGCCGACGGCACGATGAGCTTGACCGCCACGCGAGAAGGTGATGTGGTTCATTTGTCCATCACTGGGGCTCCAAAAGAGGAGGGGCGCCAATTGACCCTGATGCTCCTCGACCACGGACGCACCTCTGCGGNCTATGGCGTGGAAGCAGAACCCGGCAGCACGTACGATCGCGTCTTGGTGGAGCTCCACACCATGGCAACAAACGGTTCTTGGAGCAGCATCTGTGACGGCGTGTGCAGCACGTCCTTCAACGGGTCAAGCGAAGCGATGTTGGACCGCACACAGGGTGACGCGTTCAGCCTCGTCCTCATCGACGAAACCGCCGACGCAAACGTGTCATCCTCCACCACGCACAGCGCAAGCGTCCTCGAATTGGCCGTCCGCCCTTCGGCCGTCGCGACCGGAGCCGATCACAGGTGGGCCTTGGCCGCGGTCATGTTGGGTGGCGGCATGGCTGTGGCGGCATGGCCNAAGAAATNGACGAATTCCGGAAGAAAGATTTCAGAACAAGAATGATTCCATCCGGAATGGCATTTCTTCTTCCTGATTCTGTCAAAATNNTACGCCNGANGACCAAACCTCTATATCCTGCCGTGCCGATGTAANACCATGGAACAAAACGGCTGGGACGTGGTGTGGGAAGAAGGCTCAACGAGTGAATGGATCGTTGAATACGTCGTTGAACACGCCTCGGAACGTTCCCGCCACCTGAGCCTTTTGCTCGCCGAAGACGCGGACGGTGTCCGCGAGGCCCTCATCGAAGAGATCCGATCTGAGTACCCCGACGCTGGGCATCTGGAGATCACCGTGGTGCGGCTTGAGCAGGTTGAAGACCTTGGCGACATCGAGCACATCGGCGACGCTGTGCCCTGATCAGGCCTCTTCGCTGCGCCCTTCCGTCCTCGGCACCACGTCGTCCCGCGACATGTCCACCCAAGCGCTCGATTGAGTGGCCCTGTGCATGCGCACCGAGGTCACGAGCACCAGCACGTTGGCCAGATGAGCCATGGTGCAATACTGGCAGAGTTTCTCGATTTGAACCTCGTAGGAGACAAGCAAGAGGATGACAGGGATGCCACCGCCGCTGAACAGCAACAGCACCTGGAGCATCCGCGTACGGCCCGGAGCGTCGGGTTCCTTCTGCACCATCATGGCCGCATACAGCAAGGCCGCAAAGACGCCCATGCCGATGAGGCCCCAGGGCAGACCGATGACGGGTGCATACCCGTAGGTTTCGTGGCCGATCACGTCGTCACAGGAAAAGATGGAGTCGCTGGCGCAGAACGAGGTCGTGGTTCCCGTGATTTTTTCGTGAATCCAATAGGTGTGGGTGGCAATGATGAGACCTGAGAGGCAAATCAAGACCAAGCCTGCCGTCATGCGACCGCGCGGGGAAGCGAGGGACGGCCAAATCTTGAGCACGGGTTGGGCGATTTTCCCGCCGACTGGGAGGGTCAAGAGGAACCCGATGAGGAGGGGAAGCGATTCGAGGGCCAGGATGACGTTGGCATTCACGCGTCCACCACCGCGAGAGCGGCGACGGCCTCACCGGCGTTGCCGTACTTTGCGGTGTTGTCGCTCGTCCATGCGATGATGCCGTCGGGCTGGATGACGAAGTAGGTCGGCGTACCGCGCACCTTCCACGCGTCCATGGCGTCCAGGGAAAGGTCGTCCACGTAGGGGAAGGCGTGTGCGGAGCCGGCGCGTGAACTGCAGTCTTGCTTCGCGCAGGTGTAGCCGGAGGACTTGTCGCGGAAGGCCTCGATCTCCTCGCGTGACGAATCGTGACCCTGAATGTTCAACTCTGCCGCGACAGCGATGACGTGCACGTCCGAGTTGTTCCAGTCAGGGTTGGCGGCGTCAAAGATGGCGTCCCAGTCGCCGATGTCCTTGGCGCTCTGAACGCAATAGGGGCAATCCGTGTCCATGAATTCAAGGATCATCCACGAGCCGGGTTGTCCTTCCTCCCATGTTTCGTCAAAGTAGGATTCCAAATCGAAGTTCGCCCATCCAGCGCCGTCGTAGGCCACCGAGGTCAGCTCCGGTGCACGGTCACCGATATCGGTGCCCGTGGCGACGGGGTCCGAGGTCACGGCGACGATCATGAGGCCTGCGATGACCAAGGTGGCCACCATGAGAAGCGGGTTGTCGGTGATGCCAGCGGCGTCGTCCTCGTGGAGGCGCATGAGACCCGGGTGCATGGGGTGCAATATCAATCCTGAGTCCCAGCACGTGGACCAACAATCTCCTCAAGCAGCAAGGTCGCTGTGGTTCGCACAGCTTCCTCGCTCTGGCAGGTCGGTTCAAACCCTGTGGCCCGGAGTCGTTCAATCGCAAGGCGAGCTTTCGGGATGTCACCTGCCCAGCCGCGGTCGCCCCCCGTGTACTCCATACGAGCGTTGAGGCCCATGACCTCGATGACGATCTCGCCGATGCGGCGCACCGAGCACGTGTCTTCGGTGCCGAGGTTGATGAGGGTGAGCGATGCGTCGCTTTGGGCCATGACGTGAAGCATCGCATCCGCGCAGTCTTCGACCAACATGTACGATTTCTCCTGACGGCCGTCCCCGAGGACTTCGAGGCGTTCAGGCGTCGCGACGAGCTTGTGGATGAAGTCAAAGATGACGCCATGCGTGCCGCGTCCACCGATGATGTTGGCGAAGCGGAAGATCCAGGCGCGGAAACCAAAGGTCCCAACATACGCTCCAATGAGGCCCTCGCCCGCGGCCTTGCTGGCCCCGTAGAGTGAGATGGGAATGCAAGGACCGTGGTCCTCTGGGGTCGGCAAGGGCGCGCCTTCGCCATACACCACCGATGACGAGGCGAAGGCGATGTCCTTGACGCCATGCTGGCGCATGGACTCAAGGACGTTGTAGGTCGCGATGGTTCCGTGACGAAGGTCGGTGTCGGTCACGCGGGTGCCGAGACGAATGTCGGGGTTGGCCGCGAGGTGGACCACCCGGTCGATGCCAGCAAAATGCGGGAGCGTGGCGTCGTAATCGGTCAGGTCAACGATCTCAAGCGAGATGCGTCCGCCCTCAAGATGGTGCGCCAAAAATTCCCTGCGGCCGCTCGACAGGTCGTCGAGGACGACGACCTCGTCACCGCGCTCGACCAAGCGGTCGACCACGTGGGACCCGATGAAGCCCGCTCCACCCGTCACCAGCCAACGCATGCTACGTCCTGAGGAGGGTCTGAATTCATCCTTTCGTTGGCGCCATGGCCTTCAAGACGCTAGAGGTTGAGCCTCATGGATGCCGAACGGCGGAGGGAACAACATGCCCAAGAACACAGAAACCACGAACGAAACGAACGAACAGGACGCCACCAGCATGCTGGTGGGCTACGTCCGCAGGAGCGGCGCCGGCGGGGCGCTCAAGGTGTCCATCGACACCGAGGCCATTCAGGCCTGCTCGACCTACACGACCAGCGACGGGAGGGCCTACGCGCCCCTCGTCATCTCGCTGCGTGCCCTGCAGCGCGTGCTCGACGGTGAGCGTGCGGTGACCACGATCAGCCAATTGGTCGATTGAAGCCGCCCTGCGCTTGCATTCAACGCCCATAGGCGCGGCCGACGCCCCTTTGCTGCGGCAAGGGTGGCGTCCATCACTTCGACCCATATCTGGACCGATATGGACTAAATAGGACCGAGCGAGCCGTTCCCACGTGGCCAACCCCACTTCGGAAGGGTCCCGCATCATTGCGGGTATGCCGGTCTTCAATGAAGAGGAGACCATCGGCACCGTCGTGATGCGCGCTCTGGAGCACGTTGACGAGGTCATCTGCATCGATGACGGATCCTCAGATGCGAGCGCCCGAATCGCCGAGGCCTGCGGCGCGACCGTCATCCGACACCGCGTCAACCGAGGCTATGGTGGCGCGCTCAAGACGCTGTTCAAGCACGCCCGCCAAATGGACGTCGACGCTCTGGTGGTCCTCGACAGCGACGGACAGCATGACACCAACGACATCCCCCGACTCCTCGAGCCAATCATGGACGGCTCGGCCGACTTCACCATCGGATCTCGCTTCGTCGAGGGAGGCGGCGGCACCCACATGCCGGCCTACCGCCGACTTGGCATTCGCGTCATTACGGCCACGTCAAACCTGAGCAACGAACTCGGGATTCGTGACACGCAATCCGGATTCCGCGCCTTCTCGGCCCGCGCCCTCGACCGACTCCGCTTCGATGCGGAAGGCATGGAACTCTCCCTGGAGATGCTTGAGGACGCCCAAGAGAAGCAACTCCACGTGCGTGAAGTGCCCACCGTCATCCGCTATGACGTGCCCAAAGGCTCCAACTACACCGCGGTCTCGCACGGCTTCACCGTGCTGTCGTGGGCGCTCATTTCCCTCTCTCAGAAGAAGCCCCTTCTCGTGCTTGGCCTCCCCGGCATGGGCCTGTTCGCCACCGGTGCGGCCATGGGACTCAACGTGGCGCAGAACGTCACCAGCACGCTTGACACCTTCCTTGGGGATGGACTGACCGCGATTTGGGTCGGGGTCCTCGGCCTGAGCCTCATGGCCACCGGCTTGGTGCTCCAAGGCGTTCGCAGCCTTCTGCGCCACCTCATTGTCGAGCACTTCGGCATCGATTGAACCCGTCGAGTGCGTAGGTCCAAAACCCGGACCACGCTCCCCATCACATGGTGGATGAGGCCCTCCGCACGGAGACCCTCGCCGCCGTGAAGAGCATCCGCCAGTTGGGCGACCGTGCCGCGAACCTCGCAAAGGCCAGGATGGAGCAAGGTTTCGAAGGGATGTACACGGCCGCGTTGACCTCGCCGCGCATGGTGCTGGTCGTGTGCTTGATCATCGCCGGCATGCTCGGACAAGTGGGGCTTTCCTTCCAAGATCAAATCGACGACGACGTCGAGATTTTCCTGCCCGATGATGCGGAGTCAACGGATTTGTTGCTTGAGGTCCGTGAGGAGTGGTCGACCGACATCGCCATCATCTACATCCAAACGGACAACGCCAGGCTTGGCCAAGGTTTGGGCGACAACATCTCTGACGAAGCCATCCTACGCGAAATCTCGTGGGTCGAAGGCGACGACGAGAACAAGAACTCGGGAGCCACCAGCCGGGGGATTGATTGGAACAAGAACGACCGAGGTCGGGAGGACGGCATCCTTTGGATCCTCTCGCCAGCTCAACTCATCAAAGAAGCCAACTCCGCCGACGGACGCTTCAACAACTCCATGTGCGAACATGGCGTACAATCCCGCATTCCGGTCAGTTTCGATTGTGACCTCCCAGGCGGAGGCGCGTACGCGATTCCCGATCAAGACCGCATCGATGCGCTGGTGGACAACCTTGGAGGTGCGTTCACCGCCATGGTCAGGGACACCAACGATCTGGACCCGACCTACGACAGCGACGAGGACGGCGACCCGACCAACGACCTCGACGGCGACGGCGTCTGGGACACTGCGGCCATTGTGATTGGCCTGAATCACGACCTCAACCGCACGGATTTCAACGACTTCGCAGAACTCTTGCAGCATGTTCAGAACGTCATCGACGACCGCCCAGCTGACCTCGACAGCACGGACATGACCGTCACCGGCTTGACCAAGGTTCTCGAGGACGTCAGCAACGAGATCTACGACGATCTGCTGAACATGCTTCCATTCTCTCTGCTGTTCACCATCGGCGTCATTACCGCCCTGCACCGGTCGGGCAAAGTCGTCATCATCACCGGATTGCCGATCGTGATGGCCCTCTCGGTGACCTTCGGCACCACGGTGCTCCTGAACCTGACTTTGACCCCGATGATCGTCGCGACGTTCCCCATCCTCATTGGACTGGGCGTGGACTACGCCCTGCACATGGTGAACCGCGTCGAGGAGCGACGGCGCCACCACATCGACGCTGCGCACAGCGAAAACATGCTCCGTCGAAGGCGCGGTGAAGACGAACTCCCCGTCCCCGACCTGTGGGACATGACCCTGTACCGCACGTGCGTGCTCGAGATGACGCGCTCAACCGGCCTTGCCGTGTTGCTTTCTGCCTTCACGACGGTGATCGGCTTCTCGGTCCTGATGGTGCCGCAGATCGTCGCTGTGACGCCCATCCGCTCCGTGGGCGTGACCTTGGTGCTGGGCATCATGTCCACGCTTGTTTTCAGCCTCCTGCTGGTACCGACCTTGGCTTGGCTGCTTCGCTACAGCAGAAAATCGACCCCGGCGGCGTGGGGGAAAGTGGGTCGAGCACCCGTCAAGCACTGGTACGCCGTGGTCGGGGTGGCGTTCCTGATCACCGCGGTCGGCGTGGCCAACCTCGACGCGCTGTCCGAGCCGATCACCGGTTCAAGCGAGGCGCCTGATGACATCGCATCGCTCGATGCGCTGGCCACCTATTCCCAGCAGTTCGACTCGGGCCAAACCTCGCTGTTCGTGTTCGACGCCACGATGCGCAGCAACGACAACGGCACGGACCAGATACGCGACATCCCCGTGCTCGACGAAATCGACCGGGTCGAAGCCCTGGTCTCCCAGGTCGAATACACCAACACCACCAGCATTGTGCTCTTCCTGAAATCCATCCCGGTCACCATCGAGCTGGCCGATGGGGTGACCCTCTACGAGGGCAGCCTGTGGGACCTGCTCCACGAGCCGTGCTGGGACTCGAACGACCCGCTCGAGTGCCACCTCTGGCTCGCCCTCGATGCCACAGGACCCGACGGCCGCGAAGGACTCCGACGCGACATGGTGAGCGTGGTCTTCGATACGCTCAGTCCAGAAGTGCGCTCAATGTTGCTCAACGAAGCCGGCACCAAGGCCTTGGTGTACGTCGATCAACCGTACATGAACCTGAATTACGCCGAGACGCTTCGGGACGAAATCGACGTCATCCTCTCCGAAGAGACCCTCCTGCAAGACACCCGCTCGTCCCGCCTAACGGGTGGCCTGCCGGTCTCGTTGGACATCAACGAAGGCATCCATGACACCCAATCCAGGACGACGATCATCACCATGGTCGTCTTGACGTTGGTCCTCATGCTGATGTTCCGTAGCCCCCGCATCGGCATCTACACGATGATCCCCGTCGCGGTGGTCATCCTGTGGCAACCGCTGATGATGCGCAGTGGAGACGTCAACGTCAACATCTTCACGGCAATGATCGGCACCATTGTCTTCGGCATCGGTGTTGACGACGCCATCCACATGATGCACAGGATTCAGGAGGAAGGCGAAACGCCGACCGGCCTGGCGCATTCCGTGGAAAGCACCGGACAGACGATTTTCGAGACCTCGATCACCACCATCGCAGGCATCTCCGCCGGCTTCCTTGCCGCATTCCCGGGCCTGGAGAATTTCTTCGGCATCATGGCGGCGCTCATCGCAGCGGCTTTCCTGACCAGTTGTTTCCTGCTCCCTGCGCTGCTCGCTGCAGAACGGGACATCATCTCGCTTGTGCGACACAAGAAGCGAGGCGTGGACTTTGGCGAAGGTGTCGTCACCGCCGAACACATGCGCGCCATCGATGCCGTGTTGGAATGAGGCGGAGGGAGTGGGGAGTAAGCCCCTTTCTGTTCCCGAAAAACGGTGACCGCATTCAACTGTGCACCCTACCCGCCCCTCGGCGTGCCGCGTCGTCAGGGCTGTCTGGGCTTGCTCCCATGGGGTTGCTCGTCTCATCGACCACGTGGAAACCTCCGTCTTTCGACATCATCGTTCAACCCACGCATCGTTCGTTTCTGCTGCATTGACCTGATCGTCTCCGACCTGCCGCTTGTGCGGCCCATGTGCACCGTGGAGAGGGGACTTTCCTCAGAGTCTGGCTCTGTCAGCGGTCCTCCCACTCCCTCCGGGGCAGGGTGGCGTCGCTTTCCACTTGAACGCATCCCTTCAGGAGGATTCACGCGAAAGTCGGAAGGCCACGACGCCAATGAGCCCGACGATGAGCAGCACAAGGATGCTCCCTACACCGCCAGCAGGACCGCTGAACAGCCCTTGGCCGGAGGAGGCATCGATGAGGTGCGTGTCTCCGACGTGGGTCGTGCCGTCCACGATGATGTATTCGAATCGGACGGGACCCTCGTCAAGCGGAACCCAGCTTCCGTTTTGCATCGCCACCTCGCCGGCACCAATGCTGACGGAGCGTGCGTCGAGACGCGTGCGTGAACCGTCTGCTTCGACCACTTCGACGATGATTTGAACGTCGCCAGGACCGCGGCCTTCGTTGAGAATGCTGTAGGACCAGATCAGTTCACCGCCCTTGACGGGATTGACGAGATCTTCCGTGGGCGCGCCGTCAAACACCACGTCCGCCACGCGCTGTTCGAGCAACCACACGGCGAGGGGGTCGGCGAGCGAATTTCCAATGCCGTCCACGGCTTGACTTGAGAGGTCCTCGCCTTCCACCCAAACCCGCAGTTCCAACCGCTGCGTACGCACGTCGTCTGGAAGGGCGCTGTCCAGGTCAATGATGGCGCGGAGCGGAAGGTCGGCACCGCTCTGTCGAGCACCACGAAGGGCCATCGGCTCGAGGCCTTCGCCCAGGACCTCTCCTGCGAGACCAAATCCACTGACCATGACGCGCCAGCCGAGGTGGACCTCTCCGAGCCCAATGTCTTCGTCCATGCGGACGTCGATGGCGAGGGCTCCCCAGTCCGCTTCGGGCAACGGAGCCCCAAGCGTGGGCGAGGTCAGGGCGCTGACGCGAGGTGGTTCGGTGTCCACCATGAAGCGCCTCACGACGTCGTCTGCGCCACGGAGGACGGCCCCATCTGGTGCGTCGATGATGCGGACGAGGAGGCCTTGGCTTCCTGCTTCGTCGGGCACCTGCAGGTCGATGTGGAAGAGGCCTTCCATCGTGGTGGCGTTCGCCTCCTCCGAGCCGAGCATGGCCTCAACATGAAGCGGCTCGAGCACCGTCCGACCCGAACGCGCCCAAACGAAGGACGACGAGACGTGCAGATCTGCATCCGGACGAAGTTGAGCCTGGCTTTCACCGATCTCCGTCCCGTCGAGTTCAACCACGAGGGATGAGCGGTCCAGCTGCATTTCACTTGAAGCGCGCCAGCGCAACCCGTCGAGCCGGTCCGTGGAGAACTGGCCGCCTCGGTCCTCGACGCTGACGGACGGGGTGCGTGCCGTCGTGCTTGGATCGAAGCCCCAATCCAGACGCAGGTCAATGCGAAGGTATCCTTGGTCGCTGAAAGGCGTCAGGGCAGCGGGCGCGCCTTCCATCCTGCAATCAAGCACCGTCAGGAAGGGGTGCGTTTCGTTGCAGCCCGCTTCAGCGGTCCACTCGACCACGAGGGCGTCGCTTCGCTCGAGGTCAAGGTCCACGGTCACGCGCGCCAGGTCCTGTAGACCGTTGGCGTCGCCCAGCGGTACGGATAGCGTGACCACCTCGCTCGGATGCAGCCACGTTGGCGAGGCCACCGACCATGAGGCAGACGCATCGTTGCCCACCGACGGCGCACCGTCCTGACTCACCTGGACCATGGACATGGGCGATGATCGATTCCCTGCGTCCAGCAGGATGTTCCCTGCTTGGTCGGCGACGTCGTACCAGAAGGCGTACCAACCTCCGAACGGCGCACGGGAGGCATCAAGAGCAAACCCATAGGTCCCTTGGAGGTCCGTGAGGCTCTCGGGTACGGTCAGGTCACGGGCGACGGCCTCGCCCATGTCGATGAGGCCGTTTCCGTTCAGGTCGTCCACCCATGACCGCCAGAGATGGACGTGCCCGCCCGAGGGCAGGCGGGGCCGGTCGCCGATCAGCAGGTTGTGCTCATGCACGCCGTCCGCAGGGAGATGGGCGGTGGCCTCGGTCGAGCTTGCGAGAAGCAACGGGGCCACGCCATCGAGCCCAAACGTCGTGGATGAATCCACGGCGTCCGCACGGTCTTGACCCTTCAAGGGCTCAACGTCAATGCGGACCTCGACCTCTGGCACGAAGCTCGGCGCCGTGAAGGGGAAGGACGCATGGCCTCCAATCAACGACGACGTCGAGCCGATGTCAACGCCGTTGAGCCGCGCACGGACGAGCACGTCGCCCGTCCGTGGACGTGCCGCATCGGGAAGGTCTTCGAAGCCAACCTGGATGTGAATGGTGCCAACGTCACCGGGCGCGAGCCAAGGTTCACTCGGGTGAGCCCTGTATCCGGTGGAGGTCTCGATCCACCAGTCTTCCAGCCCGACGTCCGGTTCAATGCCCATCGCTGAACCTGCACCAAAGGTGCGTGAAGCCGGAAGCATCGGACCTGCAGGCGAAACAAGGGAGATGGAGAAGACCGCACTGGTCTCGTCCGTCCACGAAACCGGGAGCAAGAAGGCGGCGTCCACCCACGCCTGGGCACCGTTGCCTCCGAGCATGAGGTGACCCTCTGCGTCCGGGATGTTCCACAACAGGGCCTGACCGCTTGTGCTGCACGCGCTCATTTCGTTGCCCGTCAAAGGCAAAGAAGACACCGGGCACGTGACCTCGGCTTTGGCGCCGGGAGCGTGGAGGACCATGCGGACGTCCCAACCCTGCGTGAGCATGTCGCTGGTGAAGCTGGTGGTGCCCAACCGGGTGGCGTCGAAGGTTGCGTTGAATCGGTACACCTGATCGCCTGGCACCAAGGTCTCAACATCCGGCGACATGGACAGGCCCAACACCTCAACCGAGGTGGTGGTCCGAAGGTCATCAACGGTGAACTGCACGGCGCCCGGGGCCCCAAGCGAGACGGGCAGGGCGACGGTGCGGACGCCGTTGGAGGATACGGCCTCGCCAAGGGCGCCGTTTAGGGCCACCACCAAGGGATGTCCCGGCAGAAGCGACGTGGACATCACCGCGTCGTACGGCGCGAAAAGACCGCCGAACACAACGGCCGCGTTTGCGCTGGCTGGGCCGCTCAACACCGCTTCAACCTCGACGAAATCCAAACCGCTTGGTCCTTCATCGCGTTGGCCGCTCAGCGCGTTGTTCAGTGTGGCGAGGTCGGTGGGCGACAAGTGAACCTCACCGTCATCCACAAACGGCCGCACGTCAAAGGCAGGGACGACACTGTTGCCGTTCATGCGCAATTCGACATCCAGGCGGTCGGCTTGACCGCTCATCACGTCCACCACCATCGAGAGCGCATTGACGCCATCCGCTGGCAAGAGGAACGGGAACGAGACCTCTGAGCCGCTGGTGAGGGTCCCTTCGGCCCACAAGCCACCGCTCATCAAGCGGTCTTGCAGGCCAAGGCGGCCGTGTTCTGGCTCGATCAATCCCCACTCGCCCGTCCCGTCGGCGCCGATGTCCACCATGGCACCAGTGGGCGCTGGTGAGGGCAGCAGGTCCACCTCGAAGTGCTTCAGCGTCCACAACGAGTTCCCTGCCTCGAGGCGAATGCGGAGTTCAGCGGTGTGGGCGATGGCATCGAGGACCACCAACCCTCCTCCATCCGGAATCTCCGTCCAAACACCACCGTCGAGGCGCACCTCGAGGAGGCCGCCGGAGAGGTCGCACGAATTGCGAATCGCGCCAACGCCAGAACGATGCGTGGTCAGCGGGCTGGTGAAGGTCGACGCCCCAGAAAAGACGCCGTTTGTGGAACTGTACGCGCCAGCGGAGGGGGCGTCGGTGCCCGATGCATCCGTCCAGGTGGCCAGTGGCACCACGTCGAGTTCATGCAGCATACGACCGCCATAGGCGATGGAACCGACGCTCGGTCCACCTTCTGCGCCCTCCTCCAATTCGAGATGCAGGCGCAGGAGGGGGTGCTCAGCGGCATCGATGGCGCCCAGATCCATGGTGGTGACCTCAAGATCGGTGAAGCCGGGAACTGGCGTCCCCGTCATCGCATCAAGGACGGTGGCTTCGAGCAGCGCGCCGTCAGGCACGTTGGCGTCCATCATGAGACGAGCGTGGGGTGCGCCGTCCACCTCTGGACCGAAGGGGGCCGAGGTCCACGAGCCTTCACCCGTTCCCGTCACGCCGCCGGCTGGCTCAATGCGCACGTCGTCGATGTTCCAGCCGGTGTAGTGAATGGAGTAATCCGTTATGCCCAATCCAAAACGCACGGCAAAATTGGGATTCGCGGCGACGTGGTTGGAAATGTCGTAGGTCTGTGAAGTCCACGACCCTTCGTTGATGGTCCCAGAATTGGTCCAGATCTGGACCCAGTTCCCTTGGGCGTTCTTCACCTGCACGTAGACGTGGTCCCACGTACTCGACTCGATGCCGAGGCGCCGCATGAAACTCAACTCCCACGTTCCGGCACATCCGTTGCAGGCGATGTCGGGCGATGTTGCCCAATAGGTGGTGGACATGTAGGGGTAGTTTCCGTCGTACGTGTACAGCGCATTCTGACCCGAAAACACGCCCGAGGTCGAGCCGAGGGTCGAATCGAAGCCGTGCTTCCAGACGTTCGAACCGCCAAGGGTCCAACCGTGGTTCGGGTCCTCAAAGTCCCAAAACGCGCCATCAGGAAGAATGCCGAGGGCGCTGCCGTTGACGTCGACGCCATCGTAGACCGCGCCCGTCGCGTCAAAGTCTGAAGCACCACGCAGGTCTGCACCGGTGCTTCGCCCGAGCGCTGCAGACTCGAGGGTCAGATCCACGCGAGCGATGGAACGCCCGTCGTCCACGTCCACCTCGACCCGATCGTCAAGGCCACCGTCAGCCCCACCGATGACGATGGTGGACGCTTCACCAAGGCTCGAGAACGCTGTCGTTTCAGGCAGGGCGGCGGGCGTGGCTGGAGCCCACGGCATCGTGGCCATGAGGAGGACAAAGAGGACCGCGACAAAGCGTCCGCCGTTGGCCATGCTTCACCACCATCTTCCTCGCCATTGAATGCTTCGGACTGAAGGTGCAGAGGGCAGAGCCTTTGGACTGGGGCGGTTGTCCAAGTGGCATGTCCATTGACGAAGCGAAGCGGTTGGCCGGCATCGCGGCGTGCAACGAAGTCCAGAGCGGGATGAAGGTGGGGTTGGGCACGGGGTCAACCGTGCACCATACCATCGTCGAACTCGCACGTCGACATCACGAGGAGGACTTGGACATCGTCGGTGTCCCCACCAGCCTCGCAACCCACGCCCTGGCCACGGACCTGGGCCTTCCCCTGGTGGAACTCGACGACGTGGAGGGTTTGGACCTCGTGATCGATGGAGCCGACGAAGTGGATGCTGCGTTCCAGTTGATCAAAGGCGGCGGGGCCGCACTCCTGCGTGAGAAACTCGTGGCGCAGGCCTCGGGGGCCATGGTCGTCGTGGCGGACGACCGAAAGATGGTCGAGACGCTTGGCGCCTTCCCCCTCCCCATTGAGATCACGCGCTTTGGTCACGGCACCACCGTACGTGCGATCATGGACGTCCTGGGGTGCACGGCAGAACTTCGCATGGACGGTAAAGCACCGCTGGTCACGGACAACGGGAATTTCATCGTCGACGCCCACACGGGCCCACACCTCACGGATCCGGCGGGCAGCGAGGCAGCGCTGCTCCGCTTGGCCGGCGTCGTGCAGGTCGGCCTGTTCATCGACATGTGCGATGTGGTCCACCTTGCAGGAGCCTCTGGCGCTGAACGCTTGGTGCGCTCAGGTGGCCGCTTGGCGTAGGCCCGCCGTGGTGATTAAATACGGGCGCAAGGAGCGCGCGGTGGGCCTGTAGCTTAGTCAGGTAGAGCGACGGACTCTTAATCCGTCGGTCGCGGGTTCGAACCCCGTCAGGCCCGCTCACCAACTTCTCTTCACGACCGGTGCCGGCCTCGGTCATGTTCAAATGGCGGGTGAGGCAGCCACGGCCGGGATTCGCATGAAGACAACCTACATCGGGGCGGTCCAGTCGGGCGACCACGACGGCGAGCAGGTGACCCTGAAGGGATGGGTGAAGCGAAGCAGAGGCAACAACAACCTCCGCTTCATCGTGCTCCGCGATTCCACCGGGACCATCCAGTGCGTGGTCAAGCGGGACGCCGTCGGCGACGATGCGTTCACCGCGTTGAGCGAGGCGCTCATCGAATCCTCGTTGGAACTGGTGGGCGAAGTCAAAGTGGACGAGCGCGCCCAAGGCGGCCACGAAATCGGCGTTTCATCCGGCCAAGTGATCGGCGGCGTCAATCCTGAACGGCCGTTCCCCATCACCGAGTCCGCGATGACCTCGGCGGACGGTGGTGAAACGGAATTCCTCCTCGACCATCGCCACCTCTACCTTCGAACTTCGCGCATGACCACCATGCTGCAAATCCGTTCCTCGGTCTTTGGCGCCATTCACGGCTACTTCCGCGACCTGGACTTCGTCGAATACCAAGCACCAAACTTTGTCGCGGGGGCCGTGGAAGGCGGATCAACGCTGTTTGAGGTGCCCTACTTTGGCAAGAAGGCCTACCTGACTCAGTCGTGGCAATTGTATGCTGAAGCCGCCATGCCGGCTTTGGAGCGCCTGTACACCATCGCTCCCTCCTTCCGTGCGGAAAAGAGCCGTACGCGACGTCACCTCACCGAATTCTGGCACGCCGAAATGGAGCTTGCCTGGGCCACCAATGACGAAATCATGTCCCATGGCGAAGGCGTGGTACGTCGAATCGCCAAAACCCTGCTCGACGAGCGCAGCGATGAGCTGGCCAGCCTTGACCGCGATCTCGACCTCGTGGCCCGATACGCCGACAACCCCTACCCCCGGATGCGCTACGACGAAGCCGTGGAAACCCTCCAAGGCATGGGCATCGACATCGAGTGGGGCCAAGACCTCGACTACAGCAAGGAAAAGGTCCTGACGGCTGATTTCGACGTCCCGCACTTCCTGACGCACTATCCGAAGGTGGCCAAGCCCTTCTACCACCGCGTCGATCCCGAGGACGATGCATACGTGCTGTGCCACGATCTCTTGGCGCCCGAGGGCTATGGCGAAATCATTGGTGGCGGCGAGCGAACGTGGTCTGAAGAGGAAATTCTCGCGCGCATCGACGAAGAAAACGTCCCGCGTGAACCCTACCAGTTCTACATCGACACCCGTGCCTACGGCGGTGTGCCTCACGGCGGGTTTGGCCTTGGTGTGGATCGGGTCGTGAGCTGGCTCAGTGGAGCCGACCACATCCGCGAAGTCATCCCCTTCCCACGCGATTCGCGCCGCGTGACGCCCTGATCACACCAAGGGGAACTCGAGCCCTTCGAGGTCCACGCTTTCTTCTGCATCAGCGGCTTTCGAGGCCGTCGTAAGGAC
This sequence comes from Methanobacteriota archaeon, assembly GCA_002722135.1. Lineage (GTDB taxonomy): Archaea > Thermoplasmatota > Poseidoniia > Poseidoniales > Poseidoniaceae > MGIIa-L3. Next base: position 69,211 of record PBKJ01000004.1, on the reverse strand, counting down.
GCGCTTCTCCGACAGCACGCCGGCGGTCGACCCCGTGTCGGCCTTGCCCGATCTGCGACCAGAGAGCAGCATGCCGACCACCAAGGCCACCATCAGCGCCGTCAAGATGACGGCCGCGCCGTCCGCAAAGCCACGCGCCTCAAGAAGCGGGCCACCGAAGACGGCGGCCAACGCGAGAAGCCCGAACGACGCCACCAGCGGCCAAGCGGCACGTCCACGACCGGACACGCCTGAGGACTCGGCCATGGACGGAAGGGCACCACGCTGTTGATGAACCCGCCCCAACCTGTTGAACGCATGAGCACCACTTCTGGATGGCTGATGACCGCGGTGGCCCCTTGGGGAGAAAACGCTGAGGACGCGTTGGATCAGGCCCTTGTCGACCTCGGGCTCGGTGACGTGCGCTATGTGCCCATGCAAGGAGCGATGCTTCCGCTTGGGTTCCAGGCCGTTCCACCCCGACCCCTGCCCATGGGATCCTTGGTCGAATGCCACGTGGCCAGCGCCTACGCGTGGAGCGGCTCAAGCGCCTGTGCGGGCGTGGCCTATGCCATGGCGCGAACCCCCGAAGGTGAGCCGTGTACGGTGGTGGCGACGATCACCACCAACACGGATTTCGAGGAAACCACGCTCCTCCTCCGGCGGAACCTCCAACGGCGTTTGGCCTCTCGAGACCTCGAGGTGGAATCCTTTGACCTCGCCGTGGACGAGGTGACCGCAGGCCGTGATCACCACGGTGTCGCTGTGGCCGCACTCATCCTCCCGGACTCCTTGTCCAACCTCGGCAACCAACGCACAGGACCGGTCCGAAAATCCATGACGCGAAGCGCACAAGAGGCCATCGACGCTGCGCAGCGGCGCGTCGACACGAAGGCACCTGCCGCCAAGGCCCTACGCCCCGGCAGCCGAACCGATTTCAGTCTGTGAGGGGCGCGCGTGAACGACGTCTGGGTCGTGGCACGCTGCCCGTCATGCGGGGCGTGTTTCGGAGCGAAAGGCATCGCCCATCGGTGCCCCCATTGCGGCCATAGGTCAGCCACACCGATGGAGGTGGTGGAACGAGCCGCCTCCGCTGCTGAGCTCCAAGTGAAGGTGACCTTGGCCAACACACCGGAAGAACTCCGTGACGAACTTCGCAAGCGGATGGGGACCCCGCAGACCGAATTTTCCTCGGCTGAGGACGACTCGCCGAAGGTGTGGTTTGCAGCCTTGCGTGACGCAGCCAACGACGACGGGGAAATCACCGCCCAGGCCCTCGCAAACGCGCTCCGGCAGCGCTCGTCCAACGCCGCCGTGTCCACCGTGATCGAGCACGCCATGGCCGCTGGACTCCTGTTTGAGCAGGAACCGGAGCTCTGGTGCTTGCTGGGTGAGCAACGGTCAGTTTGAAAGCGGGAAGCGTGAGCGCGAGGTACGGGCACGTGGTGTAGCTTGGCCTATCATCGGGCGTTTGGGACGCCTGGACCCAGGTTCAAATCCTGGCGCGCCCACCAGCATGCGCAGTGCGATCCAAGGCGTGAGCGAGCAGCCATGCGATTGGAAGAGCGACAAGAGCGGGGAGGGGCAGCACGCCTCCAACCACGCCCACCAGCGACGCCCAACCTGCAAGGTAGGTGGCCAGCGCGACGCTCAGCGGGACGCGGCCGGGACCAGAAACGAGCGAGCTGAACGCTCGTCCGTGATGCTCTCGAACGAACATGGCGCCGACGCTGAACAAGAAACGAAGCGGACGGATGCCAGAGGTTTCCTCCCCATAGACTGGACGAACGGGATGCGTGGCCACCCTCAACCCGTGCCTCGACCAGCGGATGAAGCGGTGGTTGACGTACCCGTATCCTGACCACACGGGGTCATCCTTCGTTCGGAGAAGGACCTCATGTCGCATCACGATGAACCCGCATTGCGCGTCCCCCACGCGGCGACCAGAAGCCAAGGTCGTCAACAGGGCAAGCCCACGGTTGGCCAAGCGACGGAGCACGGGCATGGCCCCACGGACGTCGTGATGGGCAAGCCGGTCTCCCTTGATCACGTCGGCTTGCTCAGCCACGAGTTGGCGGCAGAGTGGAAGCAAATCATCGGCGTCCATCTGCCCGTCACCGTCCATTACGGCGACGAGGTCATCGACGTCCAACACGCCGGCAAGGTGGTCAAGCCCCATCGCAACGGCCGCGCCCACGCCTTGTCCACCGCGCTGAAGGACGGTCACGTCGAAGGGGCGTTCAGTGCTCTTCACCGCTTCTGTGGTGCCGTCTATAGAACCATCATCGACGACCACCACCACGTCCACTTCAGCGGGCAAAGACCGGAGTGCCCCGTCGATGTGAGGCGCTTCATTCCGTGCGGGCATGACCACCGCCAAACGGCGACCTTCCCACATGCTCCGCTGCGAACGACGGCTCCACATAAGGTGTCTGAAGCCACAAGACGAAGCCGATGATTGATATTCCCAGTCGTTGCGAGGGTGGCGTGGGTGCGCCTCGACATCGTCTGGTCCTCATCGGATCGAACCTCGAACTTCGCATCGTGTCGATCATCGTTCGAGCCAGGGAATCCGTGGACGAAGTCGTGCTGCTCGACCGGGGCTCTTCCGACGCCACGGTGGAACTGGCCGAGCGCTTGGAATGTCCCGTCCTGACGCACGTTGAGGAGCACATCACCGCCTCAAGCCTGGCGTCGTTGCTCAAGGAAGCCGGCCTTCAAGACGCGGAACGTACGCTCTTCCTTCGCGTCAACGACGCGTGGCGGTTGCGCGATCTTCCCTTGTCGATCAACCGCTTGCACGAACGCTGGGACGTCCACGTGTCCATCGTACTCGACGAAGACGAAGGTCCGCCGGAGGACGTCGTGTTGCTCGATGCCGACGTTCAGCACCTTCAGGTCACGCCTGCGGGCTTTGCAGCCCTTGCTGCCCTCGGGCCCCTGGGCACCGCCATGGACCTGCCCGAAGACCTCGGTGTTCGCGTCAGCCGCCACATTGCGCGACCAAACGTGCACCAAGCCGAATCCTTGGCAAGCGCTTCTCGCATGGCCCAGATGTTCTACTGGATGCTGGAATCCAAGCACCCGCTGGTCTTGATTGGCCTGCCCGGTTTGGTGCTCTTCGTGCTTGGAATCCGGCTTTCCGGCAACGTCATCGACCAATTCAAGGAGCTGAATTCAACGTCGCTCGGCGTCACGCTGGCCACCGTGGCGGTCACGCTCATGGGCCTGTTCGCCCTGATGACCGCCGTGTTGCTCTGGATCATGGAGAAACAGGTGGCCAGCCTTCACCACCAAGTGGAAAGCGAGGGTGGCGCCGCGTGACGAAGGCTCCCGTCAACGGCCTGTTGTGCCTCGACATGGACCGGGTCCTTGTGGATCACCTGTCCACGTGGCAAGTGGTCTACGACGCAATTGGCGCCGACAATTCGGCATCGTTCAACTTGTACAACCAAGGAAAATTGGACGAGTGGACGTGGATCAAGTTGGACCTTCGGCTGATTGAAGCGGCCTTCGAAGCCATGGACGGAAGCCAGGCCAGAAACGACCGTCTTGATGACATTCTGCTTGCGGCACCCATGATGAAGGGCGTCGAACACCTCATCCAGACCGCCCACAATGCCGGTTGGCACGTCGCCATCGTCAGCGGTGGTGTGCAGGCAACGGCGCACAGGATTGCAGCGAAATTCCCAACAGAAACACCTTGGCGACGGCGCTGGGGCGGCATTGAGAAGCGTTACGCCATCGAGGCAGGTCACGGCCGTGACAGCCGGTTGGACGTGTTCACCAACGGATGGCTGCCACGCTTGAGCGGGGACGAGGACGGACCCCTCCGTGTCCTTGGTCGATACCAGGTGCAGATGGACGGAAAGGGAGCCTTGGTGCGGATGCTTCAACGCAGGTACGGCGTGGCCCGAACGCGAACCGTGGCCGTTGGGGATTCAGCGGGCGACATCGGCATGTTCGAAGAATCGGGCCTCCCCATTTGCTTCAACCCGTGGGACGAGCGCCCGTTGCCGCATGCCAAGGTTGTCATCGAAGAGCGTGACCTTCAGCACGTCATCGATGCCATGGTCGCGCATGGCTTGCTTCATGAACCGTCGCAGGGACGGTGATGGCATGGACGAAACGACCTCCATGTGCGTTGAATGCGGTTACATCCCGGGGATGTTCCTGCCCGGCATCCCTTGCCCCGAGTGTGGCGAACCGATGGTGTGAGGCTCAGAACAAGCGAACCGTTTCGAGGTTGCGCGGTGCGTAGGTTCGGCAGCGGTACCGCTCCCTCAGCGTCTTTCCGAGTTCGTTGCACTTGTGGTAATCGCCGTGATGGCACACGATGGCCTTCGGCGTTGGACTCATCTGGTCGACGAAGTCGAGGAGTTGCCGGCGGTCGGAGTGACCGCTGAAGCCGTCGATGGTCACCATTTCACAACCGATCTTGACCATCTCCGTGCGGCCGTTGATGATCATCGGCACCTCGCCGAAGCCCTTCTGGAGGCGGCGGCCGAGGGTGCCTTCGGCTTGGTAGCCGACAAAGCACAGGGAGTTCCTCGTTTCCGAGGCCCAGTGCTTGAAGTACTCCATGACGGGGCCGCCGTTCATCATGCCAGAGGTGGCCAAGACGATGCATGGGCTCGTGTCCATGATGATGGATTCCCGAAGTTCTCGGCCTTGGACGGGCCTGAACCACTCGCTGGTGAAGGGGTTCTGTCCATCGTCGGTGAGCAGGGAACGCTTCAGCGAGGAGGTGAGGTAATCCGGGTGAGCGGCGTGAATCGCCGTCGCTTCCTGAATCATCCCGTCCAACCAGACCGGCACAGGCTTCACTTTGCCCTCTCGGAACAGGTCATCAATCGCGATCATGACCTCCTGTGAACGGCCGACCGCGAAGACGGGGCAAATCAGCTTGCCGCCACGCTCGATGGTGCGCCGAACGATGTCTTGGAGTTCCATCGTGGCCTCTTCACGCGAGGGTTGGTAGTCGCCGCTTGCCCCGTAGGTTGACTCGATGACCAGGGTTTCACAGCGCGGGAAGCGTACGTTGGCCGCATCGAAGAGCCACGACTTCTCGTACTTTTGATCGCCACTGAAGACGATGTTGTGCTTCCCGTCGGCGATGTTGAGGTGCACCGCAGACGAGCCCAAAATGTGGCCTGCGTTCTCGAAGGTGAGCTTCACGTCCGGCGTGATGTCGGTGGTTTTGCTCCAGTCGACGTCAACGACGTGCAGCATGCACTGGCGGATGTCTTCCATGCTGTATGGCGCGCGCTTTCCTTCTGCGCCACCGACTTTGAGGAAGTCCGTCTGGAGCAGGAGCATCATGTCGCGGGTCGGAGGCGTGCAATACACAGGTCCGCGGTACCCGTACTTGAACAGCACAGGGAGCATGCCCGCATGGTCGAGGTGAGCGTGCGTCAACACCACCGCGTCGAGTTTGTCGAGGGGGAGTGCTTCAGGCGCCGTGAAGTAGGGCATAGGGTCCGTATCGCTCGCGATGTTGACGCCGACGTCGATCATCACGCGGGATTCGTTCGTCGTCACCAAGTGGCAAGCCCGGCCCACCTCACGGTACGACCCGAGGGCGGTCACGCGAGCCCATGCTGAGCCTGGGCGGGTGGGACGGTGGATGTTGAGGCCGAAGTTCTTCAGCAACTTGCGCCGCTCAGCCGCGTTGGCCTCGCGGTAGCCTCGGATGTCATGGATGGTCTTGGACAAGACCGGTGGCGTGCGTTCGACGCGCACCAGCCAGCCGGTGGTGTCGCGGATTTCGTTGAGCACCGCGCCTCGACGGCCCACGGCCTCTCCAGGGTCATCGCAAATGAGCGTGATTTCGCGAAGGCAGGCATCGAAGTAGGTGTGCTTGAGGCCCGCAGCCTCAGGAAGGATGTCCTCGATGGCGCGCTTGGCGTCCTCGGGTGAAATCATGATGTCCTCTGAGGGACGCAGCACGATGGTCCGGCGGACTCGCTTGGCGATGCGGCCAATCAAACCGTCCGCAGCAAACCGCGCGGGTTCCGACGTGATGATGGCGATGTCACCTGCTTCCAATTCGACCGTGTAATCGAATCCCTTGGGAACGATTTTGGCCACTTCGTCTTTCAGTTCTTTGAAGCTCATTCGCATGAGAAACACCTTGCCGGCTCCCCCCACCGCGTCGGTGGCGGGAAACGGGAATTGGATGGGCCTCAGCGGTGTGAGGCGAGGAGGGCGTCGATCTCGGATTGATCGACGAGTTGGAATCCGTCTTTGGCGGTGATGACCGCGAGGTCCATGCCGTTGCCGCTGGCTGCGTCACGCTGGCCTGAGGCGCTGAGGGCACGCGCGGCGAGGAGCACGGCCTCGTTGCGGGACATGTTGTCTCGGAAGCCGTCTTCGAGCACACCATACATGTAGGGCGAACCGGAACCGGTCGCGCAGTACACGTCGGGGATTGAACCGCCGGCGGAGTCGATGGAGTACACCGAGGGGCCGTCGGGATCGACACCGACGATGAGCAGCTGGACCCAGTGAGGGCGCCCGGAGAGGATGTTGGCCGTCAGGGTCGCAGCGCCCTTCACGGTCATTTGCTGCCCACGGCGGAGTTCGTACAGCGCCACTTCAGCCGCAAGGGTGCGGGAGAGGGACTGAGCGTGTCCGACAAGGCCGGCGGTGGTCAGGCCGAGGTTGTCGCCGATGCGGAACAACTTCTGGACGCTCTTGTTGGCCACGAAGTGACCCATGGTTGCACGGTGGTCGGCGCCAACGACGGCTCCGCCATCGAACGTGATGCCCACGGTGCTGGTCCCGGTCTTGAGAACGCCTTCATGCTCGCCCTGAATCATGGTTGCTCACCTCCGCGACCCCGTATGAAGGACGGGTGCGTGAGAAGGACTGCCTGACGGACCCTTATGAATCCGCCGTCATCGCAGGCGAGGCTTCATGGGACCTCGACACCAGCGGAAGGCATGGCCCGCCGCGTGGAGTCCGATGAAGGGCAGTCCTCGCTGGACGCCTTCAGTGGAGCGCCGGTTGAAGCCCCACGAACACCCACGGGCTCGCCTCTTGAGCAGTTTGAGATGCCGAGCCTCCGCCATGACGCCCGCCGGGTTCCGGCAGCGCCGACCGTCCCTCACGCCTACCTCGATCTGCGAAACTTGTACCCTGACGCGCCGGTCCCCGCCGTTCATGGCGCACCGGTCATCCACCGCGCTTCATTGGCCAGCAGCGAGGGCATCGGCCAGGTGATGGACTGGACCGCAGAAGGCCACATCACCCTCCTTGACGTCGCGCCGTTGTTTGGCCGACGCGATGCGTTTCGCGCGGCGTTGGACCACCTCTCACTCTTCGTCGAAGATGACATGGGCGGGAGGTTGCTGCAGCTTACGGACACGCGCATTCTGGTTCTGCCGCCTGGCATCGAGGGCGTCCGAGGCGTCGAAGATGCGGCCGAGACCGTCCGCCCTGAGGGCGACGGGAGGCGGTGGTGAATGGAGCAAGTCGTCGATGCACCATGCCCCACATGCGGCGATGATGAGGGGCTTCGACTGCGGACCCACATCGATGACATCCCGTACTTCGGTGAACACACCCAGGTCACCCTCCTCTGCTTGGCGTGCGGTTGGCGGCAAACGGACCTGATCCCCGCCGAAGCGCAAACGCCCACAGGGTGGACCTTGGCGCTGACGGAGCGCGAGCACCTGACCGCTCGCGTGGTCCGGTCCACGGCCTGCACGGTGCGGGTCCCCGAACTCGACCTCGAGGTGGCGCCTGGTGCCTCTTCAACAGGGTACGTGTCCAACGTGGAAGGTGTGCTCCAACGCTTCGTGGACGTGCTCGACATCGTGGAGCGTGACGTTGTGGCCCACGGGAACCGTCAGGAGGAACGTGCCGCATTGGACCACTTGAGGCTCAGGCTCGCGATGGCGATGGCGGGACAATTCGATGAGGCGATCACCCTCGAACTCCTCGACCCCAGCGGTCGGTCCCTGATTTTGCACGACGATGCGGTTCAACGCACGTTGACCGAGAAAGAAACCGAAGATTTGCCGATGGGGCCAGAGCCCCCGGTGTTCTCCGCTTAAGGCTCACAGCGCATCGGGCGCGAGGAAATCCTCCACCAGGTGAGCGGTTTCATCGCGGCGTTCTGCGAGTTCGGCCAGCCACACCTCGGCCCTGTCCAGGCACGCTTGCTTCATTTCACCGGCGAGGAGGGACCCTGCGCGGTAGGATTCAGCCAACTCTGCGAGCACAGCATCGTCCTCCTCGAAGAAGTAGGCCATGTACTGGAAGGCAACGTCACGGTCCGGATCTCCACCGAGCCGGCGGTGTTCCTCCACCGTCGGTTGGCCGCCGGAGAAGGCACGCCGGATTTTCTTGGCCACCTTTGCGGGTTCATCGCCAAGGAAGATGGTGGAATCAGGCCGGCTGCTGGACATCTTGTCACCGTCAAGACCGACGGCAAAGTGGTGGTAGGTTGACGCAGGTGGCATCAGACCCATCCCGCCCAGTTCGCGTTCGAGACCGAGCAACGCGAGGCGGACGGCAGCAAGGTCGCGCTTTGAGGCCGAAGGGACTTCGACCGTTCCGTGCTTTGGATTTGGACGGAGGTCGCTGAATCCAAGCGCGTTGAGGCGTTCCACGATGCGGTCAAAGACACCTTGGCGCACCGCGCGGTCGACGCGCCCGTTGGGCTGTTGTCCAAGGGCGGCGGCGTTGTCGTCTTGCACGGAAAGGGCAACGGTCAGGCCCGCATGCTTGCCTTCCTTGAGGTTGAACCAGTTCGATTTGGAGGCCAAGCCGCGCGTCAGGCGGAGGTGTGGGTCTTGGTCGACCCCCACGGGCACCACGATGGGGCGAAGGCCTCCGAATTCGTCCGTTTGGGGATGCAAAATGTCCCCGGCTTGAACCAACGGCGCCTGAACGTGAGCGAGGTTGGTCTCTCCTTTGAAGCCGTAAATGGCCTCGAATTCGGACAGATTGGTTCTGCGACCAAGTTGGAAGCCAAGCCGCTGAACGATCGGTCGCGACGACTGGAAGTAGACCTGCGTCCGTTCGGGATCAAGGCCCAAGGCAGCGTAATTTGCGATGTATTGCTCGAGCGCGACCTTGCGCCCTTCCTTCAGTCCCACCCCCCTCGTCGCTTGACTCTCAAGGTCAGCGACCGCGATGGTCACGTCGCCGCCGCTTTCCTGGAACCAGCGCACTTGTTCGATGACCATCGAATGCCCAAGGTGCATCTTCCCAGAGGGCATGAGTCCCGTCAGGACACCGAAGGGCTCGCCCTTCCGCTGTGCATCGAGGACCCCTTCGAGGTCGCGATGAGCGAAGACGATGCCACGACGGTGCAGCCGGGTCGGGTTGGGAAGATCGAGCCCTTCCATCCGGTTCAGCCCAAATCGGCTGATGATGCCCTCATAGTCGGTGGATTGAGCGCTGCTCCACGGATCAATCTCCATGCGTCCACCTCAGCCGAGGGCGGGACGCGTCGGGGATGAAGGCTTCGTCACTCTTCCTCAACGAAGGTGCGGGTTTTCGGGTGCGGCGCAAGGGCGGACGTCCCGTCATCGGAGCGGATGACGTGGCGCATGGCCACGACGGTACCGACCGCGGCCAGCAGGCCCACCCACGGAAGCCACGGCATCTCTGGATCGGCATCGCGAGGGATGACGAGCCACGTGAAGCGGAGTTCGGGTTCGTCGTTGAAGCGCTTGCTCCATCGGAACAGATCCCACGTGTCGTGTCCAGCAATGGTGACCGCCACCCCGAGGCCGTTCCACTGGTCCGTCATGCCGAGGACGTCAAGATCGCCGCGCTCCACCGGAGCGTCGTGCATCAGCACCATGCTTTGGCCCACGGTCAGGCTCAGCAGGGTTTCGTTGCCGTCTGAGCGCACGCCGATGGCGGTGTTGCGCACGCCCTCGAGGTTGGGCGCCGTCTCGTTCTCGAACAGGACGTCGGTGACGTTGGCGCCCTCTGGCGGGAGATAACGCCACGTCGTGGGGACCTTCCACGCCTCAGGGTTTGAGGAGCCGCAAGCCACGGTGTCCTCCAACGTGAACGTCACCTTTCGAGCATCATCAGGATCGACGTCAAGTGCAAATTCGTGACATCGAAGCACGGCCCACGTGGACCAGACCTCACCCCAGGTCGTGAACCACACGTCATCCCGTGACAGAAGAAGGTCGGTCACCTCGCTGTCGTGACGGATCGTGGCGTCGTTGACGCGTCCAATCCAGTACATGTTCACGAGACCTCCGGCATCGAGCTCGGCTTCGAGGGCCTCGATGTCGGCCACTTCTTTCTCGAGCGACCCGCCTCGACGCCCGAGGTTGTACCAGTCCTCTTCGAAGGTCGGCACATCGTCAGCGTCGTGCCATGCGGTGGTGGCCAAGCCGGTGTTGTCGCCGTGGACCACAAAACCGAGGCCACCGAGGAGCGTATGGTCGGTCGCAGGCAGACCTTCGGGGGTGTAGAGGGACATTGGCGCTTCGCCCCAGATGGACGCCGGTGTTCGTGCCGTGAGGTAGTCGCGGCACGCCGTGGCCACGGCTCCAGGGTCGTTGGCCCAGCTCAAGCCAGGCATGCCGTAGCATCCGAATTCATCGCCTGCCTCGATGCGCTCAACCGCCATGCTGGTTTCCAACCAACCGTCCTCTTCCCATGCTTGGGCCGCCGCCAGAGGAGCCGTGGCAGGCAGCACGAGCACCGCGAGCAGCAGGAGGGCCAGCACGCGCTGCATGCGCTGCTCTACGGCGCCCATGATTTGAGCCTTGCAGCGCAATCAAGGCGAATCATGACCTGCAGCGGTGAAGGTTGATACCTCGTGCACGGATGGCGGCGTGTGAGCGAAGCACGACAGGAGGCTTGGGCGACCATTGTCGCCAGAAGCGGCATCCGGTCGGCGGACAAGGTCGAACTTCGCTATCCGAATTACCGCCGCATTCGCGTCCTGCTCAATCCCTGCATGCGGCTCTTCCTCAGGTTGCGCATGCGCGGACTCCACCACGTCCCGCGCCACGGCCCGGTAATCTTGGCCGCGAACCACATGTCCCACGTCGACCCGATCATGGTCATCATGGCCACGCGGCGGAAGGCACACTACCTCGCCAAGGACGGTCACTTTGTCTCCGGGCCGAGGAAGTGGCTCATGAACGCCACAGGTCAAATCGAAACCCACCGTGAAAGTGGCGCACGTGACGCCCTGTCCAGCGCCGTGGCGCTCCTCGAGGCGAACAAAGCGGTCGGTATCTTTCCCGAGGGCACGCGCTCCAAACGCACCGAAGCGCCCTTCCTGCTCGAGGGGAAAACTGGCGTTGCGCGGCTCGCGGCCACCGTGCCGCACGCCACCGTGATCCCCGTGGCGCTTGTCGGCACCCGTGACATGATGCAACCGGGAGCGCACAAGTTCCCGCGTTTCTGGCGCCGGGTGCACATCACCATCGGGCGAGGGACCACGTGGGAAACGTGGCTTTCGCACCCCAGTGGAGCGGGGCTCGCGGACGACGAGGTGGTCGCCATGGCGGCCATGAGCGACGACGAGTTGGACTCAAAAATGGCCGTGCTCCAACGCCAATTTACCGACCAACTGATGGCCAGCCTGAAGCACCTTGGCGCACCTTGACACCGACAAGCCTCAAGGGCCTCAGCGCCAAGTCAGGGGCATGCAAGCCTACCTTGACCTGCTGCAGCGGGTGCTCGACGAAGGCGTGCCGAAAGGCGACCGCACCGGAACCGGGACCCTGAGCGTCTTCGGTCACCAAATGAGGTTCGACCTGAGCGAAGGCTTCCCCTTGGTCACCACGAAGCGCATTCACATCCCCTCCGTGGTCCACGAGTTGCTTTGGTTCCTGAAAGGCGACACCAACGTACGCTATCTGCAAGAGAACGGCGTGCGGATTTGGAACGAGTGGGCCGATGAGAACGGCGACCTTGGCCCGGTCTACGGCAAGCAATGGCGCCGCTGGGTCGGACCCGACGGCGTTGAGCACGATCAGGTCGCGGAAGCCATTCGTCTCATCAACGAAGACCCAAACAGCCGGAGGATCATCGTCAGCGCCTGGAACGTTGCAGACCTCTCGGACATGGCGCTGATGCCGTGCCACGCCTTCTTCCAATTCCACGTCGCTGACGGGCGCTTGAACTGCCAAATGTACCAGCGCAGCGCGGACGTCTTCCTTGGCGTGCCGTTCAACATCGCCTCGTACAGCCTCCTGACCCACATGATGGCGCAGGTGTGTGGGCTGAAGCCTGGCGTCTTCGTGCACAGTTTGGGCGACGCCCACCTCTACAACAACCACCTCGATCAAGCGCGCTTGCAAATCACGCGAGAGCCCTTGCCCCTCCCGACCCTCAAGCTCGACCCGTCGATCACGGACATCGACGCCTTCACCGCCGAACACATCGCGTTCGAAGGCTACGAACATCATCCACACATCGCCGCACCCATCGCCGTCTGAGGACCTTCCATGCCGCTTCACCTCATTTGGGCCGAAGACCAAGCCGGCGGCATCGGACAGGACGGCGACTTACCGTGGAGGCAACGCACGGACCTGCAGCGCTTCAAGGCCCTCACCCTCGGTCATGCCGTGGTCATGGGACGGCGCACCTGGGAGAGCCTGCCTTTCCCCCTGCCGGGCCGAGCGAACTTGGTGCTCACGCGCGACCCTTCGTGGAGTGACGAAGGAGCGGAGCGGACCACCGTCGAGGAGGTCAAGGCCCGCTCCGTGGCCGGAGAAACGCTGTTCATCATCGGCGGAGGCGAGATTTACGCGCTCATGCTTCCCGACGCGAGTGAGGTGTTTCGCACCGTGGTGCACACCACCGCGGAAGGTGCTGACACCCATGCACCTGCCATGGACGCGACGTGGAGCCTCGCGTCCTCTGAAACGGTGCCTGCGCAGGAAGGGGACCAACACGACCAGACCTTCGAGCATTGGACGCGCTCGTGATCAGAACCAGAGCCCTTCCATCAGGAAGGTCACCAGAGCGATCGAGACCATGATGGCCGAGGGCAACATGGCGCTGAGACCGCTTTCCATGTCGCTGAAGGCCAGCGCTTCAGTCCCACGGTGGACCGTCACAACGTGACCAAATCCGTCCCCTTCACGGGTCAATTCAGGCAACGCAGAGGCCACGGATTGATCGACGCCTTCGAACATCAACTCCTCCTGCCTGCGAGGTTGGGCATAACATGAGGCAAAGAAGGGGTCACCCACCGTCCACCCGTTGATGTCCCATACGTGCCAAGCCCGCAGATTCCGCACCTTGCCGCCGGGCCGACTTCGCGTCGACCACAAGCTGAGGTCGGCGTCAGACCACTCCTGAATCCGGCGGCCGTTGGCCAGGAGGTTTGGGTGAACGGCCATCCCACCGGTTCCATCGTGCACCAAAGTCGGGGCGCCACCAGCGTCGGAACGAATCAGGGTGTAGGCGCTGCGGCTCTCCCATCGGCCGCCGGTCACGTTGCCGTCTTCGTCGCGCTCCTCGACCCATTCTTCCCAGGTAAACCGATGACCGTACCTCCAGCCCCAATCCGCAAGGCCATGCACGCACTTGCCCGCATCACCGTCGACGAACACCACCGCCGGCCAGCCATGCCGAGGACGGAGTTGGCCGTACACCTCCACCGGACCCATCGGCATCGACCGTACGGTGGACGTGGGCCGATCGGCGAGGGCCCGCCACTTGCGCACGCGGAAAAACTGGACCAGCAGAATCACCGCACCAACGGCCAGAGCACCGTAGAGCATCCCGGGATCTCCAGACTCCAGGAGGTAGGTTCGAGCGATGATGACCATGAAGGCGCTTTGCGCGATGCGGATCAAGGACTGGAGGGTCAAGGTTGCAGGAACCGGCGTGCCGACGTTCTGAGGATGGTCGTCCAGAAGGCCGCCTTCATCCTCGTCGTACGGGCGGTCCAAATGCCACGCGCCGACGGGCGGTGGCCGAACCAACCACCCTTCCTTTTCCCCGCCAGGGGACGCCTCGGTGCGTTCCCCGTTTGGCCCAACATCGTACGAAACGGCGGCAATTTCACCGATGGTTGTACGAATGGCGTGGAGGGCGATCTGGATTCCAGAAGGGAAACTGGTGGCCAACGCCATGCCGGTCACGTAGAGCGCTGCGGCCAGAATCAGAAGCGCTTCTGTCGTCACGCCCTCGGACAGGAAGATGTACGCAAAACCGACGCTCACAAGCAGGCTGACAACAAGTTGAACCCACTGCCCTGTGTACATGGGTAGGTGGAGGTCCAAGAAGCGAGGTGCATTGACCTGCTCCATGGAGCCTTTGATGACGTCAATGGGCCGTTGGAACTCTTCCACGAAATCCCCCCGGCTTCACGATTCGTCCGTGTATTCGGTCACGCGGATGCCCAACCGTCCTTGGCGAGCAGGACGCTGCATCACCCGAGCGAGCTTTGCCTCGAAGGCTGCTTTCAGGTCAATTTCCATCGCGAGGCTGTGCCCCATGAGCAGGATGAGGACGTCGGCCATCTCCTCAGCGACCTCTTCGATGGGCTTGGCCTTGGTGATGGCCGCGGCCAACTCACCCAATTCTTCCACCGTCAGCGCGATGCGGTAGCCCATGTCGTGACCGTTGTTGCCGGCGAAATCGTGCTTGTGGTGGAAGGCGGCAACGCCTCGCATCATCAGTGACCATGCGTCGTCTGCATCGCTGGCCATCCAACCCTCCACGCTCAAGTCCATGCGTCCTTACGCACGATGGCGCCCTATAGGCAGGAGGGTCACGCCTCACATCGATTGCTGTGGGACAGACCACATGGCCGACATTGGCGAACGTGGTGCTCCCCTTGTTCACGCTGATCATGCTGGTGCTTTCGCTCCAACAGACATCGACTGAGTCGTGATCTGGTCGAGCAGCACGGCCCACACCGGACCCAAACGCCGGTGCGCCTCGGCCGAGACCTCCTCGTGGACGAGGTCGGTTCGACGGCCTTCGGGGGAGCGCCCTGCGGCCCAGTTGGCCGCGATGCACAAGGCCACATACGGCAGGCCAAGCTCCGCCGCGAGTTTGGCTTCGCGTGGCATGGTCATGCCGACCACCTCGCCACCGAGCCGCTCGATGGCGTCGATTTCGGCCGGGGTTTCGAACTGAGGACCTTGGGTGAGCCAATACGTGACGGTCAGGTCCTTCGCTGACGCGCCTTGGACCTCGCCGAGGACGGCGGCCGTGCGGTGCAGCAGGGCCTCGTCGTAGGCGTTGGCCATCGACGTGAATTCGGCATCGTCGTCGTGGAAGGTCGTGCTCACGCCGGTCAAATCGATGCCGTCGCCAGCCACGCCGACGCGACCCGGCGGCAAGCGTTCCACCAACGTGCCGACCGAGCACACCGCCAGCAAGCGGTCCACCTTCGCATCGGCCATGGCCCGAAGGTTGGCCCGGTGCTCGATGCGGTGCGGGGGCACGGTGCCACCTGAGGCGTCATGGTGCCGTTGCACGAAGACCACCTCACAGCGCTCCTCGGACTTGCTCAGCGTCATGCAACGCAGCGGCACCACGCCGTAGGGCGTTTCATGCTGAATCTCGTCCACGCGTTCGGTGGTCCAACCGGCTTCGGCTGCGCCTGGGATCGCCTCGAGCGCCAGCAGGCCTGTACCTCCCATCACACCGATGCGGCGCATGGACTCACCTGAGCATTGGAGGGCTTGGACCCATCGGCGAAGGACGGGTTCCTTTCAAGCACCTTGGAGGCGCTCGACGAGCTCCGCCTTCTTTCCAGAGACGGGCAGACCCTTGGCCTTCAGTTCGTCCTTGAGTTCCGCCACGGTCATCGACGCGTAATCCGGGGCATCGCCTTCCGGCTCAGCCTCGTCTTCGGCTGGCGCCTCCTCTTCAGCAGGAGCCTCTTCCTCGGCTTCTGCTTCAGCGGGAGCCTCCTCAGCAGGGGCTTCCTCGGCGGGGGCTTCTTCGGCCTCCGCGTCGTCAGCGTCGTCATCGCCTTCTTCGGCCATGGCCTCGGCGAGCAGAGCCGCCTTCTTGGCCTTCATCTCGGCCGCGGAGCGGGCTTCTTCGGCGTGAATCTCGTCCAGCGTCGGGCCCTTCTCGGTGACGACACCGGTCTGGAGAAGCTGGCTCTTGCGGATGACGCAGGTGCGGACCGGATAGATCGACTTGACCGCGTTTTCGATGTCCTTCTCCAGGTCGCCACCGAGCATTGCGGTTTGAATCTGGGAATAGGTCATCTTGGCGGCGTTGGTGACGATGATGTCGCGCGCCTTGTTGCGGATGTCGCTCTTGACCGAGGTCTGCACACGCTTCTGCGTGATGATGAGCGGCTTGATGCGGATGAGGTAACCGTCGGTGGTCACCACATCGACCACGTCGTCCACCTTGCCACGGTAGCGGCGGACCTGCCGGCGCACGTGGTCGGTTTGATGGTGGTGACCGATGAAGGTCGTGAGGGCGTCTTGGCCCACACAATCGGTCACGCGGAAGCGGAGGATGACGTGCATCTTCGTGAAGTCGCCCGAGAACTCCTGCTGGGTCATCTCGTAGACGCGACCCATCACGTGCTCATCGGATTCACCGATGGTTTCGCCGATGTTCTGGAACTTCCAGGGATCACGGGGGGCTCGGATGGTGTACCAACGCTTGGACTTCCACTTGTCACGCTGCTTACGTGCTGCTGCACGTGCTTTTGCACTCATCTTCCTTGCCATGTGATCACCTGATGTTCCTACGAGGGCTACCTCGCTTGCAGTCTCGCGACCGGCCTTCCGTATTTGAAAGAGCCGACGGGGGCCGTTCACCAGCCGCGCTGGTCAAGGCGGACCTCGAGGGTCTCCAACTCGTCGCCCTTCATGGGCGCGCCATCGGTCATGGCCATGGCTTCAGCCACCTTCTCCGGGTTGTCAAAGTGGGCGGTGGCGAGGACGATGGCATCCGCCATGGTCGGCGGATGCTCGGACTTGAAGATGCCCGATCCGACGAACACGCCGTCCATGCCCATCTGCATCATGAGCGAAGCATCGGCCGGCGTGGCAATGCCGCCTGCGGAGAAGGTCACCACGGGAAGACGCCCCATGCTTCGGACATCGCCCAACACCTCGCAGATGCCGTCTTTGAAATCGCCGTCAAGCGGACCAAACGGGGTTACCTCGTGGGTGCCTGGAAGCGACGAGTTGCGGGAAAGAACGCGATAGCGGTCCATGATGTGGTCCGCAGCGAAATCAAGGCCGTCGTCGTCGAGGCCCGAAATTTGCTCAATTTCTTGCTGGATGATGCGCGCGTGGGTCACTGCAGCCACGACGTTGCCGGTTCCGGCTTCGCCCTTGGTGCGGATCATGGCGGCGCCTTCGTGAATGCGCCGGACCGCCTCACCGAGGTTGGTGGCACCGCAGACGTAGGGAATCTCGTACGCCCGCTTGTCGATGTGGAAGTAGGGGTCGGCCGGGGTAAGGACTTCGCTCTCGTCGATCATGTCGACGCCCATGGCCTCGAGGATCCGAGCCTCGCCATCGTGTCCAATTCGGGATTTGGCCATCACGGGGATGGACGTGCAGTCGAGGATGCCCTGAATCATGTCGGGGTGGCTCATGCGGGCCACACCGCCTGCCTTGCGGATGTCCGCAGGAACGCGCTCGAGCGCCATCACGGCGACCGCCCCGGCGTCCTCGGCCACGGCCGCCTGCTCGGCATCGACGACGTCCATGATGACGCCGCCTTGCTGCATGCGAGCAAAGCCACGCTTGATGAGGTCGCTGCCGCGACGCATGTTCTGTAGGTCAACACCACCCATTCAGGTCACCTCGAAGGTCGTTTGAGCGAAGCTCAGTCACCAAGGACGGGAGAATCGCCTTCGGCGATGGGCGCGTCCACGGCTTCCTCGGCGTTGCGGTCGATCCACACTTCTTCGCCTTCAGGAACTTCGGTGTCCGGGAAGATGGCCTCCACAGGGCACTCTGGGACGCAAGCACCGCAATCGATGCACTCGTCGGGGTCGATGACGAGGTAGGTGTCCAGCTCGCGGAAGGCTTCCACGGGGCAGACAGCAACGCATTCCTGGTACTTGTGGTCAACGCACGTGGTGGTCACAACGTGAGGCATGAGGTGTGCTGTGGCTTGAAGGATATGAAGGGTTGCCAACTATCGTGCGTGCTGCAGAGCAGTTGCAATCATCGCTCCGAGCCGCTCTTCTGCGGTTTGACCCGGATACACGGCGACCTTGCAACGAACTTTTGCCGAGCGGGGCGCGCCCGGTGCTGCAAGCACGACGTGGCCCGCGACCAGCCGGTCCAGATCCACACGAAAATGCAAGCCACCCTCGTCATCAAGGCGTTCACCGACTTCGGCGAGCAAGGTGTCCAGGGCCGCTTCGTCCAGACCCGACCATGCGCGTCGAAGGTCCGCCTTCCGACGGAGTTCGACGCTGAGCGTCAACATCGTCGGCCCCGCATGGGAGGCGTACGAAGTCCGTTCCACGTCCACCTCGCCCAACCATGCCAAAAGGGCCTCATTGAGGACCGTCACATCGTCCACCGCGCTAACGTGAACGCGGACCGTGAAGCGGTCGTCGGCCATGCTTGTCCGAGGTGCTCGCGCCTGATGACGATGCCGTTCAGGTCAGGGGTGAGGAAACGCCGACTTCTCCCAAGGTC
Organism: Methanobacteriota archaeon; assembly: GCA_002722135.1. Classification (GTDB taxonomy): domain Archaea; phylum Thermoplasmatota; class Poseidoniia; order Poseidoniales; family Poseidoniaceae; genus MGIIa-L3. Next base: position 50,636 of record PBKJ01000004.1, on the reverse strand, counting down.
CATCGCAGGGTCTTGATGACGCCCTCGAGGGCCTTGTGGTTCCGGGCGGCATCTTTCATGCCGTCACGATCGCCGGCTTCCCGGCATCGATCAAACCACTCTTTCCACTCCCGTTGCTTGGCTTCGGCGGCGTCCAACATCGATTCGATGTCTTCCCAACTCCGCTCGTAGGTCCTGTGCGGTGCCTCGTCTCCGGGGCGCATGCTTGTTTCCCGCGAACCAGCCTATTTGAGGCGTGTGCCGACGCGCTCCACAGCGACGGGTTTCCTAGGCTGCTCGTCGGACATCAACCAAGCGCTCCCCTTTGGCCACACGAGCACCGTCACCCAAGACACAGCGTTCGAGGATGGCCCCTTCTTCGACCACGGCATTCGCTCCGAGGATTGACGAAACAACGGACGCATCTGCATCAACGCGTGCATCATCCATCAGCAACGAGGCTTGGACGCTTGCGCTGGCATCGACCGAGGCTCCCGCGTGCAGGAAGGGCTCGGGGCCACCCAACAAAGCGGCCTGTGCGTCAAGCAGATGATGCGGCTCTCCGATGTCAAACCAAAGCCCCTCCAACATCAGTCCTGCAATAGGAAGGCCGGCCTCGAGCATCGCTGGAAACAAATCACGGCTGAAGTCGTACTTGGTCGCAGGGGGAACCATCGCGAGGGCTTCTGGCTCAATGACGTACACGCCCGCGTTGATGAGGCGACTGAAAGCGTCCTCAGGCGCGGGTTTTTCGGCGAAACGGCGAACAAACCCTCGTCGAAGGCCGCCGTCCACGTCAGCGCTGTTCGAAGCACCAAGTCCGACGATGCCAAAGGAACTGGGGTCTTCCACCTCAACGAGGCCGATCGTCAACGCTGCGCCCGTGTCTCGGTGATGGGCGAGAAGGGCTTCCAAATCGAGGGTGCTGATGCCGTCTCCTGAACCGACCAGGAAGGTGGATTGGAGCACATCGGCCAGCAATCGCACGCTGCCCGCGGTGCCCATCGGCGTGGCTTCACGGTTCACACGAGCGCGAACGCCGTCTGCGGCCCACGTGTTGACGTGTGCCTCGAGGTCCTCACCTCGGTATCCTGTCGTCACGACAAGGTCGTTCACACCCGCGCGAAGCATGGCGTCTTTGACGTAGTCGATCACGGGGCGGCCAAGCAACGGCACCATGGGTTTGGGCCGGTCATCGGTCAAGGGTTGGAGCCGTGTTCCCCGGCCTCCGGCCATGATCACGCCGTGCACGCGGACACCTCAGCGGCGTCGGCGGGACGACATGTCGATGCGGCGCATGTTGCGCTTCTTCCGACCGTCTCCACCACGGTGATCCTTGCGGGCACCGTCCTCGGCCATCGTGCCGCCAAAAGTCAGGCTTCCGTCCTTGAGCAGGGTGCTCACCAAGGCATCGGCGACGGCTTCAGACTGGGCGCCAGTCTGGAGTTCAGCACGAACCGCGGCGTTGTGGTCGGTGACCCAGGATTCACGCTCTTCACGTGCCAGCTTGAGTTCATCCCTGACCTTGTTGACGTCGGTCATCATCTCCTCGATTTGTGCGTGAACGGCGTCGGCCTCCTTGCGGTGCTCGAGGTGCTCGAGGTGATGTCGGTCGCCCTCTGCCTTCAAGAAATCGCGGTGGGCAAAGGCCTCGTCAATCTTCGAGGACACCTCATCGGCGCGCTTGATGGCCGCGATGAACAACTGGTGTTCCGCATCGGCTTCTGCCTTGAGCATCTTGATGCTCCCGTCGAGGTCCTTGAGGTCGACCTTCACGAGCTCGAATTCCTCGACCTCGGGCGCCAATTCGCCCACACGGTTGCCCATGCGCTTGAGTTTCTCCATCATTTCCTTCTCTTTCTTCATGCCCACACTGGACGTTTCGAAGGTCTCCTCGAGGCGCTCCATCTCCGCCTTGAGTTGATGGTACTCAGCGGTGGCGGAACGCTTCGCGTCCTTGTCGCCTCGGCGGCCCTTGATCTGGGCGATGAATTGCTTGAGTTGGTCCTGGATGGCGTTTCGCCGCTCGCGGTGAAGGTTCACTTCAGCACGGATGGCCTTGACTTCAGCGATCAGCAGGTCGACCGTTTCTCGGTGCTCCTTGTACTGGGCCTGAACCGCGTTGCGTTGGTCCCTTGAACGACGGGCACGGTCGCTGTGCTGATTGCGAATTTCACGCAATTTGCGGACCTTGGCCTCCATGGCATGCAGGCGCTCTCGCAGGTCAGCATCTGGACGCTCTTCACGCTCTTCGCGGTCCCGGCGCATGCCGGTGCCTCGCTGTGCTCCATTTCAAGGCTCCTGTGGGAGGCTTAAGCTCACAAGGACAGCAATCGATTGACTTGAAGGATGACCGAAGCCACCACACCGAGGACACCCAAGGTGGCGCTGACCACGACACCCGTGCGGCGCAGGCGCTTCTTGGTCCCTGACCTAACGCGGGTGTTGATCTGCTGACCGAGCAGAAGGTCACCGTCCTCGTTCTCGAGACGGACCGTCACGGTTGCCTCGCCGTAGCGGTTTGGAAGCAGGGATTGCCATGAGGTGGTGCCCAACTGGAGCAGCCGTACAAGGGAACCGATGACGTCTTCATCGCCCTCGCCCGACACGGGGACCGCGGAACCGAGCAAGGATTCCGCTTCGCCTGCAGGCAAGTGGAAGGTGAGCGCCAAATCGCTTGGACGGAAGTCCGGCGATTGCATGCGAAGCACCACCGTTCGAGGGGTCACGTCGAGGTTTCGGATGTACATGAACAGCCCCGTGCTTCCGTCGACGATGTTGGCCATGTCGACGTCCACCAGAAGGTCCTGGCGACCGCGGAGGTTTCCCATCCGGATGCGTTCTGTGGTGCGTCGCATCAACCGGAAAAAGGCCGGAGCCACCTCGGTGGCTTTGTCAAACAGTTGGGTCCACACATCGGGCGTGAACACCTTGTGCTGCTTGAGGAACTCAACGCCTTCATCCTCGAGCACTTCCTCAATCTCCTTGGCCAAGGCAGGGGTGAGGATTTGGCCGTCGCAACGCATCCACTGCAGCGCGAGCAGCTTCTCTTTGGCGGACAGCGCCTCGATTTTGGCTTTTCTGTGACCGATCAGTTCGGCCATGAATTGCTCGTACTTCGCCCTGAGGAGAGGGTCCATCACCGTCAGCAAAATCTCCTCAAACACGGCGTGCAGGGTCGAGGGGTGAATGGGGGGGTCGTAGGCCTCGAGCAGCCCTGTTTCGGTGCTGGACGTGAACAAACGACCGCTTCGGCTCAAGTGTTCGCCAAAAGCAAGCAGAAGAAAGGAACTCGCTGCGAGGTGAGCGATTTGCCCACCGGCGTCTGACGGGCCACGGGCCAGCTCGATCAGGAGCAGCACGAGCGAGAGCACCAACAGAGCGATGGCAGAGGTCGTGGCGCGAACCGCACGGTGCATCACGTCCTCGATGTGGTCGTACCCATGGGAGGACGCCACCCAGCGGTGTTGCCCACCCAGTTCCGCCACTTCTGATTCGATGCCGTGGACGCTCAAGCCCAACCTGACACGGTGGACCAGGAGCATCAAGGCAAAGGTCAGCACCATGGTGAACTGAATGGCCACCAAGGCCCAATCGAGGCCGACGCCAAGCGTCGGTTCGATGCCGTTCGTCCACCAGGCCGGCACCTCCGTGGACGTGGCCACGGACCAGCTGATGAACGCGAGGAAGAGCGCGAACGAAGGGAGCACGAGGGTGAGCCGAAGCCCCCCAGTCAGCAACTGTTGGTCGAGCCCGTACAGCACCTGCTCGATTTGACGCAGCCGGTCGGACGTGGCGTCCTTATGCTGTCCGTCCATGATGAAACCTCGACCTCTTGCGTATGAAACCAACGCGTGGCTTGGCGCACATCAGGCGGAAACGTCGACCACCATGCTGGACAGAAGGGCCTCGGAAAGCAGGACCTGAACGCCGTCAACCGTGATTCCGTCCGCAGTTCGCTCCAGCCTGGCACCAAGCGCCAAACCGAGCGATTCGAGGGCGCTGGAGGCGGTCACCGCCACAATCAGCCCACCCTCACCCTCAGCGAGGCCATCAGCCAGACGATGTGTTGGGGGTGCATGGACCGCCAAGCGTTCAGCCACCTGCCCTGTGGCTGGAGGAATCGGTCGGCCAGACGGATCGGTGGTGGGGTGGCCCAACCAGCGTGACAAAGCCACCTCCAAATCATCGTCGATGGCGTGCTCCAAGCGGCAGGCGGTGGCATGTGCGTTTCCGTCAAAGGGCAGGCGATCCAACATGACCTCAGCCAAACGATGACGGCGCTTCAGCCGGCGTCCGTGGTCCAAACCATAGGGCGTCAAGAGCACGCCTTTGTAGGGCGTGTACACAATAAAACCACGCTTGGACAAGCGTTGCACCATCTCTGTGGCAGAAGCCGGTGAAACGCGCAGTTTCTTCGCGAGGTCTCCCGTTTTGACCATCCCCCCGGGTTCGGCTTCGTGAAACTCATACAACATCTCGAGGTATTCGTCTTCAAACTCCTGAAAATGACCTACCATTACATCGCCTCCGCTCTCAAGAACTCATGCTTGCAGGCGGGACAACGAACACGCCCATTAAATTCCGTTGGTACCCTAAGTTTCCGCGAGCAAGCCGGACAGCCGATTTCCACCTTTTCTGGCGCTTTGGTTGGCTCTTCGGTTCGATCTTCGGTTGGCAGGGACGCCGGTGTCTGCTCCTTGGGCCCTTCAACATCAAACCGTTCACGGCAATCCGGACATCGTACAGCACCGCTGTAATCCCCCGGCACGCGAAGGCGGCGATCACATGAAGGACAAGCGACTTCGATTTTCTCTGCTGGAGGACTCGAAGCGCTGGACGAGGCCGACGAGGACTCCGGTTGAGAGGCAGGTGCCTTTTCTTTGCTTGGCGAGCGCCTTCGAATGGCTTCGACGGTCACGAGGACGAGGCCACCAGCGGTACCAAGAAGCAGGCCCGACCATGGGATGGACACGCTTTGCGAAGTCTCGGGAACGACCACCTCATACATGACTTGGCTGACCGTTCTCTCGCCTTGATGGACCACGGCAGCCTCGATGCCGACCGAAGCCCCCTCCGGCCACGTAACGGTCAGCGTCTCGGTCTCCGTTGCTCCAGGAGAAATCGGACCGAGGTTCACCTTGCCGAGGACCTCGCCTGAAGAGACCAAGCGAAGCGTGAGCGCATCGGTTGGCGCCGTTCCGCTGTTCGTGACGTCAACCGTCAGGCGCACTTCCCCGCCGGCCACAGGATCGACGGGCACGGTGGTGGGTTTGAGCAAAAGAGAGAGTTCTGCGCGCGTGGGTGCTGTGGCAGCACTCACCAACAAAGGCCCACCCTCATGCACCCAGTCGATCGGTGTGACGCGAACGGCGACATTTTCACTCTCGATCCATCCGAGGGTGGTTGAGCCGCTCAGCGCGTTGGCATCGAGCTCCAAGGTGGTGGAGGAAGCCCACGTCCATGCGCCTTGGACCCCGTGCCCGACCTCGACTGTTACAAGCCGGGACGTTGACGATGCCAGAGAAATATTCCACTTGACCACGTGCCCAAGTTGATCGTCCACCTCCACCTGCTCGATGGTGCTGGTCAGGGTCGGCGGGCCCATGATCAGCAGGTTGGCGGTGCCCCCTGATGCCGTGAGGACGCCGTCGTCGCTCATGAGGGCCCACGACCACGCAACGTCCCCGGCACGCGTGAGGGGATGAGCGACGCTCAACTCGGCGGCTTCACCGGTCGCGAGGGTCACCGGGTCTGAAGCATGGCGGTCGTTTCCATCGGCGACCTCCAACGCAACCGTTCCTCCACGTGTGCCGATGTTTCGCACCACGGCAGACCATCTGACCTCATCACCGACGTCCCAAGGGCCGTCGAGCGGGACCGGTTGTCCGCCGGCCACCACCTCGAAGACGGCCGTGGGAAGATCGAGGACGTCGACCACAAGGGCTTGGCTGGCATCGTCCATCCGGGGCCCGACCGCTGCACAAGACAGCGTACCGTCCTTCGCAGGACCTTCGGCCTGCACGTTCACCGTCTCGGCGATGTTGATGTTCACTGGCAGACTGTCGTGGAGCGAACCGTCGGACCATGTGCAGTTGATGGCTCCGGCCCAGGACGCTTGTCCGGTGTTGGACAACGAAAGGTTGTGCCGCCAAGCCTCACCAGGCGCATCCGGGGTGTTTTGACGCTCAGCGGTCAGGGTCAGCAGCGGAAGCGGTGGCGGAGCAACGGTGGTGTTCCAGTGCATCTCATCATCGCTTGAGTCCACGTCCGTGAGGTTCACGAGCACGGCGCTGAGGTCGATTTCTCCCTCGCTCCAAGAGATGGATGTGAGCATCACCACCTCGCTGGTGTTCATGGGGCTGAGGCTGACCGATGCGTTGACGATTTCCTGCGCTGGTCCTTGAGCGAAGGTGGACTGAAGGGTTCCATTCCAAGCCACATCCCCGTCGTTCCGGAGCGTGATGAACCACGCCATTCGGTCACCGTCACGAGGATAAGCGCCAGTTGGGGCGCCGGCAGCGTTGAGGCTCTCCACTCGATCTGAACTGGCCGTGACCACCCCGACAGACAGGGGCCGATCTCGCTGAAGCGTGACCGTGGCTGACGAGACGTGCGTGGTGTTGGACGCCATCACGTGGCCGGAGAGCACCAACTCAAGCTGCTGCACACCGGTGGGGACGGTGCTGAGGTTCAGCACCAGCACCGTAGCGTCGCCGCCCCCGAGGGTGACGTTGTCCATCGCAGACCACACCACGCTCCCTTCAGCATCGCTGATGGAGGCGTGCAACATGGCCGTCCCGTTGACGCCAAATCCGACGAGGTGAACGGAAAGAAGAGGGGAGTCGTCAACGTCCACCGAAACGGGCAATTGCGCGGCATCCATGCCGATACCTTCGCCGTCGGCTTGAACTGGAGTGACGAGCGAAATGAGCATCAGGGCAAGCACGAGTCCGCGCCAAGGACGCTGACCCATACCTAGTGCTCGCCTGCGGGGTTCTTCACCTTCACGCCACTGCGACCCGCAGGGGAGCCTTTACACGGGTTGGTGTATGCCCACCGCGCGTGGACGTCGACGCTCTCCTCGAGGTCCAGCCAGAACTGCTGGCTCGATTGGTGCTTCATCGCCGCGAACGGCTTGCTGAAGCCATTCCCGATCAGTTGGATGCGCGCAGGGAGGAACTGGAGGCCGCGAAGGGGCTCGCCTCGAGCGCCAAGCGTCAACGTGACCAATTCAGCGAAACCATCGCCTCTTTGAAGGCCGAACGGAACGCCTACCACGCAAAAGCACGAGCCGCGTTCGAGCGCGTGGAAGCCCTCCGTGAGGGCATGGAGGGCAAGGACGTCGTCCGCACCCCGGACCCAGCATGGGCGCGGGAGCGCCTGAACGCCCGACTCAACGCGATCGAGGAGGCGATGCAGCAAACTGCGGGCGACCACAGAACTGAGGCCAATTTCATCTCTGAAATGCGAACGTTGGTGTCCGAGCACGAAGCGTGGGTCGCCAGCCGGACGGAGAAGGCCAGCGACCATCTGGCCATGAGCGAGGCACGCAAGGAAGCGCACGCCATGCTCGATGCCGCGCAAAAGGCCCACGAAGCCATGCTCCTCGTGGTTGAGGACCACCAACAACAGCACCAGAACTTCCTCGAACAAGACCAGGGCTTGCGACGTGCAGACTCACGCACCCGCCGGCTCGCGGTCGCGCTCGATGAGTCGGAGCAGGCCATCGCCTACTGGACCGGCGTGGTGGCCGCGACCTTGGATGCCGATCACCCCTTGCTCAACGCCATGCAGAAGGTGGCCGCGGGCGGCAACTCGAGTTTTGTCTCCTCCAAACCAAAGGAGGAAGAGGAGTGAGTTCGGGGTGGACCAAAGAACAGGTCGCGCGTTGGCCTCGCGTCATCGGTCGACTTGAGGGCACCTACACCCCGCCTTCGCTCGAGGCCATGACCGCTGAGGTCTCCACTGCTCTGGCCTCTCAGCTCGACGCCGTCGAACGTGAGGTGACGCCGTCGGAGGTGGAACGAAAGCAGCGACGCGGCATCGTCAACCACCTCACGCGAACGCTCGAACGTCAAATACGTGGCTCGAAGCTTCATCCGTTCGGTTCCGCAGAGACCGGTCTGGTGCTTCGACGAGGCGATGTGGACCTTTGCCTCGTGGTGAAGGACATCCGAAAGCCCAAGAGCGTGCTGCGGCATTTGGCCAACGTCCTCGAGAGCGAGGACTACCGCGACATCCAAACCATCGGACGAGCCAAAGTACCGATCGTGAAGTTCACGGACGCAGCCACAGGAATCCCCGTTGACTTGAGCCTCAACAACGCCCTCGCATTGCGCAACACGGAGTTGATTGCCGCGTACGTCGACCTCGACCCACGCGTCAAGAGCGTGGCCCTCGCGGTGAAACACTGGGCGCTGCAGCGGGGCTTGGCCAACGCCTTCAACGGAACCCTGTCGTCGTACGCATGGACGGTGTTGGTGCTCCGTCACCTCCAGTCCGTGGACGCACCAATCGTACCAAATTTGCAGTCAGGAGAGCCACGGCGGATCGAAACCTATGACGGGCGAAGGCACGACACCACCGTCATCGTGCCTGAGGGCTTCACGCCCGGCACCGCCACGGCGGCCGAACTCTTCGCTGGATTCTTCCACCGCTGGTTCGTTCAGCACACCTGGGACAAGCGTATCGTGAGCCTCAGGGAAGGCGATGACCCTCAACGAACCAAGCGACGCTGGCCAGCACCAAAGCACGGCCCCGTCAAGGAACTTCAGGGCGCCGTGGACCGCATGGGTCACCACGTGATGGCCATCGAGGACCCCTTCGACCTCGACCACGATCTGTCCCGTGTGGTCAAGGCCGAAGGCTGGGCTGACCTCATGGAAGAAGGCCTCAGGATGTGGGAGGGCTTGGTGCAGGGCGCTGATCTGACCACGTTGCTCGCGCCCGTGGACGGCCTGCGCCTTGCACCCGACCAACCCAGAGGCCTGTTCGACGACCTGAAAGGCATGGACCGCGAAAAGGTCGCAGCCCTTCTGGCCACCAAAAAGGCCGAACTCAACGTGGCCCAAGAGCGGGTGGACGCGCTGGTTGCAGAGCGCGAAGAAGCCATCCGTCTCTCGAAAGCGATGCGAGGCGCGCTCAAGGACACCAAAGGGATGAGCCAAGAGATTCGAGCCGTGGCGCGCGGACTCCGGGACCGGGCTGCGGAAATGGACCAAGCCAAAGCCCTCCGCGATGCGGAGAATCAGCGCCTCGTCTTGCCTCGTGCCAGAATCGAGGAGGAGCTGAAGCGCCTCTACCACACGCTCACGGCGGAAGTTGACGTCTTTCGCGTCCCGTCATTGGAGCGCGAGCAGCGGAATTTCGGCCGCTTCTTCGAACTCCAAGCCATGCACAAAGCGAAGGTTGCGAGCGATGCCCATCACCAGCGCTACATCGACCTCTTGAGGGTCCAGCGAGAGGAAGTCAAGAAAATCCGCACCCTTGAGAAAGACCGCAAGCAGACCCATGCCGACCTGCTCAAAGATGAGCCTGGACTGAAGGAAGTGCGCGTCAGAAGCGGAGACGTCGATGAATACGATCGCCGTGCAAACCGCATCACGCGGTTGCTGAAGTCAAGGCGGAAAGAGCGCAAGCAACTCAGCCGCGAAGTGGGACGATTGGAGGCTTTCCTCAAGGGTGGACCGCAGCGTGGCGGTGGCCAGCGCCGTCAAGGCCGTCGAGGTGCAAACCGCGATGGGCCTCGACGGCCCCGTGTGGACGTCAAGGAAGTCCGAGAGCGGGCGCAATCCGGCGGCACGCTCTCCCTCACCGACCTCGGAGCGCTGCTCGATCAAGGCGGGCTTCCTGGCGCGCAGCAGGAGGCCAAACAAAGCAAGCGCCATCGCCACAAGTCCGAACGCCATGCTGCATCCCGTCGACGGAACGACATCAAGCAACGTCGAGGGAAGCGTGGCAAAGGACCACGATCACCTCGGGAGTGAACGAATGTTCACCTGGTGCACCGCCCGAAGTCCAGCAGAATGGAGCGAGGCGTGGGCGCAGGCCGCGTGCACGCTCTTCCTGGCTCAGACCGGTGAATCGTACACGCCACGAAGCCTCGCAGCCTTACCGGTCCCAACGTGGGACGGGAACCTCATGCTGCTGGAACACGATCAGGAGGAAGCCCTTGCCGACCTCGGACCAGATCGGCTTCGCGGCCTGCTCTGGACGACGCCCTTTCAGGACGTGGAACAGCGGGTGGTGGCCTTCGCCGTGGACGCCGGCCTGCAAGGTCGAGGCCTTGGCAGCCAAGCCTGGGAACTGGCCGTTCAAGCCGGACGGAACGAAGGCCTGACGGGCGTGCGGTTGGAGGTACGAGCCGACAATCAAGCGGCCATTCGATTCTACGAACGGCGAGGCTTGACCGTCGAAGGGCAACTTCACGACTATTACACGGACGGTCTTGGTTTGCTGATGCGCGGCCCGATGCCCACAGCACCGCGGGAAGGCTGATGCACCGAAGCGTCGTGTTCCACCCATGAGCCAGTCCGTCCTCGATGGCTTGTGTTCCGCACGTCAGGACGTCGTGGGCGTTGCCCTGTTGGGCCCTGATGGGCTTTCTCTCGCCTCTTCTGGCCCACGTGCCTCCGAAGCACGGCAGGCCGCTGCTGAAGCGATGAACATGCTCGAACCCGGTCACCGCATGACCCTTGAGGCGGAGCAAGGGTGGGCGATTGCCGAGCGTTTCGAAGGCGGACAACTCCTGCTTGCGTTGACCGATGCATCGCCCAACCTTGGCGGCCTTCTTGTCGAAGTGCGGCGATGCTGCGAGCGCTTGGCACGCTGAAGGGTTAAATGGGACGTGCAGGTGGCGAAGACGTCGGGTCAATGCCCTGACGGTGACCACCATGAGCGACCTCAAGTCCCTGCTTGAAGAACGACGCACCATGGTGGACACCAAAGCCACCACCTACCGTGAGGCTCGAGATGGCCACAACGAGAAGGCGCGCAGCGCTCGCACCGCCCGAGACGAGCTCAGCGGCGAGGTCCGTGAACTCATCACCGAAGTGAAGCAGCAGCGTGAGGTGCGCGAGCAACTCAACGAAATCGTTCGCTCAAAGAAGGAGGTCCGGAAGCAGGCCACTGACCGTGTGCGCGCCGCTCGCGCCAAGATCGAAGAATCGAGGGCGCCCCAAGCACCGCAGGAGGAAACCTTCGGTCGCCGTGGACGCCGAGAGCGACCCGTCACCATCCAGAGCCTGCGCCGAGACCTTGACCGCCTCGAGCGTGAGTTTGAGCAAGGCCGCCACACCGGCAAGAACGAGAAGAAGGTCATGGAGCGCATGAAGAGCATCCAGAAGCAAATCCGTGACATGAAGGCGGCTGAAGCCAACGACACCGAGCTTGGCGCGGTCAGTGCGGATTTGAAGCAGGCTCAAGAAGAGCAGGAAGCGGCCCACCAAGAGGTTGAGGAAGCCGCTTCCGCGGCCCAATCTGCCCATGATCTCATGCTCAAGTGGCATGCTCAGGTGGACGAGACCCGCGCCAAGCAGGAGCGCGCGCACCGTGAACTCCGCTCCATCAAGCGCGAAGCCGACAGCGCCCACCACCACTACATCGTCTCCCTTCGGTGCCTCCACTCCATCCAAGACATGCTCCGGGCCATGCGCAGTGCGGACAGCGGCGAAAGCCACCGTCCAACACCACGCATGGAGGTCTCCGATCTCATGGGCAAACTGATGTCCGGCGAGACGCTCTCGACCGACGAGCTGATGCAACTGCAGCGGTATGACTGAAAACCCCCCCCGGGGAGGCCTGAAGGAGGCCAACGCATGATCACCCGTGACGACATCGCAGGCATCGTCGAGAACTACGACCGCATGAAGCTCCGCGTGGGCATGACCGCATCCCACTCTGCGCTGGACATTTGTGACGGCGCGATCGAGGAAGGCTTCCCCACCGTGGCGTATTGCAAAGAGGGGCGCGAGAAGACCTACGCGAAGTACTTCCGCAGCGAGCGCAACGCCTCCGGTCGCGTCCGACGCGGCATGGTGGACAAGGCCATCGTGATGCCCTCCTTTGACGGCGTGCTCGACCCCGCCATGCAGCAGCGCATGCGCGACCGCAACGTGGTCTACATCCCGAACCGCTCGTTCACCTCCTACTGCAACATCGACGCCATCGAGAACGACTTCCACGTCCCCATGTTTGGCTCGCGCAACATGCTGCGCATGGAAGAGCGGACCGAGGACCAGGATTACTACTGGATCCTCGACAAGGCAGGCTTGCCGTACCCGGAGAAAATCGATGACCCGCAAGACATCGATTGCCTGGTCATCGTCAAGTTGCATCACGCCCAGAAGAAGCTCGAACGTGGTTTCTTCACGTGCGCGTCCTACGAAGAATACGTCGAGAAGTCGCAAACCTTGCTCAAAGAGGGCATCATCGATCAAGAAAGCCTCGACGGCGCTCGCATCGAGCGCTACGTCATCGGTCCCGTGTTCAACCTGAACTTCTTCCACAGCCCGTTGGCCGACCGTGACGAGTCGCTCGAGTTGCTCGGCGTCGACTGGCGCTTCGAGTCCTCTCTTGACGGCCACGTTCGCTTGCCTGCTCCCCAGCAAATGACCATGCCCGCTCACCAGCAGATCCCTGAGATGACCGTCGTGGGGCACAACACCGCCACGATCCGTGAATCCCTGCTCGAAACCGCGTTCGAGTTGGGTGAGAAGTTCATCGACGCCGCTCAGGAGCACTACGACCCTGGCGTCATCGGCCCCTTCTGCCTGCAAACTTGCATCGACAAGGACATGAATTACGCCATTTACGACGTCGCCCCTCGCTTGGGCGGTGGCACCAACGTCCACGTCAACGTCGGCCACCCCTACGGTAACGCCCTCTGGCGCAAGCCCATGAGCAGCGGCCGTCGCATCGCGATGGAGCTTCGACGCGCTGCTGAGCAAGACCGCTTGCTCGAAGTGCTCACTTGACCGGCATGCGTGCGCCTTGGCCCGACCAAGGGCTCAACACATCACTCAGTAGCGGTAGGCCTCGGGCTTGTAGGGTCCTTGGACCTCAACGCCGATGTAGTCGGCTTGGTCCTTCGAGAGCGGCGTAAGCTTCGCACCGATGCGCTCGAGGTGGAGCATGGCGACTTCTTCGTCGAGGTGCTTAGGCAGGATGCTGACCTTGATCTCGGCATGCTCGCGGTTGGCCCAGAGGTCCATCTGAGCCAGCACTTGGTTGGCGAAACTGTTGGACATCACGAAGCTGGGATGACCGGTGGCGCAGCCGAGGTTGACCAGACGGCCCTCAGCCAGGAGGTAGATGCTGTGTCCTTCTGGGAAGTCATAGCGGTCCACCTGGGGCTTGATGTTCTGGTGCCCGACGTCTTGGGCGCCTTGGAGGGCTTCGACCTGAATCTCGTTGTCGAAGTGACCGATGTTGCAGACGATGGCCTGATCCTTCATCCGGCGCATGTGATCCAAGGTGATGATGTCCTTGTTGCCGGTGGCGGTCACGAAGATGTCCGCGGTGTCAAGTGCGTCTTCCACGGTGGTGACCGTGTAACCTTCCATGGCCGCCTGAAGCGCACAAATGGGGTCGATTTCGGTGACGATCACGCGTGCGCCTTGAGCCCGCAGGGCTGCTGCAGATCCCTTTCCGACGTCGCCGAAGCCGCAGACCACGGCCAACTTGCCAGAGATCATCACGTCCGTCGCGCGCTTGATGCCGTCCACAAGGGACTCGCGGCAGCCGTAGAGGTTGTCGAACTTCGACTTCGTCACGGAGTCGTTGACGTTGATGGCGGGGAAGAGCAACTTGCCTTCCTCGAAGCGCTGGATGAGACGGTGCACGCCGGTGGTGGTTTCCTCGGACACGCCGACGAGGTCGGCCACCATGCGGGTCCAGCGGGTCGAATCCTCCTCGTGAACACGGCGAAGCAGGTCCTTGATGACGGCTTCTTCGGTGCTGTCCGAGGTCGTATCGATCCAGCGGTCGCCGTGCTCGAGTTCGTATCCCTTGTGGATGAGCAGGGTCGCGTCACCACCGTCGTCGACGATGAGTTGGGGTCCCTGGTCACCGTCGTGGGACAGGGCGTGATAGGTGCAATCCCAGTATTCCTCGAGGCTCATGCCCTTCCAAGCGAACACCGGCGTGCCGCTTGCCGCAATGGCCGCAGCAGCGTGGTCTTGGGTGGAGAAGATGTTGCAGCTCGCCCAGCGGACTTCAGCCCCAAGCTCGACCAGCGTTTCGATGAGCACCGCGGTCTGAATGGTCATGTGCAGGGAGCCAGTGATGCGGACGCCTTCGAGCGGACGCTGGGGTGCGTAGCGGGCACGGATGGCCATGAGGCCAGGCATTTCATGCTCAGCGATGCCGATTTCAAGCCGGCCAAAGTCCGCGAGGGATTCGTCGGCGACCAGATACGGGGGAGACGCGGTGCTGGATTGCATGGCTTGGGGGCTCAGCCCTGCCTCAAGAGGCTTCCCTTGGCGCCGTAGCCTAAGCTTGGAAGCCCGGATAGTACTGCTGCGTGTACATTTGGGCGGACGCAGGGTCGTATCCCTGTGCCAAGAGGCCTTGGTAGTACGACAGCGCAGCCGGATCCACAACAGGTGCCGGAGCGGGCGCAGCGACCGGTGCCGCTGCAGGCATCTCAAGCCCGGGAGGCACGGCCACGTTGGAGGCCGGCATGGCCAAGCCCGGTGGCACCGCCACGGCGGGGGCCATGGCGTTCAGAGGAGGAAGACCGTCTGGTGCCGATGCCCACGCCTTCTCTTGGTCGGAACCGCCTCGGCCACGCAGCACAAGCACGGCACCAATGGCACCAATGAGCAGCACGACGCCGCCGATCATGGCGACGGTTCCGAAAGATCCGGACGAGCCTCCGGTCTCCTCCGCCACCTCCGGCAGCCACTTCATCGGGTCGTTCGGGAAGGCATCGGCGCCCATGTCCACCGTCCACGATGCATCGGGGTCGGAGTAGCCGTCCCCGTCGGAGTCCAAGCAACCGAAGCGGTCCACGGTCGAGGTGATGGAGGGGTCATATCCGTCTTCAGGACACGCGTCGGCGCCCATGGACGCGTTGTAGGTCGCGTCAGGATCGGAGTATCCGTCGAAATCGGTGTCTGGGCAACCGTTCCGGTCGATGCCATCCAAGCGGGTGGCTGCACCAGGGGCAACCGGTGCGTTCGGGCATTCGTCAGCGAAATTGCCGTTGGGGTTGTCGTACCAGAAGTCCCCGTCGGCGTCGCTCCACTGTGTCGGGTCCTCAGGTGCTGCGTCGGTGCCGATGCCGTCGAAGGGGTCCGACCATCCATCGCCGTCGTAGTCCTCGCAACCAAAGCGATCCAAGGTGGAGTTTCCGGCAACGGTCGGACACGCATCGGCCTCAAACCCGTCCGCGTTGTCCCCGTACCCGTCGCCGTCCTCGTCCGTCCACTGCGTGCCATCNCGTGGGAANGCATCGTTGTCGTTGTCGTAACCGTCGCCGTCGTTGTCGAGGCATCCNAGGATGCCCAACTTCGTGGAGTTCCCCGCGATGGCCGGACAGCGGTCGTAGTCACCGACGATTTGGAGGTACTCGCCCGGCCAGAACGGACTTCGATCGTCCCAGTTCGGGTCGTTGTGGTTGTCACCAAGGCCGTCTCCGTCGAAGTCAGACCATTGGGCGGGGTCCGTCGGGAAGGCATCCGCGCCGTCATCCAGCGTCCAATCCGAGTCGGGCGATGAACGACCGTCCGCGTCAGGATCGTTGCAGCCGTAGCGGTCCACGGTGGAAAGCCCCGCAAAGGTCGGACAGGCGTCCGGTGTGACNCCGTCTTGGTTGTCGCCGTAACCGTCCCCGTCTTCATCGGACCACTGGGTCTCCTCGAAGGGGAAAGCGTCCTGCTGATCGGCCCATCCGTCACCGTCTTGATCGGGGCAAGCGTTGGTGTTGTTCGCGGTGGAGTTCCCNGCAAGCTCTGGGCAGTCGTCTTGCACGTCCGCCCAGCCGTCCATGTCGCCGTCGGGGCAACCGGTGAAACCACCGAAGGTGGAGGTCCCCGCCACCGACGGACAGGCGTCTGCACCGTCCTCAAATCCGTCGCCGTCGTCATCGAGGTCCTCGTCGAAGTCACGGCAGCCGTCACCGTCCAGGTCGTTGGTTGAATTGGACACCCAGGTCGGGCGAGGTGGGCTGTATCCCGTGTGCTGGCACGCATCGTCCGCGTCGAGGACGCCATCGTTGTCGTCGTCGTCATCCTCAAGGGAGTCACGGCAGCCGTCGTTGTCCCAGTCGGTGGAGTTGGCCGGGTCCTCCCAATCCTGCATGGAGGTCCAGTTGTACTGGCTGTTGCGAGGGCAGAGGTCAGGGAAACTGTCGGTCAGACCGTCGTTGTCGTCGTCGGAATCACAGGCATCGCCCTCGCTGTCGAAGTCGGTGTTGCCTTGGCCAGGGTTGCTCACCGTCGGGCAGTTGTCCCGCACGTCAGGCACACCGTCGGCGTCGGTGTCGATCAGTGTTGCTGGATCAAAGCCGAAGGCCATCGCATCGATGGCGCCGGTCGGTGAGATGGAGTTCCCACCTTGGGTGATGCTGCCCCCGAATCCGCCGACCATGATCGCTTCGTCGCTCATGTTCACCGCCAGGTCGAACGCGTAATCGTTCTGGGTGCTGGCCACGCGCTGGGCCCAGTCCCATGTTCCGCTGCTCGTGATGCCGGCAAGCACCGCATCGGTGCCGCCGGAGAGGATCGTCGCCTTGGAGCCGAAGGTTCCGCTGGCGCTCAATGACGCCGCGATGACGACCTCGTCCAGGCTGTTGATGCCCATCCCGCTCACGGTGTCGTTTTCACTGGTGCCACCGGACACCGCCCAGTCGCCGGTGCCGCTCTGCGAGCGCTTGATCACAAAGAGGTCGCTCTTGCCTTGGCTGCTGGAGATCGACCAACCTGATTTGGCGAGGTTTCCTTTGAAACTCCCACCGAGGAAGAGGTCACCCTGGGCGTTGGACTCAAGCGCGCCAACCGACGTCACCTCGTTGGGCACGCCGTAGCCGTCGAGCGACAAGACCGCCCCACTGGGGTCAATTTCCATCAGGACAACGTCCTGCGAGCCGACCAATGAGTAGAGGGTCGAAGCGGCGTTGATGGTGGCACTGTTGGTGACCATCGCGAGGTGAACGGAGCCGGTTTGGGTTGTGGCCAACGCAATGCCGATGTCGTTGCTCAGACCACCGACGTCGATCACCCAGTCAAGCACGCCACCTTGGGTGTACTTGGCCACGAAGGTTTGCAGGTCGCTGACGTTGATTGATTGCCCACCGAAATCGGTTTCTCCGACGAAGTACCCGGTCGCGTAGTGGTTCCCTGACATGTCCATGGCCACGTCGGTCACGATTGAAACCGCTCCAAAACCGCCGTCGATGGTGGTGTAGCCGACGCCCCACATCCAGTTGCCTGTGGGGTCCGTTTTGGCCACGAAACCCTCGTTGATTTGCGAGAAGGCAAAGGCCGGCGATCCGCCAAAGACGAGGCTTCCGAGGTAATCACCGCCGACGAAGGCCTCACCGCCAGCACCCGCGGCAACGCTGATGCCCGTAACGGCCCCGTTGCTGGTGTCGATGGCGCTGCCCCACGCGTAGGAGCCAGACTCCGTCAAACCGATGATGGCTGCGTCGCAGAGGTCCTGGAGCTGTTGGGCGTACGGGCAGGTCGCNGAGACCGTTTGGCTTCCGAAGGTCACGTCCGCCGTGTAGCGCATGGCTGCCAGAGAGCCCTGACTGTGAGCGTCCACGGAGGTGAAGAAGGCCAGATCCTGTGCCGAACCGGTCCCTCCAGAGGTGAGGAAGCCTTTGGTGGAACTTCGCCCAGACGCGCTCATGGCGTCTTGGACTTCTTCGAGGATTGGCGCAGGACCCTCGTCATACGACGCAAGGGGTCCAATGAAGGAAGCCAAGAGCAAGACGACAAGGAACGTGGCTGACGCTGCACGGGCCATGGTTCTGTGCTGCCCGGACCCCATATAGGGGCTTTTGTTCCGTGCTCAAACGTTGCTTTCGAGGGTCAGCAGGTCGCTGTCCCCGGCATCAACGACGCAAATGGTCGAGATGCTGAACGGCTTCCCGACCGCAACGCCGAGGTCGCGGTTGACCATCATCGCGCGGTGCACGGTGACCTCGGGGTGCTTGGCACCAAGGTCATCGATGTAGGTGATCGGGCAGTTCGCCGCGACGATGACGAGGCGGGCTTCGCCCGAGGCACATGCGTCGAGGGTCTGTCGCTGACCGAACAGAAGTCGGCCAGTGGTGGCTGCGGTCTTGAGGTGTCGGCTTAGGTCCATAGGTTCACGTCCATTCTCCACTGTTGCTTCTCATGGTGTGAGTTTCAGGCGTCGGGCACGTAGAAGAGTTCCACGCTGCCGGTGCCGAGGGCGATCGGCTGTCCGACGATGATGTTCTCTGCGACACCGGTCAGGTGGTCGCGCTCGCCGATGATGCCGGCCTTGAGGAGGTGGTTCACGGTCACTTCGAACGCGGCACGGGCCAGGATGCTGTGCTTGGTTCCGGACACACCGTGGCGACCGATGGCACGAACCTCGCCTTCGGAGGTCATCACGTCAGCGACGATCAGCAGGTGGCGGTCGTCGACTTCGAGACGGGCCCCGTCGAGGGTTTCCTTCAGTTCGTCCACGATGGCTTGGCGGGCGGCTTCGATGCCCAGTTGATCGTAGATTTCGATGATGTTGTTGGTGTAGGTCCGGCTGCGGTCGATGGCCTCGATCTCGTTGATGCGAGCAAGGTTGGAACCGATGGTCGCCAGGTAGTGCTCGCCCGTCTTGTCGTTGAACTGCACGTTGGCACGCTCGACACCGGGGATGCCCTTCAGGCGGAGGTCACGAATTTTCTCTTCCAGCTGCAGGAGCATGGTGTACGAAGGCGGGTTCTCCGCCAGCGTGTCGAGGTCCTCGGCGCTGTGCACGTTCGGGATGAGGGTCAACATGGTGGGGTTCTTCTCCTTGTTCGCGATGACGTGAAGGCGGGTGGCGCGCGTGAGTTTCTCTCGCACTTCCGCACCGGTCATGTTCTTCTGCGCCATGTTGGCCTTGTTGAGGTGAAGGACGAGGCGCCGCTGGGCCACGTCGGTTTCGATGGTCGCGATGTTGACCGTGGTGGTGACTTCGAGGGAAGCCGCCAGCTTCTGTGCGTCCTCTGCAGTGGCCTTGATGCCCTCTTTGAGGTAGATCTTCATGGTCGGGGTGTTGGGCACCTTGCGTGCATCGACAATCTCGATGATGCGGGGCAGACCTTGGGTCACGTTGACCGTGGCCACACCGGCGTAGTGGAACGTACGCATGGTCATCTGCGTACCGGGTTCACCGAGCGACTGAGCCGTCACGATGCCCGCGGCTTCGAAGGGGTCGATGCGNGACTTCGCGAGTTCGCTCTCGGCGCGTGCGATGACCTTGCCGGCTTGTGCCGCGGTGAGCTTCTTCTTCCCACGCTTCAGCACAGCGTCCGCCAAATCGTTCAGGATACGAACCGTCAGCTGCAGACCGGCCTTGTCGGCGGCCTTCTCGAGCGCGGTGTACACGGGATCGTCGGCGAGTTCAGAGCGGAGGGCCTGCATTTTGCGACCCTCGTCGTAGCCTTGCAGGTCAACGTCGGCCTTGACGCGACGGCTGCGGCTCTTGCGAAGGGTGATTTTGGTGGTTGGGCCACCGCCATCGCTGTCGCCATCGCTGGATTTGCGCGAGGCTCCCTCGATCAGCGTGAGGATCTTCGCAGCGGTCTCCGAATCGGTTTCACATGCCTGCGCAATCTCTTGCACGGCGAGCACCTTGACCTCGTCCCACTTGCGGTCGTTGGCCAGGGCGTGAGCGAAGTTCTCGGCCACGCCGAGGTCGATCANCTTCTTCTTGGTGGCGCTCTTGACAACCATCAGTTCTCACCTCCGTCGTTCTCTTCGGCTTCGAATTCCCAGCCGCCGAGGTCGTCTTCTTGCTCGTCACGGTCGTAGGAGTCGTGGTCGACTTCCATCGCACCGTCGGTGCCAAGGGCGTCGTCGACAACGATGTCGATGTTGAACGGTGAACCGTGCACCCCGCGGGAGGGGTCAATTCCGTCCTCGCCGTAGGAGAACTGGATGATGCGGTTCGCCGTGTTGCGCACCGACAGCATGTCGTCGTTGTACACCTTGAGGTCGTCCATGGCGTTGATCAGACGGCGTTGCATGTACCCGGACTTCGCGGTACGCACCGCGGTGTCGACCAGGGACTCACGGCCGGACACGGAGAGCATGAAGAACTCCGTGGGCTGGAGGCCACGCTTGAACGAAGACGCGATGAAACCCTTCTGGCGGCCACCCTTGTCGCCGCGCTTGAAGTGAGGCAGCACACGGTCCTCGTAGCCACGCTCGAGGCGGCGGCCACGCACCTTCGCTTGGCCGATGGAGCCGGCCATCATCGTCAGGTTGTCCATGGAACCACGGGCGCCAGAGATGGCCATGTTCACGGCCGCGTTGGTGGACCCGGAGCGGTTCAATTCGTCCTTTGCCACGTCACCCGCGGCCTGCTTGCCTTGGTCGAGGATGATCATGATGTTCTCCTCAAGGGTCTCAACAGGCGTTCGGCCGGGTCGAGTCTCGTAATCCTGACCGTCCTCACCAAACTTCTCGAGTTCTGCACGGACCGCGATGCGGGCCTCGTCGTTGGCCTTCTCGATGCCGGCGATGGCGTCCTCGGAGAGGTCTTCGTCGTCGATGCCGGTGGTGAAACCGAGCGAGGTGCACGCGCCGATGGTCAGGCGGGTGAACTGGTCGAGGAACTCTGCACCCCGGCTCGGGCCGTTGGTTTGGATGATGGCGTCGAGGAGACGGCCGTCTTCCGCACCGATGGCGCGCTTGTCGAGGGTTCCGCTGATCTGACCGTTGTGGACCTTCACGTCGTCCAGGGAACGGCTGCGGAACCGCATGTGGATGTTGTCGGGGATGATGAGGGACATCAGGTCCTCGCCACGGAAGCAAGCTTCGCCAGCATCGTTCTCGACGGTTTCAGGCAGGTCGCCACGGTAGTCGATGTAGCCGAGCATCTCAAGCGCGTTGCGCTTGGGGATGAGGCCGTTCTCTCCACCGCGGGTCAGCAGGTATGCGCCCGAAATGTGGTCGTGGATGCCGCCGATGACCGCACCGCCGTAGCGGGGCGTCAGGATGTGTTCCTGCACGCGCATGAGGATCTTGGCCTCTGCACGGGCTTCCTCGGACTGGATGACGTGGAGGTTCATCTCGTCGCCGTCGAAGTCCGCGTTGTACGGAGTACAGACCGCGAGGTTGAACCGGAAGGTCTTGCCTTCCATCACGCGGACTTCGTGCACCATCATCGACATGCGGTGGAGCGACGGTTGGCGGTTGAAGATCGCGACGTCACCGTCGATCAGGTGGCGCTCGACGGTGATACCGGGCTTGGGGTTGCCGTTCCAGTCCACCGTGGACAAGCGGTCGTCCACACGGGTGTGATCGCCCCACTCGTCNACAGGGGAGCCGCAGTGCGGGCACAGCACGTTGAGGTGCTCTGGGAAGGGCTCGGGATCAGGCGAATCGGCCTGGCTGAGTTCCCACTTCCAGCGCTGATGGAGGATGCCACGGGGGTCGTCGTCGGCGAGCGGCGTGCCGTCGGTTTCCTCGCCGCGGAGGTTGGCCAAGGTGGCCTCGTCGTCGACGCTGTACTGGGTCAGCTCGTCGCCGGTCTGCGTGCGCATGATGAGCGACTTGATGACCAAGCCTGGCAGGAAGTTGGGCGCGGGCATGACCGCGTCCAAGTCAGGACGGAGGGTGCGCTCGGAGTCACACTCAGGGTTGAAACAGCGGAAACCTGCGTTGATGAGGCGGCTGCGCTCGTTGATACGAACACGGCGACCGTCGTTGCGGATGATGTAGTTCACACCGGGGTGAGCATCGGGACCGCGCAGGATCATCTGGCGCATGTCCTCACGGTTTCGCGTGGTCACGCGGATGGGCACCGTGAGTTCCTTGGCGATGCGCGTGGGCACACCGACTTCGTTGACCCCGAGGAAGGGGTCAGGCGAAATGACGGACCGGGCACAGAAGTTCACACGCTTTCCGGACAGGTTGGAACGGAAGCGGCCTTCCTTGCCCTTCAGGCGCTGCGTGAGNGTCTTGAGGGTGCGACCGGAGCGGTGTCGGGCCGGCGGAATGCCGGAGGTTTGGTTGTCGAAGTAGGTGGTGCAGTGGTACTGCAAGAGTTCCCACAGGTCCTCGACNATGAGCTGAGGCGCACCGGAGTCGCGGTTCTCACGCAGGCGCTGGTTGATGCGAAGCACGTCGACCAGCTTGTGGGTCAAGTCGTCCTCAGAGCGATCACCACTGTCCAGGGTGATGGACGGACGGACGGTGATCGGAGGCACAGGCAGCACCTTGAGGATCACCCATTCGGGGCGGTTGGTCTTGTGCATGCCAATGAAGATCAGGTCCTCGTCGGGCACGGCCGCGAGCCACTCGCGCACGTCACGGGCGTTGAGTTTGCGCTCGGTCTCCTTGCCGCTGCCAGGCGTGCCGATCTTTTCCTTGAAGTTGGTCGGCTTCTCGAGGATNATCTTGCCTTGGGGCTTGCCGCAGTGCATGCACGTCTTGCGCTTTGCACCGGACGTCACCTTCTCGATGTCCTTGATGATCTTGGCGAACTCGGTGGAACCGACGCCGTGCTTGGTGATGATGTCGTGCACACGGTGGCGGTAGTAGTCCTGCTCGCTCAATTCAGGGTTGGCAGGGTGCGTGCCCACGGCGTCGTGGAGCAGAATGCGGTGGCAGGAGTTGCACGTGGCCTTCAGCGCGGTCTTGATCAGGTTCACGAACCCGATGTGGATGACCGGGAGTTCAAGCGCGATGTGCCCGAAGTGGCCCGGGCTTTCGTCGTACTTGCAGTTGTCCGTTGGGCAGATCATGCCGGGCTCGATGACGCCCATGTGGGGGTCCATCAGACCTTGCGTGTAGGCGTGGCCGTCGTCCTTGTAGGTGTCCGGCGTCTTGACCTCAACGGCCGACATCTTGCGGATCTCGGCAGGGTCCATCAGGCTGAAGCGGATCGAGGCGATTCGCTTCGGGATCAGCACGCTCTTTCGACTCATCGGCGGTCCTCCAGTTCAAGGCGCATGGCCACTCCGAGACTCTTCATCTCGTCGAGCAGCAGCTTGAATGCGTACGAGGTCTGCACCTTGTAGACCTCCGCACCGTCCCCTGCGATGGGACTCACGTACGTGTTCCGTTTTGGATCGTACCACGCAATGTGACCGGATTCTTGGCAGACGTACAGGTCAATGCCGTCGGACTCGTCCAGAAGACGGTCCTTGATGACCATCGAAGCACCGTGCGCAATGAGGCAGTCACGCTCCATTTCACCGAATCGGAGACCACCCTGGCGGGCGCGACCCTCGGTGGGCTGACGGGTGAGGATCTGCACGCGACCGCGGGAGCGGGCGTGGATCTTCGAGGACACGAGGTGGTGCAGGCGCTGGTAGAAGATGCAGCCGACGAAGATGTCGGCCGGGTAGGCTTCACCGGTCTCNCCGTTGATCATGCGCTCGCGGCCGGAATGGTCGAAGCCGTTGCGGACGAGGGCGTCGCGCAGGCTGCTTTCCTTTTCGCCGCGGAAGGCGGTCCCGTTGATGCGGCGGCCTTCCATGGAACCGACCTTGCCCCCGATCATTTCGAGGACGTGGGCGACGGTCATGCGCGACGGAATCGCGTGCGGGTTGATGATGAGGTCAGGCACCACACCGTCCTCGGTGAACGGCATGTCCTCAGGGTCAAGCAGGCGACCAATCACGCCCTTCTGGCCGTGACGGGAAGCGAACTTGTCGCCGACTTCAGGCACCTTGTGGCTGCGCACGATGACGCGGACGAGGCGCCCGCTGTCCAGCGACTCGGTCACGTAGACGTTGTCCACGTGGCCCATCTCGCCGTGGCGCACGAGCATCGAGGATTCGCGGCGCTCCTGAGCTTGCAGGAAGGTGCCGCCACCCGATTCTTCGAGGAAGCGNGGCGGGCTGGTCTTTCCGACGAGCACGTCGCCACCGGCCAGGTGGGTCTCGGGCACGGGCAAACCGTCGCCTTCGAGGTGCTGGTAGGAGGACTCNGGCTTGAGGCCCTTGACCTCCTGNAGGGAGGAACCGGGCTTCTCAATCTCTTCGATTTGACCGCCGGGGAAGCGCTTGCGTTCGGCGTTGTAGGTGCGGTTGAAGGTCGAGCGGCCGAGGGCACGCTCAACGGAGCCGCGGTTCATGATGACGGCGTCCTGCATGTTGTAGCCGTGCAGGGACATGATGGCCACGATGAAGTTCTGACCGCCTGGGCGCTCGTCGAAGCCCGTGGTGCTCATCGCGTCGGTCTTGGTGATCGAGCGGTGCGGGTAGTGCAAGATGTGNGCACGGGTGTCGGGGCGGAGCCGGTAGTTGGCGCTGGGCAATCCGAGGGACTGCTTGACCATCGCCGTACCGCCGGTCACGCGAGGCGTNGAGTTGTGTTCAGGGTAGGGNATGAGCGATGCGCACACGCCGAGCATCAGCTGTGGGTCGATCTCACAGTGGGTGTGCTCGTTGCTGTACTCAAGGTCCACCTCAAAGGTGGAGGTCCCCCACTCGCCGTTGGGCAAGCGGACCTTGGCCTCGAGCATGGCGCTGCTGGCGTTGACTTGTCCCATGTTGGTCCAGTTGACGTTCTCGCTGGTCACGGGGCGACCGGCGTGCTCGCTGCCTTCTGGGACCTTCTCGGGGAGAAGGAAGGGGCGGGAGGCGATGAAGAGGTCTTCCTCTTCTTCNGCGTCCACCCACTCNATGATGCCCTTGGTGAGCAAGTTGCCGAANGTGGTTTCGCCGCTGCGCAGCTCCTCGAGATGACCNGGCGTCAAGCGAGGCGCACCGTCGTGGAGGATGAGCAAGGGGCGCAGGATGCGGCCCTTGTCGGTGTTGATGAAGATGTCACGGTTCTCGGCGTCGTGGCGGATGGAGACCTCAGGAGGAATCAGGCCGCGACGGCGGGCGTTCTTGAACTGGTTGACCAAGTTCATCCCGTTGTCGTGGATGCCGTAGATGTCACCGTTCACGTGAACGCGGTCACCGTTGGTCCAGTCGTCGGGCTGGTAGACGTCCATGTCGTCGAGTTGTCCGCAGATCATGGTGTCGTCAACCTGCTCGGAGACGTCGATCATTTGGGCGGCGTTCTTGACCAGACCACAGTTCTGGCCCTCAGGGGTCTCGTTGGGGCACAGACGACCCCACTGGGTGGGGTGCAGGTCACGTGCCTCGAAGTGAGGTTGGCTGCGGACCAGCGGGCTGGTCACGCGGCGCATGTGCGACAGCGCGGANAGGAAAGTGGTGCGGTCCAGAAGTTGGCTCACACCGCTGCGCCCACCGACCCAGTTTCCGGTGGCCAGTGCGTGCATGATCTTGGAGGTCAGCACGTCGGGGCGGAGGCAGGAACTGATGCGGAGTTCGCGCTTGCGGTTGTGGTGGCGCTCGAGTTGGTACTTGAGGTCGCGAGCGAGTTGTCCAGCGGACACGCGGAAGAGGTCCTCGACCAGGTCGCCAGCGAGGCGAACGCGCTTGTTGGCGTAGTGGTCCTTGTCGTTGGGTGCCTTGTCGGTCAGCGCCATTTCGAGCACTTGACGGACGATGCGGCCCACGAAAATGGCCTTCTTCTTGCGGTCGGCGGCGGTGTCGCCAAGGTGAGGCAGGAGCTCACGGTCGAGGAGTTGGTTGACGCGCTGCTCACGGTACTCACGCTGCTGGCCGGCGGCGAACTTCTTCTGGAGCCACTCGTGGGCTTCTTGGGTGTTCATCGTGTTGTACTCTTCGTTGTCGTTGACTTCGTTGATGTTGGCCACGATGTACTTGAAGGTCTCAGTGGGACCTGCGATGGCGGTGAAAATCTCCTGGTCGTTGTCGATGCCAAGGGCACGCATCAGCAGGACCACGGGAATGGCGGTCGTGCCGGCCGTGCTGACCTTCACCATGAGCATGCCGTCACGGCGCTTCTCGACGGTGAGGGGCTTGCGCATACCGTCCTTCTGGGAGAAGATCTTGGCGACCTCGGTCTGCTTGGCGTAGCGCTTGTTGATCTCCACAGTCACGCGGTTTGGCGCGAGGTCTTCCATCGAGATGAGCACGCGCTCGGTGCCGTTGATGATGAAGTAACCACCGGGGTCAAGGGGGTCCTCGCCCTTGGTGCGGAGCAGCCCGTGCCATGCGTCCATGTCGTCATGGGACGTGGTGGGGGCCAGCACGCGGTCGCCGGCAATGTGGTTGGGGTGCAGGTTGCAGCGCTTGGAGCGCACCATGATCGGCATGTTGCCGACCTGGACGGCCTTCTCGGGGTTCCCAGGAACACCGTTGCGGTAAATGGTGAAGTCAATGGTGACCGGGGAGAAGTAGGTCAGCTTGCGCAGACGGCACTCCATTGGGGTCGAGGGGTGTTCTGACCCGTTGGCTTCCTTGGTCATGGGTTCGCCGAGTTGGACGTTCTTGAGGCGAATGACGATGTCTTGGTCGGCGACGTCAAGGCGGATGAACCCGCCCTCTTCGTCCTCGATTTCCTCGTCGGTTCCGACGCGGATGTTGCGGATGATGGTCTCCATACGCGATGGGAGGTTCTCCCCAGAGGGAATGCAATCGTCGTACGATGCGATTTGATGGTTCACGAGACTGCGCTCGCGGAAGTAGGCTTCGATAATCTCCTGCATGATGCTCCCTCCGGTTCAGCTCCCCTCCACAACGAGGCGATAGGCGACGGCGACGCCAGCGGAGGGCGACTTCCGAACCACCTTGAGGACACGGTCGGCGATCCAACCCGAAGCCAGCGGCTTGTGGTCGGGGTTGGCCGCGAGGGCAGCCACGTCTTGGGCTTCTGCGGCTTCTTTGATGACTTGGACCACAGGGTCCGTGATGAGGATCTTCGGGAGCAGTTCCTTGGCGAGGCGCTGCTCACCGGTTTCGGGGTCCTCTCGGACGAGGTTCCACGGCTCGAGTTCCTCGGCTTCCACCGCGAACTGCTCTTCGCTGGAAATGTTCGGCGCACCAAGCAGCTCCTGGTGAGGCACCATTTCGTGGTTCAGGGGGTTGAAGCGGATGCTNACCTCTGGNCGGTCGTAGTCGTCGATGGCCTTGGCGCGAATGGTGAGCTTGCGGCTCTTCTTTTGTGCACGACGGCGGGAGCCTTGGTCGGCGATGATCCGCATGACGTTGGCGTGAACGTCGCTTTCCTTGGAGACGCTGAGGCAGGAGGCGACCTCGTCGGGACTCATCTTCTTGATGTCCGCCATGTTGCGGTCGGTGGCCAATTTGTGGGCCGCTTCTTCCTCAACACCGAGTTCAATTAGGCGCTTCTTCGTTGCGCTTTTCACGACCAAATTATCCCCGCCTTTGGCCCGTGAACGATGGACCTGAAGCCTGTCCAGGCGGGCCCGACGGGGTTCGAACCCGCGACCATCGGGTTAAAAGCCCGACGCTCTACCTGGCTAAGCTACAGGCCCAATGCGCATCTTGGGCGAGCGTCCGACCGGACCTCCCTTTATGAAGATTCCGCGTGTCGGATTCCGTCGCCTTAGGATGATAAATCCCCACGCAGCACCCTGATGTATAGCACCTGTGGTGGGCAGCATGGACCGCATGAACGCCCCCTTTGCTCCGGACGATGCTGAGGCCGAGCGGTTTCGGCTTGAACGACCCCCGTCTGAGGCCCGTTGGATCGACGCAAAAAATCGCCCTTGGGACCTCGTCATCCCGCACACGGTCTACCCACCAAGAGAGGACACCGATCTTTTGGCCGGATGGCTCGCCAAACAGGGCGCAGGGAACGGGCGTTCCGTCTTTGAAGTGGGCGTTGGCAGCGGCGCCATCATGCTCCAAATGGCCGCTGACGGCTGGGACGTGCACGGCTGCGACGTCCACCCGTACGCGGTCGCGGCCACGCGGCACGCCCTCTCCTCGCACGGCTATGCTGGCCGCATCCGCGAAGCCGACCTTGGCGACCTCGACGCTTCCCNACTCGCCAAAGCAGACCTTGTGGTGTGGAACACACCGTACCTCCCACCGGTCGAAGACGGGCAAGCGCACCTTGGGCCCCTCGAAGAGGCCGGCTTGTCGGATCCTGTTGCCGAGGGTTCAGGACACATGCTCCTGGCACGGTTGGATGATGTGCCGGTCAGCACGACCCGCCGCGCTGCCCTCGTGGTTCAAGAGCGGGCGGTTGCGCCNCTTCGGCGTGATGCAACCCTGCGAGGGTGGACGTGCTCCACCGTGGCTGACCTCGAGTTTGACGATGGAGAGCGACTCTGCCTCCTGATCCTCGCTCGAGCATGGCCTCGCGCGACCTCCAGCGTCGTCGCCTCCACCGGGAGCACCAACGCCGACCTGATGGAAGGATTACGCACCGCTGGCGACTCCCTCCGCGCCGAACGGCAAACCAACGGCCGTGGGCGACGTGAGGCCTCATGGCAATCTGCCCATGGTGATTTGACGGCCTCATGGGTCCTCTTTGATGGCGATGGCACGCTGCCCCCCCACGGCTTGGTGCAAGCGGCGTGTGCCCTCGCCACGCGTGATGCTCTACAGGACCTCGGCTGCGATGAAAGCGAGCACCTTCTCTTGAAGTGGCCCAACGACCTGTTGCTCGACCGGAGAGGCCCCGCCAAAATCGGCGGGTGGCTCATCGAATCGAGGCAGCACGGAAGGAACACGCGCATGGTGGCCGGCTTGGGGCTCAACCTGACCGAAGGACCTGCTCACGTGGACGGCACGCCCCGCGCCTTCGTGAAAGGCACCACGGCGGCTGCCCTTCACGCAGCGTTGAGCGCTCGTTTGTGCAGCCGCTTCGCCGACCTTGCCAGCACACACGGTCGGCGCTCGATGGCCGAAGAAGCCGTCTTTGCTTACCGCGCCTCAGCGCGACGCTTGGGCATGACCGACAGCAACGGCAGAGACCTCGTTCCCACAAGCATGGACGAACACGGTGGCTTGTGCATGGAGGACGGTCAAGCACCAATTCACGACCTCGACGCCGTACTCTGGCGGTCGTGGCCCTGAAGCTCACTCGAGCAATTCAGCGTCGAGGCTCCCTGCGTCCTTCGAGGCCTCATCCCCTTGCCGGGAAAGCACGACGGCATAGCCGACGAGGACCGCCCCGAGGAGCGGCGCCCAGACCATGCTGATGGCTCCGCGCTTGAGGTCGACGTCGACCTCGCCCGCACCCTCCGACACCGTGATCGACCACGACACGCTCCCTCGTTCGGTCACGTCAAAGGTGGCGGTGTTCGTGTCGCCCGCAGCCACAGCCTCGGTGATGAGCACCTCCTCTTGGCCTTCGAGCTGGAAGCGGATGGTGACCACAGAGGTTTGGTCCATGATGTAGGTCATGTCCACCGAGTCCCCACCGCCAAGGCGGGCGTTTCCTGAGATACCCTCTTCCTCAGTAAAGGGGACGGGGTCATCCCACGCAAGCATCACGATGCTGCCGACCAAGAGACTGAGGCCGACCAGCATCAGGACGTCCTGCGCTCGAAGCGGTGGTGCGTCGCCCCCGGCTCCCATGCGCGCCCCTCACCGCTCTGATTCATCAACGTCGTGGCGGTCGAGGCAAGCCCAGACGTTCTCGAACGAGGCGAATCTTACCGGAGGTGGTCACGCCCCGCATGGCGTGCTCCGACCATGTTGACGCGTCCTCAAGGACGGAGCGAACGGCCGGTGCCACCGCCAAGGTCACGCCAAGGATGGCCAGACCGAGTTCATCGTCGCGCTTCGCCGCGGGGACAGCATCCATCAAGCGGACTTTGTCGGGAAAAAGATCGGCCAGTGCTTGCTCGATGTCCTGGCGTGAGGTGAAGCGTGGACCGAGTTCAACGCCGATCCACCGTCGTTTTGGACGGTGGGCTTTCGACGGACGGGCCATGATGGGTTGGTTCAGCCCGTCCTTGATGACCGTTCTCCCCGCACGTTCAAAGGCAGAGCGTTCCATGATAGAGTGATGGACGGGGAGGACGTGGAGGAGCCGCCCCTGACCCTCTTCGGTCTGATCCGAACCCTCACTGCCCCCGCCACGGCCCCGCATTTGGTTGGCTTCCTTGCGGTGGTCATCGCGCTGTTCGTGACGGTCGGCAACATGCGCGATTTGGAAACCGAGGTGGCGGCGGCCTTCGTAGGCATGGGCTTGTCCTACGCCGCAGTGGCTGGCATGGCGGACCATGCAACGTTTCGCAAGTGGGTCGTCGCTGAGAAGGGGAGTGCTCCCTGGACGTTCGTGACCGTGCTGATCCTGCCCTTGGCGGTTGGTGCGGTGCTTTCCGGCGTTCTGCTCATGATCGTTGATGCTGCCGGACTGCGCACCGCGCTGCCGGTGGCCTTGGCCGCGCTCTTCGTGGCGTGGTCCATCGGCCAAGGCCGTTCCTTCCGAAGCGCCATCGTGCGCTGGCCCACGCCCGCTGTCGCTGCTTCACCCCGAAGCCCAAGCCGTGTTGCTGCAGGGTTTCGGTTGACCACGACCGCGCTTTTCCTCGTCATCGTGCTCGTGGCCCAGGCGGCCTTGGCGGGCACGTCCATTCTGTCCGCGTCGGTGGGGCTGCTCGACGTACTGCTGGACCAAGCGGCCTTCGCCGGAGGCNTGGTCGTGCTGTTGGTGGCTGGAGANTTCATCACCCAGGAAGGGCGCCGAAGGTGCGCCAACGACCGATGGACGTCGCGCATGTTTGCTCGATGGCAGGTGCTGGCCCTGACCTTCGCTGCGTGGCACCTTGGCACCGCTTGGCGTCACATCACCTCTGAACAGCCTCAGGTGGCTACGGCCGTCGAGGAGATCATCCTCATGACCGTGACGGTCGTTATGGCGGTGTGGTCCATGACCAGCCGCACGCGAGGTTCCGATTTGGGGATCGTCCGTCGCAGCAACGCCCTGTTCTGGGGCCTGTCCTTCGGGTACGCCTACGCCGGTTCCGTCGCGATGCTCAGCACGGTCGTGCAAGGCGTCAGTGGGGTGCTCTTCTTGGGTCACGTCGTGGTTGCCGTCACGCTCCTGATCCTCCTGCGGTCCACAGGCCCGGTCCTCGCCAAACGGCACGCTACGGCCCTCGAACACGCGGCGATGGGCGCACACGTCGAGGCACGCCTGGCCCAGCGCACCGAGGCACCCGCTGAATCCCCAAAGGACCCGGCCAATGACGCCACGACAAGCGAAACCGACGGCTCGATCACCGATCTCGCCCCACAGGCAGAGCCTGAGCAAGAAGACGAAGCACCCGCCCCCATGGTGGACGACGACGTCATCGAGATGCTCGATTAGTCGGACGAGGTCAGCCCAGACAGCAGCAGGATCACGCGGACGCGCCCGTACATGGCCTCGGACACGCGGGCGCCAAGGATCACCTTCGCGTCTTGATTCAGCGTGCGCGTGAAAGCCTCGGAAATGGCCCCCATTTGTGCGATGGAAAGGTCAGGCCCGCCCTCGAGGTGGATGTAGCACCCCGTGGCCCCGCTGACGTCGACGTCGGAAAGCGGAGCGCTTGCGGCTTGTCGAATCAGCCCCTCGACGTCGTCCGAGGATCCGCTTCCCACCAACAAAGTGGCCGCCCCACCGTTGGCGAGGATGGCCCTCAGATCCATCAAATCCAGGTTCATGAGGCTCATCTTGAGCAGGGAGTGGACCAAACCGTCCACGAGATCTTCAATCCACTCCGATCCCATGGCCCAATCCTCGCCACGTTCGCGCGCTTGGTGGGCCAGGCGTTCGAGGGAGACGCGAACCGTCACGTCTGCGTTGGCCTCAAGGCCCACCAGGGCTTGGTTCGCGATGCCTGTACGGTGCGGTTGTTCGTTCGCAAAAGGGAGCGACACGACGGCGATGACGATGGCCCCCGCCCGTCGAGCTTGCCGGGCGAGTTCTGCCGCAGCACCGCTTCCGGCCCCGCCGCCAAGCCCAGCCAAGAGCACGACCAATTCTGCGCCTTCAAGCACGGGTCGAGCCATCGCGTCGAGCCGGCGCATCCGCTGTTCGGCCAACGCCGGCAAGGCCGCACATCCCTCCGCCTCCATTGCGTGGCCAAGCCGGAGCACGTGGCCTTCCGCACCGATGCGGAGGCTGCGGTCGTCCGCGTCCACGGCGAGCAAGCGCGTGGTTGGACAACGACGATGCGCGGAGGCGGCCCACGCACAGCCGAGGCCTCCGACCCCAGCGATGACGATTTGACCGCCGTCCATGAACGGACTTGAGTCTGCACCGGTCCATCAACCTGAGCCACAGGTTCACTCGATGTAGCGGAGGTAGCGGCGCCGGGCATCGCGGGCCCATGCGTTGTCGGGCTCGAGGTCGAGCACGCGGTTGTAGTAGGTCACCGCTTGCTCAAACTCCGAAAGATGGCGCCCGTGCATGTGGCCGAGGTTGGACAACACGGGGATGCATTCGTCGTCCTCTTCGAGCATGGCGAGGAGGATGGCCTCGGCCTTTCCGATCTCGCCACGAAGCATGAACTCCTCCGCCTCGTCGAGCCGGCGGAGTTGGTCGTCGGAGAGCCCGTAGACGTTGTCAAAGGCGTGCTCCGTCATGCATGCTGGACTCCTGACCCAAACATGAAGTTTCTTACCCCCCGGTTCTAACGTTAGAAACGGGGTACTGCGCCGCTACATTGTGGCATTTAGCAGACAATGTTTAAGGGTCCCATCCAAGTCGGTTAGGGCATAGGGTGAGGCCATGCTCAAGCGCACGTCCACGCTCCGCCTCTCGCTGGCTGCCCTGCTCGTGTTTGCATTGCTTCTTCCGGGAGCCGCGACGTCCTACCACACCGGCATCGGTGGCGAGCAAAACAACGCTGGCGAAGTCATTGAGGACGTCGCCAAGGAAGGCTGCCTCTGCCACAACCCTGACGCGGACAACACCGTGCAGGTCATCCTCGACGAGGTCCCTTACGGCTGGGCNGAGGGTGAAACCTACACCATGCATCTGCAACTCATCGGCGGACCTGAAGCCGGTGGCGCGTGGACGGGCGGCTTCTCCATGCGCGTCAGCGAAGGCAGCCTTGGCGGCGAAGACGTCCAGAACTGGGAGGGCGACGTCACCACCTTGACCCAAATCGAAGCCAGTGCGAACGTGGCCGACCGCATGTGGGTCATCGAGTGGACTGCGCCCGCCGCCGGCACCGGCGCCGTGACCTTCTGGATCACCGGCAACAGCGTCAACGGCGACGCCATACCGGGCGCAGACGACCGCTGGAACCAGCTGTTCTTCACCCTGCCCGAGGACGATGGCGCCTCCCCCGCTGGGCTTCGTACCCTCTTCGCCGGAGACGGCAACGTCCAGGCGCCCGAGCCTGATCATCATGGCGTCGACCTGCACCACATGGGCGCCAAACTCCGCGCCCACTGGCTCGGTCTGCTTGGTTTTGGCGCGGTCATCGTCGTGATCGTCTTCGCAGGATTCCTCCTGCGTTACGGCTTCTCCACCTCCTACCAAGGACGCTCCAACCAGTTGCGTCTGCGTTACCACCTGAACCGCCGAGGTGATCAGTGATGGACGATGAAGTCACCAAGCTCCTGCGGATGGTCGCCGACGGCACCGTGCCCATTGAAGACGCCCGCAAGGCGCTCCTCGAGGTTGAACTCAGCGAGAAGCAACTCGACGAAGCCATCGATCGCGGCGTGTTTACGGAAGCCGAAGTGGGCTCCATCGTGTCCGCCTCCTTGGCTCCGTCCGGCGCCTCGTACCTCACCATGGCCTTCCTCGGCTGGGGCCTCTTCTGGGTCATGTACTGGTCCTTCTCGATGATGTACGGCCTCATCCAAGGTTGGGACCAGCAGCAGTTGGCTTACCACTTGGCCATCACCCTGGTCACCCTCATCATGATGGGGATCATCTACCTCAAGTTCGTCCTGCCTGACACCATCATCGTCAAGCACGCTGCGAACAAGTACATTCCAGAACACGCCAAGGACTGGCGGGAGTACAAGTGGTGATCACCATGGCGAAGTCATACGATCTCAAGCCCGCCCCCCTCAACGACGAGAAGGCGTACGCTGCCGGCGGCGCCTCGGTGGTCAACCGACGCCAGTTCCTCCGCTACGGCTTCAACGCCACCACCGGTGTGCTCGCCGCCTCTGTTGGCGTGCTCGGCTTTGCCTCCATCCTGCTCCCACCCGGCGCGGGAAGCGGTGGTGACCTGGCCGTGAAGTACTGGGCCAAGGGACGTGAAGACGAAGCGTGGTACGGGGCCAAGCACCTGCAGTCCATGACGCGCGAAGATTTCGTCGCCGAAGCCGCGAAGTCCAGCACCGGCACCGCCGGCGCTGCAGGCGTTTGGAACGGCGTCCCTGTCGTCGTGAACTACGTCGACCACGACGCGAACAACGGCACCCCGACGTCCAACGGCAAGGCCCGCTATCAGTCCATGGAAGGCTACGACGAGACCGGCAAATACGTCGGACACTTTGACGACATGGTCGATGCCGACCCTCGCATCTTCCCGACCGGTGGCCTCGTGATGGTCTTCGGGCGTTGCACGCACCTGTGCTGCATTCCCGGATGGCAGCTCGTCAGCAACACCTTCACCGAAGACACGTGGACGCCCGGTGGCGGCGACGACGGTGGGACCAAGTTGTTCTGCATCTGCCACTCGTCCCGCTTCGACCCCACCGCGCTCGAACTCAACACCAACCGGAACCGCGCGAACGGTGCCACCTTCACCTACGCCGGCATTCGACGCTCCGGAGGACCGGCACCGGTGGGCCTGCCGCTCATCCCCATCCAACTCAACGGTGACACCATCGAGGGCATCACCGACTACATGGGCTGGTTGACCTACTGCGACTGAGGTGATTCGATGAACACGATTTCCATCGTTCTATGGTTCTTCATTGCCTTCGTGGCGGTGCTCGTCGCCTTCACCCTCCGCAAGGAGGACGAAGAGATGCCCCGTCGCGAGATCCTTCGGGCCGTTGAGTCCAGCGGTTCGATGGGCTTGGCCGAGCGCTCGTTCCTGTGGGTGTTCAGCTGGCTTGATACGCGCTTCCGCATCCAAGACTACTGGAACATGTCGAAGTCCGCGTACTACAACATGCACCGCCAGATGCCCCTGACCCACGCTGAGAAGTACAAACTCCGCATCATCTGGTACTGGTACCCTCTCTACTGCCTCGGTGGCATCTCCTTCCTGTCCTTCATCATCCTCGTGATCACGGGCACCGTGCTCGGCATCTACTACGTGCCCGGTGGCGAAGGCGACCCATCGCCCGCCTACAAGAGCATGCAGTTCATCATGACCGAATTGCCCTTTGGCTACATCATCCGCGCCGTCCACCACTGGACGACCCACTTCATGGTGGCCAGCGTCTTCCTCCACATGTGCCGGGTGTACTTCACCGGAGCCTACCGCAACCCACGTGAGCTCAACTGGCTCATCGGCGTCGCCCTGATGGCCCTGACCATCGTGTTCGGCTACTCCGGCTACCTCCTGCCCTGGGACAGCCTCGCCTACGGTGCTGCCGTCATCGGCATCAACCTCAGCAACGCCTCACCGCTGGTCGGGAAATACATCGCCACACTCCTCTTTGGTGGAAGCAGTTTGACGGACCGAACGGTCACCAGGATGTACTTCATTCACGTGTTCATCCTTCCAGTGATCGTCACGACCCTCATCATCATCCATCTTTTCATCGTCTGGGTGCAAGGCATCGCGGAGCCACATTGATCAGGAGGGCATGATATGGGACTCATCGAGAATCTAGGGCGCGTCGCAAGCGTCTACATGGACGAGAAAGAGAAGCTCCAGACGGTCGGAGACAAGCGGAAGCGCACCCGCATGGGTCACGGCTTCTGGCCGCACGAAGTGCTGCGTGACGCGATCATCTTCGCGTCCATGCTCTCCGTGCTGCTGTTCTACGCCTGGCTCATTCCGCCGCCCCTTCACGGCGCGGCCGACCCGTACGCGCAGGCCGGCTTCGTGTTCCCCGACTGGTACGTGCTGTTCTCTTACGGCTACCTGCGCTGGGGCGAATACCTCCCGCAGTTTACTGTGCCCACGGGGCCCATCGGCGCCATCGTCGACCAACCCGTGTTCGCCTGGAACGCTGCATGGTGGGGCGCCGCCCTCACCGGCATCCCCGTTGGCATCCTCGCCCTGCCGCCCTTCCTCGGCGGCCGTGAGAAGCGCCCGGTGGAGGACCCGTGGTACGCCAGCGCTGGCGCGGTCTACCTCGCCCACATCTGGTTCATTTCGGTCTTCTCGATCAACATCTTCCTGGAGTTGTACGGCAAAAACCGGACCGACTTCTGCAAACTGGACAGCCACGGCGACCTCCTGTGCGGCACACGTCCAGCGTGGTTGGCCGAGGTGTTCAACGCCATTCCATGGCTGATGACGGGGGTCCTGCTCTGGATCGTGTTGCACTTTGGTGCTCGGATGTTCCTCGTCAAAACCATCGGTGCTCGATTGACCCAAGCCAACGCAAAGCGCATCCTCATGGGTGCCCTCGTGCTGTCCACCGCGGCCACCGTCGCCACCTGGGACACCTACGACAAGGGCTTCTGGGACGCGAAGGGTCTGCTGACCATCGAGTCCTACGAGGAACTCGAAGCGATGCGCTCCCAGCCCACGGACGTCCACGTCCATGAGGCCAACGAATTCACCGACAGGCTCGGGTATTCGGAGACCATGACGGTACCTGCCGTGGCGTGGTTGGATTGGCAAATCTTCCAGCCGTCCCGCGAAGTCATCTACGATTTCGCCGACATGAACAACCATCAACAGCCCGATCAGGGCATCAACGCCGCTTCCGTGGCAGGAAACTTCTCCGGCGGTGAAGGCTTTGCCGTCGACGGCAGTTTCAGCATCACCGAGGACAGCACCCACTTCCCCGACGGCCACCACGTCAGCGTGGCCACCATCCCGCTCGACGCAGCCTGTTCCTACCGGGCTGAAGAGCGCAAGATCGGCGAGGTGAAGACCGCCGACATGCTCAGTTCCACCTTGACCATCAAGGACGCCGACGGCGCCACCGTCAGCGCAGCGTCCTTCGACGACTGCGCCGGCGCTGAGATGGTTGAGTTGCCCGTGGGCACCTACACCTACACCTACACCGTCAGCGCATCGGGTGCCTTGGCCGCAAGCGACCTCGTGACGGAGGTCACGATGAACATCGCGGCCTACCAGCCGCTGCTGCTCTTCGACGCCGACCTCAGCGACGCTCACCTCGCCGGCCACGCCGTGGACCTCAGCAACCCCGAGCACGTGACGATGGCCGAAGACTACGCTCAGGTGGTCAACCCCTCCTTCCACGCCAACCCCAAGGCCCTCGACGCCAAGCTGACCTACGCGATGTTCATCCCGTGTTTGACGCTGGGTGCTCTGGTGTTCGTCCTCCTCCGTTCGATGGCGACCGGATACGAGTTCGAGATGAACAAGTGCTACGGCTGCGACCTCTGTGACGACGCCTGCCCCGTTCGCTTGTTCAACGGTGGTGACAAGCTGAACATCATCTACAACTCGTGGAACAACGAAGACGACGGCGTGCCGTTGTACTCCTGTCTGACGTGTTCAGCGTGCACCAACGCCTGCCCACAGCTCGTGGACTACGACTCCTACGTGGACATNCGCCGCNNNCTCATCGTNGGCGGNCCGCAGGCNGAGATNCCNCACACCGTGCTNCANGCCGTNCTCAACGCNGAGGCNGAGGAGAGCCGCNGATGCNGACTTCATCGCCACCGAGGANTACCCCATCACCNNCAACNTNGGCTNCTACCCCGGCTGNGTNGACTACCTNGACCAGGAGATGGTNTTCNNCCACNTCAACGAGGGCACCATGNACCTCGGCGNCANCACNACNGCNGCNTTCACCCTCTTCGANGANATGGGCGAGCGACGTGNCCTACCTNGGNCGNGACTTCCTNAAGTGCTGNGGCCACGACCAGAAGTGGCANGGCNTGNNCGAGGTCTTTGAGAAGNTNAAGGCCTACAACCAGANGCAAGATCNANGAGTCNGGCATCGACACCCTCGTNTCCTCNTGTGCCGAGTGTTTCNGNACCTTNGCNCGNGACTACGAACTCGANGNCGTCAAGGTCATGCACACNACGGAGTNCCTCNTCGAGCAGGGCTTCGACATGNANCTCAAGNCCGANGAAGGCACNACGGTNACCTACCACGACCCNTGCCGNCTCGGNCGCCANATGGGCATCNNNGANGAGCCNCGTGANCTCNTNNGACNNCGTNGAGNNNGTCGANNTCGTGGAGATGGAGCACNNNGGCGAGGACGCCATGTGCTGTGGNGTGTCCAGCATGATGTCGTGCAACGAGAACGCGCGCGCNCTCCGTGTGAACCGCATGGAAGAGGTCATCGACACCGGCGCGGACACGATGCTCACCTCCTGCCCCAAGTGCGTGACGCACTTGGAGTGCCTGAAGTTCGAAGGCGACGAGCGCTACGAGGGCATCGAGATCCTCGACGTCGTGACCTTCCTCGCCCAGCAGGTCGAGGCCAAGAAGGCGCAGGTCGAGGCCGACGTTCGCGTCGGCGTCGAGGCCTGAACCGAGTCACGCACCCACCGCCAAGCGCTGCGGGCCTGAACAGGCCTATTTCCCATACAGGGCGTTCTGCGGCGCATGGACGAGCCGAGGCTGTACGGCTTCGTGCTGGGTGAACGAACCGACGAATTCCTTCGTCAGCAGTCGATCAATGCGGCCGTCGTTGGCTTCCTCGTGCACCTTGTGCTGTGCGTGTCGTACGGGTTGGGGCGCATTGACCTGCCCGGCATGGAACCGCTGATCGATTCCTACCTCGACGCTCTGTACACGCCCTTTTCCATCATCTTGGCCTACGAAGTGTACGAACTCATTCGGGCCATTCCCGAATCCTTCTCAAACGCCATTGGGAAACAATTCGAAGTCGTCACCCTGCTCGTGGTTCGTGACATTTTCAAGAACCTCGCAGACCTCAACGAAACCAAATCCACGGCCTTGTACGACCCGGTGGCCTTCATCGCCGTCGAAGTGGTGGCCTTCATCGTCCTCTTCGCGACTGCCCTTTACTTCCGCAACACAACGTCCAGCGCGACGCCCANGATGCACGCTGACCATGCGCTTTCCGCCTTTGTGCGGCAAAAGAAGACCCTTGCCACCGCCCTCTTCGTGGTGTATGTCCTCGTTGCGCTGTGGTCCTTCACGACCTGGACCAGCGGCGTCATCGGTGGCGAGGGCGACCTCAGTCGGACGGTGTTCTTCTCTGACTTCTTCACCTGGTTGGTCATGTCGGACATCCTGATTTTGCTCATCTCCTACAAGCACACCACGGACTTCAACCACCTTGCGCGAAACACGGGGTTCGTGTTGTCCACGGTGGTGATTCGGGTGGGCATCGGCACGCCGGGATACGCGGGCGCTGCCCTGTTCATCCTCGCTTCGGTGCTCGCCGTAGGCGTGCTCTGGCTGAACACCACCTTTGACCGCGGTCTGGTTGGCATCGAGGCAGAGTGAGGCCTGTTGTGCGTGTCGTGGCTTCCAACACCGTTATGTCCGCGCGTGCGNAGCNGAACGCGTTGACCATGCAGCCCCAGCAGCAGCCGCAGTACGTCCAAGCCGTGCACCAACCCGTGGTCATGGCCCAACCGGCCATGGTGGCGCCAGTTCGGCATCCACCCAGCGCCATCTTGGCGTACGTCCTCTGGTTCTTCCTCGGCCTCTTCGGCATCCACCACCTCTACATGGGCCGAGGCGTCGGGGTCTGGCTGCTTTCGCTCATCACCCTCCAAGGGCTCGGCCTGTGGTGGCTGATCGACCTCTTCCTCATCCCGAGTTCCTGCTCGAAGGTCCGCGGCGGCATGGTCGTCATGCGCTGAGCGGCCAACGCTCAGCTCGATTCGGCCGGCATTGAGGAGTGATGCAGGTTGATGCGAAGCGCTCCGGCGTCATCCTGGACGTAGCCAAAGGTGTACTCGACCTTCACCTCGTCTCCATCTGGGTCGGTGAAGAAGTAATTCCCCATGGCTTGGGCTGTGCTGCCGTGGATGAGCATCCCCGCGTTCTCGAACCGAACCGCGGTCCAGCCCTTGATGGCGAAGCCCTTGTCCTCGGGGCAGGCCCCGTTTGAGGCGGTGAAATAGGACCACGCCTCGTCGAAGGTGGGTCGGAACTGCTCGACTGCGGCCAGGGTTGGCTTGAACAACACGTCCGATAGTCCGTAGGCGTAGAGCGACTCGACGTGCACGCGCGCACGCTCGCCGTAATCGCCACCGTCGCGGTGGGCCGTGGCGATGGCCACAATGCCGTCTCCCCATGCCTGCTGAGCCTGCTCGATGTCCGCGGTCGTGATCATGGGCACACCTACTGTCGCACCGGTCGGAACGGCACCCTATGATTCTACGTCACGGCACGTCGCCATGACCCGTCGGCCCAACGGCTTCAGGCGTCGGTCGAAGACGACGCCTCGGCCTCGCCTTCAGTGGGNGGCGCNTCTTCGTCGTCTTCCATGCCGCGGATTTCGTAGTTCGAAGGGAAGAGGGCGACACCGACACCCAGCACAAGCAGCAGCAAGCCCCAACCAAATTGCTGAGCCACGAAGAGCAGTTCCAGCGAGATGACCAACAGGACGAGGCCGCCAATGTTGCTGGTCCACACCAGCGTCTTGAAGGTCGACAGGGAAACACCCTGCGTCCCGGGTTTGCGGTAGGGACCGAACTCGCCCCCAAAGCGCTGAGCGGTGGCTTCCTTTCCTTGCTTGGACATGGGAACGTCTCCTTCATCGGTCAATCATGCTGATCGCGTCGGTCGGGCAGGCCAGCACGCACAGGCCGCAGCCGGTGCAGTCGTCCCGCCGAATCACGGCCTTGCGGTTGGATTCCATGTCGATCAGGGGGCTGCGCATGGGCCGCTGGACCATGTCGATGGCGTCGTCGTCGCACACCAGCGGGCACTGGTCGCAGCCGATGCACAACTCCTCCTTCACGAAGGCGACGGCGGTCTCGCCAATCTTGAGGTCCGCCATGCGGTTTTCATGGCCGCCGTCGAGGAGGGCGCGGATGCGCTTGGCCTCGGCTTCGCGGCGCCGGGCGAGGTCCTCAAGCCCCGTCATGTGAGGAGGTAAGGTGGGCTTCGCTTGAACCTTGGCCGAGCCGCCAGCGCACCGCCAGCCCCACCAGAAGGTCGCCAAGCCCGTAGAAGGAGCCGACCAGAAGGGGCGGATTCCACGAGGTCAAGCCCAACCACGGGACGTCAGCCGCCCACGCCCAGTTGCCCAGCCACGTGCCCCACAGCTCCATCGCGAGCGCCAGCCAGGTCATCACGGCGTAAAGCGCGGGGTCCGGTCCGAAGCGGATGAAGAGCAGCATGCCGATGAACAGCACCACCTCGACCGTCCCCGTGCCGGTGAAGGCTCCATAGGCCACGAGGGGAAGCAGGAGCAGNGGACTCCATTTGACGGGACGGTCGACCAGCGCATGCGCGACGCGGCGCCCGAGGTCGAACAGGAACCAGTGCCCGACAGGGACGAAAAGCGGCATGAGGCCGTGCTGGTATTCGTAGATGAGCCACACCTCCGAGAAGAACAACTCCATGGGCGTGGCAAAGGCCAACACGGTCCACATCTCGATGCGCCGACGTCGATCTGNCGTGACGTGGTCGTGAAGGAAGAGGCCCCAGCACCANACCACCACGAGGGCTTCAGCCACCCATCGGTCGAGCAGACCACCGAGGTCCGTGGCCGCGACNGGGAGTCCAATCGCAATGGTGAGCGCGAAGACCCAGCCGCGGCTCATGGCCTTCGCACCGCCGCCGTNTTGAAATCAGGTTCGACGCGCAGCCGCCAAGCGCTCAGCACCCATGGCCAACATGCTCAGCTCAGCCACCAAGGCGTGGCGGCCTCGTGCGAGCACGACCGCTTCCGGTCCGACGTCGGAGGCCGAGAGGAAGGAGGAACTTGGCGAATTCAGGTTGTCCATGGCGCCCTTCTTCTCGTTCGTGCGGTAGAACCAGGACGCCGCCTCGCCGTCCACGAGGTACACCACCGGTTCGGCGACGCCAGAACCTGCCGTCATCGACGTGGGCACGCCTTCTTGGACNAGGAAATTCTCCACATCAGCCCCGCCTTTGGCGTACATGAGCTTCTTCATTTTGCGGTTGGAGAGTTCCAACAATTCGCTGCCTGAGCGCACCGTCATGATGCCCAAGCCGTAGGTCCCACGATCGTTCTTGACGAAGGCCACCGGTTCCTGCTCGATGCCCAACACGGCGTAGCGTTCACGCAACCCATCGAGGAAGGCATCAACTTCTGCGGCCAAGATGGTTCTGCACGTCTCCTTCTCGAGGCACTTGTCCTCGGAGACGAACCACTCGGTTTGGAGGTACCACGGGTCCACGTCCAGCAAGGCCGCGGCTTCCTCGACGTACGGCTCCAAAGCACGCTGATGTTCGGACTTCCTCCTGCGGTGCCACCCCATGTGCGTCGGGGGCATNATTTCGCCCGTCTGGAGTTCCTCAGGCAGGCCCGTGGTCAAGTCGTTGTTGAGCAAGATGACGTCCGGGCGCCTTCCGTTCACGTTCAGTCCACCACGGTCGTCCGGCTGCACGTTGACCAAATCCANGTGGCCGGACAAGCCACGCACCTGCGAGATGTCGTTGAGTTCAGGGCTGCCCACCGTGGTCAAGTAACCCGCTCGGACGAGCAAATCCACCAAGGTGCGAAGGTTCTCGACGTATCCCGGGTTTCTGGTGTGCGATTCAGGGTAGAGATGAATCCAAGTCACGCCGGGATTGGTCCGCTCGACGTGCTCACGCAGCAAAGCCGCCAAGCGCGGGCGGTCTTCGTTTGGCACGTTGTTGAATCCGGCGGGAAAGTGATTGGCGTCCACGGCGGCCACCTTCCAGCCAGCGTCCCTGACGTCGACGCTGCCGTAGATGGGGATGGGAACTTCAGCTCGCTTCTCCGCCATCCACGCCGTCAAGCGGTCACGGTTCGCCTCGATGCGCTCGTCGATCCACGCCCCGTCCGTCACGCCACCATCTCCAGCAGATCTGCGACGCTTCCGGTCGGGGCAGCGCGTCCACCGTCCACCAGGTGAACGGCTTCGAAGAGGGCCAAGCCAAGCATCACGTCGGGTTGATTGGCCAAGCCTGCCTTCAAGCGAGGGTAACGCTCAGCCACCGATGCAGCGGCTTCGTGATGTTCAGACAAGGCCTCGCGCAGGAGGCTCGGCGCGGTGGCGGTACCGGCGGGGAGTTTCGGTCGCCTGACGATGTCCTTGGGCAGCTTGGTCAGGTCGGCGGCGCGGCGCAGCGCCGCCTTTTCTTCGCCGCTTTCGGGCAGGCGCCACGTCATCGGCAGACCGTGTGCGGCCTCGCGGTGCGGCGCCCCGAGGAAGGGAACGCGCACTTCGAGTCCGTGTGCCATGGAGTGCCGGTCCACCAGGCGCAATTGGAAGTTGCTGAGTTGACCGTGCTCGAGTTCGAAACCGAGCATGTCCTGCAGGGTCCCCACGCGCTCTTCTGGGACATGGCCTTCATCGAGCCATGTCTCGCCGCTCAAAGCCCCAGAAAGCGACGCGGCCGCAACAGGATGGTCCATCGCTTCGAGGCGTTGGCGCACCAAGGCCGCGTGTGCCTGCGGGTCCCGGTAGCGCGGGTAACCGGCGTGCAGCTCGTCCGCGCCTTGGCCGCATAGGCCGACTTTCACGCTGGACGCCATCGTCTTGAACAGCGGTTGGAAGAACATCACCGACGTGTCAAGGTCTTCACCGTGCCACACCAAGTTCGGAAGGTGGCGGTCAAAGTCGTCCTCGTCGAGCAGGTGCTGATGGTGCTTCAAATCAAGCGCAGAAGCGACCGCTTCAGCGGCCTTCCAATCCGGATTGTCCTCGCTACCGGCCACCGTCCAGACCTCTGGGACGGGTTGGCCCGCTCGCTCCGCTGCCTCGTGGGCGACCGCAGCCACGAGGGCCGAATCAAGGCCACCCGACAGCACGATGCCCACAGGAACGTCGGCCATGAGGCGTTGCTCGACGCTCTGAATGAACGATTCCAGCAGGGCCGGGGCCTCCGTGCGAGGATCCCATGACGCGGCGGGAACGAGGTGCTGACGCTCGATGTCCGCCCGCGAGGTCATGATGGCGCGCCCGTGTTCGTCGAGGGCCCAGACCTCGACCGTGCCGGGCCGAATTTGACGCGTGCCCTGAATCAGCGTGGTCATGTCCAGTGGGTATTCCCACGCGAGGCGGAGGGCGAGCGCGCCCTCGTCCAGCCGAGGGACGTGGGCCTCATGCGCCCGCAGCCCCTTCATTTCGGAGGCGAAGATCATGCCACCATCAACCTCGGCCATCACCAAGGGCTTGATGCCCATCGGGTCCCGAGCCAAGATGAGGTGGCCTGCAGCAGCATCCCAGAGCGCGAACGCGTACATGCCGTCAAGGCGCCGAATCCACGCAGCGTGATCGGTCGCCGACGTCGCGCCAGCTGCGGCCGCTTGAGCATGAAGCGCCAAAACGACCTCGCTGTCCACCTTGCGCTGAAAGCGGTACGTGGAGCACGCGGCGCGCAGGTCAAGGTGGTTGTAGATCTCGCCGTTGACCGCGGCGACCGCGCCGTGCTGACCGACGATGGGTTGCTGGCCACCGTCGAGGTCGAGAATGGCCAGACGCGTGTGGGCCAGTCCGACGCGCTCGTCGGCCCAGACGCCTTCACCGTCCGGCCCGCGATGGCGCTGCAGCCGGTTGATGCGGTGGAGCACGGCCTCATCGGGCCGACCCAGCATGCCGCCAATGCCGCACATGAGCAAAACATCCCAGCGGGTCGCCTTTCAAGCCTCGTCCCAAGGTTCGGCGGAGGTCAGTAACCCCAGACGGGGTAAGCAAAGGCCGTCACGGCCAGTGCGATGACGGCGAGTCCAAACACCACGAAATA
The DNA here is from genome assembly GCA_002722135.1 of Methanobacteriota archaeon. Lineage (GTDB taxonomy): Archaea > Thermoplasmatota > Poseidoniia > Poseidoniales > Poseidoniaceae > MGIIa-L3. The sequence continues at coordinate 5,767 of PBKJ01000004.1, read as the reverse complement.
GGTGGACTGAGCAACTTCGGTCTTGCTCTCTTCTTCGCCCATGTTCATCCCTGAACGTGCCACCGAGAACCGCCCTTTGAATGTAGTGGGGTCACAACCACGGGACGACCAGCAACACGGCCAGGAGCGGAATGAACAGCATGGTCGCGTTGTCGTCGATCCACCTCAGGCGGGGCCACTCGGAAGCGACGCAAATGAAGGGGAGGACGGGCACCAAAATCCACGGCGTGGCCATGACAACGGCGAAGGCTGACCACACGCCGATGAGCACCAACGTGGCCCACATCGACGCCGTGCGGTTCTCTTGCCCAGCACGCCGGAGTTCGCCCAGCAGCGGATCGCCAATGGCGAGTGAGAAGATGAGCGGATAGCCCAGTTCCGGATGGTCGTGGAGGGTCAGGAGCACCACCCCGATGGCCAACGCGCCCCACGCCAGGGCCGAGACTTGGGTGGCCTCGTAATCGCGCTGTCCGAAGACCGTGATGCCCGTGCGCAAGCGCACGGCTTCGGCCACGATGAGCAGGGACACGAGCGCTGAGGCGAATTGTTCGGCGCTGCTCAGGCCCACGCGGTCGGCGAGATTTGCCGCATGTTCGTAGTAGATCCAAGGGATGACGACCATACCAAGATGAACGCCACGCCTCAGAACGTGACCCCACATCCCACCCACGGAATGTTCCTTGGGGTCGGTGAGCGGCACCATGCCGTTGTCGTCATCCTCCACGCCAAATCACCTCGACGGCGTCCTCGGGAGCGAGGCTACCGTTGGCGATACGGGCGAGGATGGCCTCATAGTCCTCATGGCGGACGAGGCGGGCTTCAGCAGCATTTGCCAACCGCTCACGCGCACGCGCTCGCTCGCTGCCCGGCCGCGACTCCAAGGTCCGAAGGGCGTGGAGTGCTTCCGGCAGGCCAAGGCCGGTCTGCGCCGACATCAGCAACACCGCGGGCGGGTCAGGCCCGTCCAAGGCCAAGGAATCCCGCAACTCAGCGGCATGGCGTTCCGCGCCATCAAGGTCGGCTTTGTTCACCAACACGAGGTCGGCCAATTCGAGCAAGCCTGCTTTCTCCGCCTGGACCGCATCCCCACGGGCGGGGCCTTCCATGAGCACGATGCGGTCGGCCACCGCGGCACAGCGCACCTCGGATTGACCTGCCCCCACCGTTTCGATGATGACCAAGGGCCAGCCGCAGCCATGGAGGACCTTCACGAGGTCACCCAGCACGGAAGGAATACTGCCGCTGGAGCGGCGCGTTGCGATCGAACGGACGTAGATGCGGCCAGCAAGGACCTCATCGTCGGGCGAGGTCAGCCGGATGCGGTCCCCGAGCAGCGCGCCGCCGGACAACGCCGAAGACGGGTCAACGGCGAGCAGCGCCACGGGTTCGTCGCGTTCGGCATGGGCGCGAAGCAGGTGATCGATGAAGCAGGATTTGCCCACGCCGGGCGGACCGGTGATGGCGATGGAGCGCCCTTCGGCACGCTGTGCGCCAAGGTCAGCGGCAGCGATGCGCCCGTCCTCGACGTCGGTCAACAGGCGGGCGAGGTCTCGCCGCGAGCCGTCGCGCGCCGCCTCAAGGCGAGCCGCCAGCGAAGCGGCGTCCAACGGTCACGCCTCCCAGGTCCAACCGCCTTCGGCGCCCACGCCTGCATCGTCGCGGGACGAGGCCTCCGCAACGAAGGCGCTGATGGCCTCCGTGGACGTGCCGGGGCCAAAGATGGCGCGCATGCCGGCGTCATGAAGGGCGGGACGGTCGGCGTCAGGGATGATGCCGCCACCAAAGACCACGACGTCGTCGAGGCCCTCGTCCCTCAACAGCTGACAGATGGTCGGGAAGAGGTGTCCATGCGCGCCGGAGAGGCTGGACAAGCCGAGGAAGCGGGCGTCTTCGTCCCGCACGGTGGCGACGATTTGCGCCGGCGTGCGTCGAAGCCCGGTGTAGATCACCTCGTGACCGGCGTCACGCAGCGCACGGGCCACGACCTTCGCGCCACGGTCGTGACCATCGAGGCCGGGCTTCGCGACAACGATGCGCATGCTTCCCGCCATGACCTCGCCAGAGGCACGGCGGTTTTCAAGCGCACGGGCGACAGGGGCTCCATGCCGCATTCTGGACACGGAACGGTCAAAGACCGACCCGAGGTCTAGAGGCCTAGGTGAGTCCATGACGTCCACTGAGGAACGCCTGAAAGACCTCCGAGCCCGCAAGGCCAAAGTCGAGGTCGGTGGCGGTCAGGCCCGCATTGAGGCACAGCATGCCCGTGGAAAGATGACGGCGCGTGAGCGCCTCGAAATGCTCCTCGACGAGGGCAGCTTCCAGGAGATGGACGGCTTGGTCGAACACCGATGCCGTGACTTCGGCATGGACCGCAACGTCATCCCTGGTGACGGCGTGGTGACCGGCCACGGCACCATCAACGGACGCCAAGTCTACGCCTTTGCTCAGGATTTCACCGTCTACGGCGGCAGCCTTGGCGAAATGCACGGCCTGAAGATCTGCAAGGTGCTTGACATGGCCCTCAAGACCGGTCGGCCGGTCATCGGCATGAACGATTCAGGTGGCGCTCGCATTCAGGAAGGCGTGGCCTCGCTCGGATCCTATGCAGAGATTTTCTTCCGCAACGTCCGTGCCAGCGGCGTCATCCCACAGATTTCTGTCATTATGGGCCCCTGCGCCGGTGGCGCGGTCTATAGCCCCGCCATCACGGATTTCGTCATCATGGTGGACCAGACCGCACACATGTTCATCACCGGTCCTGAGGTCATCAAGACGGTCACCAACGAAGTGGTCACCTTCGAAGACCTCGGTGGGGCCATGACCCACGGCTCAAAATCCGGCGTCTCGCACTTCACCGCAGAGGACGACGCAGGTGCCATCGACCTCGCTCGGGACCTCGTGGACCTGCTGCCGCTGAACAACATGGAGAAACCCCCAGAGAAGCGCAGCAGCGATTCCATCGACCGCGTCTGCGAAGCGCTGGATGCCATCCTCCCTGACGAGCCCAACAAGCCCTACGACGTGGTGGACGTCGTCCGCGAGGTCCTCGACGACGGCGGCTTCATGGAAGTGCAGGCCGACTGGGCGCAGAACATCGTGTGCGGCTTCGGCCACCTCGGCGGTCGCACCGTCGGCGTCGTTGCCAACCAGCCGAAGGTCCTCGCTGGCTGCCTGGACATCGATGCCTCGGACAAGGCGGCACGCTTCGTGCGCTTCTGCGACGCGTTCAACATCCCGCTGGTGACCTTCGAAGACGTGCCTGGCTTCCTGCCCGGGACCAGCCAAGAGTGGGGCGGCATCATCCGCCACGGCGCCAAACTCCTGTACGCCTTTGCCGAGGCGACCGTGCCGAAGCTGACCGTCGTGCTGCGCAAGGCCTACGGCGGCGCCTACGACGTGATGTCTTCCAAGCACCTGCGCGGCGATTACAACGTGGCGTGGCCGACCGCTGAACTCGCGGTCATGGGCGCCGACGGCGCGGTCGAGATCATCCACCGGCGGCGCATCGCCAACGCACGAAACCCCGAACAAGAGCGCGAGCGCCTGACCACCGACTTCAACGAGACCTTCGCCAATCCATACAAGGCGGCCAGTTTGGGCTACCTCGACGACGTCATCGAGCCCTCGCAGACCCGCCGGCACCTGTGCCGAGCCCTCGACATGCTTGCAGACAAGGAAGAGCTGCGACCGGCCCGCAAGCACGGCAACATTCCACTGTGAGGCCTGATCATGACCGACGAAGCCGTTCTCCGCACCGCGGCCATGATGGCCGTGATGAGCATGCTGGAGGAATCCTCCGGCACCGCCAACGTCGGCCGCACGCCCGGCGAAGCGTGGAGCAGCGACCACCGTCGTCAAGCGATGGGCCGCCAGAGCCTGATGCGCACCCGCAGCGGCCGCGCCCCATGGAGGTGACCACATGAGCAACACACGCACCGTGATCGTTGACGGCGAGACGTTCGAAGTGACCATCGAAGGCGATGGCCCGACCTACCAGGTCGAGGTGGGCGGTCGCACCTTCGAGGTCGAAGTGCCCAACGCTGGCCCTGCGCCAAAGCGGCGCGCCGGAGGCGGCGGCAAGAAGAAGCGCTCCGGCACCGTGTCGGCCAACATTCCAGGCAAGGTCGTGACCGTCGAGGTCACCGAAGGCCAACACGTCGAGGAAGGTCAAGTCATCCTCATCCTTGAGGCGATGAAGATGCAAAATGAAATCCAAGCCCCGGTCACGGGTACCGTGACCTCCGTCCAGTGCGAGGAAGGCGAGGCCATCGAAGCCAACGTCCCCCTTGTGGTCATCGAACCTGACCCCACAGAGGACGACGAGGCTTGAAGAACAACGACGACGAGGTGAGACCATGACCGACGAGCCGGTGTGCGATCTTCCTGGCTGTGGAAAGCCGGGGACGATCACCTCTCGTCTCTCCCCCGAGGGGTACCTCGTGGCCACCGGAAAGAAGGCCTATTCCTTCCGAGAAGCCTACCGGCAGTTCTGCTATTGCGAAGCCTGCCATGATGAATTGATGGGCGGCGTGTGGTCGCGCGTGCGAAAGCCCGACGACAAGCGGGACGGCCACGTCGCGCCCACGGCGATCTGAACTACGGGGAAGCCCCTTTATGGGAGCAAAACGCCGAAGTTTCATGCTTGGTACCCGCGCACGCTCCCTTGCCTTGGCGCTGCTCCTGCTTCTTGGCACCATGACAGTGACCCCGGCTGTCAGCGCCGTCGGGCCGAATCAGAACGACATGGGCATGACCTCCGGCGACCTTCCGGACAACCTGTCCACACCAACCAGCGTTCCGAACCTGATCTTCAGCGGGTCCGTCACAGGCTCGGGTGAATTGGTCTCGGGTACGGACGACATCGACATTCTTCGTGTCTCCCTCAACACCAACGAAGGACTCGCTGCAGAGTTGTCCTTTGCGTCTGGCGATGATTTCGATCTCGAAATCCTCGACACCAACCAGAACTCAATGGCGTATTCCTACTTCGGCAACCCCGAGACGGTGAGCACCAACAGCAGCTTCAGCAACCACGGCGGCATGGTGTACATCGCCATCTCCGCCTATTCCTTCGCCGGCACCTCAGGTGCATGGAACCTGACCGTCTGGAAGTTCACGACCGGCAGCAGCGGTGGCGGTGGCGGTTCAGGCAACAGCAGCGGCAGCGCACCCCCGAATCCATGCACAGGCAACGGGACCACGACGTCGGACATCCTTGAGCCAAACGACAGCATCGCCACTGCAACCAAGGCATCCAGCCTTCCCTTGGATTGCACCGGTCTGAGCATCCATAGCACCACAGACGTGGATTACTTCGAAGTGGACATGGTCGCCGGCGTGACCTACTACGTCAACGTGACCTTCCAACATTTCAACGGCGACATCGACATTGAATGGGAAACGGCTACGGGCGGTTTCCTCAGCAGTTCGGGCAGCACGAGCAACATCGAATCGATGACGGTCTTTGCCTCGACCACCCAAGCCACCTACGTGCATGTCTACGGCTACAGCGGCGCCATCAACACCTACGACATCGAGATCACGACCGACCTTCCAGGCGGCGGGCAGAGCTTCACCAGCGTCGTGCCCACGGTGGTCAACGAGACCACGACCGACCTCGTGTTCAGCGGCCTGACGAACGGCAGCGCCTACAGCGTGAACCTCTCGATGGAGCAGGTCCTGTTCAACGGCAGCGTGGTGACCACCGCCCTCGGCGGATTAAACCACACCGCAAACGGCACCGGTCACAACGCCACCATGACCCACA
>PBKJ01000003.1 GCA_002722135.1 Methanobacteriota archaeon | reverse complement strand
ACGACCACGGCGACGACGACCATGACGACCACGGCGACGACGACCATGACGACCACGGCGACGAAGGCCCCGAAATCCATGCGGAGCACGTGGCCCACCGCCTCTCCTTCCCTGAGCATGACGACGATCACGACGAATCAGACGACGACCATGACAACGAAACCCACGTTGAACACGGCATGATTACGCTCCACGTTGAAGCAGAGGGCGACTACGGCTTCGCTCTGCCACACGACGTCACCATGCACGTGCTGAAGGGCGAAGGTCACGAAGACCACGACGATCACGATGACCACGGCGACGACCATGACGATCATGGCGACGATCATGGCGACGACCACGATGACCACGGCGACGAAGAGGCGCGCTTCGACCCACACAGCTGGCTCGACCCGCTCGCCTTCCGCGCCCAGGTCAAGGTGGTTCGTGACGCGATGATCGAAGCCTTCCCCGAAGGCGAAGACACCTTCACCGCCAACGCGGACGCATACATGGCTGAGCTTGTCGAATTGGACCAAGGCTTCGCTGCGCTGAACGAGTGCACCCTCGACGAGGTCGCGGCCAACCACAACGCGTACTCCTACATGGCTGAGCGCTACGGCCTCGAATTCGTGACCGTTCACGGCCTGGATCCTGAGGGTGAGCCCTCAGCGGCTGACATCGAAGAGGTCGTCGAGAAGATCGAAGACAAGGAACTCGAGTACTTCTACATCGAAGAGTACACCAGCGAGGATGCCGTGGCTTCCATTGTTGACGAGACCAACGGCGTGACGGTTTTGACCCTGTACACCATGGAAATGGCGCCCAAGAGCAGCGAGGACAACTACCTCACGCTCATGCAGAAGAACCTGGACAACCTCAAGTCTGGACTCGGATGCTGATTCCCGCAAGCAGGGCCAAATACACCCATGGACGGCCCTGTCCTGAGGGTGAGGCCATGAACACGGGCGAGCCCATCATCTCCGTCAAGGACCTCAAGGTCCAACGTGGAGGGGCTGTCGTCCTCGAAGGCGTCAATTTGGACATCCACGAAGGGGACTTCGTTGGCCTTTCAGGACCAAACGGGAGCGGCAAGTCGACGCTGCTCATGACCATCATCGGTGAATTGGAACCGATGTCGGGCAGCGTCAAGGTGTACGGCGCTCCGCCCGGGTCAAAGGCGTCTCAAGGCCGCATCGCATGGGTCTCTCAAGCCGCCGCACAACTCCCAACGAACCTGCGGATTTCCGTGCGCGAATTGGTGGCCCTTGGTGCGATGAAACCGACGGATGTGGACCCGCTCGGCAGGTCTCCTGTGTTGGCGGTAATCGATACTGTGCTGCTCGGGGCACTCAATTTCTTCATCACTGGAGCGCTCAATCTTGTTGGTTACGGGCGCAAGGAACAGCAGGCGCGCGTCGAGAAGGCCATCAAATTGGTCGGCCTAGAAGACGTGGCTGAACGGGACGTCAACCGCCTGTCCGGCGGGCAAAAGCAACGCGCGGTCGTTGCCCGAGGCCTCGCCACGGAGGCCGACGTGCTCATCCTTGACGAACCCCTGGCGGGCGTCGATCGTGCATCGCGCGACGACTTCCTGAGGCTTCTCGATCGGTTGTGCAAAGAAGAAGGCAAGACGTTGCTGATGGTCACGCACGACCAAACGGCCATCCACCAATGCACCCATTGCGCCATTTGCATCGACGGCAACGTTCAGTTCGACGACGATCACACGAGTGCCCCCGCCGTTCTGCAGGTCGAATCGTTGTCCATTGGGGCGACCTACCCCCGCAGCCCATGGGACGAAGACCCCAAGGAGGAAGCATGATGGGACTTGGGACCGGTCTTCACCATCTGTTGAACCATCCGAGGTTTTCCGTGTTGGAAACGCTTGGCGTGTTGATGCCCGGCGAGGTCTTCCCCGCCTTTTTTGAGATGGAAATGCTCCAGCGTGCGCTCATTGCTTCAGTGCTTGTGACCGTCGTCGCAGGCCTGTTCGGCAGTTACCTCATGCTGCGCAACCTTTCGCTCATTGGCGACGGCTTGGCTCACGTGTCGTTCGGTGGCGTGGCCGTTGGTGTCACCTTGGGTTCCGTGGCCCCGTTGTGGTACGCCTTGCTGTTCAGCAGCGTGGCCTCCATCGTGATCTACGAGTTACAAAGCAGAGACATCGTCGCGGGAGACACCTCCATCGCCATCTTCCTGACCGGCATGCTGGCCTTTGGACTGGTGGTGCTCCGTCTGTTTGGCCAAGGCATCACCACGGACATCGAGGGGTACTTGTTCGGGAGCCTCGTCCTGATTGACACCAAAAGCCTCGACCTTATTGTGACCATCTGTGTGATTGCCCTCGCTGGGTTGGCCGTCTTCCACCGTGGCCTGCTGGCCATTACCGTGGACAGCGTGGCTGCACGGGTGCAAGGCCTTCCGGTCCATCTCATCGGCTTGTGGTTCAGCCTCACCGTGGCATGGGTGGTGGTGAGCATGGTGCAGGTGATTGGGGCCCTACTGGTGACGGCCTTGCTGGTCACCCCTGCAGCCACGGGACAATTGGTCGGGAACAGCTTCCGAGGCTGCATGATGTGGACCCAAGCCTTCGGTTTGGCTTCGACCTTGCTGGGCTTGTTCTTGTCCGCGGAACTCAACACCGGGAGCGGCTCGATGATCGCGTTGGTTGCCGCCATGATTTTTGCCATCGTTGGCCTTCTGAAGTTGGCGTCCAGCCAACTCCCAGCCTTTGACGCATCACTCGAGTCGGAAGAGGCTCAGGGGTGAAGTGAACCACCTCGCCAGGTCTGATAGAACACGTCGCTTGAAAAGTGCAAACCTTCGCGTCGGCGTATGTTTGCGCTGTTGCGACGTTTGACCGAAGTGTCCACCCATCGGCCCAAAGCCACGCTCGCCTGCGTGTTCGTGGTCATCATGGCCCTGTCGTCGGGTGCGCAGCACCTCGTGTTTGACAGCAGCGAGGACGGATTCTTTCCCGACGACCCAAGCGTCGACCTGCTCTACGAAATTGAGGACGAATACCGTGCAACCGTGGATTTCGTCCGCTTGATTGAGACCATCGAATCCGGGGACATGCAGGACGAGGCCACCTGGGAACGTCTGGCACGTCACGAGGCTGCCCTGCTTGCGCAGCCTGATCTTGCCCCGAACCACGTGCCCTTGTTTGGGACACAAGCCAACAGCGGACCGGCAGGCCACGCCATGCAGTGGATGGCCCTGCAGGACGAAGCCACCGCTGAGGGGTGGTTGACCAACCTGTCAGCTGCCGTTCTCGCGGTGGAGATCAGCGACGACGCGAACCTCTCCACCGCCATCGGTGGCCTGATGACGGCGGCGGCGGGTGTGCCGAGCGTCGAAGCCGTGACGGCGGACCGGCTTCTGAACTGGAGCTCGGCTGACCCCGCTGCATGGCTGACCCGCATGGATTCGGGCGCCAACCTGACCGACGAGGTCAACGGGCTGATGGGACGTGTGGCAGCTCTTCCTGGCCTCCATCCAACACGCGCAGCAGAGGTCGGCCCGGTCGTGGGCATGACCAGCGGCGCGCTTGGCCCCGTGCTTGGCCTCCAAAGCGTCGATTTCCGTGACCTCATCCTGTCCTGCCTGCCCAGCGAGGACCGCGCATCCCCTTGGGAGAGCGATGGTCCGGTGCTCATCACCCTGGTCATCGACGGCGAGCCCGCTGCATGGGGTGTCGACACCTCAGACGAAGTGAACGCGATCATCATGGAGCATGTTGTTGCGCTTGAGGACGACCTCGTCAAGCAAGACGGCGACGTCGTGCGGACCTTCTCGTTCGCTCAGTTCACCGAAGGCGCCAACGCCAGCCTTGGAGCAGAGATTGGCATCCTGACCTCCTCGGCCTTCGTCTTGCTCTGCATCATCCTCTGGTTCAACTTCCGAAGCGTGCGCGACACGGCATACGTCATGGTCTTGGCCGTGCTGGCGATCGGTGCCACCTACGGCCTGTCAGGCTGGCTGCAGTTTGCGGGCATTGAGATGACCTTTAACGCCGCAATGAACTCAATTCCAGTCCTGTTGTTGGCCATCGGTGTGGATTACGGGTTGCACGTCGTGGCCCGCATCCGAGAGGAATATCGGGACGGTGCTCCACCTGACGCGGAAACGGTGCGCGATCTTGACCTCGAACTGCGACGCCGTGCCGTACGACACGGCGCCATCATGACCTCGGTGGCCTTGGCCATCGCCATCTTCACCGACGTGATCGGTTTCCTCTCGTTCCGGCTGTCTTCGCTCGTGTTCCTCCAAGTCTTCGGCACCGTCATCGCCATCGGTTTGCTGATGATTTACCTGCTGAGCATCTCTGCCCTTCCGGCCCTGATGCTGACCCTGCCGCCCAAGCGCATGGACCTCGAGAAGGCGGTCAAGACCGAGCCTGGCCGCTGGTCAAAGGCGCTGGCTCGTTTGTCCGACGACCCGCTCAAAGTGGCAGGCATCGCGGTGTTGCTGCTCTTGCCCATGGGCGTTGGCTTCATGCAACTTGAAGTGGCCTTTGACGAACGGGAGCAACTCAACCCCGAAGTGCCCGTCGTCGCGGATTTCATCCTGCTTTCGGACGAATTTGCGCAGAGCCCTGCGCCGATCTGGGTCGTGGTTGAAGGCACCGTCTTCAGCGATGAGGGCAGGGCTGCGTGGAACGCCGCGCTCGCCGTGGTGGAGGCCACGGACGGCACGTCCTCAATCTCGGGCCTGTGGTCCACCTTGGACACACAACGTGCCCAAGATTCGGATCTTGACGCATTGCTCGACGACGTGGACGCTGGCACAGACGGTGCATGGGAGGCCCTGTCCACCTGGGCCCTCAACAACCAGACCGGCCGAGATGTGACCGCGGCCACCCTTGCGGGCGATGGGCTGCAGACGGTGATTTCCTTCCAAGCTGAAACCGCCGCGTGGGACGAAGTTGTGGCCTTCGCCGAGAACACCGCTGAAGCCTTGGACGACGCCGAGGCAGGCCTCCAAGGCTCGCAGGAACTTTCGCTCGCCGGCCGAAGCCTTGTGAACGCGCAAACCACAGCCGACGTGGCCACCGCCTCCATCCTCTCGACGGGCATCGTCGCTGGTGTCATCCTCGTCATGCTCATCGGCATCCACAGCACGCGCCAGCGAAACTTCGTGCGCGGCCTGTCGCGTGGCGTGGTTTCCTGGGTTCCGCTGATGATGGTCGTCGCCTGGGTGTACGGCATCATGGGCTTCACCGGTTACGACATCAACCCTCAAACCGTCACCATTGGAGCCTTGGCCCTTGGTCTTGGCGTGGACTATGCGGTGCACATCTCCATCCGCATGGAGGAGGAAGCCGAACACGATCCCTTCGCCACCGAGCAGATGTGGGTGGAACGCTCCATCTCAACGACCGGACGGGCGATGTTTGGTGCCGCGCTGACCACCGCCGGTGGATTCAGCGTGCTCAACCTCTCGAGCCTGCTGCCGCTCCGCTTGTTTGGTCAGGCCTTTGTGGTCGCCATCACCCTCGCGTTGCTCGCAAGCCTGGTGATCCTGCCCGCCTTCTACCGCCGCTTCCTGCACGTTGAAGCGGCGATGGCGAAGGCCAAACTGGGTGAAGCCGAAGAGGCCTGAGTCCCGAACACCGGTTCAAAGCCATCGAGACGAGGACACCACCATGCGCGCGCTTGTCCTTGTCGTGTTGCTGCTGAGCACCTCCCTTGCAGGATGCGTGGCGCCTGAACCCATGCTTGGCGAACCGATGGAGCCCACGACGCCCAGCAATGAGACGCCTGAACGCATGACCATCGTGGCCCCCACCGCAGGACGCAGCGTGGACGAAAGCGAGGTCCTCGACGTCGTGGCCAGCGCGGACGGAAACGCCACGCTGCTCGTCTGGGTTGCTGCCGGATGCAGCGGCTGCCACGATTGGACGGAAATGATCGCGACTGCTCGCGAGGAAGGCAACTACACCGATTTGCGCGTCGTCAGCGTCCACCGCTACCCGTCGTTTGAGGATGCGGACGAAGTCATCGACCGGTATGGCACGGCCAACACCAGCACCGAGGCCACTTGGCCCCTGTTGCTGCCCAGCGACGGCGACACCGTGGTGGATGCCGACACCGGCGAAGCCACCACGGTCGATTTGGTGGACGCCTTCGAGGGGCCCGTCACGCCGACCCTGCAGGTGCTGGACGGCGAAGGGCACCTCGTGTGGACCTCCAAGACCTACTGGTCGAATGACTCCGTGCTTGAGGACGCCGCCGCCCTCATGCGCTCCCTCAACGAGGCGTCAGCATGACCCCGCTCGCTGAAGCGATGTTCTGGCTGGCCAACGCCCTGATTGTCCCCGTCTGGGGCATGATGTGGTTCCTCCCGGACCATGACCTCACCAAGCGCTACATCGGGGACCTGAAGCTGACTTTCTTGCCCCTGCTCGTCCCCTACCTTGTGCTGGCACTGCCCGTCTTGCCCGACCTGCTCATGACCCTCGGGACGCAAATGCCGACCCCTGCGGTCGTGATGGAGTTGTTCGAAGACCCGGACATGGTCGTGCTCGCCTGGATTCACATCCTCGCGCTCGACACGCTCGCCGGTCGCCACATTTGGCGTCGCATGCTCGTGGCGGGTCGGCCTAGGGCCGTGTCCTTCCCTGTGTTGCTCTTTTGCCTGCTGCTCGGTCCACTCGGCTTCGCAGCAGGCATGGCCCTGACGTGGAACATGGACGGTGCAGATCTCTCCCTCCCCGAAACCAGCACGAACGACACCGCCTAACCCCTGGAATTAATCCTCTCCAGCCCTGAGCAACTTCATGCAACCGGGCGGTGCTGATGGACCATCGCTCGTCGGACAACCAAGTCCAATGATGATGAGCCCGCCGATGATACCTCCCAAGACGAACGCAAACGTGGCACTCGGATTCAGCATCGGTGGTCTTGTGTTGACCTTCCTTGCTGGGGGCCTCGGTATCGTGCTGTCCATCGTCGGCCTCGTCTTCGCCTACAAAGAGAGGAAGGTGGTTCAGTCCATGCCGGGTCATTCGGACAGGCAGAAAATCACGGCGAGCCTCTGGTTGGGTTGGGCCGGGATTATTCTCCCACTCATCGCCTTCATTGGCATGGTCGTCGCCCTCATGCTCGTCGCCAACAGCCATGCAATGGGGACGTGAGGCCTATGGATGACAGGGACATGAACGATCATTCTGACCACCACTGGTTGAGTTTTGCCGCGCTGCGCGACGACATGAAAACACGTCCAGGCGTGTACGTGCTGTTCATCCTCAGCATGAACATCATCGGAACCTCAGGCACCGTGATCATATGGAACATGCAAAGCGAATTCGAGCCGATGGTCTGGCTTCGCATTTGGTTGGTCAGCCTTCCCGCGAATGTGGTGTTCGTCTGGGGATCAGCCATGACGTTGCGGTGCCTTTTCCTCGCGATCGAGGTTCAGTGGACGAAGCGCTTCATGTTCTACCTCGTACCATGGCTGGTCGCTCCGGTGCTTATCGCCTTGAGTTGGTTTGCCTCGTGGCAAGTGGTGGCGCTCACGGGCAATGCAGAAGTCCTGGTTGACGATGACGCCGCGTTCAACCCGTCATGGTTGGTGACCTTCTTGACGTCGCTTCCGATGGATCCGGACGGGAGTATAGCAGAATTGGTGATGTGGTCGTATGTCAGCCTTCCTTTCGCCACCGGCGTGGCCGCGATGATAGCCTATGCGGTGGGTGAAAGCCCTCAGAAGGCACAGGATTCGAGCACGTCCTGACCGCTCATGTAGGGCTGCAGCACGTCGGGCACCCGCACGCGCCCGTCCTCAAGTTGGTTCTGCTCCATGATGGCGACCAGCGCGCGGCTGGTGGCCACGGCCGTGGAATTCAGCGTGTGTGCGATGGGCTGGTTGGCGTGGCCGGGCACGCCAGTGCGGATCTGCAAGCGGTTGGCCTGATAGTCCGTGCAGTTGGAGCAGGACACGACTTCCTTGTACGCCTTGGCGCCAGGCAACCACGCTTCGAGGTCGTACTTGCGGCTGGCCACGGTGCCCATGTCTCCGGTGCAGATGTTGACCACTTCGTAGTGGAGCCCGAGGGCGTCCCACAGGTCGATGCAGTTCTGAAGCAGCTCCTCGTGCAGGTCCCACGAGCCCTCTGCATCGCTGATCACGATTTGCTCCACCTTGCGGAATTGGTGCACGCGCCAGATGCCGCGGTCGGACTGGCCGTGCGCGCCGACCTCCCTGCGGAAACAATCGGAGACACCAACCAAGCGCAACGGAAGGTGCTCTTCCGGCACGGTCTCGCCCATGTACATCGCCGTGAGCGGATGCTCGCTGGTGGCCGTCATGTAGTAGCCGTCAGGCTCGATGCCGTACATCACGGTCTCAAAGTCACCAAGATCGGTCACGCCCTCGTAGGCGGTCCTGTTCATCATCACGGGAGGCTGGACGAAGGTGTAACCGCGCTCGCGAAGGAAATCGACCGCGTAGGCGGAGAGCGCCATTTCCATGCGCGCGAGATCGCCTTTGAGGTAGTAAAATCGGCTCCCAGTGACCTTGGCCGCACGCTCAAGGTCGACCCAGCGGTTCATCTCGATGAGGTCGTTGTGCGTGCGTGGCTCGAAGGCAAACGTCGGCTTCTCGCCGTGGACCGAGTGCACGGTGTTGCCCGATTCATCGGCGCCGCTCGGCACCGCCTCATGAAGCAAGTTCGGAATGCTCATCCGCACCGCGTCACGAGCGGCCAAAGCCTCGTCGACCTCCTTTTCCATCGAGGTGATGCGCTCACCGATGGAGGCCACTTCAGCGAGCACGCGCTGCATTTCCTCTTGATCGCCGGCCTTCTTGGCCGCCCCAATCGCACGAGCGGCTTGGTTGCGCTCGGCGCGCAGCACATCGGTGGCCTTGAGCAGGTCGCGCCATGTGCCGTCGAGGCGGATGACCTCGTCAATGGCGTCGTGCGGGAGACCGCGCCGATCGTGATCCGCACGGATGCGTTCTGGTGCGTCCCGGAAGAGCGCGATGTCCAGCATGGTGGTGCCTCCAAGCCGACGAGCGAGGGACCGTCCTCATCAGGCTTCGCCATCACAAGGAGACGCCAAAGGCGAAGAGGCCACTTCCGACAAAGAGGAGCCCGCCAATCACGTAGCCGAGGATGGAACCGCCGTTGAGCAAGGGCAAACCGGCCTGCGCGCGGCCCGTCGAGACGGCCCGCATCAGGAAGGCATAGCCCGCCAATCCGCCGATGAGGGTGGCCAGGCCGACCAGCAGGCCTTCGGAACCGCCGATGTATTGGACGGCAGAGAGCACCAGCATGCCGGGGAAGATGACGTCGCCAAGGCCCATGAACATCGCATCCCTTCCGCCGGTGCTGGCGGTGCTCGAGGATTCAGCCGGCTTGGCCGCCTTCGGTGCTGGTTCAGGACGGTCCTCGGAGAACTGTCCTTCGCCGTAGCCCTCGCTGTCCTCGATGAAGGAATAGTCGCGCTTCTGAGGTGCGACCAGCAGGATCGGCAGGCGCAAGCCGATCATCGTGTCCGCGAGTTCGAGCATGTGCCGGCTGCGGTACACGGCCCACGCGTCGTACACGGCTGCGGCGATCATGAACACGATGACCAGCGGCGGCACGAAGGTCACACCGAGCATGGTGATGACACCGGCACCGACGAGCACGCCGACGGTGTTGACCACGTACCACTCAGAATGGACGACGAGGAGCACCATCATCACCACACCGACGGCCAAGCCAATGAGCGTTGCAAGGCCGTCGAAGACGATGTCGCCACGAAGGAACATGTCGCCAGTGAAGACGCCCGTGCTGATGGTGCCTTCTTCCACGAGGGCAAGACGCCAATCGTCGCCGCCGATGACGGCAAGATGTGTGGATTCTGCCACGTCGTCGATCACGAAGAGTTGGATGAGCGAGGCGTCAATGTACATGCTGAGGGTTTCCTCGGTCAAAACCCAGAGCTCGACGTCCCCGCTGTCGTCCACGTCGCTGATCACGATGTCCTTCACGGCACCGCCCACGTCGTCCAAGCGGAGGCGTTCCTCCTCTTCGGGTGCAGCGTCACCGGCGGTCCAGGTGGTGTTCCACGTCCATGCTTGAACGGCACCTGCCTCGTCGCCGAGCCAGACCAGGCGTTCATCGGGCGCCTCATCGGTCACGTGCCAAGGCGACGCGCTGACGTGCGCTGTGGTGAAGCCATCCGCATCGTCGGCTGAACGGTCGACGCTCACCGTCAGTTCGGCCACAGACAACGGGTTCCCTTGCTGATCGTAACCAATGGACGTGTCTTGGAGTTCAATCACAAGAGCGTAGGTTTCGCTGACAACCATCCAGTGGTCTGGGCCGAGAAGTTCACTGTGGACAAAGCCCCGGTTCAGGTTGAGGTCATCGGGAAGTTGCCACGCCGCTTGTTGCCTGTAGGCGATCACGCCCGCTTCCTCGACGGCCACATAGCGCCAAAGCACCTCCACACCGTCGACGATGTACAGATCATCACCGGACATCACCGCAGCAGCACATCCCACGATCTCCATCGGTCCGTCTGGCGTGTTTTCAAAACACGAGAAACCGTTGTTCTGGCTTCCGTCATCGTTGATGCTCCAAACGTATGCCCCGTTGACCAAGGTCATTTTCCCGTCCCCGACAGGGTGCTGCGTGGCCCGAACCAAATCCCCGTTCAGAGCCGTGTCGTCCGACGGCGCATGCGGATGCGTGGCCGTCCATGACGTCGTGCCGTTGGCCCAATCGTCAGACTGCACGGAGGTGATGATGTTCGTCCAGTTGCCGTCGTTGTACTCCACCTCAACGAAGACCGCGTGATCTGGGCCGAAGTCACCGACGATGTGCCCTTCCGGACGGGATTCATCTTCGCTCGCGAAGGGCGCAACACCGGGGTCGTCCACCAGCAACACGTGCGCTAAGGGAACCGTGGTGTACATCAGCGCGAGGGCGAGAATGCCCATCACACCGTACTTGATGACCCACTGCGCACCCATGCGAACAAGAAAGAGAATGGCCGCTGTGAAGATGAAAATCATCAGGAGTTCCAACATGACGTACCTGACTTGGGTCGATCCGGATTCTCCGAAGGCTTGGAGTTGGTTGGCGTCGTAGAAGGGGCGGATGACCAGACCCAACAGAATGGTGCCAACAAACATCCCCGCCATGCCCAGCATGGACGCCCATTCGCCGCGGTCGGTGGACGTCGCCTCCGAGGATGGCATGCTGTTTGGTGGGAGGGGGCACATTTGACCGCATCGGTGCGAGCAGCGCCATGATGATGTCCCCTCGCCCCTCCGTCGGGCCGTGGACGAGGCGCGCGCTTGGCTGGAGGCCCGCCGAGCCTTCGGCATGGCGCTAGGGCTTGACACCACACGTCGACTCTTGGTCGCCCTCGATCGCCCTGACCTTCGGACCTCAACCGTGCTTCACGTGGCCGGTTCGAACGGAAAAGGGACCCTCTGCGCCGTCATGGCCGCCAAAGCACAGGACATGGGGCACACCACCGTGCTGTTCACCTCGCCCCATGTGGCGCGCATCGAAGAACGCGTGCGCATCAACGGAAGGCCCGTGAGCGCTGAACGCTTCGATGAGGCACTTCTTCGCGTGAAAAGCTGCGCGGAGGCCCTCAACGTGGAGCCGACATACTTCGAGACGACCATGCTGATCGCGTGGGCCGTATGCGATCTTGTGAAGGCCGACGTGATGGTGCAAGAAACCGGCCTCGGCGGCCGCCTCGACGCCACGCGGGTCACCAACGCTGACCTTGCCGTGGTGACGTCCGTCAGCGTGGAACACGCGAACGTGCTTGGCAACACGCGTAGCGAGATCATGGCAGAGAAGGCCGCCATCGCTCGGCCGGGGAAACCGCTTCTCCTTCGTGACCCAGAGAGCGATGTGGTGCTTGACGCTGCACGGCAGACGGCGCAGCGTGCGGGATCCTACGACCTCGACGAATCTGGACCTGCAAGCGAGGTCATCGTCGTCCCCGTCCCTGAAGGCACCGATGTCCGCAAGGAAGCCTCGCACTTGGCGCATGCCACCTGTCAGGTGCTCGGGTGGCCCANGGAAGGACTCGATGAGCTCGCCAGCCGGGTGCGCTGGCCAGCACGTGGACAATGGGTGGAACATGAGGCATCGGGTTGCGGCCCGATGTTGATCGATGCCGCGCACAACCCCTCTGGGCTGGAGCGAGCCTTGCCGGGCTTGTGGATGGACTTCCAACGGTGCGTTGGGGCGGGCGCGTGGCGCTTGCTTTTCGGGACTTCACCTCAGTCTGACATGGGCGCCATGCTGGCCCCGTTGCTGGAGCGTTGCCGTTTGAGCCATCCAGACCACGTGCTGCTGGTAGCGCCCGAGGGAGGTCGCATGCCCGGAGTGGCCCCCGAAGTGCTCCGTGAGGAAGCATGGTCGAGCCTCCATGGCGTGGAATGCTATGCCACCGTCGCGGACGTCATCCGCCACATGAAAGCTCATCCAATGCCGACCTTGGTGCTTGGTTCGCTCTACCTTGCCGGCAACGTGCTCGCCGAACTTGGTGTGGACACGGACGACGACCTCAGCCTGTTCCCTCAGCATGGATGAGGCGCTCGACACCCATCGTCAACAGGACGACCCTTCCAAGACAGCAGCCTGAGATTTGGGCCGCAAAAACTCAAAGGGAAGGTGCATGAACCACAGCCGGTCAAGATGGCTTCAAAGTGGGACGTCCGGTTCCTTGAATTGGCGAATCACATCAGTATGTGGAGCAAAGATCCGTCCACAAAGGTCGGCTGTGTGGTCGTCGGTGCAGACCGCGAAATTCGTTCGACCGGGTTCAATGGGTTTCCACGTGGGATCGAGGATTCAGACGACAGGCTTGCGGACCGCGAAGAAAAATACCCCCTCATTTGCCATGCTGAGGAGAACGCAATCATGCATGCGGCCCGCGTTGGCGTATCGCTGAAGGACTGCACGGCTTACGTGACGTGGCCTCCCTGCACACGCTGTGCACGATCGTTGATCCAAGCAGGCATTGTGGAAGTCGTGTATGCTGGCAAGGACAACGTACCCGAGCGATGGGAAGAGGATTTCACCCGTTCCACCAACATGATGAAAGAAGCAGGCATCAAACTTCGAAACGTCGAATTCCAATGATCAACTCCAGAAACGGCGCGTGCGAGCGTACTCAATTTCTGCCTCGTGCACCGCTTCCAACAACCGGTCCATGTCGCCGCGTTGGACCTTTCTGAGGATGCGTTGTGCGGTTGCTTCGCCAACGCCCCTGCCCATCAAGGCCAGAACGGCTTCCATGCCTCGGTTGGCGACGATTTGCGCGTTCTTCTCCATGCGACCCCGGTCTTTCTCATCCTCGCTCTTGACCCATCCTTCGAGCATCGACAACATGCCCTCCCTTGCGCAAGCCAACATCCGACCGCCGCACGCTCGGCACCGACCGATGTCGGCGATCTCAGGGTGCCGCGCCACGCGGAAGCGCCGCACCTGCCCACAATTCAGGCAACACAGGGCCGCGCGTTCGTTCATCAGGCGCAGGCGCAGGCGCTCCCGCACCGCCTCGTTGTCCCACTGGGGCAGCAACAGGTCCTTGCGGGCCCTGTTGGACAAACCAAGACGGCCCGCAGCGGTGTGCTGGACGTTGATGTGCCCTGCATGGATGGCCTCAAGCACGTGAGCGGCCCCTTCAACGTCCATGCGTTCGTGGAACAATTTGCCAAGCACCTCCTCCATCACGACGGTCCCGCGGTACCGCNNAATCAAAGCCTGGAGGTTGATCTTGCGGGGGTCAACGCCGTGCCTGAGGATCCCGAAGGTCTTCGCCACCTCAGCGAAGCGCCAGCGAACCTGCCTCGAATTTGGCAGGGTCACCGACAGCAAGCCCACCAAGGCCTCTGGTGGCGTGTCGTTCAACCATTCAATCACGTCCTCGGGGCCAATGCCGCTGGCCTGAATCGAAATGCGGGTGGCTTCGATGACCAATCGGCCCCAGGAGCCGGTTTTGGTGCTCGCCATCGCCAGCAAGAACTGCCCTAGGGCCTCGTTGATGAGCGTTCCATGGCACGAATTCAGGACCACGGCATCGTCGCGCTGCTCAACGGTCATGCGGCGTTCGGTCGGCAGGTCTCCCGTGGCTTCTACGTGGGCGATGACCGCCTCGGCCAACAGGCTGCGGCAGGTGGCGTCCAGCGGATGTGCCGCCAAATCCGGCCCGTCCTGTCCGAGGCCGAGCACGTCGAGCGCGGACGACGACTCGTGCGCTGGCAAGGGCAGATCAAGATCGGCCGCCACCGCACGGCGCAGGCGACCAATGTCCCGACCGACCTCCTGCGGAACCGGCGGAAGTTCGCCGAGCCACGTGGGCGCCTGTGCCACGTCCTTGGTGGGAATCACGAGGAGTTCACTTTGCTCTGGGTCTGCATCGACGATGCGCCACGTCATCCCGGCCATGACGAAGCGTGCGATGCGCCCGTCGTCCTCCTCGCCGCTGTCGTTGAGNGTCAACACGAAGGCTTCGTCCACCGATCCAATCGTGCGGCGCGTCACCGCATCCCGAACGCGGTAGGCGTGNTTGTCTGGAATCATGGACAGGTGGTTGCTGACCCAGGTCCTGGTCCGCCCCGCCGTGCCGTACCATCCCTTCGCGTAGCGTTTTGGCACGGGGGCCTGCAGCGCGAGCACATCATCNGGAAGCTCCTCGTCGGGCGTGTTCCACTCTGGACGCTCAGGGACGGCATGGCCTTTCTTCTCCAACATCTGAACGGATTCAGCCCACACGGGGGCCGGCCAGCGCCACCATGGAACCTTGGTGGGGTCTTCCACCACGCGGACCAACCAGCCGTCTTCGAGGACCCGCAGCACGTTGAGGGTGTCCTCTTGGNTCCAACCGGGGAATTGTGGGACGTCCGCCAACACGGACGTGGCCTCATGCAACGGGACCGCTTTGTGGGCATGGGCCATCAGCACGAGTTGATTCGCTGCGATGCTCCAAGGTCGCGTCCGCCACGTCACCGGTTCGATGGCGGCTTCCATGGCACGGCGCGCCGTGACCGCCGCTTCGCTCAACTCGTCCACATCCCAGACCAACAGGTGTCCGCGTCCAAGTCCTCCAAGGCGGTGATCTGCGCGCCCAACACGCTGCAGCATACGGTCCACGGAGCGAGGCGAATTGACCTGTATCACGCGTTGAACGCTGCCAACGTCAATGCCCAACTCAAGGCTCGAGGTGCACACCAAGGCATCGAGTTCGCCCGAGCGAAGGTTGTCCTCCATGGCCTGCCGCGTGTCCTGAGCCAGGCTTCCATGGTGCACACCGATGCGGAGGTGTGGCGCCATCGTTTGCAGGCGCTGTCCGACGGTTTCGGCGTCGGAACGGCTGTTCACGAACACCAAGGCTTGTGGCGTCTGCTCGACTTGTCGGATGAGGCGACGGAAGGTGGCGTGCGCACGCGTGGACAGCGCGTGTTCTACCGCCCCGATCTCGTCCTCGGCTTCAGGAGGCTCGGATTCAACCGTCAGTTCCGTCTCGCGGGGAGCCACGGCCACCATCGCTTTGCCACGGCCGGGAGCGAGCCACTCGGCCACGTCAGTCGGGTTGCCGACCGTGGCGGAGAGCCCGATGCGCTGCACGCGCCGCCCGCACAAATGGTCCAAGCGTGACAGCCCAACGGAGAGCTGCCAGCCACGTTCGCTCGCGGCAAGGTCGTGCACTTCGTCGACCACCACGGCCTGAACGGTGCGCAGCAAGGCCCGAAGCCGATGACCGGTGAACATCAACTGGAAGGTCTCGGGCGTGGTAACCAGCAGGTGCGGTGGGCGCTTCACCTGCCGTTGGCGCTCCGATTGAGAGGTGTCTCCGTGCCGCAGGCCGACCCGAAGTCCAACGGATTCGGCGAGGTCGATGAGGCGGCGGTCGACGTCCCGGTTCAACGCACGCAGCGGCGTGATGTAGAGGATGGCCAAGGGGTCCCAATCCTCGTCAAGGCAGCGGTGCAGCAGAGGAAGCACGGCCGCCATGGTTTTGCCCGAGCCAGTGGGTGCCACGACCACGCCCTCATCGCCACTGGCAAGGGCGGGCAGCGCAAGGTCCTGAACCGGCGTTGGGCTCCAACCGCGGCCATCAACCGCCGCCTTGAGGGCGGGATGGAGCGCATCGAAGACCGTCGTCATGCCCGCGCCTCGTTCCACCCCGCGGCCCGAGAGCCTTGAGGTCACCGATTCGTCCGGACACAGATGCAGGTGCGCGGTGGATGAGGAGAGGTGGACGTGGCGAGCCAACGGCCTTGCAATACGCGTCAATGAAGGCCGTGGCAGCACGGCCATTTCGCTCTACGCAAATTGGTGGAGAGAAATGGACGTGGCGAGATTTGAACTCGCGGCCTCTTCGTTGCGAACGAAGCGATCTTCCAACTGATCTACACGCCCTTGTGCAGCCTTCCGCTGGACGCGGCCCACTTAGCCCTTGCGACCAAGTGGAACGGGCACGTGAGACCGGAAACAGGTTGATAGGGCGGTGCCTTGTGTTCCTACCATGACGACCCCTGTGATCGATGCTGAAGCCCACTGTGACGGACCCTGCGGTGTGTACGACCCTGCAAGCGCACGCGTGGCGGCTGAGGCCGTTCAATCGATGACCAACAAGATGCTTGGTCACGCCTGCCCCGACACCTCGGATGCCGCTGCCATGGCCGCCTACCTCAACACGATGTCCCGCTACGCCGCCATCAAGGAGGAAGAAGCGCAGAAGTGCAAGAAGGAGCTCCTGGTGCTCTGGACGGATTTCTTCAAGCCCCAGCACCTCGAAGCCAACCCCGACTTGCACGACGTGTTCTGGAAGGCCGCCAAGCTCTGCTCGGCCTGCAAGGTTGAGGTCTCCGCGGTCCACGCGCAGGAACTCATGGACGCCGTCGAGACAATCCACGCCATGTTCTGGGCCGCCAAGGGCCGAGACGTCCCCTGGATTCGCGCCTCCTGAGGCCGCTGCATGGACGCAACGGTCCACGTGCGCATCCACGGGCACAGCATGTGGCCGACCTACGACGATCAGCAGATTGTTCCGTTTCGACCAAAGGGGCCTGAAGAGACCGTGCCAGCCGGGACGGTTGTCTTGGCTCAGCACCCGTTGAAGCCCAATGTCAGGGTGGTGAAGCGCGTGCGCCACCTCACCGAAGACGGGCGGCTCTTCCTCGAAGGAGATCAGCCCGATCCGCTTGGAACCGAGGATTCACACAATTTCGGACCCGTGCAGCCGAGCGCCATCCTGGCCATCGCTGAAGACGAGCAAGCGTGAATCAGCCGTCGACGACGTCGTACTCATCGTCGTCTTCGTCGTCCCCGTCCTCGTCCCAGGACTCTTCTTCCTCGTCGTAGAAGGCGCCCTCGCCGTGGTCGATGGCCGTGCGTTGTGCAACGGTGGCCACGACCGCAACAAGCAAGAGACCGACAATGGAGAAGATCCAAGCCAAGGGGTTCTCACGGTAGGAGTCCTTCCAGCCAAACCCAGCAGCATACGCCACTTCGAGGCCGTGCTCGGCCTCGTTGTCGTCATCGTTGGCTTCCAACACGACGTTCTCCTCGTCAACGACCACGCGGATGCGGTCGACTTCCTCGGCGCTCCACGTTTGGGTGAGTTCAACGGTTTCATCGGCGCCAAGGCCTGCCATCGTCATCACGGCAAAGGGCTCCTCAGCATCGCCTGCATAGAAGTGGACGTTGAACGACGTGTTCGTCGCTCCGCCCACGTTTTGGATGCCCACGGTGATGGTCACCGATGAGCGAGGCGCGACGTGGTCGTCGGAGAGCGCGATGGACGCCACGCGGAGTTCTGCACCCACGGCGCCCAAGCGCACCCATTGCCGCTCGAAGTCGGTGTCGTCCTCTGCGAGCTCGGGAATCGGGCTCGCTTCGGAGTTGGACACGACCGGGAAATCGTTGCCGGCAGCATCGTAGCCCGAGACAAAGAAGCCCACGAAGTCACCCTCACGCGGAACGATGGTCCCGCCTGCGGTCAGGTCCACGCTCCCGGTCCAGGTCACGATCATGCCGTCTTGCCGCATGCCCAACGGACTGGACCCTGCTCCGATGGTGACGGTTCGCGTTTCGTCGCGCATCACCCAGTGGACGTACTGCACCGAGCCCGTCAGGTCAGCGTCTTCTGAACCGAGGAACTCCACCGGTACCGAACTGAGGTCGTTCTCGGCGGAGACGTCGATGACGTTGAGCGGTGCCACGCGGCGGGTGACGCGAGGTGCGGCGTCGTCAACCAACACGCGCAGCGTGGTGGACACGAGGGTGCCGGTCATGTCTTCACCACGGCCCGGAATGTTCGTGATGGAAATCAAGCAGGTTCGAGTGGGCGAAGATTGGAGCGTCAAGGCCGACGAAAGCGGCACTTCAACCTCGTAGCCGCCGTTCTCGGTCAAAGAACCGTCAGACCACGTCTTCTCACCGTCGAACACATCGACCAGGATTCCAAGGTCCCGAGGTGCCGCGATGTCCGAGCCTTCGTAGACGACACGGCCGGTGAAGGCCAAGCGGTCGTCCTTTCGAACGCGGGTGCCGTCGGCGACGGGGCCGGTGCGGGGTTCACTGACGTCGTTGACCGCGAAAGAATCCGAGGCAAGCACGAGGTCGTTTTCGACTCGGAAGGTGTGCTCCAGGAGGAGGATCCTGCTGTCGCTGTCCGAGGCCCGCTCCTTGTACAGCAGCGCAACGTCGCCCATCTCCTCATCAGGCCAGTCCCATCCAAACTTGATGTGGAAGGTCACGATGATCCACGGAAGACCTGATTCGTTGGTCGTCTCGATCATCGTGCTGGTCGGCAAGATGGTGATGAAGGGGCTTTCCGACCAGAAGGTGTCGTTGAGACCGGAGTACGAAATACGCTGTGCGTCACGCGAGGGGTTTGGCCCTTCAAAGTCGAACACGAGGCTGATGTGCTCGAAGTCGATGGCGGTGTTGGCGTCGATGAACCCGAGCGTGATGCTCTGCGTCAGGCCGGCATACACCGGTGCGTTGTCCTCATGACCAAGCCACTCGAGGCCCGTGAAGATGGCTGAGGAATCCTTCCTGGTGCGGAAGGTGGCATCGTCGTAGCTGAAACCGTGCTCGCCTTGGAGCTGCAGGATTTCATCGTCTAGACCCGTTACTTCGTAGTACAGCGGGTTGCCGGCTTGGTCGCCGCCGCTCCAGAAATAGGACACGCGCCCCATGTTGGGGTTGCGGCTGTGATCGATGGTCGTGGCAAACCACTTCTTGTCGGCCTCCGTGTCGTTGTAGACTTGTTTGGTGGCGTATTCGGAAGGGTCAGCCTCACCGTTTCGATTCAGATCGTGATCCTGCTCGACCCAGTAGTTCAGGGTCAGTTCCATCGGCACGCCGACCTCGTCGTTGACGAGAACACGAACGGGCTGCTGATTGGACGCGGCTTCGTACGCCTCTTCCGCGGGCGCAATGAGGGTGCGCTGGGGCGCAGTACCGTCAACACGGAAGGTGCGCGACCAGTCGGAATTTGGTGTCAGCACGTGCGTCGGGTCCTTTTCGTTGTAGGTCTGCACTTGGTAGGTGATGCCTTCAGGGATGTCCAGGTTTGGCACGTCGATGCTGATGAAGAAGGTCCCGTTGTTGTTCGACGTGTCCCGCGCGGTCGCTTCGACGTAGTTGTTGCGAGCGACGCGAACGTCGAAGGCGCTGTCGAGCGGCGCATCCTCTGTGTCCTTGAACCACATCGCACCGGTGAAATGCAGCTGCTCGCCGGCGGAGACCCAGCCTTGGTCTGGAACGTCGTCACGGGTCAGCTCACCGTCGTTGTCCCTGACCTTGAGGTAACCAAGGCCGTACGATCGGTTGGCGAGAAGTTGGCTGTCGGCCTGCAAGAGCGCAGGGCTGTATCCCGCAGAACCGGAGTCGTCGAGGCAATTCGTTCGGAAACCGACGCCGCCGATAACCTCCTGCCCGTCAAACAGACCCATGTCCGGCATCTGGTCGGTCACGGTGAACAACCAGTGCACTTCGAGGATGCCGTTGTTGAGCACCGAGTAAGACGACGGGTCGAGCTCGATGTAATCCTCAGGATCGTTGGGTGCGGGGAAGACGTCGCCTGGGTTCCAGGTGAGGGTTGGGTTCGCTGAGGCCCGGCTGGTGAGGAGGGTCAAACTCGCTTCCTGCAGGCCGTTGGCGTTTTCACCGATGATGTGCCGGGTCACGACCTCGTAGGGTTCTGCCCGCGCATGGAGGACCTCGCCTTCGGGAATTTGGATGGCGAGGTTCACCGTCTGCATGGTGTACGTCACCTCAAACGAGGAGAGGATCAGGCGCCCCGGCTTCGAGGAGACCAACGCCACCTCAAGGTCCACGAAACCTGCACCGGTGTCTGGAATGTTGTCGTTGAACCGCTTCAGGAAACTGGAGGAGGGGTCTTGGCTCTGAGCCGTGGCGGCACCAAACAAAGCACCCTGACGGTCCCAAATCCTCGAACCGTCGATCTTGAGTTCGACGTTTTCAGGAACATTGGAGTGGAACTGAATGTGCAGGTCCTCGAGCGTCGGTGAACGCAGCACAGAGGTGGACGAGAGTTCGATGCGGAAGCACTGGTAGTAGGAACTTGAGGTCAGTGTTTTCGATTGCCCTGATTGGGTGAACTGCTGGACGTTGAGGCTCCCTGCGTTGCACGACGTGGAGGAAGAACCCGAAGCCAAATTCACGCGAATGGAGGTCCCTGTCGGCGTGGTACCGTTCCAGTGCACCGTGGCGGCAACCACCGTGGTGGTTCCGCCGGTGTACTGGTAGCCGTAGATGTAGCCGTTCCTCACGTATTGGTTGACGTATTCGACGACCACACCGTCGAGGATCGGGGTTGCTTGAGCGGTCCCGCTGAGCGTCGCTCGCCATGTGATTTGCGTGCCGGCTGAAGCGAAGTTGACCGTTTGGCCAGGCGTTGCGGTCAGCCACGTGGTGCCGCCGTCGTTGGAGACTTCCACCGTCACCGAGGTACCGCTTGGCATCAGCGCGAAGAGTCCGGCAAGCTTCAGCGAGGAGACGGCGTTGGAGATGGTCGTGGTGGCGCCCTGCACGGTGGCTGAGGTACCGCTGGGCGTCCGCTCGTCGGTCAGGACACCGTCACCACCCATCTGGAATTGACGGGCGTATCCGCTGCAGTATGACACGTGGTAGCAGGTCCACATGACCTTCCCTTCGTCGTACTCCGCCAAACCGTAATGACCGCCGCCGGAAAGGTCCTGATACCCTTCTTTGTTGAGCAAGCTGCCGACAAAGGAGTAGTGGTGGTGCCGGCTTCCCTGGACGTTGTATTCGTTCACCGTCACCCGCGGGAAGTTGACGTCAAGACCGGCAAGCGGATTGTTCGAGGACCCCTTGTGGTTGAAATCGACGGACGAACCGAGGCTCCAGGTGCCGTTGATGGACGTGGGTGAAGCTGGATTGAGTTCCATCAGGTACTGGTTGTAACTCGGGTACGAACTGGTGTCGTAATAGGTGGCCCAGAGCTTGTTGGTGCTCTCGTCAAAGTCCACACCGGTGATGTAGTACGGGTAGCCGAAGCTGTACGAGTTCCGGCACGTCCACGACGTTTCACTGACCGTCCACTTCGACATGAGGTAACTCGAGTAGTGGGCCAACCAGACCGAGCCACTCGAGTCCATGGTCGCGTCGTAGATGTTGTACCGAACCGACGTCGAAGAACACGACCCGGTGCTGAATGAAGCGGTGCCGATGTAGGACCCGGTCGTGGCGTTGAACCGCTGCACGGTCGGCGTGTTGTAGAGGGAGGAGGTCGTGTAGCGGAACTGGTGGATTTCGTCCTCCACAACAACGTTGACGCCGGCGTAGGACCAAGCCGTCGTCGAAGGGGCGTAAATCGAGGTGAACCTCGACAGCACGCCGGTGTAGCCCTGATCGCCCATGGCGACAAAGCCGCCCGTGGTGTTGTGCGTGGCCGTGCCAGCGCTGCTGATGGCGCTGCTCGTGGTCAGGCTTCCCGAGGTGGTCGAGGGTTCAGGCCGCAAGGTGACGTCGGTGTTTTCCACGTGGACGTTGTTTCGGCTGCCGCTGGTGTAGGGCGAAGGCGGAGATCCGGACCAACTGCCGCTCCCCGCACCGCCAAAGTGGCTGTCCGTGGTGAAGTTGGTGTACGTCGTTTGGGAAGCCTCACCCACGAGGTTGAACCGTGCTCCGGTCACCTCGGCACCGTAGGGCAGCGTGATGTATCCAGCGCTGCCTTCACCCGCGCTGCTGAAGGTGTGGGTGTAGGACGTTGACCCGTCCTTGAACTGGGTCTCCGTTGTTGCAGCATTGGCCAATGGCGTGGCCAATGAGAGCAAAAAGAGGAGCGTGAGAAACACAGCCTTGCGCATGATGAACCCTCATGGGCCCTACGGGCCCAGAATTTGCACGGTTTGTGTTCCATATCAAGCACGTGGTTACACGGGCTTGACAACCTTCTACCGCAATCGCTTTTTGATGAGGTGACCATGAAGATTTGATGACCCTCGTCCAACGCCTTTGGGACCGCGCCCACGGCCAGCATTTGGCCATCACAGCGACCGCCTCGGGCGGGGGAGGTGTGGCCTTTGGTGCGGCGGCCTTCC
The DNA here is from genome assembly GCA_002722135.1 of Methanobacteriota archaeon. Lineage (GTDB taxonomy): Archaea > Thermoplasmatota > Poseidoniia > Poseidoniales > Poseidoniaceae > MGIIa-L3. Next base: position 6,558 of record PBKJ01000003.1, on the reverse strand, counting down.
ACCTCATCGCGTTGCGGCCCTTGCCTGACTGGGAAGCCATGACGGGCTTGGCCATCAGCGTCCTGGTCATCTCAGCCCTCGTGCTGTTGGTCGCCGTTCCGCCGTTTCTTCGCCTTCGTGGTCACGTCGCCAGCCTCGAGGAAATCATGGCCACGTCCAGCGTCGCCGAGCGGAGACGACGTCGAGCAGAAGGTGACGAAGCGGCCGCTGCCCTCGGTGCGGGCTGGGCAGAGCGCTGGAAGCGTTTCCTTGAAGACGGGCGCCGGTGACCTCACTTCGTGGTAGAGGAGGCGGCCCCCGAAACGATGTCCCTCACGAAACTCGCTCGTGAGGTGGGCATTGCCGTGGCGATGATCGCCCTGCTCATCGGAGGTCTGTTCCTCCACACCGGCACCATGCCGCCCCTCGTCGTGGTGGAATCTTCATCGATGGTCCACGATGAATCGGGCGAAATCGGGAGCATCGACGCCGGCGACCTCATCCTCGTGCACGGCCGTGACCCCGCAGGCATCGTCACCTTTGCCGAAGCAACCTCTTCCGACCATCCGAATTTTGGCTACGCCACGCACGGGATGGAAGGCGACGTTGTCATCTACGAAAAGAACGGTGAACTCGGCACGCCCATCATCCATCGCGCCATCCTCCGGGTGGTGGCCAACGCGACCGAGACCCCAGACCGCGCTGCCCTTGCTGAAAACAGCCACACGGCGGATGAATCGCACGCAGATGAGCCCGCCGACAACCTCGCCTGCCCTGACGGTGGCGTGTGGGATCCGACNCTGCCGCGACGGTGATGGCGCCATGGGAACCTGCGTTTTGACGTGGGACGTTCCGGGGACACCCGTGCGCAATCAGAGCACCGTGAGCATCCAATTTGACGGCGTTGAAGCCGGGTACTACGATTGCAAGCGCCCAGCACACGGGAATGCCGAAGCGCACCTCGTGGTGCACGAGTGGCAACCAACNCACGAAGGCTTGCTCACCTTGGGCGACGCCAACCGATGTTCGGTCGATCAAGGCCCGGGCGCCACCAACGGCTCAGCGGGCGTTCACGGTCAAGGAGGCGTGGTGGAAGCCATCCGCACCGACTGGGTCATCGGACGTGCAGGGGCCGAAATCCCGTGGCTTGGAACACTGAAACTGGCTTTGTCCTCGAGCGGCCCCGGCGCGGTCTATGTGCCAAATTCGTCGTACATCGGGCTGATCGCGGTGGTCGGCGTCATCCTCGCCCTNCCGCTGGTGGTTGATCCCATGGTGCACAGGATTTTCTCACGGTCACCTGAACGCGAGGAAGCAAAACGGGAGCGAGCGATGGACCTGATGCTGCTCGCGTTGAACGAAGAGGAGTGATCACTCGCCGAGCGCCCGGCCGAGGTCAGCCTCGCACCGTTCGAGGGTGGCGCTGATCTCGTGCAGCTCCTTCTTTGCAGGTTCCAAGCTGGCCGTCTCGAGTTGCTTTGCGACTCGGGTGAGGCTTGCACGCAATCCGGAAAGTTGCTGGGTCTGGGTGCGTGGTTGCGTCATGTCGGCACGCATTTCGGTGAGCCAGCGCTCCACCAAGTTGCGTCCNTATTCGGGCGCTCGACCTGNGCGGTTGCTGAAGGTGACCTCGTTGGTACGGTGGCGGAATCGGATGCCGGCGCGTGGCGAAGGTGTGGCTTGCGTGGNTCCCGGCTTCCAAAGATCGAGCGGGATCTCGAGCCGCCCTTTGAGCACGGTGCGGTCGCCTTCGCCGACCAAGTGAATGAGCACCACGCGGTCGTCAAGACGGACGAAGCACTGCGTCATGCTACCTTCAGCGTGCCATTCGACCCGATCGTGGACCTCTTGCGTCGGGTAGGCGTCCCGCAGCCACCGCTCAACGCGACGTGGTTCGAGGGCCATACGTGCTGGTGCCCTTCACCCCTCTTGAAGGAAGCGACCGACGCGGCACAGGGCTTCATAGCAGAGCAGGGAGAGCCGGGGACGTGACCAGCACATGGGGCACCGTCGACTTCGGTTGGCGGTGGTTGCTCTTCGCCTTCCTGCTCTGGTGGGCGATGCTGCGCCGCTGGGAAGCCAACGGCACGCTTGACCGGTGGAACGCATCACGCGCGCTTGGGTTCGTGCTGATGGTGCGCACCTCACGTGGGCTGGGCGTGCTGGAGAAAGTGGCCAAGCCGAGAAAATTCTGGCGAGCCTACGGCGAGGTGGCCACCTGGGTGTGCGTCAGCACCATGCTGCTGGCCGGGCTGTTGGTGGTGCTCAGCTTCGTGCTGACCGTCACCCAAGGCACCACCACCGACCCGCCACCGCCCTCTGAACTTGTGGCGATCCCTGGATTGANTCCCGTGATTCCGCTCGGCTGGGGCGCCTTGGCCTTCATTGTCGCTCTGGTGATCCACGAGTTCGGTCACGGCTTACTCGCACGAGGCCACGGCATGCGCGTTCGCGCCTTTGGTCTGCTCCAACTCGGCCCGCTTCCCCTCGGTGCCTTTGCTGAACCGCAATCCGAGGAACTCCTGCAAGCGCCGCGACGGGAACGCTTGCGCATGTTTGCTGCAGGACCGGCGACCAACATCTTCGCGGCCATGATCCTCCTGCTGCTACTGGGTGGCCTCGCCAGCCAATTCGCTGCGGCCGAGGAAGGCGTGCACATCCGTGGCGTCGTGGTGGGCACCGGTGCAGAGGAAGCAGGCCTCGAACCTTGGGACCGCATCGTGGCCATCGACGACATGGCGATCGTGGACGACTCGTCGTTTACCGAGGCGTTGTCCACGCTGCAGGCCGGCGAAACGGTCACGCTCACACTGGTCAACCTCGAAGGGGAAACGAGAACCGCTGAAGCGTGGCTCAGCGACAAGCGGGAACATTACGCAGAGGACGGCTGGACTGAAGCACAACTCGACGCCAACGGCATCGAATCTGGCGATGCCTTCCTCGGCGTGCAACAGGTGGCCGACGGCACCATCGGCATCGACCGCCTTGCCGGCCCACTCTCCCCCAACGTCGAAGCAGGCCTCGCCCAGCGCCTTGTCGCAACGCCGATTCACGCCTTGCGGCTCATCTTCGTGCCCTTTGAGCTCCAAGGGGTGGCGATGCATCCCGTGGAGGAGGGTTTCCTTGAGGAAGGCGATGGCATCGTGGCCAGCATCCTCGGCGTTGACGGCATGCTGATCTTCGTCAACCTCTTTTTCTGGCTCATTTGGGTCAATCTCCTGCTTGGATTCACCAACCTGATTCCCATGGTTCCCTTTGACGGTGGCCACATGTTCAGGGACGTGACGCACGGCTTCCTCGACGGATTGGCACGCCTCGGCAAGCGGCTCAACTTGTGGACCATCAGCGGTCTGCGCACCGCGCACATGGCGTCGAAGGCCACGGGACTGACGTCGCTGGGCTTCTTTGGCATGCTCGTGCTGATGATCGCCCTGCCCTACCTGCTCTGAGTACTCGGTACCCTCTCATTCTGCGGAGCATCACACGGTGCGGGCACGCATCAACGAGGCCACGACGTCCATGGTCGTCCCGCCCTCGAGCGTTGCGCTCGTGGTCAGTCCTGTGGAGACGGAGGAGGGCTTCCTCGCCGCAAAGGTGCTGAGCAAGTGCACGAAGCGNTTCAGTGGAAGGCCTTNATCCCAATCGAGGTGAGGGCGCCCTCGGGCCGTTAACGGCAACAGCGGCACATGCGCCACCAAGCGTTCCATGTGGCCGCTGACGTGCGAGGTCTTCACGCGGAAGATGCGCCATGAATCCCCACGGGTCCCCTTAAGCCGATACGCATAGAGGGGCATCAAGCCGGTTCGCTCACCGGTGGCCACCAGCGCATCGTGCTGATCCAGCGTCCTCCCTGAGAGGTACAACTTGCGGTCTTTGCTGCACTTCACCTCGATGGGGAAGGCCGCATCGCCTCGAAGAACGAGCAAATCTCCCGTGCCTTCGGTTCCGCTTCCCGGGGCTCGAACGACCAGGAAGGGAGCCTCGATGATTGAACGCATGCGGACGCGTTCTTCGGGCGTGCACGAACGGGTGACGGCGTCGACGCCATCGGCTGAACCTGCCAACACATGGAGGAGTTCACGCTCGTACGCGCTGCCCGTGCCCATACCCGCAGAACGCTGTCATGGGTTTTTGATGATGTCCGAAGATTCAGGGTGACAGGACGTGCTTCAAATCCCTGAGCCGTGTGGCCGAAGCGTGGCACGAATCGGCGTGAGAAGCGCTGATTTCACGTGGGTGCACCGTGTGCTGGTGCTNCTTCGCGAACGTGGGCATCGTCCGTGCCACCTCGAATCCGGCGAAGCCGTGCCACACGACGTGAAGGTGGTGTTGACGACCATTCACGAGGCGGAAGACGGCGCCACCGGCCTCCGAGCAGACCANCTCGAGGCCGATTTGGCCAAGGCACTGCGGGGGAGCGCAGAGGGNNCGCGNCAGCGCAGGGTCGTGGTCGGTATCGATCCAGGGCCTCGCCCTGGCGTGGTGTGGTCCGTTGATGGACGTGAGGAAGGGGCCAAGCAACTTGACCGACCTGACGACGTGGGTCACCTTGTTGACGCCTTGAGCCAAGCTCACGACGACCGTCCGGTGCTGGTGCGCGTGGGCGACGGCGACCCAGGCGTGCGCAACAAGATCCTCAGGGACCTTGTCGACACCAGCCATGCCATCGAACTCGTCGACGAACGAANGACGTCCAAGGGCTTGGCCAGGCACGATCACGTTGGAGCCGCCCGCCGAATTCATCGCCTTCGAGGCCGTGCCATGGGCCTCGTTCCGGACGACCCACGGTGGGACGGCATGGTGCGTGACGTGCAACGTCGGAGCCGTGAATGGACGGATGGACGCCTGACGCTNCCGTCCTCGCTCGCCCTTGAGGTCGCACGAGGTGAATTGAGCATGGCCGAGGCCGTGACCCGCATGGAAGGCGTCAACTGACCTGAATGCTGTACCGTGTTCGGCCACGCCAGTACACGCTAATGCGCCCCCCGCTCGAGACACAAATGGCGAGCGCAGCGGCTTGAATCGACAGGGCCTTGGCGGCCAAATGCCGACCTCCTTCTCCTGAGTGGAGGGGGACGTCGGTCGTCACCTGGATGTACCGTCCTGCATCGCTCGCNACGCCGNCTCGGTTGAACAGGATCGCTCCGTCGAGCCAGGCAAACTCGAGGATGGTCTCGTGGGTCTCCTCACGAAGGATGTCACGTCGCGCCACGGGGTGACCCTTGAACGGGTTGAGGACCAGCGCCTTCGAATGCCGACGCATCGACGGTAGGCTTCCAATGCCGAACAGCGCACCGATGGCATGGCCTTCGCGACCACGGTCCGCGATGGTGCGTGCCAAGCCGATGGCCGCCGTCAGGACGTCGAGATCCACCTCGGCTTCCTCTGCGAGCGTGACCAAACTGTGCGAATCAAGGGAGCCCGTGTCCACGTCCAAGACGCCCTCGATGGGATCGGCAAGGACGACCAGATAGCGCTCCTCACGTGAAGCAAGATGCTCCCCGACGGTTTGCAGAATCAGGTCGTGGAGGTGCGTCAGGAGACCGAGGCGCTGTGATGTNAGCCGTTGCTCGAGCAAGGTGCATGGCTGACCTGAAGCCTGCACGGCTTCCATTACCGTACGCTGGCTGGTCAACACAGCACGAGGCATCGAAGCTGGAAGACGTTCCAAGGCGGAGAGCAGCGTTCGGGAATTGGTTCCGATCAGGACGGCCCGGTCGTAGGACGCTCGACCTGCAAGGCTGGCCTCGACAAGGTCGGCCAGAACCACCACGTGCGCACCTCAGGCCGTCGTGGTGTCCATACCGGGGAATTGGTCTTCGTTTTCGCGGTACACCGTCCGCATGTTCATGATGAAGTTCNGATCTTTGACCACGAGAATGTACTCGTTGAAGCCGGGGTCTTCCTCACCGTCCAGCTTGCCGAGGATGATGTCGAGGGTCAACTTTGCACCTTCTCGGTGTGGATAAGCAAACACGCCCATGGAGATGGGAGGTGAGACGATTCGACGGACATCGCCCATTTCGCTGATGGTCTCGAAGATGTTGGCGTAGGTTTCTGGCAACAGTTCCCGTCGGCGCTCGTCTTGGTTGGGACGGCGGCAATCCGGCCCCACAGCGTGAATCACGTGCTTGTAGCGGTCGCTGAGGGCGAAGGGACTCGTCACAACGTTGGTGGTCACCGCACACGGAGGGGCGTTGATCTTTCGCTGATCCAGGCAGATTTGCCGGGTGGCCTGCGTCATTTCTTCGCCAGCTTCAGCGTGAATGCGAGCATCCATGCCTTCGCGGCCGGAGAGCCTGTTGTTGGCGGGGGTGATCAGCACGTCACCGTCGTGGTGCCATGGTTCGCCACCGACCACGCGAAGGACGCCATGCCGGCAAGTTCGCGCCATGTAGAGTTCGGCCATGGACGGCCGAAAAGGCACGAGTACATATGAGGTGTGGAAATGGGGCCCGTCCCCGCGCCGCAGCGCGAGGAGGGCGGCCGACCCTGAGGGTTATGTCGCAGAAAAGCGGATGAGGACCTCAGTCGAGGTGCTCGATGCCCTGCTTCTTGACGTTGGCCTTCTTGATCTTG
>PBKJ01000002.1 GCA_002722135.1 Methanobacteriota archaeon | reverse complement strand
CTCAAGCAAGCACGTGGTCGAGGACCTCGAGGATGACGCGGCCCATGACGCGGACGTTGTCCTCGGTCAGGTGAGGCTGCATCGAGAGATCGACGGCGAACGCGATGTTTTCGACGGTCATGGGCAGGTCGTCCCGGTGGGCGTCGACGTAAGTCCATGAGCGATAATCGCGGGCGTTGCGACCGATGCCGAAGATTTGCATGGGCAGGCCTTCGTGCTTGGCGACGTCGAGGAAGGCCTCGGCCTGCGGCGTGGTCATGCCCACCAAGTGGAACTGCATCGTGTCGTGGAAGTTCCCCGCCTTCGGGTGAGGCGACGGGATCTCGATGTTGGCGTGGTCGCCGATGATGGAGCGCAGCAGAGCATGGTTGCGGACGTGGATCTCGTGGATGACGGCCAAGCGTGGAATCTGGGGGAGCAGCATGGCGGCGGTCACTTCGTGCATGCGCATGGAGTAGCCAGGGATTTCGTTCTGCAGGCGGTCCATCATCTCAGGATCGAGGCCGTAGTGCTTCTTCCACAGCTTCTCGTAGGAACCGGCGTACAGCGCAGCCTTGGCGGCGTACTCGTCGTCGTTGGTCACGAAGATGCCGCCTTCACCGGCGCTCATGCCTTTGCTCGATTGGGTGGAAAAGCAACCGATGTGACCGAAGGTACCGAGGGGACGTCCGCCCCACGTCGTGCAGTACGCGTGAGCGCAGTCTTCGATGAAGAAGAGGTCATGCTTCTCGACGACCTCCATCACCGCGTCCATGTCGGGCACGTGGCCGCGCATGTAGGACATCAGGAGGACCTTCGCGCCGGATTCGGTCACTTTGCGGTCGAGGTCTTCGGCGTCCATGCCCCACTCGCGGTTCGTTTCGACCAGCACGGGCTCAGCACGGGCGTGGTGGATCACGCTTGGCACGGCGTGGAAGGTGAACGCGTTGGTCAGGATCTTGTCGCCGGGTTCCACACCGGCGATGTTGAGCGCGATGTACATCGCAGAGCCACAGGAATTGGTGCCGATGGCGTGCTTCATGCCCATGTACTCGGCGAAGGTCTTCTCGAAGCGCGCCGTGAGCGAGTCTTCCTTGGTCGGTGGCTGGTAGCGGTACATGACGCCGCGTCGCATGGCGTCGGTCGCCATGGCAATGCCTTCCTCTGGAATGGGCTTGAACGCCTTGTGGTTGAAGTCGATGATGCGCTCGCCGCCTTCGACAACAAGTCGGCGTCGGGATTCAGACTGCATGGTGTAACGGGAGAATGCCGTGCATTTCAATCAACCTCCAAAAACGAAAGGTTGTGTCTTGAAGATGGAACATTCAGGCTTGACGGCCTTCGTCGAACATCTCGCGGAGGCTTCCGTCCTGAAGCATCTCCAAGACGATGTCCGAACCGCCGATGAGCTCACCGTGAACGAAAATTTGGGGCATGGTCGGGAAGTCGGACCATTCGCACACGGCGGGAATGGCACGGCGGTCGGTGAGGATGTTCACCGAGGCAAAGGGCTCACCAAAGGCTTGCAGCGCTTGTGCAGCACGGTTGGAAAAACCGCACTGCGGCGCACCAGGCTCGCCTTTCATGAAGAGGACGAGGGCGTGCTCGTCCACGATGGCTTGCAATTCGTCAGGGGTCCAATTGAATTCGTCGTTCATGGGGTTCATTCCTCCTTGGGGGGTCGTCGCCTGATGTGGATGCCGGTGCCTCCAGCGTGGGGGTGGAACACGGTGTCGCCCGCCGTTTCGGCTTGTGCCGGCGTCATGCACTTCAGGTCGAGGGCGTGCACCACGTTGGCCGCGATGTGGGGCTTGAAGTGGTTCAGGATCAGTTTCTGGCGCTGCAAGGGCCGCATGCCCTCGAAGGTCGGTGAAATGACCCGCACGTGGAAGTGATCGCCCGTGTTGTTCAGGTCAACGCACTCCACCACCGCGTCAGGGATGAGGGTGCGGACCTCGTTCTCGACCCACGTGGTCTCGACCATGTCCAGCGCTCCGCGCGGACGGTCTTCAATCTGCGCATGGTCGTGCGCGCATTGATGGCGTGCCCGCTGCGGTGCCGCACCATGTCGAGCACGGCAGGTCGGGGGCTCGATGCCCGCCGGGATGCTGCTTGGCTGTCCATGGCGGAAATCAGCGCCGTAGGTTTGGCGCTTATCGGGCAAGTGCTGCTGACCTCCGCGCTGGCCGAGACGACGTATGGGCGATGGATCCTGCTCCTCGACGTGTTCATTGCGGCCTTTCTGGTGCTCGATTTGGGCCTCCCGACCCTGTTGGCGCGGGACGGGCCGACATACCCTTCCGCGCTCCGACCCGCGGTGTGGCGGGTGTGGCGCATTCAGGCCACAATCGCCATCCCCGTGGCGCTGATCGTCGGCACAGCGGTGCTCCAACGGCACCCTGACGTGCCTTCACTCGTGTTCATCGCGGCCTTGGTCTCGCTGTTGCACCTGGCCACCTACGCGCCACGCGCTGCCCTCCGTGCTGCAGGTGAGGCCCGTCTTGAGGCTTGGTCCAAAGTGGTGGAGCGTTCGGTCATGACCGGCGGCTATGCGCTGTTCATGGTGCAGGGTGAATCAGAGGTGCTGCCGTATGCGCTGGTGCTGGCGGCCGGTGCGGCGGCCGGATGGCTTTGTTCTGCGGGCTTGCTCCATCGAACGCTCGGACCCAATCAGGTCGAACCCTCGCGTCTCGGAGCAGCTTGGGGCGCCTCCTGGCGTTCCTTGCTGGTGGCTGGGGCACCCTTTGCCCTGACCGCGGCCGTGCTGCCCTACGTCTCGAGGATTGAGAAATTCCTGCTCGCTGAGGTTCACGGGTACGACGCTGTGGCGGTCTTTCACGTGGCGCAAATGGCCTGGGTTGCAGGTTTGGTGGTGCCCGCCGCCATTCGAGCCGCCCTGATTCCGGCGTTTGGGGCCGTGCGTGACTCAAGCGAAGGCATGGCGGCCGCCATGCGAGACGCGGAAGCTTGGATTGCCCCGCTTGTGCCGCTTGGCTTGATCGCCGGGGCATGGACGGTGCCCATCCTGCTGGCCGGCGTCTTTCCCGCCTCCTACACCAGCGGCGTGCTCGGCGCCGATGCGGGCGACCTCTTCCTCATCCTACTGCCGGGGTGGGGGTTGGCGATGATCGCCACGCCTTCGCTCGCGGGCGTGCAAGCAGGCCTCAACCCATGGCGCTATGCAGGCCACGCCGCTGCAGGGCTCGGCTTCGCGGTCCTCGCTGGGGTGCTGTTGGTGCCGGGCCATGGCCCCCTCGGTGCGGCGTGGGCGGCCCTCTCGGTGTGCACCGTGCTGGCGCTGCTCGCACTTGCGCTTCGTCCCTCACCCCGCCGCCTTCACAAGGGCGCTTGGGGCGTGGTTGTGCTCGCTTGCGCTCTTGTGCCGTGGTTCTGGCACCATGCGTGGTGGGTTTCGGTTGTCGCCGCTGTGCTGCTCAGCGGCCTTGCGGTGATGGTGGGGCCTCACCATCAAGTTCCGTCGGTCGAATCTGAGTGACGCATTCAGCCCTGAGCCTCTGGCTCGTCCCAAGGTTTGGCGCCCTCGACAGGTGCGGTCTCGGAAGTTGCCTGTGGAGGCTGCACCTCAACCATCGGCGTTGGCTCAGCGGTGGCCAGTGGCGGTTGCACGGCAGCGACCGGTGCCTGAACCGGCACCATGGGTTGCGCGGCCGCAGGCATCGCACCTAGCGTCGTGGGCATGGTGGTGGCTTGCCCGTAGGCCTGGACCGGCATGGCCTTTGGTCCGTTGCTGCTCACCAGTCCAATGATGAGCAAAAGCAAGCCGAGCGGCAGACCACAACATGCAGCGGCACTGGCCAGCGCCCCTCCTCCAAACAGGGCGCCGAGGCCCTCGAACAAGGCGCCGAGCACCGGATCGACGTACATCACGTGGACGCCAGATGAGGCGGTAAAGGAGTAGTCTCCGTCCGTGCAATCGGATTCTCCGGTCAACGTGTCGCAGGCATACCCAATGCGCGTCATGCCAGCGTCGACGTTTCCATCCTCGCCAGGCTCGGGCATGCTGCAGTCCTGGGTGAACTCGTTTGCAGCGTCGGATTCGCCGTCTCGGGTCACGGTCACAGAGCCACCGTCGTCGAAGAAGGACTCGCAGGCGTCGCCTTCGCCGTTCCCATCGTCGTCCTTCATTGGTGTGTCGATGTAGAAGTAAAAGCCGAGTTCACCCATACCGTCAACGTCGTCGTAGGTGATGGTTCCGCTGGTGGCGTTTTCGTAGTTCCACGGATCCTCCAAATCCTCCATGTTCTCCAACGAGGCCACGGAGTTTGAGGCCATGGCGCCACCCACAACCACGCCGATGAGGCTGAGCAGAAGCACCACCGCGCCGGCAATGGTCAGGCCTTTGTTCATGCGTTGACAATGGTGCTGAAGCCAATAAACCCGCCGCTGCGGTCGGATTCAGGCGTTGCGAAGCAGATGCTCCCACGCCCGTGCCACGGCTGGACGCTGGCACCAGTCAGGCAGCAGGACGGGTTGTTCACCCCAATCTGTGCTCAGCACCCGTTCGCAGGCGTCAGCCAGCGCGATGGGGCTCCTGTCCGCCGCGATGCAGGCCTCGGGCAACCATCGGGCCACGTCCCCGACGTTGACGCTGGCCACCGGCGTCCCACAGGCGACGGACTCCTTGGCGACAAGAGGCCCCGCTTCTCTGGAGGAGGTGATCAAGGTCAGCGAAGCCACCATCATGCGGTCCCACACGATGGGGCGGGGCTGCTGCCGCAGCGTCGTCATGCCCACCACCCATCCGCGGGTTTCCAACTCACGGCCGGTCTCAAGGGCGAGGTAATGCTCTTTTTCGGGCCGTCGAGGGTCTGCCGGGAACAGGACATCGAGCCGGTCGCGTCGCCAGCGCCCACGCCACGAGGACATGGGTTGGAGCCAGTCCTCCTCGACCGGCACGTGGCATGGAATCACTTGGGTTTCAGGGCAGTTCACGTCGGTGAGGTGTCCACGCTGTTCTTCAGCAACGAGCACCAAGCGATCGAGGTCAGCAATCATGCGCCGCAAGCGAGGTCCTACGTCGCGATGGGCAAGGCCGACGTCAAGATCCCAGCCGTGCACCACACCGATGCACGGCACATTCCATGCCTTGGCCAAGGCCAAGGCCAAGCCTCCAACCGGCCACAAGGCGTGCACCACCACCGCCTCTGGCCTCCAATCGCCAAGCCAGCGTTGCACCGCCGAGGCACGCCGACGGATGCTCGAGGCCGTCAACCACGCAGAAGCCTGATTGGAGAGGCCCCAATACCTCGGCACGAGCACTTCAGTTCCGTCGAAGGTGTGGAGTCTGGGCGCTTTCGCCACGCCGGCCAAGGTCGAGCGTCGGGATTCTTGATACTGCAGCATCCTCGGGAGGGGGTTGACGACGCGCACGTCGTGATTCGCATCGCGCAGGAGACGCACGTGGTCGGCCACGAAAGTCCCGCGCGCGACGTTGGTTGGAAGCGGGTGCATCCCGCTGAGCACCAGGATGCGCATCTGAATCCCTCACGCGTGCAAGGCAGCAGTGAGTTCGGCCAAGTTGTCGGCCACGCTTGCCCGGTCGTTGAACAGACCAGAGCCCACCACGGCGTTGGTGACGCCCCAACTCCGCAGCTCAGCGATGTTGTGGGCTTTGACCCCCCCGTCGATTTGGAGTTGGACGGCTCGACCGCCGTTGGCCTTCTGCTCAGCGATGGCATCGGCCAACCGGCGCACCTTCGCCTCCACGTTCGGGATGAAGGATTGGCCACCGAATCCCGGGTTGACGCTCATCACCAAGACCAGATCCACGTCTTCGAGGACCTCCAAGGCTGCCTCGACCGGCGTGGCCGGGTTGAGCACAATGCCAACGCCGGCCCCTGCGTCTCGGATGGCGTGAAGCAGGCGGTGCAGGTGCGTGACCGCTTCCACGTGCACGCTGAGGTGATCGCACCCCGCGTCGATGTAATCTTGGAAGCAGGTTTCCGCGTTGCTGATCATCAAATGGGCGTCAAAGGTCGGACGGTCGCCCAAAGCGGCGCGGAGGCTCCGAATGACGGGAGGTCCAAAGGTCAGGTTCGGCACGAAGTTGCCGTCCATGACGTCCAAGTGGAGCCACTCGAGGCCAGCGTCCACCGCTTCTCGGCACGAATCGGCCAAGTCGGCCAAATCTGCGGTGAGCACCGAGGGCGCGATGACCACGTCCGCCATGCATCGACGGGGCGACCGACCCACATGAGCGTTCGCTCCTGACCGGGACAAAGCCTCATAGGACCCTTACCAGAGGGATGGACGGGTGAGCAGAATGGGCGAGGTCGTTTCCATCTCGGACAGCCAATACGAAGCAACCGTTGGAGAGGGTTGGGTGCTCGTCGATTTCTGGGCGCCATGGTGCGGCCCGTGCAAAGCGCTTGGTCCCGTGCTTGAACAGGTGGCTGGGGAACGCGACATCACGATCGCCAAAGTCAACACCGACACCGACTCCATGCATGCCGCTCGACTCGGCGTGCGGGGCATTCCTGCGATGTACCTCTACAAGGACGGCGAACTGATGGGCAGCCAAACCGGGGCCCTTCCAAAGGCCAAGGTCCTCGCCTGGATCGACGGTGCCATGACCGACGCGTTCGGTGAAGGCACTGACTTCTGAATCACGCACCGAGCGCAGTCCTGCGCGCCTCTTGCGCGCTTCCGACCTCACGCAGCAAGCGCTCGCGAAGCGCCTCATGCAACCACATGCCATCGCTCAGGTCCAGCAGCAACCCATGATCGATGAGGTGTTGCGGAGGCACGCCCTCCCACCCGATGGCATCCGCCAAACGTGGCCAAGGTACGGGAGCGTCGGCTGAGGCCAGCGTGGCCAGCATGTCCCGCTCACCGTCGGGCAACGCAGACAAGATTTCCTGGTCCAAAAACCGCAACCAGTCCCCGTGGATGACGTCACCGTAGAGCTCCAACAACTCAAGCGCGAGGGGGTGCCCTCCCGTTCGCTCAAGGACGTCTTCTGGGGACGCCACGTCGCCCGAGAGGTCCTCCAACCATCGTTCCACCACGTCCAGGGGGAGGCCTTCGAGCGGAAGTTCACGGATCACGTCGCGTGTGTGGACGTCACGCTGGTCGTAGAACTGCATCGTGCGCCGTGAGATGAACAACAACCGGACAGGCGTTTTTTCTGCCAGGGAAAGCAGGGCGCCGTAGAACGCTTCGCCTTGAGCCGTGAGGTGGTGCGCATCGTCGATGACCACCAGCCAATACGGAGGAGGGCCACGTCGAGTTGATTCGAATCGGTCGCGGATGGTCCGGGCGTCGGTGAGGTAGGCCAACAAACGCCGTCGCCACAGGTCGATGTTGAGTTGAGCACCGGGTTGCAACGGGAGCGTGGACATCAGGTCGTAGGGGTCGTGCTGATCGTCGATGCCAAAGCGGTGGAGAAGGCTGACGGCAAGACCGGTCACGGTGTCCCAAGGCTGGCACGGGTACCAACACACCGAGAGTTGCTGATCCTTGTCTTGGACGGCCTCGAGCCAGTTGGCCACCAGGGTGGATTTCCCGATGCCGGCGATGCCATGGACGAGCATGGCAGGTCGACGCGCTTCATACCACGTGTCGAGGGTGGCGCGTTCATGTTCTCGCCCCCGCACCTTCCGCGTGGTCGGTGGTGACGTGTGGTACGTGGCATGGGCGCCCGCCATCATGGTCAGACGTCCAGGCGGTGGCTTGCCGTCCTCCTCGCTTCCCCTCCGACGGATGAGCCCAAAGCGAATGTCGCCGTAGGTCAACACCCCTTCGTGCTGAGCATGCATCAGGACATGCAGCAGTCCGATGTCCGCATTGAGGCGCTCACGCGCTTCATGCGCGGGGACTTCGAGGAGTTGCCCGTCTTCGCCGCGCAACAGCACCATGGTTTCGCGGAGCACGTCGGCGCGTGCTTCTGCTGCCGCGGTTCCGGTGTCCGTCAATTGCCAGGTCTTCCGTCGCCGCTCTTCGCCTTCGACGCTGCGGAGGTGCTCGCTGACCCGGGCATCGCGGCTGAGGGCTCGCATCGCGCGGCTCACGTTTGGCGGGTGGAGCGCACACGCCTCCGCGATACCGTCGCGAGTAACGGCGTGCGGCACCACGAATCGATCCGCATGCTCCAGATGCTCCAAAAGATGGAGCAGGATGCGATCTTGGACCGCCACAGACACCTTCGGCAGGTCGGTGGCCACAGTCCTTGCTTGCCGTCCTTTGTTCAAGGCTTTGTCTGAATCGTGGCGCCTCAGAGTGCACAAGAACACCATAACGCCTTTTTATTGGTCGACATCCAATGACCATGACCACTCTTCGAGCGCACCGCGGTCGTGCTGTCCTTCTCACGGGCATGATGGTTCTGGCCTTGCTTCCCATGACGCTGCTTGCATCGGCCGCGGACATCGACGGTGACGGTGTGGAAGACGCCAACGACGCCTGCCCGTACGCGTACGGGACCTCCACCGTCGACCGCGACGGGTGCCCGGACACCGACGGCGACGGCACCTCGGACCTCAACGACGGATGGACCATCTCCAACCCGAATTTTACGAACATCCAAACCATCTCATCCAGCAGCGATTACTTCGATGTGGACTACTCGCCCGATGGCACGCACGTTGTCACCGCCGCCTCGGACGGCTTCGTCCGCGTGTGGAACGCGACCACCCACACCAACGTCCGCTCAGCCAACGCCATTTCTGGGGGAGACGTCACCAGCGTCGACTGGTCCCCTGACGGCCAGTACATCGCTGCAGGACTGGACGACGACACCATACAGATCTACTACGCCTCGAACATGACCTCCGTCCACGGGAGCATCAGCGTTGACGTGGGCAGTGGCGATTACGTCTACGACGTGACCTTCAATCCGGACAGCGACCTTGTCGCGGTGTCCATCGGCCGATCGGGCAACAGTGGAACGAACGGGCAGGTCTTCCTCATCAAGGTCAGCGACGGCTCAAACCTGCACAGCCTCAACCCGAACAGTGAGGACCGTTTCTACGCCTCTGCCTTCTCTCCCGACGGGCAATTCATCGCGTTGGCGGGTAACGGTGATTTCTACGTGTCAAACGTCACCTCTCAGCAGACCATGAGCAGCGTCAGCAGCCCGCCGGCAGCCATCAACAACATTGCATGGTCGCCCGATGGCAATTACATCGCCATGTGCGGCGGTTGGGAAGGGAGTTCTGCCAGTTTGGACATGTACGAATACACGGGATCGTCGTGGAGCGTGGCCTGGGGCTACCAAACCACCACCTCCTGCGCCTCCATTGAATTCAGCCCGGACGGCCGACACATTGCCGCGGGGATGTACTGGTACGGCGCTGACGCCGTGACGACCTACATCGCCGAGACGACGACCGGTGGAATGATCGACAACTTCACCGGGCCTCGACCAGGTGGCTGCACAGGCTTTGGTGGATCGAACAATTGCGGCATCATCTACGGCCTCTCGTGGAGTCCAGACAGCACCCATTTCGTGACCGCCCACGGCCGAGGGGACGAGGGCGTCTACTTCTGGTACGCCGACATCGACGAGGACAACGACGGCTACAATTCCACGGACCAAGGCGACGGCATCGTCGATGCCTTCCCCTCCGACGGCAGCCAGTGGAACGATTCTGACGGCGACGGCTACGGGGACAACCCTGCGCCCGCCACGCAACCCGATGCTTGCGTGAACACCGCAGGGGCCTCCAGCATGGATCGATTCGGCTGCTTGGACACCGATGGAGACGGCTATTCTGATCCGGATGCCGGATGGAGCATCCTTGACGGTGCAGACGTCTGGCCCGGGGACCCCGAGCAGTGGGCTGACGCGGATCAAGACGGCTACGGGGACAACTACCTCTACGACATCAACCAGACCAACCAGCTCCACATCAACCAGCGCGGCGATGCCTTCCCGATGGACCCACAGCAGTGGAACGACACGGACGGTGACGGCTACGGCGACAACTACGACGATCCGGCCTGGACCGCCAACCGCGCGCCGCACTGGCCAGGTGAGCGTCTCGAGGGCGCCACGATGCCCGATGCTTTCCCGCTCGACCGCACCCAGTGGTCCGACGCCGACGGCGATGGCATCGGTGACAACCCGAATTCCGGGACGTCGGACGGGTGTCCAAACGTGGTCGGGGACTCGTTCTGGGACCGTTTGGGATGCCCTGACAGCGACGGCGACGGTTGGTCGGACCCCACCGAGGATTGGGGCCCGAACGGCGAGTGCACGGGTGCAGACGCCTTCAAGGACGACCCCACACAATGGTGCGACTCCGACGGTGACGGCTACGGCGACAACGAAAGCGGCAACCAGCCCGATGCATGCCCCAACCAAGCGGGGACCTCGGACGGTGACGTGTTCGGATGCGCCGACCGTGACGGTGACGGCTGGTCCAACGCTGGAGAACCCTTCCCGGACGACGGCACCCAGTGGGCGGACCGCGATGGCGACAACCGTGGCGACAACCCCGACGGCAACAACGCCGACCTGTACCCCGACGATTCGAGCCAGTGGGCCGATTCGGACGGTGACGGCTACGGCGACAACCCCAGCGGCACGAACGGCGACCGGTTCCCGAACGATGCCCTCCAATGGGAGGACACCGACGGTGACGGCTTTGGGGACAATTTCGTCGACGAAGACGGCGACGGCGTGTCCGAGTCTGGAGACGTCTGCCCAACGCTTGCAGGCAGTTCAAAGGCCCCGCTGAGCCGCGGTTGCCCCGACAGCGACGCTGACGGCTACATGGACAACGTCGATGCTTTCCCCGAGAACCCCTTCCAATGGAACGACACCGACGGTGACGGGTACGGTGACAACAACGCGGTCAGTGGAGGCGATTCCTGCGTGAACGAGTACGGTCGCTCCAATCAATCAGGACGCCTCGGTTGCCCAGATGCGGACTTTGACGGCTGGGCTGACGACGTTGACGTGTTCCCCGATGATGGTCTCCAGTGGGTTGATAGCGACGGTGACGGCTACGGTGACAATTACCTGTACGAGGTCGTTTCCATCGAAGACGAGGACAATCCAGGCATGTTCTTGATGCTCCGGGAAGAACAAGGCGATGCCTTCCCCAACGACGTGACGCAATGGTCGGACCGTGACGGTGACGGACGTGGCGACAACCCAACCGGCAATCTTCCCGATGCCTTCCCGCTCCGCGTCTCACAGCAGCTCGACTTTGACGGCGACGGCTACGGGGACAACATCACCCTTGACGCGTACCAGTCCGACGGTTGCAGGAAAATCTTCGGCACGTCAACGGACGACACCTATGGGTGTCCGGACGCTGACGATGACGGCACGTCAGATGACGCTGATCCGTGCCCGTATGACCCGAGCATCGAGGTTGGTGTCCGCGGACAAGTCACCTGCACCATCACGGCACCACAAGACGATGGCGACGGGGATGCCGCACTCGGCGGCGGCGACATCGGCGCCCAAGTTGACACGCTCACCCTCGTGCTGGTCGGTGTCGTTGGGCTCATGCTTGCGGCCGTGGCGCTGGCGATGATCGCCCGCAACGCTGGCCGGAAGGCGGCCCTTGGCGCCCGGGAGAACGAGAAGTTGTCCAACGCGGCTTTCAACGAAGAAGAAGAGCGCCGCCAAGAGTGGATCAACTACTACGTGGCACAGGGTCAACTCGACGAAGCGAGGGCACTCGGTTGGACCGGCCAAGGTGCGGCCGCTCCGGTGCCTCAATGGCAGCAGTACGAGCAACAACAGGCCGAGGCCCAGCGCTCAGCGATGCCGAGCATGCCGGACCTGGATCAGCTCTGATCGCGGGCACGGCGCGCCAACGCATCGTCGAAGGCGAGGAAGGGCAGCGCAGCCCACGCTTCGTCTGAATCGAGCGCAGCCATGGCTTCGTTCCCTGAGAGAACATCGGCCAGCTTGAGGTGGTGAGGCACGCGCCCGTCTGCCAATTCGTAGGCGTGGCCCGGCAGCACCACCCAGTCGTCCGGCAAGGCCTGCATCCTGCTTCGGAGGTACAGCAACGAGGCGCGCAGGGCCGCAGGGTCCCCTCCATGCAAGTCGGCCCGACCGCATCGTCCTAAGAACAGGCAGTCGCCTGAAACAACGATGCCATGACCAAGGAAGGTCAGGTGCCCGGGTGTGTGGCCCGGTGTTCGAACGGCTTCGAAGGTCAGGTCGCCGACGTGGAGGGCCGTGGCCACATGGGGGGCAGCGTCGAGCACTCGGGTGTGCGGCCCGTCCCAACCTCGCTCAGATTCTGCTTCATGCACGATGACTTCGAATCCCTCTCCACCTCGCTCAAGGGCTTCTTCAACACCTTTGGTGTGGTCCCAATGGCTGTGCGTCAACCACGCACCGATGAGGTGCAGGCCGCGGGATTCCGCCACGTTGAACCAATACGCTGCGTCGAAAGGGTCCACAACGACCGCATGCTTGGTGGCCGTGCACACGATGAGGTGGTTCAGGTTGTCCCAACCGCCGAGTTGTGCTTGCAGCACCTCGCATCCTGGAGAAGTATGCACCACGCTGGGTTCTGGCTCGGGCATGGCCCGCCGAGGGACCGCTGCCCTTTCAAGGGGGAGCAGTGTTCACCGCTCATGGACCAGCGAGGGCGCGGGGTGGTGACCCTCGTTCTGCTGGCGATGCTCATGGCCGTGCCCTTCGGAGCCATGGCCTCTGCAGAAGCGAGCGAGAGCCTCCAGGTCGAACTCGACGTGACGCCGCTCGATCGGCCATGGTTGACCGATGGACAGGTGCTGACCCTCTCCGCGGCCTTGGTAAATCCGAGCGAGGAAACGGTGGACACCACCACCGACCCTTCTTGCGGTTTGGTGCTCTCCATCGCTGATCAGAGCGGAGCAACGGTCGTCGACGGCCTGCAAACCTGTCGTGGCCAGGAACGCGGCCTGAGTCTGGCCCCGGGAAGTGAGGCCTTGGAGACGTCCTTTACGGTGGACGCCGCTGATCTGGACCTCTCCACCGGTACCTATGACCTGCGTGTGTCTCATCCCGCTTCAGGCGCCACGGCAAGCACCACGGTTGACGTTCAGCGAGCAGTTGCATGGCCAGAAGACCTCCTTTTGGAGGGCATCAGCGTGCTGCGCACCGAGGTCGCAGAAGATGGAGAAGTCCTCCTCTTGCGCTGGCGAAACGCCGGGGCCACCCCCTTGGACTGGCCGACCGAGGCGTGCACCTTGCACCTCGTGAACGCGGCGTGGACGCCTTTCGCTTCGTGCCAAGACGAAGTTGAGGCCTTGGCACCATGGGAAGTCCGTTTGGTCGCGGCCATCACGCTCGATGCGGGTGATCTCGACGATGCGGGGGCGTTTACGCTGTCCACGCCATCCGGTGAGCGAACGGTGCAGCACACGCCGATTGGGCACGAATCCAACACCGACGCGCTCGGCTTCACGCTTCGACTCGATGGGGAGGACGACGCCTTCAGGACCGGAGAAATCGTCCAACCGACCATGCGCATCAGCAACCTCGGCCAAGACGACTTGGTTGTTGAGACGACGACCACATGCCGTGCGGACTGGTGGGCGGCCGACGCGACGGGACACGTGGTCTACGACAGCCGTTGGAACGCACCCTGCCTCGACCTCGACGACCGCCGTTCCCTCGACGTTGGCGAACACCTCGAGTTCCAAGGCCTCGGTTGGAGCCTCGTTGACGCCCAAGGATGCACGGTGCCCAGCGGCAGTTACGCCATTGTGGCCCGCGCGGATGACCTCGCGCTGAGCGCGGCCACCACGGTGACCGTGGAACATGAAGAAGCCGAGGGCTGCGCCTCGGACGATGGCCTGTCCATCGATGCATGGCTCGAACAGGACGAAGACGCTCCGCCGTCCCTGCACATCGATGTGCGCCCCAAGGAAGGTGCCTCCGACCTTGTGCTGCAAGGCGTTTGTTCCGGGCGAATGATCCTCTACGACGAGGAGGGTTCGACCCTCCTCGATCAGATGGTCGGGTGTGAGGGACGGCATGGGCGCCAATATCACCTCCCGTCCACCGATGCCGTGTTGCGTTTGGACATGGGCGGTTTCATGCTCACCACGTCTGAAGGCAACGTCTTGACCGACGGCACCTATGCCATGGAATTCCATCTTCAGGCCGCCCGACCGGTGGCGCACGCTGCGTCCCTCTCGGTCGGCGTCGAGAGCATGGAGACGACGGACGACAACGATGCCATGGTGGTCGAAGCCCCAACCAGAACTGAAGAGGGCGCATGGATCGGTCTACAAGCTTCTGGCGAGGCCTGTTGGGTGCTCCAAACCGGGCCTTCCTCGTACTTGTCGCTGTCCAGCGCGGTTCCCGTCGACTGGGCCCCACGGGCTGACCTCCGGGGCATCTATACCGTGCAAGATGCGGATGAAGCGCCAGCCTGCACCGGCGTTGACGCGACTCCCATCGCCGTGCTTGAGGTGCAAGAGGAACGCATGCCCACCCCTGCTCAGGCTGAAGGAACTTCAGCGCAAGACGAGCCCGAAGCGGTCGTCGAAGCGCCCAGCGACGCCCCCATCGTGACGCCAACCGCGGTGGTGGCCACCGTGGTGTCCACCTCCATTCTTGGTCTTCTCGCGACCGCGTTCCTGACCAACGAAGCATGGCGGTTGCCGGCTTCTTCAGCAGGGCTGTGGCTGGTCGGTTTCATCGGGCGAACCAAGGAGACCACGGACGGCCGTTTCCAGCGTGGACGCATCATGGGGTACCTTCAGGCCAACCCTGGATGCCATTTCCGCGCACTCATGAGTGCGCTCGACCTCTCCAACGGCCAAACCACCCATCACC
Source organism: Methanobacteriota archaeon (assembly GCA_002722135.1). GTDB lineage: Archaea > Thermoplasmatota > Poseidoniia > Poseidoniales > Poseidoniaceae > MGIIa-L3. The sequence goes on along the minus strand of PBKJ01000002.1, from coordinate 41,960 downwards.
TTCGGGTGCTCGAGCGTGAGGAGCAGATCTGGCGACGAAAGGACGGGCGACTGATCCGCTTTTACCCCCTCACCGGTGATCTCCACCCCGGCATCGCTGAAGACCAGCTCCCGGTCCCCCCGCTCTCCATGGACCCCAACTCGCTGCAGGGGCGCATCCTGACCATGCTCGACGATGACGGCCTCATGGGCGATTTCCCCACTCAGGCTGAACTTGCTCGGCGGCTCGAGCGAAGCCAGCAACTCATCTCCCATCACCTTCGCACGTTGGAGCGCTACGGCCTTGTGGAGAAGCAAAAGATGGGCGTCCGCTCCCGCTACGTGCTCACGCGCGAGGCGATTTACCTGCTTGAGCGGACCGACATGGAACGGCACTCATAGGCGGTTGGTTTCAAGTCCATAGCGCGGCTCGGACGGCCCGAGGACGGTCCATGAGCGACGAACCGATTCGCGTCGATGAAGTGGCGTGGCAGCGCCGCTGGGACGAGGAAGGCGTGTTCGTTGCTCCCAATGAGGGGGACCGTCCGACCTTCTACTGCCTCGAGATGTACCCATACCCCTCGGGCAAGATGCACATGGGGCACGTCCGCAACTACTCCATCGGTGATGCTGTGGCCCGCTACAAGCGCATGCGCGGCTTCGATGTGCTGTATCCCATGGGTTTCGATTCCTTTGGCATGCCGGCCGAAAACGCGGCCATCGAAGAGGGCGGGCATCCTCACGACATCACCGAACGCAACATGGCCAGCATCACCGCTCAAATCAAGCGGATGGGCTTCTCGTACGATTGGGACCGCTTGGTGAAGAGCCACGACCCGAACTACTACCGGTGGAACCAGTGGTTTTTCCTGAAGTTCCTCGAACAAGGCTTGGCCTACCGCGAACAAGCGCCCGTCAACTGGTGCGAACCGTGCACCACCGTGTTGGCCAACGAGCAGGTCAAGGCGGGCCGATGCTGGCGATGCAACGGCCCGGTGATCCAGAAAGACATGAGCCAGTGGTTCCTCGACCTGCCCAAGTACGCTCAAGAATTGGTTGACGGCCTGGACACCATCGACTTCCCAGAGCACGTTTCCTTGCTCCAGAAGGACTGGCTTGGTCGCTCGGAAGGCGCGGAAATCGCCTTCCAACTCGAGGACGGCCTCGGCGAAGTCCGCGTGTTCACAACCCGTCCGGACACCTTGTTTGGCGTCACCTTCCTGACGATGGCCCCCGAGCACCCAATGGCCGCTGGCCTGATGGCCGGGCGTCCGGAGGAAGCCGCTTGGCGCGAACTCCGCGATGAGGTGGCGCTGCTCTCCGAATTTGACCGCATCAAGCAGATGAAGAAGAAGAAAGGCCTCTTCTCAGGCCTGCACGTGATTCACCCTCTGACGGGGGAGCGCATCCCGATGTGGTTCGGCAATTTCGTCATCGCCTCCTACGGTACCGGGGCCGTGATGGCCGTTCCCGGGCACGATCAGCGCGATTTCGAGTTCGCCACGACGTGTGGCCTCCCCGTACGGCGCGTCATCGCTGACGGCAAGGCCGACGATGCTCCCATGACCAAGGCGCACGAAGACATGGGTCCGATGATCAACTCTCCCCTGCCTGGCTTTGACGGGCTCGAGGGTGATGCGGCCAAGCACGCGGTGATCACCGCCTTGGAAGAGGCCGAAGCAGGAGACAGAACGCTCAACTGGAAGATCCGTCCTTGGCTGGTCTCGCGGCAGCGGTATTGGGGCACCCCGATTCCCATCATCCACTGCCCTTCGTGCGGTGTGGTCCCGGTCCCAGAGGCGGACCTCCCGGTGGTCCTCCCGCGCGATGTGGCGTTTACGGGCACCGGGAATCCTTTGCTCACGTCGCCCTCATTCCTTGAGGTGGATTGCCCCACATGCGGCGAACCTTCACGACGCGAGACCGACACGATGGACACCTTCGTGGACTCGTCGTGGTACTTCATTCGCTACGTGGACGCAAAGAACGAGGCGATGTGCTTCGACGCGGACGTCGCTGACCGTTGGATGAACGTGGACTTCTATTGCGGTGGCATCGAACACGCTCAGATGCACCTCATTTACGCGCGCTTTTGGACGAAAGCGCTCCGTGATCTCGGGCTTCACAGCATCGATGAGCCCTTCCAGAGCCTGCTCTGCCAAGGGATGGTCAACAAGGCCGCGCCTTGGTGCGACTCGTGCGCGGTGACCTTGCCCGTATCGGCTGCTGGCGCCCCATGCGCGCAATGTGGCGATGCCTTGGGTGAGCGCAGCGCGAAGATGAGCAAGTCACTGGGCAACACGGTCTCGCCCGAGGCGATGATCGAACAGTATGGTGCAGACACGGTCCGCCTGTTCATCCTGTTCGCGGCCAATCCGACGGCCGGCATGGACTGGTCCGACACGGCCGTCGAAGCCAATCATCGCGTGATCCAGCATCTGCTCACCCTGCCCGACGTGCTCTTGTCGTGGGACGGAGAAGCGCACCCCATGGACGCGTGGATGGAGGCGCGCTTGGACCAGCGCACCTTGGAGTGGGCCGATGCGATGGAGAGCTACGACCTGCGAAAGGCGGTTGAAATCAGTCATTTTGAGTTGGTCAAGGACCTCAATTGGTACCTCCGCCGTGCTCCTGGGAGCGCGGCCCTCGGGCGTGTGCTGCTCGAGCGTTGGGCTCACCTCTTGGCGGTGTCCACGCCGCACATGGCCGAAGCATGGTGGGCGGCTGCGGGCCACGACGACCTGTTGGCCTCACGGGTGCTGGACATGCCGGCTCCGCTTTCCGAGGCGGCGCAACTGCGGCTGGACCAAGAGGCTCACCTCAGGGACATGCTCGATCAAGCCCGCCGCGTCAAGACCGTCGCTGAGCGCCATTTGGACGGACCGGCCCGCACCGCCACCTTCGCCGTCAGTGCCCCATGGCGCCGCACCCTTGCAGAGGCGGCGCTGCGTCACCTCGCCGAGGAGCAACCGATCAAGGCCTTTGCAGGTCGCGTTGCCTCCCTCGGGCTGGTCGATGAGGCTCGAACAGGTGAACTCATGGGATTCTGGGGCAAGCGCATGCTGCCTCAAGTGTTCAAGTGGGACGACGAAATCCGTCGCATCTTGCTGAGCGGGCTTGACGAAGCAGCCAACCTTGCCGCCAACGCGGACTTCATCGCGGCGACCCTCGAACTCGAGCGGGTTGAGGTCGTCATGGCTGAAAGTCCAGAGGACACGACAGGACGTGGAGGCGCCGCGATGCCTTACGCGCCTTCTGTGGTCTTTGCGTGATCACTCTTCTTCGCCCACGGTCGCGTGTTGCTTCGATGCGGGATGTGACGCGTGCGCATCCCGGTCGCGTCCGTTAAGGAAGGTCCATCCTGCCGCCCCGAAGACGAGCACGGCGAGCACGAGCAGCGTCGTTGCAGGCCAACCGATGCCGCCTTCGGCACCGTCGCTGAGTTGTCCCGGAAGGGCGCATCCGTTGAGATCAACGCGGAGTCCCGGTGCGGTGCCCCCACAGATGTCGAGGAAATTGGAGACGCCGTCTTGGTCGTCGTCGGCCTGCAGCGCGCTGCAACCGCGACCGTCCACCACGACGCTCAATGGCGTGCGGGCACAGGCGTCCACTGCATCGTTCACGCCGTCTTGGTCGTCGTCGTCGTCTTCCTCTGCGTCAGAGCATCCATCGCCGTCGGCGTCCAGAGCGAGGCTCAAGCGGCCAACCATGCCGCGGGGGCATCCGTCAGCAGGATCCACGCGGCCGTCGTCGTCGTCGTCCGTGTCCTCGTCATCGGCGCATCCGTCGCCGTCGTGATCCGCTTCAGGCGGGAAGCCGACCATGCCCGTCGGGCAGCGGTCAAAGGCGTCCAGCACGCCGTCTTGGTCGTCGTCTTGGTCGTCGCCGTCGTCCCTGCATCCGTCACGGTCGTGATCGTTGGAGGGTGTGGACGTCCAGGCGTTGAAGTCCAAGGGGCAACCGTCGTCGGCTTCCAGCACGCCGTCGTTGTCGGCGTCGTCATCGCAAAGGTTGCCGACGCCGTCGCCATCAAGGTCGGCCTGTCCGGGATCGTACACGTTGGGGCACACGTCCGCTTGGTCGACCCATCCGTCTTCATCGGTGTCGACGTCGGAGCAGCCGTCGCCCTCTTGGTCTTCTTCTGGCGTGGAGACCCAGCCGACGGGTCCCTTTGGGCACGCGTCGTTGTGGTCGAACACGCCGTCTTCATCGTCGTCAAAGTCCTCGTCGTTGTCCCTGCACCCGTCTTCGTCATGGTCAGAGGAGCGCGTGCTCCACCAACCGACTGCGCCGGTGGGGCAATCGTCGAGATCGTCCGCCACTCCGTCGCCGTCGTCGTCCATGTCGCAGGCATCGCCCACGCCGTCCGCATCGAGGTCAAGTTGGTCCGGGTCCGCGTCGCGTGGACAGACGTCGATGGCATCGAGAACACCGTCGTCATCAAGGTCGGCAGCATAAGCCCACAGGAGCACGTCTCGGCCACCTTCCACGCGGTGTTCCTTTCCTTCCAGGTCCAGGTCTTCATCGAAACTAGCGGCCATGACCCAACGCCCGTTCGCATCGAAACTCAGGGCGGCCAGACGCTCGTCACCCGTGCCGCCGAGGCTCCGGGCCCATCGGGTGTTTTCGGTGCTGCCAAGGTGCGCCAACCAACTGTCGTAGGCGTTGCCGGCGTCCTCACCGTCCATGTCTTCGAGCACGGAAGCGCCCAGCGCCATGCTCGAGCTGCTCATGCCAGCCACGATGCGCGTACCGCTGGCGTCGACGTGCACATCCACGGGCACGTCGGTGCCGGGCCCACCGATGACCTCCACGTTGGACCACTCCGCGCCACCTGAGACCCGTGCCGTCCACACGTCGATGCCTTGGGAGGAGGAAGCGGTGGCGCTGGAGAAGGCGGCCTCGCCGTTGATGGCACCGGCCACGACCACGCCATCCTCGGCTCCGGTGGTGCATCGAATCGCCTGAACGTCGCCGCTGCTGTTGGTGCTGGTGGCCCAAGCAAAGTCCTCGCCTTCGCCAAGCCGGAGCACGGCGGCGTCGGTGCCGCCGGCGCTGACCAACACGTGTTCACCGGCGATCAGGCGTTCACCGAAGGTGAGGGCCAGGTGCATCTCGCCTTGGCGGTTGACGCACAAGGACGCCACTTCGTCGATGATTTGGGTGGTCTGGACGCTAAGGCTACGCACCGTGGTTCCGCTTTGATCGAATTCCACAATCAGCACGGCTTCGCGGTCTTGACCTGCAATGGGGTCGTCCAGCCCGTCCACCTCAACAGAGCCTTGGTGGTGGACGGCGACGTAGACTGAAGCGCCTTGGAGGGCCACGTCGAGGACCTGCATGGGCTGCTCTGAATTCAGTTGTCGCGCCCACTGCCAGACACCCGCTTCGGTGATGCGAGCGAGGAAGACCAGACCGTGGTCGCCGGACGAGGCTTTCGAAAGGGTCAGGGAGGAGCCGAAGGTGGCGTTGCACGCCAAACCAGCGGTACCGGCACAGGCACGGCCTGCGACCAACAGGTCCCCGTTGGCCAGCACGCCGATGCGGTCGATGACGTCCGTCCCGTTTGCGGACGTGACCGTGCTGCCGTGGGACCACGTGCCGTTGGGGTGGGTCCAAGCGATGAAGCCGTCGAGGTTGTTGGTCGTGGAGTTGGTTTCGAGGGGATCCAAATCGTCCTCGAGGCTCATCCAACCGGTGAACGTGCCCGCGACCACCATGCGCTCACCGCTGCGGGCAAGGTCGTACGGGATGTCGTCACCAAAGCCAGCGGCCGTCAGGGCCCAGCCGGTGCTCTCCACGCCTTCTTCGGCGACCGCGGCAGGCAGCCAGAGGCTGACCGTGAGCAGGCCAACCAAGAGCAGGGCGACCCGACGCATATCCTGCATTGGGACCTTCTCCGTATCAAGGGTGGTCCCCACTCGTGCGAAGGGATGATGGCGAGCATGCAGGTCCCGAAACGTGGACGAGTGGACGCACCGGCAGCGCACGCTCGCGCCTGAAGCCGCGGCCCAAGGTTGTGCTCGGCTGATGGCCTTGGGCTCATGGCCGCAATGGATGGTGGGTGAACCGGCCATGATGGCGCCGACCGTGGAGCGGCCCGAAGTGGACATGCGGTTCGAAATCCACCGTTTGCTTCGCGGCGCCCCCCTCGTCGAACGGTGGCGCATCGTTGAGGTCCGTGAGGGCACGTCCCCCACCTTTGCCGAGGTGCTGCTGGAACTCGAGGGACAACTTCGCGGCGAGCGCCCAGCAGGGCGAGCCTTCCTCGGTCTGCAGCTGCGCTTGACCGTGCTGGCCGAGGAAGGAGGCGGCGTTGAAGCCGCGGTCAAATGGACGCCAAAGGGCATGCACCGGCTGCTCGGTCGACGGCTTCGCAGCGACGTGGTTCGCCTGGCTGAACGCTGGGTCGTCGACCTCGCCGCCGCCTGCGACGCGTAACCGGCGCGTTCAAGGAGCGTCGTCAGCCGCTCCTTGCCATGAGCGACAACCGCTCCTCCCGTGGAAACAACAGGGGCGGCGGTCGTCGAGGCCGNGGCTCCGGCGGCGGTCGGGGCTCAGGAGGACGCGGCGGCAACCGTTCCCGCCGGCCCAAGCGCTACGGCAGCGCGCCCATCGCCGATGCCCGCGCTCGTTCAGCCGACGCGATCGCGGACGCGAACGCCAAGGCGGAAGGGCGCTTCGACCGAGACGAGCCCGTGATGGGCTTTCCCAAGGACATGGACGAGCCCCGACGCTTTTCCTTCGAGTGGCCCCTGACGCCCGTACCGTTGGCCACCGAAGAGGAGACTGCTGGCCTGGTGGTGCGCAAGGGCGAGTTTGGCTGGCTGCCCGATGAGCGCGTCGAGGAGATCGCCGCCAACCTCGAGGGCAAGGCGATGTCCCTCGAGCAGGCCCTGTCGCTGCGCAGCGCCCTGCTGCAGCAGAAGACCGTGTATTCCCACTACAAGATGCAATCCCGAGGCCGTGACCTGCGTGCGGCCTACGACAAGGGCGTCTCCATCGTTGAGTTGTCCAAGCGCTTTGACTTCCCACCGATGAACATCTTCCGGACGGTGCTGGCCGAAAAGGGCTGGGGCAAGACGAAAATCAAGGAGTCCTTCAAGGATCCAAAGCGCCTCAAGCAGCGCGAGCGCGAAGAGTTCGAAGCCGCAGAAGCCGCGGACCGCGTCTCCAACGTCGACCAGAGCGAATCCGCCGAAGCCGCGGACCTCTTCGAGGAGATCCTNGCCGATTGGTTCGAGGACCAAGGCGTGCGCCTGCGCCGCCAGCCGGAGATGGTCAAGGAGCAGTCCCAAGAGCACGGCCGGCCCATCCGCACGCCCGACCTGCTCTTCCTCGACCATGTGGAGATCAACGGTGAACCGGTCGCGTGGATTGACGCCAAGCACTTCTACGGCGCCGACGTCGACTTCCAGCGCAAGAAGATGGCCAAGCAGATGAACCGCTACATCGAGGAGTGGGGGGCTGGCGCCATCGTCTACCGGCACGGCTTCTGTGCCAACCTGTTCATCCCTGGCGTGACCCTGCTCGACGCCGGTCCGTTGGACCTCAGTCCCCTGAAGTGAGCCCACAGGTCACAACAGGACTTCAAGAACAGAACGTGATTCCTTACACCATGCGTCGAGCCTTGGTGCTGTGCCTCATGCTCCCCTTGTTCTGCGTGAGCGCCGCTGCGGAGACGGTCATCATCTCTGTGGACAGCACCAACTTGCGCTTCACGCCCAGCGAGGTGACGATCACCGAAGGCGACGAGGTGCGCTTCTTCTGGAGCGGTCAGGCCCTGCCACACAACGCGGTGGCGAAGGACGGCTTCTTTGACACGGGGGAGCCTGAGCGCGCGGTGGACCACACGGTCGAGTTCCCGGTGGGCACCAACGGCACCTACGACTTCGTCTGCGAGCCGCACGAGTCGGTCGGCATGGTCGGCACCATCACCGTCGAGCCCGCGCCACCGGTGGAGGTGGAGGAGGCGCCACCCGAGGCGCCCGTCGAGACCCCGCTGAACGCGGGCGCCTCGATGATGCTCGGATTGCTGCTGGCTTGTGCCGCTCTCGTTCGCCGCGAGGCATGAGGTGCTCGAGACATGACGTCCTACCGTTTTGAGGTCGGCACAACGGTGCTGTGCAACCTTGGTGAACTCGGTTGGAAGCAAGGCCGCATCATCGCGCACAACTACCGCGAAGACCCGTGGCCAGANGGCATGTTCGCGCCCTATCAGGTGGTCTTGGAGGACGACCGTTCGCTCATCTACGTGCCCGAAGATGACGACCGCTACTGCCGTGAGCCNACGGCCCAAGACCTGCACATCCTTGGACGGACCGATGCCCTTGCCGCGCCGACCTTCGATGCCTCAGCATACGCGCTGCCCACGGGTGGCGGACCTGACAACCTCCGCTGCGAAGGGGGCCTTGCTGCACCGTTCCAGAGTTACCGCAAAGGTCGGTGTTTCTGCTGTGACGATTGTCCGAGGTCTTGGAGCTATGCGGAGTTGTACAGCGAGCATTACCGCTGCGCCTCAAGGAACGGCCTGACCATCACGCGCCACGACGTCGATCTTGGCACGGTGGAAGTGGGCGGGCAGGTGAGCTTCACCATGGATGGCGCACTGCCGGTTTCAGCGGGCTTTATGCAAGCGCCGATGTTGGTCCGACTTCCACCAGGGCTCACGTTTACCGATGAGGGTGGCCTCGGTGGTGAGGTGCGGTTTGACCCATACCGTGAGGACACCTACGAGGTCAATTTCGTGGCGGTGAGCACCGAGGCGTGGCAGAACACAGACGTCGGCCTGGTCCGGTTGGAACTCCGCTTCACGGTGGAGGGCAACACGCCGCCAGAAGGATTCGATCGCGCGGGCTTTGCCGCCCAACAGGAAAGCGCCCGCGCGAAGGCGCAGGGCATCATGAACCGTCTGCGCGAGACGTGGGACCGTTGGAGCCGCGGCGGAACGACGAACCGTGCGACCTGCGACACCATGCTCGCGGACCTCGACCGTTTGCGTTCCTTGGCCGAGCAACATCCCCGCTTGGATCACGGGCAGTGGTGGGCGCACCTTGGCGGCTACCACATGAACGTCCACAAGCTGTTGGAAAACACCCTCTTCGAATGTGAACTGTACCTTGGTTACGCCCTGACTTTTGGCGAGGACGGGGTGCGCTACTACGCCGAGCAGAACCTGGAAGGGTGCTATTCGAAACGCCTGCTTGAGGCGGCTCGGTTCATGTGGTACGACGGTCTTGAGTGCGTCCTGCAAGGAGAATNGGCCGCAGCGATCGACCTGTTCAGGGCTGCAGCGGACAAGAAAGACGGCTGGGGTTGGGCGGTGAACCACGGTGACATCTGGTTGAGCGAGGCCGTGGCGTTGATGCTGCAGGGCACCGAAACGCCCGACGTTGCGGATGAGAGCGGGTGGCTGGAGACGGCCCGCGAGCTCATTCAGCGTGCAGCACAGCGCACGCAGGAGGCGAGGGTGTTCGATCACGAGGGGCACCCGTGGATCCGCGAAGTGCAAGACGCGCTCTCTGCCTACGAGGGNCTTGAGGCAAGCGACGACGTCACGACGTGGCGCGAAGCCTTGGCCGGCAGGACCGTGTTTTGGTGCGCTCAGGTTCTGTCAGGNGGCTATCCCTTCCCACCGCCTTGCCGAGANCGTTTGGTCGATGAGCAGACGCTGCTGGACCGGTTGCCGGGTCATCNCGCCTGAGCAGAATGAATGATGCACGGCGCGCCACATCTTGAGGAAAACGGGCCCCACATGTTCGAATCCGNGTGTGCGCATCGCATTGCGGGTTGAGAAAACCGTCATCGGAGATTCGATTAAATCAACCAACGCGCATCCCCCGCCATGGGAGCGCTCGGTGAGTTTGTCGATTGGCACCTTCGAATGTTTGACTCGGGTTCTGCGCTGAATTACGGCACCTACAACGGTCTGGGCGAGTTGATGGCCGCATGGCTTGGCATCATCGTCATGGTCTGGATGTTTGGCCTCGCAACCTTGGTCTGGAAGGCGGCTCCAGACCGCATGGAAAACCGATTCATCTCCGTCCTCTTGGGATTTGAAGGCCTGCGCTGCGCGTGGATGGGTCCGTCGGTGTTCCCGCTGTACGGGTTTTGGGAGCCGATCACNGTTGTCTTGNANGAATTNTTTCGNGNNACNNTNTTCCAATACGCCACGCTGGTCTCAGCACTCATGTTTCTCTGCTTTCCGATTTTCTTCCGCGTCCCNAAGNTGGNCTTCATGCACAAGGAGAAATTCCAGCGCCATGCNTGGTACATGCCGGCCGTGATCGCNGCNTTNTACTACGTNCCTCAGTACCTNCGNGGGGCNCCCGCACANCGTATGGTTANANCNTNTNCATCTANNGNTGCNCAGNGAANGGNGCNGNNCCTCAGNTNATTCCATACGACACCTTGACCGCNTGAAGCNNNANNTGGANCAACATNGCTTGCTNGAGNNNNATGGNGGCATCTGTCNNGGNGAATTTCANCANNTGTANCGNTNNGGNGGNTCTGCGGAGATGNCCNTGACCATCNTCACNCTNNNNCTGTCTCTNTTTGCGTTGTACNTNCTNCGNCGTTCAANGNTCGAGTCCGAAAAGCGGGGAGAACTTGATGCNAGCGANAGCCTGACCACNCGNTCGCTGTACATNGGTTTCGTCGGNAAAGTGCTCGGNTTNGGCGTCTTCGGGTTGTTCTTCTTCGTGCTCATTCCNATGTTGAACCCGCTCGANACGGGCATGCACATCTTCAANGANTTNTACCTNGTGTTGNTNGANGAAAACCGNNGNNTGCGNGGNACGCTNTTCNTNTATGCNGNNATCACCACNTANTTNCTGATGTCNNTGCCCCTCGCGTTTGANGGCATGATGTTCGTCCACGCCATGACCAAAGGCACGGTGCTTGGCATCGACCGNCAGTTGAGGAAAACNTTCGGTCTCGCGGTGCTCACCGGTNTGGGCGCCATGCTCTTCATCGTGGGCTGCGAAGTGGTTGAGGCGCTGTTGCCGCTGCCTGGCATCGCAGGCGGTGTGTTCCTGAGTGGCGGGGTCATGCTGGTACGCCGGCCNATCTTGGGCATCGTTGACGGGTTNTCAGGGAAACTGCTTCCNTCGGAGTACGCGCCCGAGGAGGTGTCCTACCTCGAGGCCTTTTCCGAGGTCATGGACGACGGCNTCGTTTCNCCGAAGGAGCGCATCCTCTTGACCACGCTTGCAAAGACATTGANCATCACCGATGCNAGGGTGGCGGAGATCGAAGCGGCCTTCACGAACGCTGAACTTGCCGATGATGAATCGGAATGACCGGCTCATCGAGTTGACTCAATCTACCCTCGCAGGTTGGAAGACCCACAGACCGACACTCCCGCGGATGGAATGCTCGAAGCAGCGCCCGGTATCGGCACTAAGGATATAAGCGAAAATATGGTGTAAGAATCTGGACGTGGAATCAATGAAGACCAACCGCACCCTTGCCCTGCTGCTGACCGCCACCCTCTTCGCTGCTGCTTTTGCTGGCTGCATCGGAGAGGACGAAGCCGAAGACACCACTGAGACGGTGAAGATCGGCTTTCTGAACCCCCAAACCGGCCCTCTCGAGGCCGACGCTCCCGGCTTTAGCTGGGGTGTCGCCCAGGCCATCGACGACCTGAACGCCATGCCTGGCGACGTGGTCTTCGAGGCCGTTGAGGTCAACTCGGGCTGCGACGGTACCGTCGGCAGCACCGGTGCCCAGACCCTCGTTGACTCCGGCGTCGTCGCCGTGGTCGGTGCGGCCTGCTCCGGTGCCTCGATGGGCGCCAACGCCATCCTCTCGGCGGCCGGGATCCCCATGATCTCCTACGCCTCCACCAACCCGTCGCTCTCCAGCGACGCGGACTACCCGCTGTTCTACCGCATCGTGCCGAGCGACGCGATTCAGGGCCCAGCGGCCGCGGACATGATGTCCGAGGCCGGTGCGACCGACCTCGCCATCCTCCACATGACCAACGACTACGGCTCCGGCCTCGCCGACTCCGTCGAGACCGCCTGGAACGAGACCATGCCGATGTGCTCCGCCGGCAAGATCGGCTACGAAGAGACCGCGACGGACTTCGCTGCCTCCGCTCAGGCCATCGCTGACGCGGGCTGCTCCGCCGTCTTCCTGTCCAGCTACATCAACGACGCCGCCCTCATCATCGAGGCGCTCCACGAGGCAAACTACACCGGTCACATCTTCTCCGGTGACGGCCCCGCTGGTGTTGGCCTCTACGAGAAGTACGCGGACGACGACAGCGGCCTTGCGAACGTCACGGTCACCTCGCCTCGTGCAGGTTCGACCTACGGTGACTTCGACGCCCGCTACGACGCGAACGCGGCCGAGGTTGGCAGCATCAAGCAGTACGTCCTCACCGCCTACGACGCGACGATGATCATCGGTAAGGCCTCCCAAGAGGACGGCAGCATCACCGACGCCATCGAGTCTGTCGGTACCAACTACGAAGGCGCTTCTGGCCTGCTCAACTTCCTCGACAACGGGGACGTTGGTGGCGCCGGCTACAACATCTGCACCTACTCCGGTGACTCGACGGATGCTGACGGCGGCTTCGCCTGCAACAAGTACTGGACCGCCGAAGGCGGCGTCCAGTCGGCCTGAAGCCCATCGGCTTTCCTTCGCACGGACGTGCGGCGGACAGGGCGTCACGGCGGGCTCCGGCCTGCCGTGACGTCCACCGTTCGAGGAACGTTGAGAGCGGGAGCGAGGAGCGATGTCAACGTCCCCCCTCGCTCGATGGCAGACCCTTCACCGCGGCACCAAGCGGTTGGTGATCACGGCCCTGGTAGCGCTTGACGCCATTCTTGGCTTGCTCCACGGGGCGGGGAGCCTCAACCTGCTCGACCTGCTCCTGTTTGGAAACCTCCCAGGCGACCTCGTCTGGCTGCTGCAAACCGTTCAGCTGATTTGCACCGGTTTCGCGGTGGTCAAGGTTGTCTTCGATGACCTGCCCCCTTCCCGCTTGCGGGTGGGCATCATCGCGCTCTCGCCCATCCTCCTGCTGATTCACGTTCTGTTCAGCTTGGAAATCCTGCTTCGCGGGCAAGGGCTCAGCACGACGGTCAACCTTGACCTCGCTTCGCTCGGGATGGACACCCTCACGTGGTCGGCCACCTACCTCGCCATCGCGGTCGGTTGCACCCTCACTTACGCGGTTCAGCGCTACGGCAACTTCGCACAGTCGGAGTTCTTCATGGTCGGGATGTATGCCGGGGTTGTCCTCGGCTGGATGGAGCACGTGCAACCTTTGGTCACCGCTCCACAAGACGGCGTCCTTTCGTGGACGGTCTTCCTCTACGCGCTGATCCTTGGCTTCCTTGTGTCCGGTTTTGCAGGGGTGGTCGTCGATCGCCTCGTGTTCAAGGGCTTCAGGGACCGCAAAGCTTCAGCTGACGTGATGATGATCGCTTCGCTTGGCGTTGCGCTCATCCTCAGGGGGCTGCTTTACCTCCGCTTTGCTTCGGATTCGAAGCGCTTCGTGCCCGACGCCGATTGGATGGACGGAAGCGGACAAGCGTGGACGCTTCCCTCCCGCGTCTTCCGCATCGACCTCGGAGCAGGAGACCTTCAGGTGGTCAGTGAGGTGCGAGAGGCCTCCTATGCGTTCAACAACGCCATCATGCCCATTGTCACGTTTGGGACCGTCATCATGCTCCTCCTGCTGCTCACGCGCACCCGACTTGGNCGTCGCATGCGCGCGGTGGCGGACAACCCNGAACTGGCCGCCTCCTGCGGCATCAACGTCGAACGCGTGCAGATGATGAGCGCCTTCCTGTCGGCAGGCATCACTGGCGTGGGCGGGACCGTCTTCGGGTTGTACGTCACCTTCTCCCCACAAACCGGTTTCACCTTGCTGCTTCCAGCCTTCGCCGTCATCGTGCTCGGGACCATCGGTTCGATCAGCGGGACCATCGTGGCCGCCCTGGTCATCGGCTTCGTTCGCGCGGTGTCTTCTNCCGTGCTCATCGCCATTGGAAACCCTCTGGAGCGCACGAACTACGCCGCAATGGCGGGCGTGACCCCTTACCTGATCATCATCGCCATCCTGCTTGTCCTCCCCAAGGGACTTGGCGACGGTTGGGAGCGTTGGCGCATTGAACGCCTCCGTTCGAAAGCCACCACCCGAACGGAAGCCAACCCACGTGCCGCCGCCGCTCTCGCGGTCCTGTTCGGATGGATTGGCCTTCACCACGTGCAGTTGCGCCAGAACGCGCGAGCGGTCGCCATGGCGGGGTTGACCGGCTTGGCATGGGCCGTCCATGCCGTCTCTTCCTTCATGCGCGAGAACTCCTGGGCTGGACGCGATGCTGTGGCCCCAAGCGGCATGGACGCCGCCACTTCAGAGGCGTGGCTGAGCCTTGTGGGCACCGAACAGGCCGTGCTCAGCACCTTTGGCCTGCTGGGCGACGTGATGTGGCCCCTGATTCCGCTGCTCGTGTGGGCCTACGCCTTGCGTGAAGCCTACCTTCTCAACGCGGGGCGCCTCAACGAGGACCCCCTCCCTGCGCTCACGCGGACGTGGACCAGCTTCACCGGCCGCCTTGGTCGCTTCATCACCGCATGTTCTGAGGCNTTGAGCCAAGGGCTTGGACGCATCACCGGGTGGATGCCCGCCTCCGGCGGTGGCGCGATGCCGCTCAACGGGTCACTCGACGGTCTGCAAGACCTCCTGAAAGGAGCGTCCTCCCGCCTCACTGAATGGTCGGAAGCCAGGACCACCGAACGGGGTTCAACACGCGCCTTCCTCCTGTTTTCTGCCGTCCTCCTCCTCATCATTCTCTGGTTGCCGCTGGACGGACGCGACGATTGGGGCTTCTACAAGTCGCTGCAGGTCAGCAACGTCCTGACCACCTTCGCGATTTTCCTCTTGCTCGCCTTCTCCCTGAACCTCCACACCGGAATGACCGGCCTGCTGAACTTCGGTGTGATCTTCTTCGCCAGCATTGGTGCCATCCTCGTCGGCATCCTGACGGCGCCGGAGGAATACTTCGGCTACGATTGGCCGATTTTCCCTGCCGTGCTGGCGGCGATGGTCGTCGGCGCGGCCGCGGGATGGTTGATGGCCGGCCCAACGGCGCGCTTGCGCAGCGATTACTTCGCCATCATCACCATCTCGATGGGTGAGGTCGTTCGGCTCCTGCTGAGCGGTGAACCGCTGCTTCGGGTCGGTGCNAACGCCTCGGCCATCGGCATTGGGCAGTACCCGAAACCGCTCAACGTGTGGTGGTTCTGCGGGCGTGAACCCCAACTCACCTCAGCAGGCGAGGTCATGTCGCCTGTGGCCTGTTCGCTTGATCCAACCATCACGAGTGCCGCTTCCATCGNCGGTGAGTGGTTGGGCTTCACGAAGCCGGCNCCCTACATGCTGGTCCTGGCCCTGCTCGGCATCGCTGCCGCAGCGCTGACTTGGTTCGTGCTCTCGACCCTGTACCGCTCGCCATGGGGCCGCGTGTTGCGGGCCATCCGTGAAGACGAGGAAGTCGCTCAACACCACGGTCACGACATCATGCGGCACAAGGCGATGAGCCTCGCCGTCGGTGGCGCCATCGCCGCGCTGGCTGGTGCCCTGTGGGCGTGGAAGCTCGGTGGGTTCCAACCCAGTTTCATGTCCCCAGCCCGCTCCACCTTCCTCGTCTGGGCAGCCTTCATCATCGGCGGTGCAGCCAACAACCGGGGCATGATCATTGGCGCGATGATCATCGCGCTCATGGAGTTCTTCTTCAACGTCCTCGTNGCTGCTCAGGGCTCCTCCGACCTGCCCTTGCATGGCGTTGCAGACAGCATTGACACCCTCTTCCAATGGTCGGTGCTCACGCCCTTCCAGCCGGCCGTGCTGCTGCTTGCTCTGGCGGCGCTGATGGCCTTCTTCCGGTCCAACAAAGCCGCGGAAACGCTCGGCTTGCTTGGTTTGACCATGCTCATCCTTGGCGTGTTGCTTGGAGGCGAAGGCCATCATTCCATCACCGAGGTCTTCCCTGAGGTGCTCGGCGGCGTCACGCCGAAGATGGGCTTCGTCAAGGAGGTGCTCGTCGGTCTTCTCATCGTGTTCTCGCTGAAGTTCAACGCCAAGGGCTTGCTTCCAGAAGTCCCCTTCCGCCCGGACCGGCCGGGTGCAGCAACGGCGGAGGTGGACGAATGAGCGTGGCCCTGAAGGTGGACGGCCTTCGTATGGAGTTCGGTGGCCTCGTCGCGGTCAAGGACGTCTCCTTCGAGGTGGCCAAGGGCGAAATGGTCGGCCTGATCGGGCCGAACGGATGTGGGAAATCGACGACGTTCAACTGCATCAGCGGGCTGCTCGAGCAAACGCGAGGGCGCGTCGAGGTGTTCGGAAAAGACGCCTCCACCATGCGCCCAGAGCAGATTCAGCGCCTTGGGGTCACCCGAACCTTCCAACACACGCGCCTGTGGCGCGAGATGACGGTCATCGAGAACCTCCTCGTGCCTCCTCGCAACCAATTCCGGCCGCTTGACGTGCTGTGGAAGGGACGCAAGCACGCCGCAGAGCAGGCTCGGCTCGCGCGCGCTTACGACGTGCTCGATGAACTCGAAGTGCCGCACATGGCGCACAACCTCGCGAGCGAGCTCTCGGGCGGCCAAAGCAAGCTGGTGGACATCGGTCGCTCGATGATGGGCGAGCCCGGTCTGCTGCTGCTGGACGAGCCAGTGGCCGGCGTCGCCGGCCCGCTGGCGATGAAGATCTTCGCCAACCTCCGTCGCTTGGTCGATGAAACGGGCATTTCCATCCTCGTCATTGAGCACAACATGGACTTCATCCTGCGCCAAGGCGTGGACCGCATCGTGGTCATGAACGAGGGCGAGGTGCTCATGCAGGGCACGCCCGACGAGGTGCGAAGCAACCGAGCGGTGGTGGAAGCTTACCTCGGTTCTGCGGGTGATGCTGGAGGTGAGGAAGAATGAGCCGCGTGTTGGAGGTCACCGGCCTCGAGGGAGGCTACGGTGCCGTGCAGATCCTCTACGGCATTGACCTGCACGTGGATGAGGGCGAATTCGTCACCATCATCGGTCCCAACGGCTGCGGCAAATCGACCTTCATCAAGACCATCTTCGGCATTGCGAAGCACTACGGCGGCCAAGTGCTCTACCGNGGCGAGCCCATCGAAGGGCTGCGCAGCGACCAGCTCGTCTCCAAGGGCATCGCCTACGTGCCCCAAGTGAACAACGTCTTCCCGTCCCTTTCGGTGGAAGAAAACCTGCAAATGGGCGGNAACAGCCTGCCTGGCCCGCTGCTCAACCAGCGCATCGAGCGTGCGCTGGACATGTTCCCCGACCTGCGCAGCCGAGAGCATGACCTGGCCGCGTCGCTGTCGGGCGGTGAGCGGCAGATGCTCGCCATCTCCCGCGCGCTGATCGCAGATCCGTCCTTCCTGCTGCTCGACGAACCCACCGCGGCGCTGTCCCCGCTCTATCAGCAGCAAATCATCGAGCGCATCGACGCCTTGCGCGAGCAGGGCATCACGGTCCTCATCGTCGAACAGAACGCGCGCCTGAGCCTTGCCCGTTCGGACCGCGGCTACATCATGGCCAACGGAAAGGTCGTGCTGACGGGCACGGCGCAGCACATCCTGACCGACCCGGACATCGGGCAGTACTTNCTCGGCACGCACGACGATTGAGGCCTCACATCAGCGGCCGCAGCAGGCCTGCAGCAAAGCCGAACATCATGACCGCGATGCCGCGGTCAATCCATCGCCATGCTTCTGGGCGCGAGAAGACCTTCGCCATCGCGCTGGAACCGTAACCCAATGCGAAGAAGAAGAGCACGGACGCCAAGGAAGCGCCCGCCGTGAAGGCGAGCCGTCCTTCGAAATCGAAGCGCAGGGCATAGCCGCCGATGAGCACGAGCGTGTCAAGGTAGACCAGCGGGTTGAGGAAGGTGAAGGCCAAGGCCGCCAGCATCGTTTGGACCAGCGGAGCGGGCGCCGCCCCTTCGATGTCGAGCCCTGTTGGGTTCATCGAGGAGCGCCAGCGGAGGGCGCCATAGGCCAGCAAGAAAGCCACAGCGGCGAGGGTCATCGGTGCATGAAAGCCTTCCATGCCGGCCAGCACCGAACCGACGCCGAGCGTGCCCAGCGAAATGAGCAGGATGTCCGCCAAGGTGCAGACCAGGCAGACGGCAAAGACGTGGGAGCGCAACAGGCCTTGGCGGATGACGAAGGCGTTCTGCGGCCCGAGCGCGACGATGAGGCCCAGGCTCAGCCCAAAGCCCTGCAGGGCCGCGCTCAGCGCCGTCATGATGCAGCGTTGGCCTCCGAGACTTCAACCGCATGGGCGCCAACTGTGGGCTTGGTGTCACATCGCCGGTTGAGCCCGTCGCACACNTCACGTCTGACAGGCGGGACAGACGTCCAACCGTCGCCCACCGACCCGTCCGTGCACAATGGTCGATTGGCAGCGGTGGCAGGCCATGCCGTCGCGGTGGAAGACGTAATGCCGCGCGCTACGCCGAGCTACGCCGTTGTCGCGCATCGTTTGGAAGGTCGCCATGTCCACGGTGACACCCTTCTGGTGGTAGGCCCGGTGCGTGATGGCCACCGCGGCCTCGGCCAGCGCGTCCTTCTCGGCGTCGTTCAACTGGCCCACGCGCCGTGAGGGGTCTAAGCCGGCTTCGAACAGGATCTCGCTGCGCAGGTAATTGCCCACGCCGGCGAGGAAGCGCTGATCGAGCAGCAGCCCAGCCAGTCCACGCCGCTGGAAGCGCGCTTCCTCGAGGTGCACGCGGACCTCCGCCACGGTGGTGCGCAGGTCGGCCACGTCCGGTCCGAGTTGAGCGATGTAGGGATGACCCTCCACTTCCCAGGCTTCCAGCAGCACCACGTCGCTGGCGGACCACAGCCGACACGCGTGCGTTTCGTTGACGAAAGCCACGCGAAGCGCCCGGTTCCAATCGGGAGGCGCCGTCGTCGCCCGGTTGACCGTCCACCGCCCGTAGAGCTGGTTGTGGCTGTACAGCACATGATCGCCCACGCGGATGAGCATCGCTTTGCTGCGCGCGTCCACCGATTCCACCTCGCGACCGACCCAACCGTCAAGCCGTCCTGCAATGGCGGGATGCTCGGCGTGCACCTCGAGCAGCGTCTTGCCGACCAGGGCCTTGCGAAGCCGGTCCGCAGCGCGGTGAATCTCCGGCCCTTCCGGCATGGTATCGACTCGCGGTCAAGGGCTCAAGAAGTCCTGTGTGGCCTCACGCGAGCCGTGCGTAGGACACCTGAGCGATGGCCACGAGTTTTCCGTTCATGTCGTGGATTTCGGCGTCGGCGACGCACATCGTTCGTCCTGCTCGAACGGTCCGAGCGGTGCACACCACGTCGGTGTGGCATGGGCGCAGGAATCGGATGTTGAAGTCGGTTGTCGCGACCTTTTCGTCCGCGCCGATCGACGTGAGGATGGCCCAACAGGTGACCGAGTCTGCGATCACCCCGAGCATCCCGCCGTGGAAGGTCTCGTAGATGCCGTCCCACTCCAGACGACGAGGCACCTTGGCCACACACAAGCCCTGCTCCATCCGCTGAATCTCGATGGCGATGGTGTGCATCATTGGGACAGCGTCAATGCGCGCCATCATCGCCGCGATGGCGGCATCGTCCATCGTTTCACTTTCGACCATGGCCTTGCCTTGCCGGCATGACCCTTCATCCTTCGCCGGAGGCCAGCCATAGCGTCAAGGAGGCCCGTGCGCAGCACATCCCGTGCGCGGCGGGCGATGGTCGGAGGAGCGTCGCGCCACGCGCGAAGCGGTGACCTGGTTGCACCTGCTCCTGCAGGAGCAAGGGCCGATGAGCACGCCGGCCATCATCGAGGCGCTGCAAGCGGCAGGGCGTGAGGTGCGCGTGCATGAACTGCAGCGTGCCTTGCGACGCAGCGAGCACGTCCACGCGGTTGGAACCGAAGAGGGCCCGCGTGGAAAGGTGACCGTCTGGGCCTGGGACGTCCGCGACTAAGGCAGATCCACCCAGAGGCGTCCGTCCTCAATTTTCGTCTCGTAGACGCCGAGATCCTTCGGCTTCACCATGCTCCCAACCAGCTTGCCGTACGCCGGGACCAGCGGGAAGGGCGACCACTCCACCAAGGAGCCGTCCTCGATTTTGTGCGTGGTCTGGTGGAGCGGGCAGCGTACGCAGCCGTCATCGGTGATTTTCGCGCCCCAGGCCAACGGCCAGCGCATGTGACGGCAGAGGGCTTGCGTGGCGAAGTATTCGCCGTGCTTGCGTCCGATCATCACCATCTTCCCTTTGAGGACCTTCATCGCCGTGCGGTCCTTCTTCCAGTTCGCTTTCATCACGTTGTGCCAGGTCATGCCGTCACCTCCACCGCTGCAGGACGTTGCAAATCCTGCGGTCCCTGCGGGAGCGGTACACCCAGCGCTTCGAGCACGCGTTCCGCGCTGCGCAGCGTCCCTTGCACCGACGGGTGCGTGGTGTGGTCCCCCGCAAGGAGCACGCCGTCGACGTCCACCGGGAGGTGGTCGCGTCCGACGTGGTGGGTGGGAATGGTGGGCAGGGCATGACGCACGTCGGTCCGACCGACGAAGCGCCAAGTGGAGGCCTCGGAGAACCACGACAACAGGCGTTCCTGAACGTCCTCCGCCGTGTGGTCACCCTCTCCAAGCAAGGTGGCGACCACGAGGTGCTGACCGTCTGCGCGCGGGTGCAGGAGGGTCGGAACGTGCACATGGAGCACCGGAGAAGCGGTTGGGTCGTATTCCCCGTTTAGCAGCAAGCGCGCAGCCCGGAGCGGGGCTGCATCGGTGGCGTAGACCATCGTGGTCGTGCGCCGCTCGCTTGGGTCGATCGTGATGTCCAGCAACTGTGCAGCCACGTGCTGGGGCACGGCGAGAACGACCTTGTCGTGCTCATGGCGCGTTCCATCGACCGTCACTCCATTGGCGTCGACGGCCTCGACCGCGACGCCTGTGCGCAGGGACGCAGGCAGCAAATGAGACGCGAGTTGGCGGGGAACCGCGACGATGCCGTCCTTGGGCATCACCATGTTCCCCTTGGCCATCGCACCCCAGGTGAAAGTCGCGAAGGCTTCGCGCTCGTTGCGCTCCGGGTCGAGGGTGATGCCGGCAAAGAGCGGCTGGAGGACGCGCTGACGCAAGGCCTTGCTGAAACCTTGGTTGGCCAAGCCGGCGTCGATGCTCTGTGAGGGGCGGTCGAGCGGGGCTTCGATGTCACGGCCACGCGCGCGCTGCCGCCAGCGCAGCAAGCGGAGGGCGTTGAAGGGGCCAACGCTGCGCAGGGTGGGGAAGAGGGTGCTCGGGCGCCGCAAGGCATCACCCAGCAGCAGGCGCTTCCCTTGGCTTGGAAGGATGACCTCGGTGCTCGGGTCCATCGCGACGGCATCGAGCGCATCGAGGTCCACCCAGCGGCGCAACGCGGGGTATGCGGTGTGCAGCACGTGGAAGCCCACGTCCACGGGATGACCCTCCATCGTGACGGTCCCCATGCGGCCACCGATGTGTGCTGCGGCCTCGTAGACGGTGACCGAGTGGCCTGCAGCGTGCAGCGCGCTCGCGGTGGCCAACCCGGCCAATCCGCCACCGACGACGCCCACGTTCATGCGTTCACCCCATGGCCCGTACGCGGCCCATGCCACCGTCCACGTGCAGCACCTCACCGGTTAGGTTGTCGGGCGCGCCGTCAAGCAGCCACGCCATTGTTGTGGCCACCTCTTCGGGTTGGCCGATCCTGCCGATGGGCACCATGGCCTCGGACGCGGCACGCGCGGCCTCTGAGCGCAGCATGGGTTCCGCCAAACGGGTCTCGGTCAGGGAAGGTGCGACAGCGTTGATGCGCAGACCACGCTTGGCGTAGGTGGCCGCCGCGGAGCGGACCATGGCTTCGAGGCCGCCCTTGGCGGCCGCGATGGCCTCGTGGTTCACCAAGCCAAGCCCAGCGGCCACGCTTGAGGTGAAGACCATCCGCCCGCCACCGGACCGCATCATGGCCTTGCCGCACACGGACAAGGTGAGGAAGGCACTGCCCAGGTTGGTGGCGATGACCTCGTTGAACTGTTCCATCTTCATGGCGTGGGGCGGTCGGATGACGATGGAACCCACGAGGTGGGCGACCATGGACATAGGTTCCTCGGCCGAGGCCTGAGCCACCGCATCTTGGAGCACGTTCTGGTCGAGGGCGTCACCGATCACGGCATGGAAGCGCTCGTGTTCGAACGCAGCAAGGCGGGATGCGTCCCTCGCCAGCCCGGTGACGGTGTGACCTGCGGCCAGAAGGTTGGGAATCAACCGGTGGGCCACGTCGCTGCTGGCACCCACCACGAGCACGGAAGACATGATGTGATGTTTCGGGGTGCATACTTGAACGCCTGTTCCTCAGCGTTGGGTGAACAGGGGTTCAAGGCCTGCCGATTCGGACAGGAGCGCATGGACCACCTCCGTGAGGAGTACGACGGCGAGTTGGACCCTGCCGCGGTCGACCCACATGCTCCGCTCCAGCTGCTGACGGCGTGGATTCATGACGCGGAAAAGGCTGGCTTGAGCGACCCCACTGCGATGTGCTTGGCCACCCTTGGACCCGATGGCGCCCCACGATCGCGCATGGTGCTCTGCAAGGGTGTGGACGGCACTACGGTTCGCTTCTTCACCAACTTGACCTCGGACAAGGCCAACCAACTTCACGACGATGCCCGGGCTTCGCTCACCTTCTGGTGGCCCGACATGGACCGTTCAACACGACTAACGGGCCACGTGACGCCGCTGGAGCGCGACGAGGTTGAGGCCTATTTCGCCACCCGCCCACGGTCCTCACAAATCGGTGCGTGGGTGTCCGACCAATCCTCGCCCATCGAGGACAGGAACGCGCTCGAGGCCAAGCATTCCGAGGTCCATGCCCGCTTCCATGAGGCAGACGTCCCTTGCCCCCCGCATTGGGGCGGCTTCCGCTTTCATGCGCACGAGATCGAGTACTGGGCCGGTCGGCCCGCGCGCCTCCATGACCGCATCCGATTGACGCACAACGACGGCACGTGGACGAAGGCACGGCTCCAACCCTGAGGCGATGGCATGGACGCTTCTCAGGACCTCATCCCCGCCCTGCTTGGCGTGACGTCCATTCACGTCTTTGGGGCGGGCCTGAACGCAGAACGAACCTCGCACACCGCAGTTCCCGAGTTGCGCAGGCGCGGCTGGCGTGTCGTCCCCGTCCATCCTCGTGATGCGGGTGCCTGCATCGACGGCGTGCCCATCCGCGGCTCGGTTGAGCCAGGGACGCCGCTCGAGGTAGCGGTGCTGTTTCTGGCTCCAGAGCGGGCGAGGGCACAGGTGCGACGCCTGCTCATGACACCGTTCGAGACGCCTCCGCTGGTGTGGTTCCAGCCTGGCGCGGAGGACGCGGTCGCCCTTGAGTGGCTGAACGATGCCGGATGGACAACCGTTCATGCAGATTGCATCGTTCTTTATTCAGAACGACACAACCTCTCGAGGGGACCTGTCGACCTCCCTTGGTACCGTCAAGTGGCGGACGAGGACGGCTCGCAGTGCTCCGTTTGGACCGCGCATAAGGTCGACGAGCACGCCGCCCCCCCGACCACCGAGGTGGAATGGGTTGGTGACCTCGTGGATCTTGAGACCTCAACCGCAAGCGTCCCTGCCTACATCCGCAACCTGCGCACTGATGGGGAGTCGCTGGAGGCATGCGCGCTCCGCCTGTCACGCTAAGGCTCAGGCGCGAAGCCACACGTCAACGCGTTCTTCGCCCCACGCCTGGGGTTCATGCTGTTCGAGACCGGCCGAGCGGAACGCGTCATCATCAAGCCCTGATGGAACCGGATCAGCGTGCTCCACCGTACTCCGCACGAGGAGGACTTCGTCGACCAGCCCGGCCTCCAGGAAACGGTGCACCGTGCTTGGCCCGCCTTCAACAAGCAAGCGCTGCATCTCCTGGTCGCCCAATTGGTCCAAGAGCCGTTCAAGATCCACATCGCCGGTCAGGTGCATCGTGGCGCCACCGTCGGTCAGCACGGTCGCTTGTTGCTCGATGCGTCCACGGCCGTCGAGGACGACGCGTATCGGTTGTCGCGCGTGCTCCACGCGACGCACGGTCAGCGAGGGATTGTCCCGGAGCACGGTCTCAGAGCCGACCAAAATTGCATCACAGCGCTGGCGGAGGCGATGGACCTCATCGAGGCAGCCCTCGGACGTGAATCGACCGGCCACATCCGAACGATCGTCCACGGAGCCGTTTGCGTCCACGGCCACCTTCACGGTCACCCATGGGCGTCGTTGATGGCACCAATGGAGGAAGGAGCGCATCTGCATCGCAGCCTCGGAGCGCAGCAGGCCGACCTCGACCTCGAGGCCCGCCTCACGCAGCACGTCCGTTCCCCGGCCGCGCACGTTTGGGTTGGGGTCAGGATGGGCGACGACCACCCGCTGGATACCGGCCCAGAGGAGCGATTCCGTGCACGGAGGCGTCCTCCCGAAGTGATTGCACGGTTCGAGGGTGACGTAGGCTGTGGCCCCGTTGGTGGGCACGCCGCGCGCTTCCGCGTCATGGATGGCCATCTGTTCAGCGTGCAGCCCGCCAAGATGGTCGTGCCACCCTTCAGCGATGGCCACGCCGTCCTTCACGAGCACGCAACCCACGGGTGGGTTCGGGCTAACGCGACCTTGACCTCGCTCAGCGACCTCAAGGGCCCGCCGCATGAATTCAGCCTCGCCTTCAGACCACATCGTGACGGTGGTGGCTTCGGCTTCTCCCACATGAGCCCTCGCCTTTGGGCGCGAACCTTCATCCTCTCCGCGTCCACTCACCGAACATGACTCAGGTGCACGTGATCGTGAATCCCGCGAGCCGCGACGGACGCTGTGGCAGAGCGTGGCCTGATGTGCGCCGTCGAATGGAAGACGACGGATGGGCCGTCGAGGCCTTCGTCACCGGAGGGCCCGGCGATGCGGCCCGACATGCCCACCACCTCGTGACCGCTGGACACGTCGGCCAAGGCGATCTGGTGGTGGCCGTTGGCGGCGACGGTGTCGTGCACGAGGTCGCCAGCGGTCTGCGCGGGTCTGGCGCGGTGCTCGGTCAGATTCCCTTCGGTTCGGGCAACGACTTCGCCATCACGCACGGCATCCCGCGCGACGACCTCGAGGGGGCACTTCGCCTCCTGAAGGAAGGCGTGGATCGCCCCAGCGGCGCGTGGCGTCTCGAGGCCCATCCTGCTCCACCAGAATCGGCCGAGTATCCCGTTCAGGCCAACCCATGGGACGGACCGGCCGAAGAGGAGGGCCGCATCGTGCGCTGGACCTTCCTCGAGACCGATGCCGGCATCAGCTCTTCGATCAGCAGAGCCAAACTCCGTCGCGCAAAATGGCTGCACGGTCCCATCAAGTACACCTGGCTTGGCGTCACCACCATCCCGGTATGGCGTCGTCGTCATGTGGAACTCCAGATGGACGATGGACCGGCTGAAACGGTGGACCTGACCCTCCTTGCCGCGTGCACGGGTGAGACGTTCGGGGGGGGATATCGCGTCTGTCCTGGCATGGCTCCGAACCACGAGGAGGCGGTGCTGGTCCTCGCGCCACGGCTGAGCCGATGGCGGATGTTGAACCTGATGGGCTCCGTGAAGAAAGGCAAGCACGTCGGCATTTGGGGCATCACGTCGCACCGCGTTCGTCGCGTCAACCTCAGGCCGGTCGATGCGGAAGGCGTGGCCAGCGACGTTCCGCTTGAGCTCCCCACCTACATCCAAGCCGATGGGGAGCCGATCCTCCAGCTACCGGCCAGTTTGGTGTGGCACCCGGCGCAAATCGTTGCGCGGGGCGCGCCGACGGTGGCTTGGGACTCAGAATGAGAAGTCCGAGAACTCTTCTTCCTCAGCCGGCGCTGGAGCAGGCTCAGGCTCGGGTTCTGGCTCAGGTGCAGCCTTGCGCACGGCACGACGACGTCGAACGGTGGGCTGCTCCGCCGCGGGTTCGCTGCGTTGAGGAGGTGCGCTGCGCTGGGGCGGTCCGCTGCGCGTGGGCGCTCCGCCCATGGGGGTCACCCCGCCGCTGCGTCGTTCTGTGGTGGACACCGGAGGCTCCCAAGGCGGGCTTGACGCCGAGGACGAGGCAGAGGAGGCGGCCTTGGTTTGCGCGGCCATGCTGGAGGCCTCTTCCGTGACCACAACGCTTGAGCCCCCGCGCGACGAGCGTTCAGGCTTCGATGAGGCGGAGGACCCTTTGGTGGACAAAGCCGCATCCAAATCGAACCCGCCAATGCTCGAGTCTTCCTTCTTCTTCGGCTTCTTCTCTTTCTTGGGCTCGGGCGCGGCACGCGCAGGTTCCGGCGCCTTGCGTTTCGGCGCTTTGCGCGCCGTCTCTGCCTTGGCCATGTTCTCCTGGCCGAGCAAAACCTTGGCCTGCGAGGCAGCGACACCTTTGACGCGCTTTGAGGAGATGACGTAGAGGGCCGCCCCACCGCCAGCGGCCACCGTCAGGAAGTAGACCACGTAGCCGCCACGACCGAGCAAGGGCACGTCGCCCATCACCCATTCGTCGTCCGCGTCGCCGTCCATGGTGACGGAGGCGCCCGGCAGAGTGATGCTGTGCACGATCACGTAGTACGTGCCTTTGTTCGAATCGTCCACACCGAGCAGGCACGGGCTCCCAGATTGGGACTTCGCTCCAGAGGTGAGGCCGTTTCCGATGCTTGTTCCTTCGGCGCTCTTGACCATGTAGCCCTCGATGCGGATGGGCTGGTGCACGTCATTCACGGCACCGAAGCCGGCGGCGATGTGCTCCGAGGCTGGAAGGAGGCCCAGCACGAACCACGGTTCGTTGCTGTCGCTGTCAACGTCCTCGACGTTGACGGTGCGTTGCGAGGTGCTCTGACCAGATCCGGTGCCCGGGTTCAGCGGCTCTGCCCAGTTTTTGACGGGAATGCGCGCGCCTTGACCGTTCGGGACCGCTTCGGCGCTGCCGTAACTCATGGCTTCGAGGATGACGGCGGCAGTGACGCCGCTTGCGAGTCCTCGCATGTCCTCGCCATGGCTCGTGTAGAGCGTCGACGCAGCCAGGTGCCCTTCGATGGTGATGAGGCCGGTTTGATTCGCCGCATCACCAATCATCCCCTCGGTGTCGCAACCGGCCAGCATCACTTCGTCCACGGTCGTTTGACTCGGGGTCAGGTCGCTCACCACGGTGGCGTTCATGCCGTCCGTGGAGACGCTAACGCCGCCGTCTCCCCATCCTGCGGAGGAAGGCGCGAGGCAACCGGCAAGGCTCAGCGAAAGCATCAGCAGCACACCGAGCAGGGCCCTTCGCATGGACGTGAGAGCGTGTCGTGGTTTGAGAAGGTTCCCCGCCTGAGCGAAGGTGCAGGCGCGTGGAGAGGGATTCGAACCCCCGTGTCGTTCGACACCGGCTTTCAAGGCCGGCGCACTACCTGGCTATGCGATCCACGCTTGTGTTGCCCGACAAGCCTCTCCCCTATGAACGGCGCCGCTCGAGGAGCAGGGCGGCACCAAGCATGGCGACAAGGCCAGCAGCCATGCCGGGACTTGGACTGGAATTCGACCGCTCCGGTCGAGGAATGACGCCCTCGGCTTGAGCCAGTTCAACGAGGTCTTCGGTGAAGGCTTCTGGCGTCCATCCGTCCCCGTTCCATTGCACGCGAGGCTTCCGCGCGCCGTCGAGGATGTAGGTGACGGTGGCGTGGCCGACCAGCACCTCGCCGTCGTCACTGACGCAACTCAGACGGTCGCCTTCACGCCAGCTGTAGCCCTCATCGCACATGCAGTGCGCGGACGAACCACTGCCCATGACCCAGCCGTGTCCATTGCAGGTCGTCGCGTCGCCTTGGCCTTGCACGCCGGAACCGCCAGGGACGGGGATGTCGCTCAGGTTCACCGTGGACGGCGCCCAAGCGATGTGCATGGTATCGGTCAGGTCGTCCATGCCCACCATGGATTCCTCCCACATCGTGCCGTTCCAGAACGCAAGGCGCCAGTACCACGACCAATCGGCGGGTGCAGCGGAGCCGTCGATGGCTTCGAGCATGTGACCCCACTGCGGATCGAGGCTGATGTTCAGGCCCATATCCGTCCCGAGAAGGGCGCCATGCGTCATGAGGTGGGCGGAGGTCGCGTTGAGCACGTGGCTGGTGGCGTTGCCCTCGTCAAAGAGCAGGTGCATGGACGAGCGGCCGGTCGGACTCGGCAGATCAGTGAGGTTGCGTCGCGAATCCGTGAGTGCAAGATGCGGGTGGGTCAGCACATCGATGTCGTCGAGGCCCACCGGGCTCTCCTCCCACGCACTAGACGTGCTGTTCCAGCGCTGAAGGGCCCACCACCACGACCAATCCTCAGGTGATACGACGCCCTCAACGCCCGTGATCATGTGACCGTACTGTCCCTCTTCGGCCGAGATGTTCCATCCCGCGGCATCGGCGTGCTCCACCGTAAGGTTCCATCCGGTTGGACGCACGGGATGTTCCGAGGCGTTTCCGTTCGTGTTGATCACGGTCACTGTGGCTGCTTCCAAGGCAAAATCAACCGCGCTGCCGTGGGCTTCGATGACCTCGGACGCCACATTCACGCCAAAACGGGCCCAGACGTCCTCCAGGGTCGCGTTGTCAGCGGTCAGGTGCGGCCAATCCACGCCGTGGTACTCGGTGAACGCAAGCAGGCGTTCTGGCGTGTCCCGAACAGGGTCCACGGTGATCGACACAAATCCGACGTGCTTCGCAAGGTCGTCGTCAAGCCCGGCTTGGACCGCCTTCATGGTGTGCGTGATGACCGGACAAGCATCAGGACAGTGGGTGAACACGAAGGCAACGACGAGGATCTCCTCGCTCAAGCCGTCCAAACTCACGTTTTCTCCGCGCTGATCGATGAGGTTGACCTCACCCACCGAACCGCGCGAGAGCACCAGTCCGTTGTAAGCCGCGGCTTGGACGGGCAGCAAGAGTGTGGTCACCAGCAGAACAGCGACCAAGCCACGACGCAAAGCAACGCCTCAGGGGGTGCTGGTCGCGTAGGACCCTGAGAAGGGCGTGCACCATGCCGGCAAGCCGGTGATGCCGTCCGGGTTCGACAGGCCAATGCCCCACAGCATCAGCACCACGAAGATGAACGGGAAGACGAAGCTCCACAGGTAGGGCCTCGGGTCGCCGGCCAAGTGCATGAAGAAGGCAGCAATGCCGTATCCCTTGATGATGCCAACGCCGATCAGGATGCTCCAGACGATGTACTTCTGCTCTTCAGGCACGTAGAAGACCGCGGCCACTTCGGCCAGGGTGAAGATCATCAGGATCCAGAAGTTCAGGGCGTAGATGTCCATGGGGATTGGACTCTTCTCAACCCACTGCTCGATTTTGGATGCGTGTTCTCCCATGTCCATTCACCTCAATACAGATAGAAGGCGGGGAAGATGACCACCCACGCCAGGTCAACAAAGTGCCAGTACAGACCGAAGTACTCGATGCCCTGACCGTTTTCTTCGTCAAAGCCAACGGTGTCGGCCTTGAAGATGAGGTAGAGCATCACCAGAAGGCCGATGAAGACGTGAAGTCCGTGGGCCCCGGTGGCGATGTAGAAGATGGATCCTTGCTGCGTGGCGAGGGTGAAGCCCTCAGCGATGAGGTGGCTCCACTCAACGAGCTTCAGCACGATGAAGAGGGAGCCGAGGACCAAAGTGGCGATGAGGTAGTTGCGCACCGCGGCCTTTCGCGTGGGCATCAGCTTCGCCATGAGCGGGTTGGAGGACACCTCCCAGTTCGTGTTCTTCGCGGCCTTCAGGGCGAGCACGATGGTGTAGGACGAGATGATGAGCGCGAAGGTGTTGATGGCACCAGGTGCAAGCGTCGCGAAGTCGTGGCGGATGTAGTCTGATGCCGTCTTTACGGTGCCCAATTCAACGCCCGCACAGGCTTCGACGCCCGACTTGATCGCCCAGTCCGTGCACCAGCCGGTGCGCATACGGAGGTAGGACGAGAAGAAGGAGGCGAAGACCATCACCTCAGACATCAGGAAGACCCAGATGCCTACCTTGCGGATGTGCTGGCCACGGAAGGGCACCATGTCGTCGGTTGCGGTGGCGATTTGCTCACCATGGCCGTCGAAAGGCAGATCTTCCTGCCACCAGTTGGCGATGCCGAGCACCACGAACACCAGACCCGTGGTGGACATGGCCATGTCCATGAGTTCGAATTCAAGGCCGTAGAGCATCCCTTCCGCACCGTGAGCGAAGCGGGGGAAGCCGATCATGAACAGCATCACGCCGAAAGCGAGCACGATCGGTGAGGACGAACCGTGGTGGCCGTGGTCGTCGTGATCGTCGTGGTCCGCGTCCGGCTTGAGGGAGTTGACGAAGCCACCGAAGCCGATGAAGACCGCATAGACGATCATCATGACGAGGATGGTGTTGCCAGCGACCATGAACGTGAGGTAGTTCAGGTGGGTGCTGACGTACTCGTCATGCAGCTCATCGTAAGCACTCCCAGTCACGCCGGCGTCCTTGGCCGCGTAGTACGCGTCCTTGGCGTGGTGGTAGTCGCCGTTGAGGCCTTGGTCTTCGCCAATGCCGGCAATGCCGCCGACGAGGACGCCGTAGGCGACCACGCCAATGGCCAGGAAGATGCCTGCCATCAGCAGGGATCGCATCCAAATCGAGTTCTCGACGTGTGCATGACCTCCGCCGCTCATTGGGTCACCTCCGTACCGGAGCCTTCCCAAAGGCGCTTTCCAACGCCCTTCTTCTTCTCGCCGTGCTCGTGACCTTCGTTGGCGTCAGCCTGCGTGGGGATGTCGTGGAAGGAAGGAGTCGGCGGTGGCGAAGACGTGGTCCACTCAAGCGACCAACCGCCCCACGGGTCCTTGCCGACCTTTTCGCCCCGACGAGCGGAGTAGATGATGTTCCACACGAGGATCAACTGGCTCAGGCCGAAGATGAAGGCGAAGGTGGACACGGCCAAGTTGTAGGAGGCAAAGCCGGTCTCTTCGAGGTAGGAGTGGGTGCGGCGCGGCATGCCCATCATGCCGAGGGCGTGCATGGGCCAGAAGGCCGCGTTGTAGGACGCGAAACCGATGAGGAAGTGGTAGAGGCCGAGGCGCTCATCCATCTTGCGGCCGGTCACCTTTGGGAACCAGTAGTAGACACCGGCAAAGAGCGCAAACACGGTGCCACCGATGAAGACGTAGTGGAAGTGAGCGACCACGAAGTAGGTGTCGTGGAAGTGGACGTCAAGACCGGAGACAGGGAAGAACATCCCCGAAATGCCACCCAAGGTGAAGGTGATGAGGAAGCCAAGCGCCCACAAGGTGTGCGTGCGCATGACCAGGCTGCCCTGGTAGAGCGTCATCAGCCAGTTGAAGATCTTCGCACCGGTCGGGATCGCCACCAGCATGGTGGTGATCATGAATGCTGCACGCCACGCGGGCGACATGCCAGAGGTCAGCATGTGGTGGCCCCAGACGACGAAACCAACCACGCCAATGCCGGCCATGGCGATGACCATCGACTTGTAGCCGAAGACGGAGCGGCGTGCGCTGGTCGCGAGCACCTCGGACACGATACCGAAGGCCGGCACGATGACCACGTACACCTCAGGGTGACCGAAGAACCAGAACAGATGCTGGAACAAGATCGGGTCGCCGCCGAAGGTGTAGAAGGTCGTCCCGATGGTGTGATCGAACAGCAGGAAGGCCACACCGACGATGAAGGCGGGAAGCGACACGAAGAGCATGAACACGGACACGAAGACGGACCACGAAAACAGCGGGATGCGCCACCAGGTCACGCCAGGAGCGCGCATGGTGAACACGGTGGTGATGAAGTTCACACCGCTCAGGGTGCTTGAAGCACCAAGCATGACCATGCCCGCGATGAACGCGGTGGTGCCTGGGTTGTTGCCGTATTCGCCGAATTCGCTCAGCGAGGAATACGGCGGGTACATCACCCAGGTGATGTCGGCACCTTCACCGGTCCAGATGCCCGTGTAGATGAGGGGCGTCGAGAAGACCAGCATCCACAAGCCGAGGGCGTTGATGCGAGGGAAGGCGAGGTCCTTGGCGCCGATTTGCAAGGGCAGAACGTAGTTCATGAAGCCCGCAATCATCGGCATGGCGGCGAGGAAAATCATCGTCGTGCCGTGCAGCGTGAAGAAGGAGTTGTACTGGTCGTAGGTGAGGAAATCGTTCTCGGGGACGGACAACTGGATACGGAACAGCAGCGCCAGCAAACCACCGACAAGGAAGAACAGGAAGCCGTACAGGAAGTACATGATGCCGACCTCCTTGTGGTCGGTCGTGGTCAGCCAAGGCTTGAGGTAGGCCCAGAAGGCGCCCATGGTGAACGTGTCCGGACTGCGTCGGTAGAAGACCCACATGGTGCCGAGGAGGATGAGGCCAACCGCGAGCAGCAGGGCCGTCATCAGGATGACCAGCGGTGGAGCGCTGGGCGCCATGGCGCCAGCGTTGATGCCGGGCACGAGGAGGTTCACGACGTTCCATTCGTCGCCACCTGGGCCGTCGCCGCCGGAGACCGCGTTGCCGTAGATGGTGAATTCCGCGGTGGCTTCATCGTCGCCTGGCGCGGTCCACTCAAAGTCCCAGGTCCGCACCATGTTGGCTTCAGCCGTGTGCGTCAATCCGGCGTCCATGATTTGGCCGGCGGATTCTGGAACCGCGCTCACCGCGCCTTCTGTGACGAGGATGCGGTAGCCGCCCATGCGTCCAGCATCGGGCTCGGAGCGTGGCAGATCGTCGTTCACGACGGTGACGGTGAACGTGTAGGTCTCGCTCGCATTGAAGCTCTCAGGCAAACCGGTCACGACCACTGTCGTGTCGGCGTTGGCGCCACCGTGGCATGAACAGCCGCCGTCACCGGCGCTGCCGATGCCAGCGGGCATGGCTTCGAAACTGGGTGTGAAAGCCAAGGCGGCCAGCACAACAAGGAGCATGGCAATGGCGCGTGTGCGCATCAGGCCTCACCTCCAACGTCGGCCTTCTTGATGCCAACATCGGCATCACAGGTCTTGCCCTCTTCGGCAACGACCTTCACTTCGCCCACCATCTGGGAGTGCTGCAGGCCGCAGTACTCCGCACAGCGGATGGGGAAGGTGCCGGCGTCGTCAGGGAAGACGTACATGGTGGTGCCCTGCTCAAGGCCGGGAACCAGGTCTTCCTTCACGCCGAACTCGGGGAGCCAGAAGGAATGCTGAACACCCACGTACCGGGGATCGCTGTCGTCGATGGGGCGGGAGTGCATCGTGAAGACCACACCGTCTTCGGGCATGTCCGAGTCGTCGCTGGCGGAGTCCACCGTGGAGCACGGGATGATGAGAGGCTCCACCGGCGTGCGGAAGATGTGGCCCACTGGGATGTGTTCCCACGTGTGCAGGACGGTGCTTTCCTCGTCGAGGATTTCGACCTTGTAGTGGAGGCCTGCGTCGAAGAAGAAGTCCTCAACGGTGATCATGTCGCTGCCGTTGAAGGCGTGTTCCGTCTTCATGCCGTCCATGCTGACCACAGCGGTGTGCGGGTTGAGGCCCATGGCGTGGAGCACGACATCCCCTTCGCTGGTGCGAACCTCAACGTCCATGCCGGTGTGCTCGTCTTCCCACGTGAGCGGGTCCTCGTAGACGAACTCCCAGTACCACTGGTAGCCGTTGACGGTGATGTCGAACCGGTTCTC
This sequence comes from Methanobacteriota archaeon, assembly GCA_002722135.1. Lineage (GTDB taxonomy): Archaea > Thermoplasmatota > Poseidoniia > Poseidoniales > Poseidoniaceae > MGIIa-L3. The sequence goes on along the minus strand of PBKJ01000002.1, from coordinate 8,297 downwards.
GTCGTCGGGGATGCTGCCCCAGACGTCGGCCGTGGAGGCGGTCGCGAGGAAGGTCAGCCAGGCGACCAGAATGGTTGGAATCACGTAGAAGGCGATCTCCAATTTTCGGTCAGTGTCGTGGTTGCTGCTCTCCAACGGGAAGGTCCCGGGTTCAATCTTCCAGAGGGTCTTGGATTCGTCTGGTGTGAGTCCTGCGCGGAAACGAGCCATGAAAAGGAACATCACCCCAAAGGTGAGTACCCCGACGATGATGGCCCAGAACAGGAACTTGTCATAGAGCACCGAAAACAGTGTGTCTTGAGCAGCCATTGGACGCCCTCGCGCGAAGCCTCGGGAGGGCCTTCCTTAAGCGTTGTTAGATGCAGGAATGCGAGCCTTTGAACCTCGTTTTGAACATCGTCCTCCACGCCCCTCGTTTAGGTCCGAATTTTCGCCTGAACGGTCGGACGGTTCATGCGCCGCTTGTGGCCTCGCCGAAGCATGTCCATGGAGGGTGCCATGCAGGCCACCCTCGATGGTGCGGTGATTGTGGCCCTTCAGGTTCAGCCAGGAGCATCCAGCGCCTCCCTCGCGGGTTTCGACGCGTGGCGGAATCGCATCGTGGTTCGTTTGACGGCTCGGGCTCAAGCCGGCCAAGCCAACCGGGCCCTGTGCGCACAACTTGCCGCTTGGCTTGGTTGCCCCGCATCGTCGGTGACCATCGTTGAGGGGCACGCATCACGCCAGAAGCGCGTCAGGATCGAGGGCCTCGGCGTTGATGCGGTGCTTGCAAGCCTCGTAGCGCAAGCCAGTGCGCACGGCGAGGACAACGCACATTCTTGATGTGCGGGCTCACGCCACTGGAGCGCATGCGAAGCCCGAGGGTCCCGCTTCACCCTCGCCACGAGGAAGCGCGGGAGGCTTTGCTGGGTCTTCGCGAGGACCAAGGGAGCACAGGTCGCCCAATCTTGGTGGAGGGCCCGAGGGACGTGACGGCGTTGCGGGCTTTGGGCCTGACCGGACCGATCGAAGTTGTCAACCGGGGGTGGGACGTTGCCCGTCGTATCGCTCATCTGGTGGAAACATATGGCACCCGTGGCGATGACGGCGGCCCTGCCTTGCATCTTTTGATGGATTGGGACCGGACAGGAGGGCGGCTCCAGACCACCTTCCGCCGCCGCCTCGAAGCCTTCGATGTAAAGGTGGACGAAGAGGTCAGGCGCGTCCTCATGCGGTGTTTGAAACCTGAGACGAGGACCGTCGAGGGTCTCTCAGGCCTCATCGACGTCCTCGGACTGGACGGGCGGTAGCGCCACCCCTTCCTCCTTGACGGTGTTCAGCACCACGTGGGTGTAGGAACGCGTGACGTGAGCGCTGGTCAGCACGGTTTTGGTGAGATCGTCGAGGTCCGCTCGGTTCTTCACGCGAGCCAGCACCATGGAATCGTAATCGCCGGTGACGTCGTACACGGCGAAGACCCGTTGGTCCTTGGCGATGGTGCGCTGCACGTCCATCATCTTCCCTTTGGCGATGCGCAGTCCTGCGATGACCGTCATCTCCCAGCCCAGCCGTTCTGCATCGAGCCGAACCTGATGGCCAACGATGATGCCCGCTTCTTCGAGTCGACGGAGCCGATTCGTGACGGTGCCTTGAGCGACGCCGACCTGCTTCGCAATCTCGCGCTGGCTGTACCGTGCGTCCTCGAGGAGGGCTCCGAGGATGGCCCTGTCCGTCGCGTCGAGGTCGTGCATCGGTCTCGCTCGGATGCGGGACGTCATGAACGCTTCGACGCGACATCTTCACGCTCAACGTCCAAGGTCTGCACCCAGCCGCCGTGCTCTTCCACCTCAATGGACAAGCGAAGGCGCAGAGGCTCCTCCTTGCCGCGGCTGGGCCGAACCTCGATGACATCCACCTGACCGGCCTCGATTTCACGGTGCATGCTGCGTCCGGCCACCTTCCAGGGCGGCTCGGCTTCAACACCGGTCACGGTGCACGGCGCGGTGCCAGCTTGAACAATCACGCGGACCTTCCCTTCACCGGTCCACGGTACAGCGCCGATGGAGGGAAGGGCCTCATCGGTCTTCATCTCGCCTCGCAGGACCAGCCCAAGCACAACCAGCACCACACCCATCAGGGGGAGCACGGTCAGCGCGGTGCTTCGGTCCATGCCGGACGTCGGATTTGGGAGCGGTTGTGTGTGAGTTTGCAGCACAACACCATGCTCGACGACGATGAGGCTGAGGTGGTAACCAAGGGATTGGGTGGACACATCCACGCCAGCCGCCTCGAGGTGGTCCGGCGTCATCGTCCAAAGCACGTCCGACGAATTGCCCACGTCGCGGGCGAAGGCCACCTCAGGGCGCATGTCGCGCACCAGATGGGTTGCTGAGCGACCGTTCGCGTCCACCGCACCGTCTTCGGTCAGCGTGACCAAGACGATGACGTGCTCGCTGAGGTTCTCCAGGGGTTCGACCGTGCCTCGAATCAAGATGGCTGCTTCACCCTCGGCCTCCACCAGGCTCAGGGTCCCGTCAAATGCGATGAGGCGACGGTACGACGCCTCGCTCAGGGCGGATTCGATGGTGTCGTCTTGGAGGTCGGGGAGGACCTGTCCGTTCACGGCAACGGCCGGCCCCTCGGCGATGCCGAGGGCATCGGCGCGCAAGCGTGCGTCGTCGTTCGGGAAATCCGAACCGGTCTGATCTGCATCCAAGCGCCAATGGAGCAAGCGGACTTCGCCTGCAGATGCCCGTCGTTCCAGCGCTTCCAACACAGCGTCTTCGCCCTCGCCATGGAACCACTCGACGACCGGGGCGTCCAGCTCCTCGGCCAGTGGAGCTTCGCTGGCGGCCGCGACGGGAGCAAGCAAAACCCCGAGGAGGAGCAGCGCCAACGGCAATGGAAGGCGCTTCACTCCTCTTCCTCCGTCAGAGGTCGATTAAAGAGGCGGAGGGCCAGCATGCGTCCTTCCACGTCATCCAGCATCAGGGTCACTTTGGCCTGAACCCATACAGGAACGACGGCCCGTCCCGTGGGGTGGTCCGCAAGGAACAGGGTCGAGCCCCGCTCGACGTCATTGGGCACCTCGTCAAGCTCCAGGGCTTCACCGGCCAACAGGCGTTCAATCAAGGGCAAGCCAACCTTCACCCCGGCGGGGCTGCCATGGTGTGCGATGACCGGGAGCCCCTCCTGACGCACCCGCCACAAACCACGGTTTTCCGCAAAGGTGGGCAATCCCACATGAATGGCCTTCAGGGGATGGAAGGATCCTCCGGGGAACCTTCCGCCGCGGCCGTCGGGCGTTTCAGGCGCCCACAACCGCTCCCGCATGCTGACCGGAGACACAGCAAGGCGCTTTCCGCGCCGCCACCATGCCAAGCTTTCGCTGAGGTGATGTTTGGTGGTCAGCGGTTCGGCCACCTCGGCCTCTACGGCATGCACGTCATGCCGGCTTGGGCCGGGCAAATCACGCACGTAGGGGGTCAGGCCTGGGCGCTTTGGCACCAAGGTCTTGGCCACGCCTTCAGGGGTCGCCTCAGGCCGATGACGGAGCAGGGCCACGTAGAAGCCCCCGGTGTCGTTGTCTTCGGGATGAAGTCGGCGCGTCAGCCGGAGTGCGTCCTGCAAGGCGGCTTCCTTCGGTGAAGCGTGCTGGGCGTGTACCTTGTCGTGTGGCATCTCGGTCCCGTCGTCGCTCAACAAGGTCCAGCTGGTCAGCCCTTCCCGCAACCGCAAGCCTTCGAGCCGGCCAGCCGGAATCGGTACGGCTTCCATCCAAGGACATTGACGCAGCGTTTCAGCGATGACGGCCTCGTTTTCCACAGGGTCCAATGAACAGGTGGAGACGACCACATGACCACCGGGTCGCACCAAACTGGCCGCGCGACGGGCGATGTCCACCTGCAGTCGGTGCATGTCCCTGCCTGACGAAGGCTTCCACGACCACCACACTTCGCGGTTTTTCCTCATGGTGGCCGACCCCGTGCAGGGCAGGTCAGCGATGACCGCGTCAACACCAGGAGCGGGCGTTCGTGGAAAATGGCGGCCGTCGTGTTGCACGACGAGCACGTTGGCAAGCGAAACGCGGCCTCGGTTGGACACAAGGGTGTTCACGCGCCCGGAGACCGGTTCGTTGGCAATCACCGTGGTCAGTGGGTGGCACTCGGCCACTTGGGTGGTCTTGGAGCCCGGAGCAGCGCAAAGATCGACCACGACGTCGACGTCGTTCATGGGCAACACCTCCACGGGAAGCATCGACGCGGCCTCCTGGCGCGTGATGCGGCCGGATTGGTGCAAATGGGACAGCAAGGCCCGCGCCTCGCCTTCGGCATGACCGCGCGGGAAGGGCATGGTGAAGGCCTGATGGAGGCTGATCCAAGGCATCCGTTCGCCGCCGATGGCCTTGATTTGGTCGACGGTCCACGCCGCATCTTGGCGGTGGGGCGTGATGCGAAGGGTCTCCGGGAGCGGGTGTTCGACCACGTCCAACCATGCATCGAGGTCGGCGCCGAGTGAGGTGGCGAGTCGAGCAAGCGGCGTGGCGGCCAAATCTTCACGCGAGGTCGCCTCCCTCCAGACCATCGCAACCGGTTCCGCCTTCGCGCATTCGGGTTCAAGCCTTCCCTTCTGGCGGCTGATTGAAGGGGCGCACCCGCACCGTGCTGCGCATGGAGGGCACGCCACAAATCGCCCTCATGATGCTCGTGCTCGGTCTTCTGACCTGGGCGTGGCCTCGACCGTTGAGCAACGGGAGACTGGACGACCTTCGTCGATGGCTGCCGGTCGTCGGTTGGACATGGGCCTTTGGTGCTCGCCTCGTCGCTGCCTTCAATCCCGCTTCTTGGCCTCATTTTGCGGCGAGGCTGGGTGCGGACGCATCGTTGCTCGAGCGACTGGCCGCCGTGGTGTCCGGTGACGGTCTGGTGCTCATCGGCATGGCCGTTCCGCTTTGGATGGCCGCGCTTGCCCGACACGAGGATGGGGTGTGGCAACGCGCGGAAGTCGTCTTGCCTCTGGCGCTCATCGCGATGCTCGGGCTCGAGGGCGGGGTTGAACACATCACGTCCGCGCCCAGCAGCCCCACCGTCGCTGCAGACGGTTGGGATGCGTTCCTTTGCCTCACGGTGCTGGCCTTGGGCGCAGCATGGATGCATTGGCGTCCTCAGGTGTCCTTGGCCGTTGCCGGTGCGGCATCGGTGTTGGCCCTTGTGCTGTTCCTGCCCATGGTCGAGGCCGATCCCGGGCTGCAAGCCGCCCGTGGTCCCGGATTGTTGGCCGCGTCTGCGGCCCTCGCCCTGGCTCCGCGTGCCTTCCCCCGACCCTCAATGTCTGCTCCGCAAGGCCTCGCGCTTTGGTTGAGCCTGAGCATGGTGTTCAGCGTGGTTGCGATGCTCGTCCTGCTGCCCCGCTATGGCGGATTCGGGACGTGGGCGGTCATCGGTGTGGTCCTCCGGGCGGCAACGGTGCTGGGCGCGGCGGGGATCCTCGCGCTGCTTTCGCTCCGTCTTGGCTTGGACGCACAAGCCCAAGCCACGTGGACCATGGGCCGGAGGGCGTGGAGCGTGACGCCCCTGCTGTTGTTGGTTGTCCTGCCGGCGGTTCCTCTGGTGGCGGCTTCGATGTGCGTGGGTTCGTGGACGGCTTGGACCCTTCTTCGGTGGTGGCCTGAGGGTCAGGAAAACCGCGCCTGAACCTTTCATCTTCACCGAGCCGCTTATGAGCGGAAGAGGCAGGAAGGCGCGGGGCGTCTCCGGACGACCCGGATGGGATTTGCGTGGGTCGAGCGTTTCGCTGTGGCGTTGAAAACAACCGGAAATTGAACGCCAGAGCCACGGCAAAACGATGGCCGGTACGCGACCTTGCGCCCCTGATTGCTCGGACGCAGGAGCACGGGAAGGCCATGGGGCCTGCAACACCGATCGAAGCGCTCATCCGCATCGAGGGCGATTCTTGGATGTTTGAACGCGCAGACCCAAGTGCGCTCGCGGCCGCACGTCACCGCATCGTGGTGCACGAAAACGGCGCGCCGATGAGTCTTGGTGGGTGCACCGACATGTCCACGGCGCTTGACGTGGCTCGAAAGATGGCCGAAGTTGACGGCCGCGTGGTGCTGATTCAGAACCTCTGATTCAGGCAATGGCGCGCCAGATGGCCTGCACAACGCCCATGTTGACCATGTAGAAGAAACCGGCCAAGATGATGCAGGCAGCGTACACCTGCAACTTGGTGATGCGCCAGGCGTGCTCCGATTCCTCGTCGAAGTACCGGATGAGACCTGCGGCTTGCTGAATGCCACCGCCGTCGTTCTTCTTCGCCATGGTGCTCAGGCCTCCGAACCGCCTTCTCCTTATGAACGCGACGCGGCTTACGTCAGGTCCACCACGTCGAGGTCATCGTCTGTGTTCAGCACCGGAACCGCCCCGTCATGGTCATGCGCAAGGGGGCTGTCGTCCAAGGGGTCCACCTCGATCAGCGCCGACTCTGCCCGAGCCAGCGCTCGTTCAACCCCGGGGGCGTGGTCTTCACTCAAGGCCTTCCGCGCCTGCTCGATGTCTTCATCGGCTTCCATCAGGCGGTGCTGGCGAAGCGTGGCCGTTGACTCGTCGTCCACATCGTCCAGCCACGCATGAAGCCGTTGCGCCACCGTTTCTCGGCGGTCCTCCATGGCGCGGATGTCGTCACGAAGTCCGTCACGTCCACGCTGGACGGCGCCCTTCCACGCCTTGGCGTGGCTGGAACGGTCCAGGTCGAGACCGCGGAGAATGCGGTCCGCTGCCACCGGCCAAGAAAATTCCCACGGCACCCGACCCAAAGCGGCGGCCAAATCGAAGACGGCACGGTCACGAAGCGCTTCGGAGCCACTGAATTCAATGACGTTCAGGTAGCCTCTGGTGACCAAGCCGAAGCCCCAGTACGGGCGCGAGTGAATGCGGACGGTCATGTCGCCCGTTTTGACCTCGAGTTCCCACCGCTGCTCGTCGAATTTTGGCGGGCGGGTCATGGTCAAAGTGGCCGCTTCCTGCAGGCCGTGGATCAGCGTGGTCGCCACGTCACCAAGGTAAACCACGTCCGGTCCTTTTTCCCCTCGCCTCGGTCGAAGCCGCCCCTCGGCGTCCACCGAATGGTGCGGCCCCGCCCGCACCACTTGGGCGGCCAAGCGCAACGTGTTCGGCATACAGCATGAGCACGGCTCGCTCAGTTGAAGGGTCCACCGGTGGATTGTTCCATCAGACAAGTTCTTCAACGTCTGAGTTCATCCTCGGCGTGGTGAACCTGACATGGCAGGGAAGGACAGCGGCAAGGACCTGACGGACTTGCCCGGCGTGGGTGCGGCAACGGCGAAGAAACTCAAGGACGCGGGCTTGACCACCGTGGCCAAGATCCGCAAGGCTGGCCGAGATGGCCTGACCGCAGCTGGCATCAGCACGCCGACCGCGGCTCGCATCCTCAAAGGGGTGGCCCAGGAGGCCGGCACCAAGGCCAAGGAGGCCGCCAAGAAGGCCACAAAGAAGGTCTCAGCCACCGCGGCAAAGACCGCCAAGAAGGCCACCAAAACTGCAGCCAAGGCCGCGGTGAAGCAATCCGTCAAGAAGGTCGTCAAGACTGCTGGACGCACCGACCGAAAGGTGCTCTCGGCCAAGGAGGAAGGGCGCAAGGGCAAGACGCTGAAAACGCCGTCCCTTCAGGACATCCTCAAATCGAGGAAGAAGTGACGGAACCACTTAGCACCCGTGCGGCCAATCGCCGCCATGCCTCGACGGAAGTACGGTCGCCTCAGGAAGGCCGTCGAGCTTCCTCCAAAGGAGAACTGCTCCCGGTGTAGGGCCGGCAAATTCTGCCCGCTGCCCAACCACGCCGGTCAGGACGTCTCGCCTTCGAGGTCGTGGGTTGGGCCCGAGCGCGTCGCCAAACGGAAACGCGGCGCTGGAAACTGATCACGCCTGCTCCACACCGGCCACGCTCGCAGAAGGCGTGACGTCCTCAAGCGTCCTCTCATCCACACCGGTGGGCATGCTCGCACGCGCGGCCTGAGCCCGGTGGTAGACCTCTCGAAGGGTCTGGTCTCCAATCTCGAGGTACACCCGTGTGGTGGCGATGCTGGCGTGACCAAGCAAGCGCTGGATGCTCACCAAATCAGCGCCACGCTCCAGCAACCCTGTCGCGAAATTGTGGCGCAACACGTGCGGTGTGAGCCGGCCACGCGGCAAGCCGGCAGCCACCGAAAGCCCCTCCATCAAACGTTGAACGCCCCTTGGCGTCAAGCGTGCTCCCTTCTGGTTAACCAGCACGGGCCCCGAGATCTCCTCGGTGCGCAT
>PBKJ01000001.1 GCA_002722135.1 Methanobacteriota archaeon | reverse complement strand
ATTTCCTTCCTCACTCTCTTGAAAGAACTCAGCAAAATCGTCCCAGCGAACGACAAAGACAAGATTCGGGAATATGCAAAGCAGTTAGGATTGATTGAGTATTCATCATATTTCGTCATCGACCCTGAGGGATCAACTGATCCACCTCCAGCAGCCTACACGCTGATGCCTGGTTCTGAGAATATTTCTGACCGGTTTGGTGGCAATCATAGAGAGAAAATCCAATTGCCTAGGGAGCCGCAATTGTTCTCTGAAATGCTTGTTCAACTGTATCAACTCAAACAAGCCGGAAATGAATTTACACTCGCCAACTATGAGCTTGCGGTCAAGAGAAAATGGCTTTCAAAATACTGGAAGTCATCAAACGGGGCATTCTATCTTTACTTCTCTCTTGGTCCAACCAAACTCCCCTTCAAAATGAACTGGATTTCTCACAAATTTAGCCCCTCTGACGTCCATCCATGGCCAGAGCTAAGGGATCGTTTACTCGCTTCACTTTACAAGACCGCAGAATTCCTCAAGCAAAAGCATGGGACTAAAATCAGCAATTCTGTACTTGACGCCTATTTTGAAGAAGTCGAAGACCCAAGCCGAACTGACTGAACAGGACCACATTCTTGACGGGTCGTCGACAGGAACCGTCGGACGCATGGTGTAGTTTGGATATCACTCCGGCCTTCTAAGCCGGAAACCCGGGTTCGAATCCTGGTGCGTCCGTCTGCCAAAATAGGATTTTATACACGCATCGTAAGTTCTTGTTACCCATGCTCATCGCACGTCGGAAGCTTGCGTTTTCGATGCTCATGCTGCTGATGATGTGCAGCCTTTCCGGGTGCGTCGCGCCTGAAGACGCGTCCACCACGGAGACAGACTCCGACGCTGAGCCACCAACCTCTGAAGCGTACACGCTGACCACGGAATGCGTCACCATGGACGGCCTTGAGCGCTGCTGGCTTCTGCTGATTCCGGGCAACCTTTCTGTCGAGAACCCGGTTCCGCTGGTGCTCGACCTGCACGGCCATGGTGGCACCTCTGAGGGACAACTCAACCTCTCGTCCTTCGCTGACCTCGCGGTGAGCGAGGGCTTCATCGTGGCGTACCCGCAAGGCGTGGACAACTTCTGGGGTTTGGGCTTCAACGGCGTCGACAACGATCTTGACGACATCGGCTTCCTCGCCGCCGTGATCGACGCGGTGGCAGCGGTCCATCCCATCGACACCGCTCGGGTTCACATGACCGGCTGGTCCAACGGCTGCATGATGACGCAGCGCTTCATGGCCGAAGGACCGGAGGTTCTTGCATCAGCAGGCTGCATGGCAGGCTACCTCATGACCGATGCGCCTTCGACGTACACCGCACCGATTCCTTTCATGGAGGTGCACGGTGTGCTCGACGCCACAGTGTTGTACGCCGACAATTCCTGGACGGCTCCCTTCTTCCAAAACGATGCAGGCGTGAACAAGGGCGCGGTGCAGAATTTGGAAACGTGGGGTGACCTCAACGGGTGCAGCGGTGCCCTTCCGGAGATCTACACTCAGAACGCGGAGTACGACATCCGCGGGTACTCCGATTGCACCTCCGATGCTCAGGTTCGGCTGATGAGCCTCTATGCCGTCGGCCACAATCCGTACCTTTCCGGCACCGGAGACGGCCCCCCCTCAAGTGAAATCGTGTGGGAGTTCATGGCGCAATTCGCCAAGGCGTGAGCACGAAGAGCCGCGATGGCATGCATACCGTTACATTGGGGCATCGAAACCTCACCCTGATGGCCGAGGCTGATGCGGGACCGTCCAATCCTCCTGTCCTTCAGGACAGCGCCGTGGCCGGTAACGTCCACGTCGGCGACGTCGTCCACCAATACCACGTGGCTGCTCCCGCGGCTCCCGCCGTGGCCCCTGCGACCACACCGGCTTATGCCCAACACGCGCCTGTTCTGTCCGTGCGCCATCCGGGCGAACGTGACCTCGTCGAGGCGTACATCCTGTGTCTCTTACTGGGCTGGTTCGGCGGCCACCGCTTTTACTTCCGTCAGCCAGGACTCGGCGTGCTCTATTTCCTGACCTTCGGCATCTTTGGTTTGGGCGTCATTGCGGACCTGATCCGGATGCCCTACATGGTCCGGCGGTACAACCTGGCCCGGTTTTCACGCTGAAACGAGGTCATTCGCAGAACGGCTTATTCTCTGGACCTCCGATTCCCGTTCATGGGCCTTCTCGACACATTTGCACGTTGGGCCCACCCTCGGTCCAAGGAAGACCCCCCGCTGTGGTCGGAATTGAGTTTCGGTAAACGGCTCTACATCGCTTTCGAGGTGATGTTGACCTTCGTCGCTCTTTTGGGGATTCTCGTGTTCATCCTTGACATCAGCGGGCTCTGAGCACGGCTTGAGACGGCCTTTTCTGACACATGTGCGGCTGTAATCCGTCGCGAACGGAGGAAGGGTGAAGCCCTACACTCCTGTCTTTGCACCGTGACGGGCGGAGCGGACGACTTCGGCGCCATCCGCTTCGGCGGTACGCTGCGTCCTTCGCAAGTCGCCTCGTCAACCATCATCAAACAAAAACTGGACGAGGGCGAGCGCCGCTTGCTCGTGGTCGCCCCGCCGGGGTCTGGGAAGACCGTCCTCGGCCTCTACGTCTGGACCGATTTGGTGCGCAAGCCTGCCTTGGTCCTCAGTCCGAACTCGGCCATTCAGTCCCAGTGGGTGGCCCGCGCCGAGGAGTTGTTCGAACTCGACGGCCGGGAATCCGAATTGAGCACGACCGGCAAGGAACCGGGCATCCTGACGTCGCTGACCTATCAGTCGGTCACGATGCCGCAGCCCCGCGACGAGGGGCTCGACCCTGAAGCCATGGAACTCTGGGTCAACGACCTCATCGACAAGTCAGAAGCCGAGGACGAGGAACAGGCCAGGGCGTGGATCCTCGACTTGCGCGACAGCAACGATGAGGTGTTCAACGAGCGTCGCTCCTTCTATAGAAAGAAGGTCCGAGACGACTTGGTCGCCCACGGCAACGCCCTCTTCGTGCTGCACTCCTCTGCGAAAGCGACCCTTTCCGCGCTCAAAGAGGCGGGTGTGGGGCTGATTATCCTCGACGAGTGCCACCACCTGTTGCACCACTGGGGCAAGGTCCTCGATGAGGTGCGCACCTTCCTCGGTGACCCGATCGTGCTCGGTCTGACCGCGACACCGCCCGACCCCACCGACGTGGACGAGGAGGATTACGCCCGCTACACGGAGTTCTTTGGCGAGGTGGATTACGAGGTGCCGGTCCCCGCGTTGGTCCGCGACGCCAACCTCGCACCCTACCAGGACCTCGCCTACTTTGTTCGCCCTTCTGAGCCAGAAATCGAGTACATTGCTGGCGTCGCAGACGGGTTCTCGGAGTTGTTGGTGGACCTCGCCAAAGGTCCCGGGCCCGATGCTGAGAAGAACCGCTTGCCCGGTCTCGACGATTGGCTGGTTGACGTGCTCGGCTCCAGACGCTTGCCCACGGGCGTGGCCTCGTCATGGGACGCGTTTGAGCGACGCGATGGCGCCTTGGCCGACCACGGTCGGCTCTACCTCCTCCGGCAAGGGCGCAGCATGCCTCCAGAGGTGCCCGAACCCGGGCCTGCCTTGTTGGCCATGCCGGTGTCGGAGGAGATGCTGATGGTTCCGCTGATCGACCGCTACATCCGTCACGGGCTGATGCGCTCGGAGAGCAAGGCCGACCACGCCTTGGCCGAGAAGGCCAAGAAGCAACTCATGCTCTACGGGATCCAGGTCACGCAAACGGGCACGCGCCCGTGTGCTGCACCCGTCACGCGGGTGCTGGCCTACAGCGAAGGCAAGCGCATCGCCCTCAAGCACATCCTCGAGACGGAGATGCAAACGCTTGGCGACGGCATCCGAGCGGTCATCGTCACGGATTTTGAGCGCACGTCGTCGACGGCCCTGGTTGAGAACGTCCTCGATGACGAGGCGGGAGGCGCCATCGCGGTCTTCCGCGAGTTGCTCACCTCCGAAGCGGTTGACCGGCTGGATCCCATTCTGATGACCGGCTCGACGGTCCTCGTCGATGACGACCTTGTCCCTCGCCTCTTGCCGCGAATGGAGGCGTGGGTGGACCAGGAACAGCTCGTCGTGAAGTTCGAGGATCAGGTCCTCGGCGGCTACCATCGCATTCGGGGCATTGGCAAGGATTGGGTCCCACGCAACTACACCCGAATGCTGACGGAACTCTTCCAAGAGGGCGTCACGAAGTGCATCGTGGGCACTCGCGGGCTTCTCGGTGAGGGTTGGGACGCGAGTCGCATCAACGTCCTCGTGGACTTGACCACCGTCACCACGCACATGAGCATCAACCAGCTTCGCGGGCGCTCCTTCCGCTTGGATAAGCACTGGCCGGAAAAGGTCGCCAACAACTGGGACGTGGTGTGCGTCTTGCCCGAATCCAACCTCGGGAATTCCGATTTCAAGCGCTTCAAACGCAAGCACAAGAACCTCTACGGCGTTTGTGATGACGGCGCCATCGAAATGGGCGTGGGGCACGTTCATCCTGGCCTGACCGAGCGAGAAGCAGATGAGGTCGTGGCCGAATCGATGGAGGCCGTCAACGAAGAGATGCTCGTCCGCTCGCGTAACCGTGAGCGCACCCGTGGGCTCTGGGGCATCGGCGAGCCGTGGACGGGTGTCGCCAAACAGGCCATCGAGGTGGCGAAACTGGGCGGAGGAGGATTCCCGACGACGGTGAAGGAGCCCGATCCTGCGTGGAACGAGTCCTCCCTCGTGATGCTCATCGGGAAGGTCGTGGTGGAATCCCTTCAGGCCGCCAACCTGATCGGGGCCGAGGCCAAGATCGATGGCGGTGACCGCGGAGGTTCGTGGTCCCGTTTGTTCCTTGAGGGCGCAACGGTGGAAGAAGAGGCGCTGTTTGTGGATTCCATGCGCGAGGTGCTCGGGCCATTGGACAACCCACGGTACATGCTGATGCGCGTGGCCCGGTACTTCCAGACCAGCCTTGAACCGACCCTGCTCTCACGGCTTCTTCCGATGTTCTTCGACCCGAAGGAGGTCATGCTCCACCGCGATCAAACGGCGATGTGGCACGCGGTGCCGAAGGCGCTCGCGAAAAAGCGGGAATTGGCGGACATTTTCGTGCATCTCTGGTCGATTCACATTGGGCCCACGCGTTTGGTGTACGGGCACAGTGAATCGGGTCGGGCAACGGTGCAGCAGGTGCTGGACGCCAACCTCGGTCCAACGGCCGAGTTCCACGACAAGCGCGTCTTCACGTAGATGCGCAGGCCGGACAATCCACGCCTGCGCCTCGATGGGTCATGCAGAAACGCTGGCGGCACGTGAAGCAGCGGTAGTCGAAATCGGTCACGCCACGGTCGCAGCCAACCGCTCCGCAGACGTCACCTCCCGAGGCGCCGATCATGAAATCGTCCGGCGTGGCAGCGGGCGCGGTTTCGGCAGCTGTGGACGGTTCCGAGGACCAGAACGCGCCCGTCGAGGCTTCGACGCTGCCGGGCGCGGGCGCCGCGGGTTCCGTCGGTTTCGGGGCAGGTTGGGCTTGGCCTTCCTGCCACCAGGAGTCGTTGCGAGGGGCAGCGGCCTGCGCGGCCATGCCCGCCGTAGCCACCACCGCGGCCGCGGCCGTGACGGGTTGGTTCCAGCCAAGGAGGCGTTCCACGTTGGGGTGGTCGAGGAGGTGACGCGTGAAGCGCTTGTCGCCAAAAAACGGCACAAGGCGAGCATAGGCCTGATCTTTGGGGAGGCCGACCACCTGCTGGGCGTTGAAGATGGCCATCAAGCGGTTGTAGCCGCGCTGTCGGCTTGGGCTGATGGTGCCCGCAACATCGGATTGGCGTTGAACAGGGGTGTACGATGGAGCCCGTGCTTGAGGCGTGTGCCCATATCCGGGGCTCATCATCTCGGCCTGACCTTGCTTTCTGGCCGTGTGCAGGACGTAGATGATCAGCAGCACGCCCGCCACCGGAGGTGCGCCCCTCATGGCCGCCATGACGCTCAAGAACACGCCAAATCCGAGCGTGACCATCATGCCGCCGCTGAGTTTCATCGCGCACGCCCCTGGTGTGGGTGGCCACGGCGCTGTCCCGCGCGCCGTGGCCGGTGGGGTCTGGACCCCCGACATATGTCGGTGCCGTCATCGCCCGAAGGCTCCGTTTGGGACAAATACCTCACACGGTCAGGGGTCTATAGCCTCAACGCCGATGTGCGAAGCGCATTGCGGGTTCAGCGGACCCCGCAAGGTCTCCGGCAGCCTCAGGGGCACTCAAACCGAGCCGGTGGCACAATTCCACGTGAGGACGCGACCATGGGTGGCCGACCTCTTGATGCAGCCGTGACCACCGCAAGGGCGTGATCCCCTCAAGCGATTCTGCCGTACTTTCCAGCAGAGGAATCCATGCATGCTCGTCCGCCCGATGGCGCGATGCAATCGCCTTCAGTCCCATCTCCTCGAACACGGCCATCGCCCGGGCGCGGGGGAAGGCACGTGGGGCGACCACCAGGAAACGGCCTCCGGCCTCGAAGACCGCGANCGGAGCCACGTCTTCGGCAAGACCGTCAAGGAAGGATTCCAGCCGGCGCTCATCGTTGATCTTGCTCGGGAGCAGCGCCACCACCGCCGTTCTGTCTTTCGTGCCCACCACGTGGGTGCTCACTTCGAGGCTCAAACGCTCAGGCCGCGGGGCAGCGGGCTGNTGCTTNNCGCTCGCCTTTTTNGCCTGACGTGGCGGGCGTTTTGGCATCACTTCTGCGTCTGAGGCCCTCGGGAGTGTGCTGACCCAGCGGCGCAGCGGCTGGTGGATGAGGCCCTCTTCGAGGACGGTGCACGCCCACCGCGTGCGCCCGTGGAGGCTGCCCGGCACGCGGATGATGCGACGCGTGTCCGCCGTGACCGTCGGATCGACGGCATGGCCTGCGGCCATGACGCGCTTGAGCAGCGCTTGACGATGTTCGCGGACCGCCTCCTCCCGCTCGCGCGGTTCGGCCACCTCAAACGGCGTTCGGTCAGGGTCCCGCAGGACGACGTGGAAGCCTTTGCCGCCAGAAAAGGTGACGTGAAGCAGCTCAAGCTTGGTGTGTTGGGTCAACCAATGGAGCAGGGCAGAGGTTCGTTTCCTGACCTCCTCGAGGCGCTTCATCGAGAAGGGCCCGAGGTCCATGTCGAACACCACAAGGTGGTCCAACAACACGGGTGCTGGCTTGGTGTCGTCACGGAGTCCTGGGAGGTTGACCGGATCCAGCCACGCAGAGGTTGAGACGTACAGGTCCGCAGGCGGCGATTTGGACACGTGGCGCGCCAACGCCTCGCCCCCGGAGAAGCGCCGCTTGGCCATCACCCACCGACCCTGCGCTTGCCGCCACCGCACATGATGCCGGGAGGGATGGTCCAACCACGAGAGGTCCACCGCACCAGGTTGTGCGTACCACGCGGCGAGGACGGCGTCCTCGTGTTGCGTCGACTCGCTCACGGCGGGATGTGGAGGAGGCAGGACTTGAGCCAACCGATGGGGGTTCAAAGGGTGGCGACGTGGTCCGATGCGCTCATATACTGACGGCAGGTCGCCGAGACGTTCACCATGAAGCGAGGTTCCCGTGCGTGGAAAAAGACCGGTAACCAGCGGTGGAAGTGGCGCAAGAAGAAGCTGCGACGCCGAAAGCGTGCGCGCCGACAGGCCAAGAACTGATTTTGCGTCAACAATCGGGGGTATAGTATAGCTTGGTAGTACTGCGGGCTCCAGTTGCACGGGAATGACGACGTGTGGGTTTGCTGACGGTTGATGACCAACTGGAGCGCCGACCCGTGTCTCCCGCACGACGCTCGCTCACACAAGAGCAGCGGGATCCAGAAGAAACCCGCCGGGCAGGGTTCAAATCCCTGTGCCCCCACCTTATTCCTCAATCCAAAAGCAACGTAGAACGGGCTCAGAGGTACCGTTCACTTGACCTGGCTGACGCTCAGCCTTGAAGATGAATCAGGACCGCTTGGTCGAATTCAGACCAACGGGTTGCCGTTGGCGTCGTCGATCTTACCCATGATGATCATGATCGACTGGACGAAGGCCCAAGGAAGGCTCACCAAGGCACCGACAACGGTAATCGTCAGGATCAGCTGGGCGACACCCATGCCGGTCTTGCCGAGGTAGAAGTTGTGGACGCCAAACCCGCCGAGGAAAAAGGCGAGAAGGAAGGCGACCAATTTCTGTTTCGGTGCTGCGGCGGGCATGGTGGCTTGCATTTGGGCTGCTTCCATGGAGAGAAATCCGCTTCCGGGATTATATCCCTTCCTCCGAACGAGAGGTCCTGCGGTGTGAAATCACACCAGAGGGCGACCGTCCGCATCGTGCAGGCTTCCCGTGGCCATCATGATGAGTTCGATGAGGGCCCAAATGCCGGTGATGATGGAGCCGAGTCCCAGCGTCAACACGGTGATGAGCAGCTGTGCGACGCCTCGACCGGTGTGTCCAAGGTAGAAGTTGTGGACGCCAAAGACGCCGAGGAAGAAGGCGAGGAGAACGCCGACCAGGAGTTGTTTTGGCGGGTTTTGCGGCATCATCATCATCTGGCCCTGGCCCATATGGGNGGCCATGGGCTGCCCTGCCATCATGGGCTGGCCTGCTTGCATGCCGGCGGTTTGGGTGACGGGGATCGCCACGGGTTGACCGGTGACCATCATCTGTTGTCCGGCTTGCATGGGTTGAGCTTGTTGTGGCTGCTGGGCGGCNGCGTCCCAGGGGGCGGNTCCTTCGGGTTGCATGCTGCATGCTGAGCATCCCGCCCCATCAAGATGCCCCTTCTTCGGCGCACAGGTCTGGACGTCATCTTCATGCAGGTCACCCACGTCCACCAGCCATGGCAGCACCGCGTCTTCTGGCCGTGGCCCTTGTCGCGCTCCTGCTGGTTCCGCTCGCCGGTTGTTTTGCGCCCGTTGAAGGCGTGGCCATCGAAGGTCACCAAGGCCAGGTGCTCCTCGAAGGCCAAACCCTGACCATGCCCACGACGGCTCCTGGTCCGCTCGCTGAAGAGGTCGCTCCCTGGTGGGAGCGGACGACCTTGGACCTTGACCGGAACGGTGTCCACGATGCGCTTGACGGGGCACTCGGTCCAGTGTGGATTGGTTTGTCGTACGGCACCACCGTCGACGAAGGCCACGTGGCGGCGGTGGAAGCCCTCGGCCTTCCCGTCGAATTGGTCGTGCCCGCTGTTGACGCCCTGCTGCTCGGTCAAGTGGACGCCAGCATGATCCCCACCTTGCGCGCCCTTGACGACGTGGTCATGGTCGAAGCCTATGGCGAACTGGTCTTTTGGGGCGACGTGCAAACGCCAGCGGTCAAGGCGAGTTCTTCTTCCGTCTACCCAGAGGGCGCGTGGGACCTCGGCGTCAGCGGCGAGGGCATCGTCATCGCCATGGTGGACACCGGCGTGGACAACGAACACCCTGGATTGAACGAGAAATTTGTCGCAGGGTACGACGCCGTGTGCTTCCTGCACAGCGGCGTGCACCAGTGCGTCCTCGCCGGTGGGCGTGCGGAGGACGGCTCTTTTGACCCAGACGACGCTCATCAGCACGGCACGGCCTGCATGGGCATGGCCGCCGCGACCGGAAAGATGGCCGACGGCTCGGCATCCAATTTTACGGGAGCCGCCCCGGATTCAGCGCTCGTCGACGTGCGTATCGGCACAGACGTCGGCGCCGGGCCCTTCGAGAATTATCTCATCGCACAGGAATTCTACGAATCGGCCATGAACGGCCTGCAGTGGATCATCGACCACAAAGACGACGCATGGGCCGGTGCCGATGAATCGGAGCACGGCATCGACATCATCTCGCTCTCTTGGGGCATCACCAGCCACGAAGGCGGCGGCTCAGACGGCGAGGACATGCACAGCCGCATCCTCAACGAAGCCATGGAAGCAGGGGTTGTGGTCAGCGTTGCCGCTGGCAACGACGGCCCGGACAACGACGGCCTCTCGGGCATGGGCTCCTCCTCACTTTCCATCACGGTCGGGGCCACCGACGACAAGGACACCATCGACCGTGAGGACGACACCATTGCCGGCTATTCTTCCCGCGGACCGCGTCGCGACAATGGAGACAGCAACCCGCTCAATGAACTCAAGCCCGAGGTGACCGCGCCGGGCACCAACATCGTGCAGGCCGAAGGTTGCGTGACCAGTGCAGGATGCCACAACGACGTGCCCGGGCAAGATGCGGCCGACAACGGCTACACCAACCGCGGTTCGGGAACGTCCTACGCCACCCCCTCCGTCTCGGGCATCATCGCGCTGATGATGGAAGCCAACCCCGACCTTTCGCCAATGGAAATCAAAGAGATCCTCAAGTTCACCGCTGAACGCCGCGGGGAGCCCTCTGCACCCGAGGTTGACCCGTACTGGAACCGTGACTTCGGTTGGGGTATGGTGGATGCGCGTGCCGCGGTTGAGATGTCCTTCACGCTGCTCGAACAAGGCACCACGGGCTCCATCGACGTCGGCGCCCAGGCGCACTTGGACAACGTCAGCCAAACGTCCTCACTGGTTACGCTGACCGGACAAGCATGGGCGCAAGGCGCTCCACTGCTCGCCGTCGAGTACCGCGTGAACGGCGGCGAGTGGCGCTCGTCCACCTTCGACGCAAGCCTCGGCGACCTCGCCTCGCTCGAGCGGTTGACGTGGACGGTGGCCCTCGACCCCTCAGCCTTTGGCACAGGAGTTCACGAGGTCGAGGTTCGGGCGCTCACCGAAGATGGCGTCTCCCTGAGCAGCTTCGCGTCCTTCACAGGAAGCGCTGCCGGAACAGGCGCAACAGGGGGCGCTTCGCTCATGACCGTGGCCTTCGTGCTGTTCGCCATGGCGCTGGCGGGCGTGGTGGTGGTGAAGAGCCGGGCCGACACGCCGCTGCGCCTGTCTGAGGAAGCGGACGCCAAGTCAAACAACCCGCCTGCCCCCATCGAAGACGACGAGACGACTTCGACCTGAGCCTGACCCCCACGTCTTGAAAAGCGAGTCCGGAGTCGGTGGCGCATGCGGACGTACGCCGAACGTGCCCGGGCCATCCAGCCCACTGGCGTTCGCAAAATGTTCGATTTGGCCGGAGAGGACACCATTTCCTTCGGTCTGGGCGAGCCGGATTTCCAGCCCCCGCCCGTGGCCATCGAAGCCTTCCACCAAGCGATGTTGGACGGTCGGAACAAGTACACGACCACGGCGGGTCTTCCTGCCCTTCGCGAGGCCATCGCCAAAGGATGGGACGCCTACGCACCGGGCATGACGGCGGACAACGTGTGCATCACGATGTCCGGAACCAACGCGCTGATGAACCTCTTTCTGACTTTGCTCGATCCCGGGAGGAAGGTCCTTCTCCCCGAACCGTACTTCCCATTGTACGGTCCTGACGCCACCTTGGTGGGCGGAAGCGCGACCTACTACCCGTGCCGATTTGAGCACGAATTTGTCCCTCAAATCGAGGATCTTGAGGCGCTCGTTGACGAGGACACGGTCGCTATCCTCTACAACTTCCCGTCCAACCCGACCGGGGGCACCATCAACGCTGCACAGCGCGACGCGCTGCTCGAGTTTGCCCGAAAGCACGACCTGTGGATCATCAGCGACGAAGTCTACGACCGCATCATCTTCGAGGGCGAGCATGTCTCCTTCCTGGGTGCAGGCTACGACCGCGTGTTCGTCGTCAATTCTTTTTCGAAAACCTTCGCCATGACCGGCTGGCGCATCGGGTACGTCATCGCGGAGAACGTCGAACACATGAAGCAGGTTACGAAGATCCAGTACTACCTGACCGCCTGCCCCAACGACGCCATGCAGTACGCGGTGCTGGCGGCCATCGAGCAAGCCTCGGATTATCCCGACGTGCTCGCCAAGGAATTCCAGGCGCGTTGCGACCTGATCACCGACCGCCTCAACGCCATGCCCGGTGTGCAATGCCACCGGCCCAAGGGTTCCATCTACGTCTTCCCCAAGGTCGAGGTGCCTGGATACACCAGCGAAGAACTCGCCCTCGAGGTCCTCAAAGACGGCGTGTTGTGTTCACCGGGGACGGCCTTCGGGCCAAGCGGCGAAGGGCACCTCCGCTTCGCCTACACCATCGGCCGCGACGACATCGCGAAAGGCATGGATTTGTTTGAGGCCACCCTTCACCGGCTTCGAGGTTGATGCCCATGTCGATGGTCGGGGTCGGTGTTCGGCTTCTCCTCGGCGTGCTGCTCGGTCACCTGTTGCCTCGCTTGCCGATGCTCATCCTGTGCCGAACCAAGGGCTTCAACCTCAGGTTCGCGCCTCACCCCGCTCCTCCGCGGCTCGGTCCGCATTTGACGGCCCGCGTGTTGCTCATGCGCCGGCTGTGGTGGGGCGTGCTTCCANTGACCCTCCTTCCGTTGTTGTTTGGTGCGGCAAGCCTGAGGAGCGGAGACCCTGCGTTCGGGTTTGGCCTGTGGGCGGGTGCCGGATGGACGGCCATTCAGCGCCTTGTGGCGTTGACCGACCCCGACACGGTGCCGATTTCCATGACGACAGCGCTGCGCTTGCAGGCGGTCATGAACGCCTGTGAAGACGAAAAGGCGTGTTGTGCTCATCCAGAGCCGGTGTGGGAAGTGATGGGCGTCCGTTGCGCGGCGTGCCGCACCGAACTCGACCCGATGCCTCGACCCGACCTCGGGCGGCCTCGGAGCGAGCGCTGGCCGATGGCCATGCTCCGCTTGTGGCTGGCCGACGGCCACGCGTTGGGGCCGACGGAATCCGATGTGTAGGTCCAAGGTCGGTCTTGCGGACGCCTCGAAACGGACCAACCTCATAGCCTGTCCAAGGTCAGAGCGGTGGGATGCAGCCGCGGCGGGCTCCTCTGCTGCCACGGCTCTGGCTCAGTTTTATCCTCCTGCTCCAAGTCTTTGCCACGCCCTTTGTGGCGTTCAGTTTGACCTACTTGCTCCAGTTTGAATGGAACGATGCGCAAGCTTCCTTGCAGTTCCGGTTTGACATGATGCCATGGATCACCGCGGCATCCCTGAGTTACGGCATGTTGGCCTTCGTGTTGGCCGCGGTGTTCGGGGGTTGGCGCCCCCTTCCGGTGGTTGAACGCGGCGGCTGGGCTGCGGCCTTGGGCTTCTCACGCGCACCGCGTCAAGCGGACCTCATCCGAAACGCACGCCATGACTACGCCCAATCCAGCCATGGACGTTTGGCCTTGCTCACGCACGACCGCGTCCAACAAGGCCATCCAATCACGGTCACGCACGGGGGGCTGATCCTTCTGGCCGTCCCCTTCCAGACGGTCTTGGTGGTGTTGCCCATCGCGCTGATCGTGGCGATGCCGGATGGCCTGGTCCATGAGGACCGCAGGTTGGTCATGGCCTTCTTGCTGTACGTGCTTGCGTTGCTGTTCACCTTCCGCATCTACCACCTCTTCGCCGCGCGGTTGGTCGGCGCGGCCGCCACCATGCGTCGGTTTCTGATCACCGTGACCCGGCTGTCCAACCTCGCTCCAATCTTCGTCCTCTGGTTGCTGGGCCGGCTGGCCAGCACCATCGTGCTCGCTTGGTTTGGAAGCGACGTTGACCTCACGATGAACCTCGAACAGGCGGTGTTCGGTACGCTCCTTGGCGATGCCGTGGTTCCGGACAGTTCCTTCCTGGACCTGATGACCGCCCTCGCCGTGATTCCGCTGTCCGTGCACGCCACGCTGGCCTGCTTGGAAGGCGGTGGCCTGACCGTGCCGCGCTGGCTCAGGCCCTCCGAGGAGAGGCAAGAGCGTGCCGTAGAGCAGGCTGCTCAACGACGTCACGACCGGTTTCAGGCCATTGTTGAAGCCGTTCAGCCTCGCGTTCCGCTCCCGGTCCAAACAGGGCTTGCGATGGCTGCACGTGACGCGTTGGAGCCGCCTGAGGGCGACCCTCTCGAGGAGGACGACGTTCCCGGTTTCGCCGTCCGTGGCCTCGGTTGAAGGTTGGACAGGCCACGGCGACCTTCATATGCCCCTCCTGTGTCGCTCAACTGTGACTTCCATGTCCCACCGTCGAGCCTTCCTCCTTGTGGGCCTTCTTCTGTTGAACAGCCTCGCTCTCGTGGTGACGGCCCAAGGCGCTCAGGGGCGCGGCGGCAGCAAGGATGACTTCCTTGTCAACACCATTTCTGTCGGGAACGTGTCCTCACCCACGTCCATGTGGATTCAGCCCGACGGCGCTACCATGCCGTACGTTTTCATGGACGAGTCCGTGGAAATCTCGATCGAAGTTCGCCGTCTCGGAAACGCCCAACTCGGTAAATCAGCACCGGTTACCCTCGAAGTTGTGCACCCGATTGGTTACGTGATGCAAACGTGGTCTTGGAACACCAGCGAGCTGATTGGTTCGATCGGCTCCGACACCAATTCTGTGGTGTGGACGCCAGACGTGGCCCATTCCATTCTGAACACCTCCACGAACGAACTCCACGGCGGTCTCATCCTTCGAGCTTCTGTGGATTATCCGCAGGACGACCGCAACGAAAACGACGTCAAGGAGCAAGCCGTCCCGGTCGCGATTCAGTCCGATTCGATGGACGGCATCGCGGGAACCAGCCTTGGCTTCATCCCAGGCCGCTATCAGGCCAGCGGTGGAGGTGCCGTAGGGGCAGGCAGTTGGACCACCGCTGGTACCGACGAAAACAACAGTGACGTGGGCAGCAAGCACTGGCGGCATTCGCAGCCTGGGTCGAACTACCCATCCAGCGCCTACGACCGGCTCGTCCGCGGTTTCTTCACGACCACGCAGGACTGTGGACCAGGCGCTGCGATCGACGGTGAACTCTCCTACGTGTACCAGATTTACGCGTGCCGCGACGCCTTCTACGCGAACAATTTCATCTCAACGCAGTTCCATGTCCGCGCGTGGGGTGCGACCAACAACGGTGACGCCGTCTCCATCGAGATGTGGCGCCCACCCGGTCAATACAACGACCCCATGCAGTCGCTCCACTGGAACCTGAGCAAGGGCGCACCGGCCAGCGGTTCTGGAGATTGGACCAACCTCTCGTGGGACCCGCAGGTGGATTGGGCACAGATTCCAACCCTCAGCAACCCTGACATCTTCCTCGGCGGCAACACGTGGTACTACGGCCTCCTGTTCTACTCGGACAGCAGCGGTGCCAGCGAAGGCATGCACGTCGACGACTTCATCCAGTTCGGCATCAGCAAGGTTGACGAGTTCACCTTGGACGTGGATTGCAACAACCCGGAGAGCGGCTTTGCCTCACCACCAAACGGCCTGCTGGTCCTGAAGTGTGACGTCACCAACAACGGGTACAAGCCGGCCCCTGTCCGCGTGTTTACCGAGGTCAGCAACGCCTCGTGGATGAGCCCATACCTGCAGATCCGCATCGACGCGGACCTCAACCCGAACGACCACGACAACAACGTCATCCTCCAGAATTTCGACGCTGGCATGACCACCAGCGTGTGGCTCAACCTGTCCATCCCACCGGGTGCCGACGTGCAGCAGCAGGATTGGAACGTGACCTTCTACGATCACACCAACGGCGAAATGAAGGGCATGCTCACCATTCCAGTGGGCGTGACGGAACAACACAGCGTCCAACTCGACAGCAACACGGCGTTGCTCGCGGATACCCTGCTGCCCGGCGAGTCCGGGCTCATCCCGTTCCGCTTGCAAAACACCGGCAATCGGGATGCGAATTACCGCCTGAGTGCGGTCTTTTCCGAATCGGACTGGACCGGACTTGTGGTGAACGATACCGGCGCGATTGTGCCGCTTCCGATCAACCTGAACAAGGGTGAATCGATGGACCTGCACCTCAACGTGACGGCCTACGAGTTGGCGACGCCAGGCACCGTTTCTTTCAACCTCCGCGCCACCTGCCCGACCTGCAGCGGTGCCCTGTTCGGCACCGATGTGCTGGTGCGCAACGTCGAGATTCCCGTGCTCCGTTCGCTGACCTTCACCTCGGAAGAGGACCAAATCAGCGGCGCTGCCAACGGCCAAGCCCGTGTGATTCCGCTGACGCTGATCAACACCGGAAACGCGGAAGAACAGTACACGTTCGAACTGCAGCAGTCCAACTGGAGGCTCCAAGCCGAGTTGCTCACCGAACAAACCCCTCTGTTGGACCCCTGGGACGGCGAGGCCAGTGTGGCCCTCAAGTTCAACATGCCACTGGGCCTCGAACCCGGTTTCTACACCGCGACGGTCGTCGCTCGAAACGTGGACGACAACACCGTGGGGCAATCCCTCCAAATCGCGGTGGAGATCCTTGACACGGCAGCCGTGACGGTCCTCGACGAGGATGCCGATCAATCCTACATCCCCGGAGACCCTGCTCAATCGATGGAATTCGAGATCCGCAACGACGGCAACAAGGCGGACCGTTTCGACGTCAGCCTCGTGGTGCCGGAGGGCATGGTCGCTGAGGTTGGCTGGGAGGTCAGCCCGTGGATTGCTCCGGGGGCCTCTGAGAACGTGAGCGTGAGTTTCTCCTTCCTCCCAGGCACCGAGGGTCAACTGCAGCTGGGCGTCACCGCCACATCGCAAAACGACCCCTCCATCTCTGCAACGGGCAACGCCCTGTACCGCGTGGGTTCGCAAAACTGGCTGCGCATCCCCTCCGTCATCCCGCTCGAAATCGACACGGCTGATGCGGACCACATGATGGAACTCACCGTGCGCAACCAGTACACCACCGCTCAAGCGGTCGCCATGGAACTCGACGCCGGTGAGGCAGGCAGCTACATGCAGGTGCGCATCAACTCTCAAGACCGCAACTTCGTCCTTCAGGTTGGCGAAGAGCGCAAGGTCACCGTGGAGCTCATCATCTCAGAGACGACCCTCGACAACCTCGACGAGGACCGCAAGACCGTCAACTTCACTGTCTGGGCACGCTCAGAAACCGTCAGCGATGCGGCGGACGCGCAGATGACCGTCACCATGGTGCGAACCGCACCCGTTGACACGACCGGTGACGAGGCAGAGGGCAGCGGCAGCGCCGTCCGCAACGTCATCATGATCCTCCTGACCGCAGGCGTCGTGGTCATCGGTGCCTTGGCCGTGATGCGCATCATCGGTGGCATCGAAGAGGACGCCATCGACGACTGGGCGGACGACGGCTACGAGGACAGCCTCCAGGCGACCTATGCGGGCGTCAAGGCTGCCCCGGTCATCCCCACCGAGGCGCCTCCNGCAGGCGCACCACCGGCAGCCCCGGCGCCTGCTGCGCCCGCACCTGCTGCCGCTGAGGCTCCCGTTCCAGCTCCCGTTCCAGCNCCCGCTCCCGCTGCACCGCCGGTGCCCGCAGAAGGCTTGCCGGAGGGTTGGTCCATGGAACAATGGCAGACCTACGGGCAGATGTGGCTCGAACAAAACGGCCGTGCTTGAGCGCGACCGGCTGTGGACGCAGGGTTGAAGGCAACCCCGCCCTCGCAAGCATCGAGGCGACCTCATGTACCAAGGACAACAGGGCCAAGCACCCATCTTCATCCTGAAGGAAGGCACGCAGCGCACCCGCGGCCGCACCGCTCAGTNGAACAACATCGCCGCCGCGAAGGCCGTTGCCGATGCCGTGCGTTCGACGCTCGGTCCCAAAGGCATGGACAAGATGCTCGTGGACTCCATCGGCGACGTGGTCATCACCAACGACGGCGCAACCATCCTCAAGGAGATGGACATCGAGCACCCCGCGGCCAAGATGATCATCGAGGTGGCCAAGACACAGGAGCAGCACTGCTACGACGGCACGACGTCGGCCGTGGTGCTCGCCGGTGAGCTGCTCAAGCGCAGCGAAGATCTGATCGAACAGAACGTTCACCCCACCATCATCTGCGAAGGCTTCCGCCTCGCAGCANAACACGCCATTCACGCGCTGGACCAACACGGCTTGGCCACCGAGAACGACGACAACATGCTCCTTGAGGTGGCCAAGACGTCGCTCACCGGCAAATCTGCCGGAGCGGTGAAGGCCTTCCTCGCCGACATCTGCGTGCGCGCCGTGAACGCCGTTGGACGCATCGAAGACGACGAGCGCCTCGTTGATCTTGACGACATCAAGGTCGAAAAGCGCCAGGGCGGTTCCATCCGTGACAGCACGCTTGTTGACGGCATCATCCTCGACAAGGAACGCGTTCACGCCGGAATGCCTCGTGTGGTGACCGAGGGGCGTATCGCCCTCATCAACTCGGCCATCGAGGTCAAGAAGACCGAAGTGGACGCGAAGATTCAGATCACCGANCCCAACCAACTGGCCGCCTTCTTGGAGGAAGAGCAGGGGTACATCCGTGGCTTGGTGGAGACCATCTGCGCCACGGGCGCCAACGTCGTGATTTGCCAGAAGGGCATCGACGACCTTGCGCAGCATTACCTCGCCAAGGCGGGCGTNTTCGCCATTCGCCGTGCCAAGAAGTCCGACATGGAGGCCTTGGCCAAGGCCACTGGCGGCCGTGTTGTCACCAACATCGACGACCTCAGTGGTGCCGATCTTGGCCACGCAGCCCGTGTTGAGGAGCGCAAAATCGGTGAATCTGACATGACCTTCCTGACGGGCTGTCCCGAGGCGAAGTCGGTCTCTGTGCTGCTGCGCGGCGGCACCGAGCACGTCGTGGACGAGATCCGCCGTGCTTTCGACGATGCCGTTGGCGTGGTCGCCGTGGCTTGGGAAGACGGCGCGGTGCTCACCGGCGGTGGCTCGGTGCTCGCCTCACTCTCGCGCGATCTGCGCACGTACGCTGAAGGCGTGGGTGGGCGCGAGCAAATGGCGATCGAAGCGTTCGCCTCGGCCCTCGAAATCGTGCCTCGGACCCTCGCAGAAAACGCAGGGCTTGACCCGGTGACCACCATCATCGACCTGAGGAAGGCTCACGCGGACGGTCAGGTGCACGCCGGCATCAACGTCTACGAGGGCGGTGTGGCGGATATGCTCGCCGGACACGTTCTCGAGCCGGTTCGCGTGGTCGAGCAGGCCATCCAATCGGCGACGGAAACGGCGACGATGATCCTGCGCATCGATGACGTCATCTCGTCGAAGGGCGTTATCCCCTCGGACGGCGAGGGCATGGAAGACTTCGGAATGTGAGGTTTGCATCCTCGCCGTATCACATTCAGACGGTGGTTCCGAGGGAACCTTGAAAGGCCCCTCACGGGTGGCCAAAATCACTCACGCTGAGTGAGAACAGGGGTGATTCCATGTCGGTCATCGCAAAGGTCTGGGTTGAACCCGATTGCATCACCTGCAACGCCTGTGAAGACATCTGTCCTGAGGTGTTCAAGGTCACCGACGATTCCTCGATGATCCTCGCTGAGGTTCGTGCCGATGGCGTGTTCGACATGAACGACGGCGCCAAGTCACCGTTGACGGGCACCCTGGGTGCTGACCTCGCCGACCTCATCGTCGAGGCTGCAGAGGCGTGCCCCGTCGAGGTCATCAAGTTCGAATTGGCTGAAGGCGCCGTTGAAGAAGCGGCTCCGGCCGCTGAAGCCGTCGAGGTTGCCCCTGCCGCCGTCGAGGCGGTGGCGGCGCCTGCCGCTGGCGTCTCGGACGCCTTGGCCGCGGTCATGGACGGCGATCGGTCCCTGACGGTGATGTTCGGCTCGCAAACTGGAAACGCGGCGGGCCTCGCTGAACAAACCGCCAAGATGGCCGCCGATTTCGGCCTGCAGGCGAAGGTCGTCGACATGGACGGTGCGGACACCTCTGCCCTCGCCGCCGGGCGCTTGCTCATCATCACCTCGACGTGGGGCGAAGGCGAAATGCCCGACAACGCCGAAACCTTGTGGCAGGCGACGAACAGCGCCAACCCTGGTCTTGGCGGAACCCACTACTCGGTGTGCGCAATCGGCGACACCTCGTACGACGAATTTTGCAAGGCAGGAACCGACTGGGACGACAAGTTGGCCGCCCTCGGTGCCACCTCGGTCCGTGACATCCAGCTGTGCGATGTGGACTACACGCCGCCGTGGAAGGTCTGGGTCGTCGAAGCCCTCTCGCGTATCGCCTGTGTTGACGCGTCAGGCACCTTCCACGAAGCCCTCGTCGACGAAATGCTGGCCTACGGGACCAGCGGCGACGATGACGGCGTCGTCGACGGGGACTTTGCCCCAGCCACGGTGGTCGCCGATGAGATGTCCATCACCCTTCGTCTCTTCCGCTACGACCCGGTGGCCGCCTCCTCTGGATTCGACTCCGTGGCCTGCGCTCTGCCCGGGCACGCTACGCTTCAGAACCTCCTCGAGGCGGTGCAAGGTGACCTCGACGGTAGCCTTGCTTTCCGCCGCGGTGACGGCTGCGGGACGCCAACAACGGCGGTTCGCGCCAACGGGAGGGTCGTGCTGGCCGACGTCGCACGCCTCGACACCCTCGTCAGCGAAGGCGGCACGTTGCTGGTCGAACCGCTCCCAGGGCTGCCGGTCGTGCGCGACTTGATCGTCGACACGTCGCGCATCGAACGCCAGCGCGCCGAGGCCAAGCCGTGGATGCGCGCTGACCCTCGAGCCGGTGAGCGCCTCGCCAACGGCTCCACCATGGGGACCATGGCCTCCGCAGACGCCACGTCCCTGCACCAGCGCTTTGACGCGGTCTCCGATTTGGCGGCCCACGGCATGTCCGACACCACGCCGCACGACGACGCCTACCTCGGGCCGGGTCTTCTCACCCGGCTTTGGCAGCGCGCCAGCGATCCACGTAGCGGTGCCGATCAGCGCCGCGACCTGATGAAGACCCTTCAACACGAGGGCGGCATGTGGTCGGAAACCGACATCTCCTCCATCCGTCGTCAGGGCGATGACGGACGGTTGGTGGCCGAAGCGATGCTCGATGCGCGCGGTCGTCTGCTTCATGAGTTCCGCTTCGCGGGCCGCTCTGGTCGTCACGTCAAGTGGTTCTCCAGGACCGTCAAGTGGTCCGGGAACCTCAACGAGACCATCCTTGCCGCGCAGACGATGGGGCCACTTGGCGCCCTGATGAACCTCCCTGCCACCGTTCGTATGGCGACCGGCTTCACCCGTACGGGTGGCCCGTTGGCACGTGACCTGCAAGGTTTCCTCGCGCCCGGAAAGATGCCCAAGATTGTGAACTCCAACGTCGACGACCACCACCAGGTCAAGGCGATTTTCGACGCGTTGGACCGTCGCTTCTGAGGTGAAACCATGCCAGCATTGAGGTACGCATACTTCCCTGGCTGCGTGGCCAAGGGTTCTGCTCGTGAGGTCGAAGACGCCATGCGTGCCGTGGTGAAGGCCCTCGGCATCGAACTCGTCGAGATGCCCGGAGCCGCCTGCTGCGGCGCTGGCGTCATGAAGCAAGCCAACCACAAGCTCCAGCTGACCCTCAACGCCCGGACCTTCGCTCAGGCCGAGGCCATGGGCCTCGACGTCCTGACTCCGTGTGCCACGTGTCAGGGCAACATGTACGAGGATCTCGCGCTGCTTCTCAACGACGAAAAGCTGCGAGCCGAGATCAACGACGTCCTCGAGCGAACGTGCGGCATGCGGTTCGAAGGCGAGTTGCGGATGCGTCACCTGCTTCAGATTGTGGTGGAAGACGTCGGCCTCGACGTGCTGCGTGACCATGTGGTCAACCCCATTGATTTCCCCGTGGCCGGGTACTACGGTGTCCCGATGCTGCAAGAAGGCGCCGCTGGCGATGACGACCCAATGAACCCCCGTTACTTCGACGACCTGCTCGAAGCGATGGGGTCGACGTCGGTGGCTTACGACGGTGCCACCCGCTCCGTGGGCTTCCCCGGCCTGCTCGGCCGAGAGCGCACCGCCATGCTCCAAACCGCAGAAGTCCTCTCTGAGGCCAAGCAAGAAGGCGCCTTGGTCATGGCCACCGCCTGCCCCCTGAGTCACTTCAACCTCGACGTCTACCAGGTCAAGGCGAAGAAGGTCTCCGGTCGCGACACGGCCCTTCCTGTGGTTCACCTTCCAGAATTGATGGCCTTCGCACTTGGCTTACTCACCGAGCGGTATGCGCAACTGCGCACCCGTGCCCTCGTCATGGGCGCTTGATCATCCGTGCATCGCACGGTGAACTTCGGCGGCCCGTGCCGTTCCGATACCCGCTTTCGCGGCCAATTCCTCAACTTCGGCGTTGGCGATGGACGCGATTGAATCGAAGGCTTCAGCCAAGGCTTTCGCCGTGACTGGACCGACGCCCTCGATGGCCTCCAGCAAGGATGCGCGGCGCAGTTGGGATGCCTTGCTCCAACGCTCGTTCATGCCACGTTGTTGGTCTTCAGTTTCAAGCGCCAGGTGCGCGGCTCTGAGCGCCCGCTGAATGTCGTCCTCTGCTTTGGGTGCTTGAGCGGCGTCCAGACGCTCCAGCCAAGCAAGTTCACGCCGCGCTGCAAGGGCGAGGAAAGCGGCCGATTCGCTTGCATCTCGCACACAAATCACGGACAGGCCGAGGTCGAACGCCATCCACGCCAGCGCGCCGTGCACAGCGTGTGGATGCGTTCCGCCCTCCAACCCGCGTCCCGTTTCGAGCAGCAATCCGGCTCGAGGGGCCGCGGCCGCGAGGCGACGCACTTGGTGCAACAGGCGACCGTCGCGCACCGATGCGTGCAGGTCCTTGGCCGTTTTTCGCTCGAGAAGCAGGCGTGGTCCGATGCGCACGTCGCCGGTCACGAGGTGCCTGAACACCGGACGTATCCCACGCGCACGCAGTCCAGCGGCGAGGGTTGAGGAGGCTTCACGGCGGTCGAGCACGATCTCCATGTGGCCTTCAGCGTCCAATCCGCTTGAGGCAGAACGTCCGTCCAAGACCACCCCAGCGTCGCTGTGCTTTCGGCTTGGCCGCGGTCCAGTTTCTGGGGTGTGTGCAGGCTGTTCCCACCCAAACAAGGAGGCTTGGCCGGGCTGCCTGCGCTCTTCGGGACGCACCTTGCCGGGCTGGTGCTCCACACGTGGTTTTGGTTCGGTGTGGTCTGTTGCGGGTTGAGCCGGCTGTGGTTTGAGCCGCGCTCGCTCCTCATCGACATAGGCGGCGGCGGGGACATTCCGATCATCGATGTTCACCTGGAAATCAGCAAGCGGGTCGCTTTCGGCAGTGTAGTCGTGCAGGCGACGCGTCCGGCCAAGGCGCCGAAGGTGATCCATCATCCGTCGTTCCCTCGCGGCGGACGCCCTCAGCATGTGGGCGTCCCTTGTCCCCTCTGCGACCAGCATCACCACTTCACCCTCGGCGTGCCGACCCGTGCGCCCACGGCGCTGAATGGCACGCACGGCGCTGGCCACCGGTTCGTAGAACACCACGAGGTCCGCGGCAGGGATGTCCAATCCCTCTTCCCCAACGGAGGTGGCCACGAGAACGTTGGCCTCACCTCGCCGGAAGGCATCGATTTGTGCGACCTGTTCCTTTTGCGTCATCCCTTTTCGTTCACCTGTTTTTGATTGTCCGACGAAAGGAATGGGCGACAGGTGCTCGCTTCTCGACAAGCGCTCGACGAGGCGATCCACGGTGTCACGGTATTCGGTGAAGACCAGCGTCTTCGTGTCCGTATTGTCACGGTGCCGCTGTTCGAGCAAACGTTCCACTGCATGCGGCTTTGGATGCAATTCCTCGACCTGCTCGAGGCTCTCCCGCAACAGGCGGACGGCAGGCCGCTCGAGCAGGCGGCTGACCTTTTTGCGTTCCTTCCCCTCTTTTGCGGCCTGGCGGTCGAGGAATGCTTTGGCGACCTCCATGCCTTGGCAGCGAAGCAGGTCGAGCAACATGTGCAGACGGCGTAGGTCTGAGACGGCCTTTGCGGCCTCATAGCCGCGGCGGTCTCGGCGGGCAATGGAGGCGGACGCCTTGCGTTGGGCATCGTCGAGCATCGCCGCTGTGATGTGTCCGGTGTCGGCAAGGTAGCCTTGGCGCCTTAGCCGGTCGGCAAGATCACGCTCTTCTTCGGCGAGCGGGGCGATGAGGTGGAGCAGGGTCTCTGGTAGGCTGAGGTGCTCGCTCGCCACGGACAAGTCCACGGCGTAAGGGGCCAGTCCGGCGTCTTCTCTGCCGTGCACGCTCCAGCGCTCAACGCCCAGCCGGCGTTCCACCTCAAGGATGGCGTCTCGGTTCGTGCCCGGGCTGGCCGTGGCGCCGAGGATCACGGCCGAAGGAGCCATCTCGCGCACGAGGTCGGCCACTTGCGCGTAGGCGTGCTGGCCACGTGCGTGGTGCGCTTCGTCGACGACCACAAGCGAAAGCCCGCTGAGGTCAATCGCGCCGGACATGGCGTCGTTTCGCACCACTTGTGCTGTGGCCAGAATGATCCTCCCCTTCGACCACAGCGCTGGTCGTTTGGCGGGGGCCGTCTGCCCGGTGAACATCACCACGTCCTCCTCGTCAACGACAAGGTGGGTCGTCAGCATGCGCTGGTGTTGAGCCAGCAACGCGACCGTTGGGGCCAAGAGGAGGATGTTTCCGCGGTGATGGAGGTGGTGCGCAATGACCATCCACTCCACCGCCGACTTGCCAAAGCCGGTGGGCATGACGATCATGGTCGAGCCCGCGAGGGCCGATGCAGCGGCTTCAAGCTGGTAGCCGCGTGCTTCCACGCCCCCTGTCAACCTCGGATGGACGACCGAGGGCATGGCCGATGACTTGTGTCGAAGGGAGATAAAGGTCGTCGGACGAAGGGCGGTTCCAAATCTGCTGCCAAAACCATTGAAGACTGGCGTAGCCAAGACGTGCACGGCGGCCTACGTTTCTGCCACCGAACCGCTCATATAGGGAAGGGCGGTCGGCGGAATGCTCCAAGGTGGGCAGCCAGACACAACGGACCATCCCTCGAGGACTCCGGCGGTCGGGTCTCGCACTCGTCGAGACCCGAACACGTGTCACGGCCGCCCTGAACCGGACGAGCCCTCGTACGCCCTTCGGGGCCTCTACGTTGCAACACACACCAGGAGGACCACCCCATGGCCAAGCGAAACCACCCACGCCGCGGTAGCATGGCGTTCAGCCCGCGAAAGCGCTCTCCGCGCCACTTCGCACACGTGAACGCATGGCCTGAGAGCGACGCCTCCGAGGTCCGCGTCCAGGGTTTCGCCGGTTGGAAGGCCGGCATGACCCACGTCCTTTCCCGCGACCTCAACCCCCGCTCCACCACCGCAGGACAGGAAGTCCGCGTCCCCGTGACCGTCGTTGAGGTGCCAAAGATGCGCATCCTCGGCGTTCGTGGCTACACCATGACCCCCTACGGCAAGCAAGCCGCGGGCGAGGCCTGGTTGTCCAGCGAGGACATCAAGGAGGCTTTCCCAGAAGTGTTCGATCGCATCTCCACCCGCAAGGTGCACGACACCGACGCCCACTTCTCTACGCTCGAAGAAGCCGACCTCTGCGAGGTTCGCTTGATCGTCGCCACCCAACCCGGGAACGTGTCTGGAACCCCCAGCAAGGTCCCCGAAGTGATGGAAATCGGTCTCTCCGGTGGCAGCCCCTCCGACCGCCTTGCGTACGCCAAGGAACACATGGGCGAGGAATACAGCTTCGCTGACTGCTACGATGAGGGCACCCTCACCGACGTGGTTGCCGTGACCAAGGGCTACGGGTGGCAAGGTGTGATCCGCCGGTTTGGTGGAAAGCTCCAGTCCCACAAGAACTCCAAGAAGCGCCGACAGCACGGGAACATGGGTGACTTCGGTACCGGATACGTCCGCAAGACCATCCGTCAGGGCGGTCAGACCGGCTACCACCAGCGCACGGAGTACAACAAGCGCATCCTCCGCATTTCCAACCCTGACGAGCACCCCATCACGCCCGCCGGCGGTTTCCTGCACTACGGAAACGTCGGCTCGGACTACGTCCTTGTGAAGGGCAGCCTGCCCGGCCCCGCGAAGCGCCTCATTCGCTTCCGCGACGCCAGCCGTGCAGAGAACATGCAGATCCACGACTACGAAATCACCTACGTGAGCACCGCGTCGAAGCAGGGGGCCTGAAGATGAAGGTCAAGGTCATGNACATCACAACGACCGTCTCTCAGGGCGAAGTCGAGGCAGGGCGCCTCCACTCCGACATCGAAGTGGACGTCAACGAAGGCAAGGCCATCACCCTGCCCTCGAACTTCGAGGCCTCCGTCCGTACGGACCTCATCAAACTCGCCGTGGCGTCCTCGCGCGCCAACCGCCGCCAACCCTACGGGTCCCGCGCCCACCAGGGCAAGCGCCGCCCGATGGCCGGCATGAAGCACTCCGTCGAATGGTGGGGCAAGGGCCGTGGTGTGTCCCGCATCATGCGCCGTGCTGGATCCCGCCGCGGTGCTCAGAACCCTCACACGCTCGGTGGTCGCCGTGCACACGGCCCCAAGGTCGAGCGTGACTGGTCCCGCAAGCTGAACCAAAAGGAGCGCCGCTTGGCGCGTGACGCTGCGCTCGCGGCCACCACCGACGTCGCGACCGTGGTCGCTCGTGGTCACCGCATTGGTGACGACGTTGCTTCGCTGCCCATCGTCCTCGGTTCCTACACCGAGGTCGTCGACGGTGACACCAACACCTACGACATCGAGACCTTCAACCACGGCCACGCGACGCGCAAGGCCAAGGCCATGTTCGAGGCCCTCGGCCTCGGCGAGGACCTCCGCCGTGCCCGTGAGGGCCGCAAGATTCGTGCCGGGAAGGGGACCATGCGTGGGCGCGTTCACAAGACGCCCAAGTCCGTGCTGCTGGTCGTGTCCCGCAAGGAAGGTCTGGCGCACGCGGTGCGCAACCTGCCCGGCGTTGACGTCGTGGCGGTCAAGGACCTCTGCGCGGAAGACCTCGCCCCCGGTGGCGCGGCCGGTCGCCTGACGGTGTTCACCAAGAGCGCCGTGGAGGCCATGAACTGAGGTGAGATCATGGATGCATACGACGTCATCATCATGCCCTGGCTGACCGAGAAGTCGATGGAAGCCCGCTCCATGGAGCAGCGCCTCGAGTTCATCGTCGACAAGCGCGCCACCAAGACGCAGATCGCCCGCGCCGTTGAGACCATCTTTGAGGTCGAGGTCGCGAAGGTCAACACACGAATCACCAAGCACGGCAAGCACGCCTCGGTGCGCTTGGCCGAAGGATACGACGCGGAAGACGCCGCAATGCGCCTGGGTGCGTTCTGATTTGGAGGGATGAAACATGGGTAAGCGAATTCGTGCACAGCGCAAGGGGTCCTCCCCTCGCTACAAGGTCTCCAGCCACCGGTTCCCCGGGAAGAACGCCATGCCTCGTGAGAACGATGTGGTTGGCGAGGTCATCGACCTCATCCACAGCCCNGTTCACACGGCGCCCCTGGCCAAGATCAAGCTCCCCGACGGTGAGACGACCATGGTCGTNGCCACCGAGGGTGTTGCCATCGGCTCCACCATCGCGGTGGGCGGCAACGTGTCCCTCAAGCCAGGCAACATCACCACCTTGGCCAACATCCCTGAAGGTACGGCGGTCAACAACGTGGAACTCCGTCCCGGTGACGGTGGCAAGATTGCTCGCTCCGGCGGCAACTCCGCCATCGTCGAGGGTGCGGTGGGCGACAAGATTCGCGTTCGCCTGCCCTCNGGCTCCCTCAAGATGCTCCCCAGCACCTGCCGCGCCACCATTGGCGTGCTCGCCGGCCACGGCCGCAGCGAGATGCCTCTGCGCACCGCCGGTGCAGCCTACTACAAGGCCAAGGCACGCGGTAAGCTGTACCCTCACGTCAGCGGTGTCGCAATGAACCCCGTGGACCACCCGCACGGTGGTGGAAACCACCAAGCCGTTCACGGCCCCAACTCCGTCGCCCGTGGCACCTCTCCTGGTGCCAAGGTCGGTCTGATCGCCCCACGCCGCACGGGTCGAGGTCGCGGCAAGTCGAAGCAAGGTGAGTGAGTATGGCGAAGAAGAAGAAGTCATTCATGACCCCCAAGGCGTCGCGCCGCAAGGCACGCAAGCGCCTCGCAACGACCACGTCTCGCGCCAAGAAGGAGTTCACGTACCGTGGCTACTCCGTGGCCGACCTGAAGGAAATGCCGCTCTGGCCCTCTGAGGAATCCGACAGCATGTCGGTCATCGAGCTGCTCCCTGCCCGNGCCCGTCGCACCATCGCGCGCGGCCTTTCCGAGGAGAACGAGCGTCTCCTCGACCGCATCCGCCGGACCACCGGCCGCACCGTGCGCACGCACCGCCGTGACATGGTCATCCTCCCCGAGTTCGTCGGCAAGCGCATCGCCGTGCACAACGGCCAAGCCTTCGTCGAGATCGAGGTCCGCCCCGAAATGATCGGGCACTACCTCGGTGAATTCGCCCTGACCCGCCGAAGCGTCGCGCACAGCGGCCCTGGTGTGGGTGCAACCCGGTCGTCGAAGCACGTGCCGCTGAAGTGAGGTGAGATGAATGGGCAAGAACGCACGAACCATGAACCGACGCGACAAGCGTCGCCAGCTCCCTCAGAAGGGCTTCACCCAGCCTCTGCAAGGCAACCGCCTCTCCGTTGCACGTGCCACGAACGTGGACGTGCACGTCAAGGCGTGCTTCGAAATTTGCCGCACCGTTCGCGGCATGACCGCGGGCGCCGCCGTCCGCAAGCTCGAGAAGGTCCTCCTCATCGATTCGGACCGTCCCGACATTCGTGCCAAGGCCGAAGCGATCCCGTACCGCCTCGGTTCAGGCAACAAGAAGCGCAAGCGCTCCGGCCCCTCGATGGTCGGTCACCGCAAGGGTGGCATGGGTCCCGGTCGCTACCCCGTCAAGGCGTCCCGCGTGGTCATCAAGCTGCTCAACAGCGCGATGGACAACGCCCGCCACCAGCACGAAGACATCGATGCTGAGGACATGATCATCACCCACATTGCCGCGCACCGCGGCACCATCAAGCGTGGCTTCATGCCCCGTGCGCGCGGCCGAGCCACGCCCAAGAACCACTACCAGGTGAACCTCGAGGTCTTCCTTGAGGCGCCAGATTCCTACGACGTGGAGGACGACGAGTTCTGAGGTGAAGATGATGAGCAAGGAAAACAGCATCCGCCGCATCGTAAACCGGAACGTCGACCGTCTCTTGGTCAAGGAATTCCTGATGAAGAACACCAAGAAGGCCGGCTTTGGCGGCCTCGACATCGTCCGCACCCCTGCCGGCACCAAGGTGACCGTCACCGCCGAGCGCGTGGGCATGGTCATCGGGCGCCGTGGCAAGATCATCAACGAACTTCAGCGCCGCTTGAACGACGAGTTCACGCTCCCGTCGCCCAAGCTCGACGTCGTCGAGGTCGAGACCCCCGCCCTGAACGCTCAGGTCATGGCCGAGAAGATCGCTTCGGCCATGGAGCGCGGCTGGTACTACCGCCGTGCGGGCCACTCCGCCGCTCAGAACATCATGGACGCAGGCGCGCGTGGTGTGATCATCACCCTCGCAGGAAAGCTGACTGGGTCGCGCAACCGCACTCAGAAGTTCATCCTCGGCCACGTCAAGTACTGCGGTGAGACCGCAGAGCGCTACATGGACAAGGGCTACTCGGTCTGCGTCAAGAAACTCGGNACCATCGGTGTGACCGTCGAAATCATGCGACCTGGCACCCGCCTGCCCCACGAAATCAGCATCTTCAGCGATGAGGAACTGGCCAACCGTGCAGCGGCAGCGGCGGAAGAGCCGACCACGGAGGTGGCGGAGTGACCTACGTCAGCAACCGCGACATCGCTTCGATGAGCCTCGACGCGCTGCAGGCNCGCCTCGTGGAACTCCAAGAAGAAATGCTTCAACTCAACGCTGAGAAGGCGCTCGGTGGGACCCCCGCCAACATGGGCGCCTACAAGGCCACGAGCCGCAGCATTGCGCGCATCAAGACCCACCTCGCTCAGCGAGCAGACTGAATTCAAGGAGACGACACCATATGGCCGTGATCTGCAGCACCTGTGGGCTCCCAAACGAGCTCTGCATCTGCCAAGAAATCGCCAAGGAACAACAACGCGCAATTCTGAGCACAGACAAGCGGAGGTACGGCAAGATTGTGACAAAGGTGGAGGGGCTCGACGACGGTGCCATCGACATCAACAAACTCGCAAAGTTGCTCAAGAACAAGTGCGCCGCTGGTGGAACGGTAAAGGGACGTACGATTGAACTCCAAGGGGACCACAAGAAGAAGGCGGCTCAGGTGCTTCGAAACAACGGATACAATGTGGAGGTGCGATGATGATGGACGTGCGTAACCTTCCCTGGATTGGCGCCGGTTTGACCGTCGTCGACGCGGCCGATGCCAGCCTCATCGGTCGTCAGGGTCACGTGATCGACGAGACCCGCAACACCATCCATCTCCTCGAGGGCGACCGTGCCCTTACCCTCGGCAAGGCCGGGATTTCCTTCTCCATCGACGGTTTCTCGACCGTCATCGACGGATCGCTGATGCGGCAGCGACCCGAAGACAGGACCAACCGCAACTACCCGAAGGTGTGAACATGCGAGACATTGGAATCGACGTGAAGGCCCCCACTGCTGAGTGGGANGGGGACGAAAACTGTCCCTTCTACGGCAGCCTCCGCTTGCGCGGCCAGGTGCTTGAGGGCACCATCGCCAGCGTGGGCATGCAGAGCACCATCACCCTGCAGCGTGACAACGTCCGCTACATGCAGAAGTACGAACGTTTTGAGAAGCGCACGAGCAAGATGAGCGCTCACCTTCCCTCCTGCATCGGCAAGGTCGAAGTCGGTGACACGGTCAAGGTCATGGAATGCCGTCCGCTTTCCAAGTCGGTCGCATTCTGTGTGGTCGAAGTGACCTCCGGAGGTGAGGCCTGATGAAGGGCATCGCCGGCCGTCAGACCCGTGGTCTGCCCACCGCGGCACGTCTCCACGTCGCCGACAACACCGGGGCNAAGATCGTCCAGATCATCAACGTCCTGAAGCTTGGCGGCACGATGCGTCGATACCCCTCTGCGGGTGTTGGCCACCTCGCGAAGGTTTCCGTCAAGAAGGGAACCCCGCAGACCCGTCGTCAAATGTTCAACGCCGTCATCGTGCGGCAGCGCCGCCCCTTCCGTCGTGCCGACGGCAGCTGGGTGCAGTTTGAGGACAACGCCTGCGTCATCGTCAACGAGCGTGGCGACGTCCAAGGTTCCGACATCAAGGGCCCCGTCGCTCGCGAAGCCGCAGAGCGCTGGCCCAGGATCGCCGCCACGGCGAAGCAGATT
Organism: Methanobacteriota archaeon; assembly: GCA_002722135.1. GTDB lineage: Archaea > Thermoplasmatota > Poseidoniia > Poseidoniales > Poseidoniaceae > MGIIa-L3. Next base: position 8,827 of record PBKJ01000001.1, on the reverse strand, counting down.
GTGTGAGGTGAGACCATGGTGAAGAGCAGCAAGCCCGGCAAGCAGCGCAAGGCCCAGGCCAACGCGCCCCAGCACATCAAGCGACGCAACGTCGCGGCCCGCCTCATGTTGGCGAACCCCGACGAGCGCCTCGCGCACCTCCGTTCCACGACCGTTCGCGTCGGCGACACCGTCCGCGTGATCCGTGGCGACATGGCCCACGGCGGCAAGCGCCACGGTGGCAAGCGCCACGACGGCGCGACCGAAGGCGTCGTCCTGACCGTCGACTCCAACACGGGTCGTCTCACCATCGAAGGCGTCACGGTCGCCAAATCTGACAACCGCGAAGAAGCGGTTCCCGTGCACGCCTCCAACGTTGTGATCGTCCGACTGGACGANTCCGACAAGCTGCGCATGCAGAAACTCACGGAGAACAGGAGTTGAACATCATGGCCAGTCCAAACCACCTGAAGCGCCTCGTCATGCCCCGCAGCTGGCCCCTTCCTAGGAAGACCAGCATCTGGGTGTCCAAGCCCAAGCCTGGAGCCCACTCCCTTGAGCGCGGCATGCCCCTCAACATGATCATCCGTGACGTCCTTGGGCTTGCGAACACGAACCGTGAGGTTCGTGCCATCCTCAACCAAGGCCTCGTCAAGGTCGATGGTCGCGTGTGCCGTGAGACCCGCCGTAGCGTGGGGCTCATGGACGTCCTCACCCTCGGTGAGGACAACTACCGCTGCGTCCTCGACCACAAGGGCCGCCTCCGATACCGCCCCATCCCCGCGTCCGACGCCGCGTGGAAGGTCTGCCGTGTCGAAGGCAAGACCACCGTCAAGGGCGGCAAGACCCAGGTCAACCTGCACGACGGTCGCAACATCCTCGTTGACGACGCCGCGCAGTACGCCACGCACGACGCCGTGCGCATCTCCCTCCCCGACCAAGAGGTGCTCGAGCACATCGTCTTCGCAGAAGGCACCCGCTGCTTCCTCATCGGTGGCGTGCACGTCGGCAGCTTTGCCAACGTGAAGGAGTACATCGTCAAGCGCTCCAGCATGCCCAACGANGTTCAGTTCGATGACTTCGGCACCACCGTCGGCAACGTGTTTGCCGTCGGGTCCGCCGACCTGCCGACCACGGAGGTGGCTGCGTGAGCGAGTCCGCCAACCCCATGATGCAGCCACGCATCACCAAGGTCGCCGTCAACATCGGTGTCGGTGAAGGTGGAAACCGCCTGATCAACGCCGAAAAGGTGCTGGAACTCGTGACGGGCGTCCGCCCGCAGCGCACGCTTGGCCGCATCCAGAACCGCGACCTCAAGGTCCGCCAAGGCGCGCCCATTGGGTGCAAGGTGACCATGCGCGATCAGGACCGCATCATGGCTTTCCTCAAGGACGCCTTCTGGGTCCGTGAGAACACCATCCCAGCGTGGAACTTTGACCGCTCTGGCAACCTTTCCTTCGGCATCCGTGACTACACGGATTTCCCCGAACAGAAGTACGACCCGGAGATCGGCATCTTCGGCATGGACATCACCGTGGTGCTTGAGCGCCCCGGCCACCGCGTCTCGCGACGCCGCCGCCACAAGGCGAAGGTCGGGCAAGACCACCGCGTCACCACGGACGAGGCCCGCGCCTGGTTCAAGGAGACGTTCGGATTGACCATCATGGAGGAGTGAGAAGCATGGCACGAGATCATGGAGAACGCATTGGTCGAACCAACGGTTGCCGCCGCTGCGGCCGCCGCCGTGGATTGATTCGCCGACACGGGCTGCGCCTTTGCCGCCAGTGTTTCCGAGACGTGGGGCCGGAAATCGGCTTCAGGAAGTTGAACTGAGGAGGGGGATGAGAGATGCAATTCGATCCGCTGAACGACGCACTGGTCAAGATTCACAACGCTGAACAGGCCGGTAAGATGACCGTTGACCTTTCCCCGGCTTCCAAGCTGCTTGGCAACGTCCTTTCCATCATGCAAAAGGCCGGCTATGTCGGTGAGTATGAGCGCGAAGAGGACGGCCGTGGCGGCCACTACGCGGTGCAACTGCGTGGTGCCATCAACCGTTGTGGTACCGTGAAGCCACGCCACAGCGTTCGCCGCCAAGAGTACGAGCAGTGGGAGTCCCGCTACCTGCCCGCGCAGGACTTCGGGCTCCTGATCCTCTCGACCAGCTCCGGTGTGATGAACCACTATGACGCCAAGGACGCCCGCATCGGTGGGAAACTCCTGGCCTTCGTGTATTGAGGTGAGACCATGGTGAAGATTGACCGAATTGAACACGCCATCGACCTGCCTGAGGGCGTCACCGCCACCATCGAAGATGCGGTGTTGACCATCAAGGGTCCGAAGGGCGAACTTTCCCGTGAATACCAGAGCAGCCGCGTCAGCCTCCTGCAGGACGGCGCCGGTCTTCTGGTGCGCACCGACCTGCCCCGTCGCAAGGACAAGGCCCTTGCCGGTACCTGGAACGCCCACATCAACAACATGGTGAAGGGCGTGACTGAGGGCTTCTCCTACACCCTGCGCTGCTTCTACTCTCACTTCCCGATGACCATGAAGGTCGAAGGGTCTGAGTTCGTCGTGAACAACTACTTCGGTGAGCGTGTGCCTCGCCGTGCGGTGATCCTCAGCGGCGTCGACGTGCGCGTTGAGAACAAGACCGACGTGATCGTGAGCGGCATCGACAAGGAAGCGGTGGGTCAGACCGCCGCCAACATCGAACGCAGCACGACGGTGAAGAACCGTGACCGCCGCGTCTTCCAAGACGGTATTTACCGTGTCGCCAAGGAGTGATCAAGATGTCCGACGATTTCAGCAGCATGACCGTCGCGCAGCTCAAGGAGCTGCTCAAGGAGCGCGACCTTCCCGTTTCTGGGAACAAGAAGGACCTCATCGCTCGCCTCGAAGGCGCCGATGACGCTCCCGCTCAAACCGAGGAAACCACGGAGGCCTCCGAGGCTCCCGAGGCCAAGGACGATGCTTGGGACGACGAGGATTGGGACGACGAGGGTGAGGGCGAGCTCCACACCGCTCGTCAGAAGCCCGTGCTCGACGACGCCACCCGTGAGGCGCTTGCCTTGCGGGCCGCTCAGAAGGCCAAGACCCCCACCTTCCGTCGAACCGAATGGTTCCGTTACGCCCGCCTGTCCCGCTCCGGATGGCGCAAGCCCAAGGGTATGGACAACAAGCAGCGTCGCAATTTCAAGTACCGCGGTTCGCTCGTTCGCATCGGCCACGGTAAGGTCGCGGCCGCACGCGGCCTCCACCCCAGCGGGTTCTCTGAGGTCATGGTCCACAACGTGGGCGACCTCGACGGCATCGACCCCGCCGTCGAAGCCGCCCGCATCGGTTCCGCCGTCGGCGGCCGAAAGCGCGCCACGATTCACGCCCGTGCCGATGAACTCGGCATTCGCGTGCTCAACCGCCGGAGGGATGCCTGATGCAGTTGACCAACCAGAAGCGCCTCGCAGCCAAGATCCTCGGATGTGGCGTCCACCGCGTGTGGATNAACTCCGATTACATCGACATGGTCGCCAGCGCGGTCCAAACCGAGGACATCCGCGAATTCATCGACCAGGGCATCATCAAGGCCAAGCCGNTCAAGGGCACGTCCCGTGCTCGCGCTCGTGTCCGTCTCGAGCAGAAGCGCAAGGGTCGCCGCAAGGGTCAGGGGAAGCGACAGGGTACCGCGAANGCGCGCAACCCACGCAAGAACCGCTGGATGCGAACCATCCGCGCACAGCGCCGCGTCCTGAAGGAGCTCCGCACCGAGGGAACCCTCGACGCCGCCGGCTACCGCCACTACTACCTGAAGGCCAAGGGCGGTTCCTACCGATCCATTGCGCACATGCGCACCCAGATGGGCGTCGAAGGCGTCCAATTCAAGGAGAGTGAGGCCTGATGCAGCACACACGTCGTCGTACCATCTTCCGCCGCCGTTTGTCGGCCACCACCGACTACCGCCGCCGCCTCCGCCTGCTCAAGAGCGGAATGCCTCGTGCGGTCGTTCGCGTGTCCAACACGCGCACCACCGCGCAGATCACCTCCTACCACAAGGACGGTGACGTCGTGGTCGCGACCGTGACCGGAAGCGACCTTTCCTCGCGCTACGGTTGGCCTGCGGACCTCTCCAAGAAGTCCGTCCCGGCCTCCTACCTCGTCGGCTTTGCCCTCGGCAAGGCGGCCCTTGCGGCCGGTCACGACGAAGCCGTGCTCGATATCGGGCTCGCTGCCAGCACCCCTGGCAACCGTGTCTACGCCGCTCTGCGCGGCATGGTCGATGCCGGTCTTGAGGTCCCGCACGGCGAGGACGTGCTCCCCGACGATGACCGCGTCAACGGCGCACACATCGACGAATCCATCGCGGACAAGGTGGAAGCCTGCCGCACCACCATTGAGGAGGCGTACTGAACATGAGCGAAGAGACCCCCATCCAGAACATGGCTCCCGGCCTCCTGCAGGCCTTCGCCCCCCAGGAAGAAGCGCCTCAAGACGGCCCTCGCCGTCGCCGCCGCCGCGGTCCTGACCCCCTGCTCGCGCTCCGCGAGTGGCAACCCCGCACCCGCCTTGGCCAGAAGGTCATGGCCGGTGAGATCGTGTCGTACGAGCAGGCGCTCGCCAGCGGTCTGCCCATCCGTGAAGTCCAGGTCGTGGACGCCCTCTTGCCCGGTCTCGAGGACGACGTGATCAAGGTGAACATGGTTCAGCGCATGACCGACTCCGGTCGTCGTGTTCGCTTCAACGTCATGGCTTGCGTCGGCAACAAGGACGGCTACGTCGGTCTCGGCATGGCCAAGGCCAAGGAAGTCCCCAAGGCCATCGAGAAGGCGATCACCGCTGCGAAGCTCAACCTCATCCGCGTCCAGCGCGGCAACGGTTCGTGGGAATCTTCGGCCGGACCAGGTACCTCGGTGCCGTTCAAGGTCAAGGGCCGCTCCGCCTCGACCCGCGTGACCCTCATGCCCGCCGCCGCAGGCAAGGGCTTGGTCATCGGTGAAACCGGCAAGCGTGTCCTGCAGTTGGCCGGTGTCAGCGACGTGCTGTCGCGCACCAGCGGCCAAACCCGCACCACCATNAACTACGCCGCGGCCACCTTCAACGCCCTCAAGGCGCTGAACACGACCCGCGTCACCCAGGAGCAGCGCGAGCGTCTCCACATCACCTACGGGAGGGCGATTTGATGAGTTGGATTGTTGTTCGAGTTCGAAGCGACGTGAAGGTCGAGCGGTCCATCCGCGAGACCATGCACCACCTCAACCTCACCCGCGTGAACCACGCGGTGATCATCCCCAAGAACGATCAGTACCGTGGCATGCTTCAGAAGGCCAAGGACTACATCACGTGGGGCGAAGCCGACCAGGGCACGGTTGAGTCCATGCTCCGCCACCGCGGTCGCATGGTTGGCGGTGCTCCCCTCACCGANGAGGCCGTCGCNGAAGGCGGCGTCCACGCTGACATCGGGGCCATGGCNANNGCCATCGCCTCGGGCGANGGCACGGTGAAGGACGTCCCCAACATGAAGCGCGTCTTCCGCCTTCACCCACCCCGTGGGTCGAAGGGCTGGGGCGGCATCAAGCGTTCTCACGTCAACGGCGGAGCCCTTGGCCCCCGTGGCGATGCAATCGGTGCGCTCATCGAGCGCATGGTGGAACAATGAGGTGAGATGATGGGACAACGATCACAGAAGCATCGAGGACGCTGCCGCACCAACGGACGTGGCCACAAGGCCGGCCGTGGTGCAGGAAAGCGTGGCGGCCGCGGAAACGCTGGTATGAACAAGCATCGCGTCATGACGCGCATCAAGTACATGCCCAACCACTGGGGCATGCACGGTTTCAACCGCGACCCTTCCCTGCGAAACGTCAGCGTGACGGTCAACGTCGGTCAACTCGAAGAGATGGCCGCNGGTGCCGACAGCATCGACCTGACCGAGCTTGGCATCGACAAGCTCCTCGGCTCCGGCCGCGTTTCCACCGCCCTCAGCGTCACCGTTGAGAGCGCTTCGGCCAAGGCCGTTGAGAAGATCGAGGCTGCCGGCGGCAGCGTCGAGATGGACGACGACGACTGGGACGACGAAGCCTGATTTGGAGGTCCATGCGCACTGAACGTTCAAGAGCGCATGACCTGGCACANGACACAAGGGTGAGACCATGAAGCAACGTCCCATTCCAGCCGGCTACATCACAGCGGCCGTGCTCTACTTCGCCATGCTCATCTGGTGGCAGTGGGAGGAACTCAACGGCACCGGCCAGCCCCAAGAAGCCGCTTTGTTCGGCATCGGCCTCGCCGTGGTCTACCTCCTCTACCTTCTCGCCTGCTTCATGGTCGAGATGCCGGAATCGCTCAAGACGGTCCCCGTTGTTGGTCGATACGGCAAGATGCTTGGCTGGTTGGCCCTGATCGGCATCGGGACATGGTACTCACGTCCTGAGGCGTGGGGCGGTTACGATCCCGCCGTCGGGTTCATCTTCGTCGGTGTGTACATCCTAGGATTTGGCGCTGCAGCCACCATCACGTGCTTCCTCTACGAAGGCGACAAGAGCAGCCGTCTCTACGCACTGCACCGCTTTGTCGACGTCTACCCCACCATCGAGAAGCCCGACCACCACGTCCGCTTCCGCGACAAGATCACGACCACCTTCCTGGTGCTCTGCATTTACTTCGCGATGACCAACGTGCTGCTGTTCGGCCTTTCTGGGCAGGCGCTCGACTTGTTCAGCGGTTTCCGCTCCATCATGGCCGGTGCCTCCGGTTCCATCATGCACCTCGGCATTGGTCCCATCGTGACCGGCTCCATCATCATGCAGCTGTTCGCAGGTGCGAAGATCATCCGTCTTGACCTGACCAACAGCGAAGACAAGGCGATGTACCAGGGCGTGCAGAAACTGCTCGTCCTCATCATGATCCCCATCGAGTCGATCCCGCAAACCTACGGTTTCCTCGACCCGGCTGAGTTCCTCATCGACTCGTACGGTCTGGGTTGGGCCAATGCGGTGATTGTTGCACAGTTGTTCGCTGGGTCCTACCTCGTGTTCCTGCTCGACGAATTGGTCAGCAAATGGGGCATTGGTTCCGGTATCTCGCTGTTCATCGCCGCAGGTGTGGCCCAGTCCACCTTCGTGGGTTCCCTCTCCTGGCTGCCCACGACCACAGGCGTGCCTTACTCCATTCAGAACCCGCCTGCAGGGACGCTGCCGATGATCTTCTACATGTTCCGAGAATCGACCAATCAACAGATGGTGTCGATGAACGGTTTCGAGACCATCCTGCTCACACACGTGAATCCGGTCGCAGCGCTGTTCTCGTCGGTGGTGGTGTTCCTTGTGGTCGCCTACGCCGAATCCAGCCGTCTTGAGCTGCCGCTGACGCACGGCAAGGTGCGTGGCCACCGTGGGAAGTATCCCATCCGTCTGGTCTACGCCTCGAACATTCCCGTGATTTTGATGGCCGCGCTTTTGGCGAACATCAACATGTTCACCCTCCTCTTCTGGAGCCACCCTGTGCTGTCCAAGACCCCCTTCTTGGGGCGTGAGGGCTTCCTCTCGCTGTCCGCCTACATTGGCACCTACGAGGCGGGTCAAACCACGCCCTCTGGTGGCTTTGCCTGGTACTCCAGCATGGTCAACGGCGTCAACGACTGGTTGATTCCGTTGCTCAACCAGCAGGGTGACATCTTCGGGCACACCGTCTGGCAGATTGTTTTGCACGTGATCACCTACGTGGCCCTCATGACGGTGGGTTCGATGGTCTTCGCNAAGTTCTGGATCGACACCACGAACATGGGTGTCAAGGACGTGGCCAAGCAAATTGAGCGCACCGGCATGCAGATTCCAGGGTTCCGCAAGAACCCCAAGGTGCTCGAGAAGATCCTNGAGAACTACATTCCTCCCGTGACCTACTTNTCTGGCGCCTTTGTCGGTCTCCTGGCCGCCGGCGCCGACCTCTTGGGTACGGTCGGGAACGCCACAGGCACAGGTTTGCTGCTGGCCGTGGGCATCATCCTCAGGACCTTTGAGCAGATTCAGAAGGAACAAGCCATGGAGATGCATCCGATGCTCCGTGAGTTCATCGGCGTCTCGTGACCTCGCAGTGCAACGTTTGCACGTGTGCTGATGCGGTTTTACCTGCCGATCGTCGCGACGGCCGAGGCCTTTCGTGCTCGAGTGGGNCTTGGTGTGCCGCCTCAAAGCCGGATGCTCAGCGGAGCAGTGCCTCGATTCTGACCAGGATTTCCCCCCACCATCTTGATATAGGGGAGGTCTGTCGGTGGGTTGCTCGCGTTGTGCGGAACGGCGTTGGCGGCAGAGCCCCTCGGGGTGATGANAGCCGCCATCACCGCACAATGAGACGCCGAAGCATACGCGGTTTCGAGAACCCTCCCACGGGAGCTCGCTCGAGGCCAGGTAGGTGATCCATGTACGATGTATATCGTGCAAGGAGCAAGTGTTCAAACCACGTCAAGTCCAAAGACAAATTTTAGCGACGTTGTGATCGTCCCAAGGATCGAAAACGAGAGAAATCTGGTTGATCCTGCCAGAGGCGACCGCTATTGGAGTTCGATTAAGCCATGCGAGTNGANAGNNATTAGNNNCTNNGCATACTGCTCAGTAACACGTGGATAACCTGCCCTGTGCTCCGGGATAACCTCGGGAAACTGAGAATAATACCGGATAGTCCACCACGCCTGGAACGGTGGGTGGATCAAAGGTCACGGCACAGGATGGGTCTGCGGCGTATCAGGTTGTAGGGGGTGTAAAGGACCCCCTAGCCATTGACGCGTACGGGTTGTGGGAGCAATCGCCCGGAGATGGATTCTGAGACACGAATCCAGACCCTACGGGGTGCAGCAGGCGCG